>NZ_DAISJG010000036.1:0-29703 GCF_036821595.1 Phenylobacterium sp.
CGCCCGCTCACGCCCCCTCGTCCTTGTCCTTCCCCCGCCAGGGCAGACGTCCCTTGATCTCCGTTTCCAGCGAGAAGCTGAGGAAGGTCCGGATGAGCACGATGGCGGCCAGCAGGCCGACGCTCTCGTAGGTCAGGGGCGCGCTGACGGTGGAGATGATGTCCGCCCCGACCAGGAGCTCCAGGCCCAGCAGGATGCCGCGCCCGAGGTTCGCCCGGTAGCGGTCGTATCCGCCGACGAGGCCTTGCGGGTCGCGCAGGTAGGCGAAGGTGGCCACGACCGCGCCCGCGACGATCACGGAGACGCCGGCCAGCTCCAGGCCGAAGGAGGCGTAGTCCAGCGCCGATCTGGCCGTCCCGATCATCACGTCCCCTGGGCGCCGGGCGCAGCCCCCGCGACCCGCGCCGCGGCGGCGGCCGGCGTCATGTTCTCTGCCGGAGTCATCGCCCTGCGGAGCGGCCGGGCTTCCGGTCTGTTCCCGCGATCACGGGATCGGCATCCGCCGGGTCGGCTCTGCTCGTCCGACACGGCTTCGCGGCGGCCGCGCAACCTAGCGACGGCTCGGCGATTGGTGCAGGAAGAGCAGAGTAGCAGCCATGCGGACGCCAGGTAGAAACCCGTGTCGAACGCTCCCGCGTCCATAGCGCCTCCGCGCCGGTCACGTCGGCTGACGGCGGCGGACTACCAGGCCCTCGGCGCGTTCCGGCACGCCCTGCGCAAGTTCCTGGCGTTCAGCGAGGCCGGGGCGCGGGCCCTTGAGCTGACGCCCCAGCAGCACCAGGCCCTGCTCGCCATCCGGGCCCACGCCGGCCCCGGCCCGATGTCCATCGGCCAGCTCGCCGACTGCCTGCTGATCAAGAACCACAGCGCCGTCGGCCTCGTGGCCCGGCTGGTCGAGCGCGACCTGGTGATCCGCGAGACTTCGCCGGGCGACCGCCGGCGGGTCATCCTGCGGCTCACGCCTGCTGCGGAGGCCAAGCTGGAGACCATCTCCCGGAGCAACCTGGGCGAGCTCAACCGCGCCTCGGACGTCTTCCGGGAACTGCTGGGCGCCCTGCGCCAGCTGGACGCCGAGGGCCTCTGGACCGACGGGTCGGAGTCCCGCCCGGGGTCCTGAAACGCGCCGCGCCCCGGCCTCACACCAAGTTCAGTTGCCTCGATTGATCGCTCCACGATGTTTATGCGTTTCCGGTGGAGCTATGGAGGCAAGATGAACGGCAAGGCGGTCCTGGTGGCGCATGCGGACAGGCAGTTCCTGGATGATATCGTCCCGACGCTGAGCGATCTCGGATACGACGTCGTCGGGCCGGCGAGGTCGGCTCGCGAGGCCCTCGCCTATGTGGCTCAGACCGGCGTCGAGCTCGCGCTGATCGGGGAACGGCTTGCCGGCGAGCGCGACGGTCGCACGCTGGGCCAGGCGCTCCGCGCCAACTGGGGCGTCTGCTGCGCCTATCTGAAGGACCGCGCCGGGACCGCTGCATGATGGAGTCCGCCGAGGGGCCGGTGATCGCCTGCATCGACGGATCGAGCTATCTCGGCAGCGTCTGCGACCATGCGGCGACCCTGGCGGCGCGCCTGCGCGTGGGCGTGGAGCTGCTTCACGTCGAGGAGCCCCCCGCCGACCGGCACGGCGGCGCCGGCGGGCCGCCGCGCCCGCACGGTCCGCGCCGCAGCCTCAGCGACCCCGTGGTCCGCGACGCCGCGGCCCGCCTGTCCGAGAACGGCGCCCAGGTGCAGGAGCTGTTCACCGCCGACGGTCCCTTCCTGCCGATCGCCGCGCGGCTCTCCCGCACCGCCAGCTGCGTGGTCGTGGGCCGCCGTGGGCTCTCCTCCGAGCGCCAGTCCTCCGGCCTCGGCGACAACATCGAGCGTCTGCTCCGCCACCTGGAGCCGGCGGTCTGCGTCGCGCCCAAGCTCCACCTGCCAGGCCGTCGCGCCCTGATCCTGTTCGACGAACGTCGCCCCACCCGCGGCTACGCCGGCTTCCTGGCGAGCCACCCCCTGCTCCACGGGCTCTCCTTCGACGTGGCTTCGGTGCCGTCGGACGATCCGGGTGGCGGTTCGGCCTGCGAAGGTGTCGTGGAGACGCTGGCGCAGTACTTCGCCGATCACCGGTGCGACCTGATCGTCGCGCCCCGTTCGGTGTTCCTCGACCCGGCCGGCGACCTCACGGCGCTTGGCGAGGCGCTCTCCGCCTGGCGCGTGCCGATCCTTTTCCCGCCCCGCTTCGACGCCTAGCGCCGAAGCGGGCCAGGCGCCGCCTCAGCTGCCCGGCAGGGCGTAGGCGATCAAGGCGTCGCCGATGGGCGTCTCCATGAAGTGGTGTCCGCCCGCCATGATCACCACGTACTGGCGGCCGTTCGCCTCGTAGGTCATCGGCGTCGCCTGCCCGCCGGCGGGCAGCTCGTCCTGCCACAGGACCTTGCCCGTGCGCAGGTCGATCGCGCGGAAGACGTTGTCGGTCGTCGCCGCGAGGAAGACCACGCCGCCGGCCGTCACCAGCGGTCCGCCATTGTTCGGCGTCCCGATCGTGATCGGCAGGCGCGAGGCGATGCCGAACGGCCCGTTCCGGCGCGCATCGCCGATCGGCCGGTCCCACAGGGTCCGTCCGGTCCGCAGGTCGATGGTCCGGAGGCCGCCGTAGGGCGGCTGCTTGCAGAGCAGCTTGGTGAAGGGCATCCGCCAGCCGGCGTTGACGTCGATGGCGAAGGGCGTTCCCGCCTGGGGATCGCCGGCCCCCTCCGCGCCCGAGCCCATGCCGCCGCCGCGAGCCTCCCCGCGGGGCGCCCAGCCCTTGCGGTCGGCTTCCGCCCTGGGCACGAGCCGGTTGTAGTTGGGCATGTCGTTGTAGTTCGCCACGATCACGCCGCGGACCGGATCCACGGCCACGCCGCCCCAGTCCGACCCGCCGTTGTAGCCGGGATACTGGATCCAGCGCCGGTCGCTCGTCGGCGGGGTGTACATGCCGCGGTACTCGGCCCGCCGGAACTGGATGCGGCAGGCCATCTGGTCGATCGGCGACATGCCCCACATGTCCTTCTCCCGCAGGTCGGCCTTGGCCAGGGTGTGGTAGGCGGAGAACGGCTGGGTCGGCGTGCGCTGCGCCGGCTCCACCCCGCCCTGCGGCACGCGCCGCTCCTCGACCCGCGTCAGCGGCCGGCCGGTCCGGCGGTCGAGGATGTAGATGTCGCCCTGCTTGCTGGCGAGCACCAGCGCCGGCGTGGAGCCCCCCGCCGCCGGGAAGTCGACGAGCGTGGCCTGGGACCCGAGGTCGTAGTCCCAGACGTCGCGGTGCACCGTCTGGAAGCGCCAGACGGGCTGGCCGGTGGTCACGTCCAGCGCCACGAGGGCGGTGGAAAAAAGGTTCTCCTCGGGCGAGCGGTCGCTGCTCCAGTAGTCGACGGCCGAGTTGCCCATCGGCAGGTAGACGAGCCCGAGCGCCTCGTCGCCGGAGGCGATCGTCCACATGTTCGGCGTGCCGCGGGTGTACATCCCGTCCGGCCCGACCGGCGCGGTCTGGCCGGGGCGGCCGAGGTCCCAGGCCCAGCGCTGCTCGCCGGTGCGCGCGTCGAAGCCCTGGATCACCCCCGAGGGCGCGTCGTTCTTCTGGCCGTCGAGGACCTGGTGTCCGGTGACCACGACGCCGCGCACGATCACCGGCGGCGAGGTGATCGAGACCATGCCGGGGACCACGGGCCCCATGCCCACCTTCATGTCCACCTGCCCGCCCCGCCCGAAGCCGGAGCAGGGCCGGCCGGTGTGCGCGTCCACGGCGATCAGGCGGCCGTCGAGGGTGCCCTCGATGATCCGGGCTGCGCACTCGGCGCCAGGCTGCGCGGCGGTGTCGGCGAAATAGCTCACGCCGCGGCAGGCGGCCGTGTACGGGATCCACTCCTGCGACACCTTGGGATCGTAGCGCCAGCGCTCCCGGCCGGTGGCCGCGTCCAGCGCCATCAGGATGTTCGTCGCCGAGCAGAGGTAGAGGGTGTCGCCCACCTTCAGCGGCGTCGTCTCCGCGCCGTACTTGTTGTCCTTCATGTCCTTGGGCAGGTCGCGCGTGTGCGCCACCCAGAACCGCTCCAGCTTGCCGACGTTGTCGGGCGTGATCTGGCCGAGGGGGGAATAGTGGCGGGCGCTCTGGGTCCCGGCGTAGGCGGGCCAGTCGCTGCCGGCGGCCAGAGGCGATGGATCCGCCATGCTCTGCACGGCGGCCGGCAGGCTCCGGGGAGCCGGCCCCCGGCTGGCCAGGGCGACGGTGACCCCGCCGGCCACCAGCAGCGCGGCCACCGCGGCGAGCCCTCCGAGCGCGATCTGGCGGCCGCGACGGCCGTCGCCCAGCAGCGGGGCGGCGGCGAGCACCAGCGCCAGGAGGACCAGCGGGCCGGCCAGCCGGGGCACGAGCGGCCAGCCCTGCAGCCCGACCTCCCACACCGCCCAGGCCAGGGTGGCGAGGAAGACCGCGACATAGATCCACAGCCCGAGCAGGTTGCGGCGCATGATCATCACGCCGGCCACGCCGACGCCGACGCCGGCCGCAAGGTAGTAGTAGGAGCCGCCGAGCACCGCCAGCCATAGCCCGCCGGCGGCCAGTATGATCCCGATCAGGAGGAGGAGTCCTCCCAGGGCCAAGGCCGCCCACGCACCTGGCGTGCGCGAAAGCCCGGACGCGCGTTCCCTCATCCCGCCGCTCCCTTTTTATCTGTCATCCTGTGGAGAACCGAGCGGCGCCGTGAGCGTTCCCTGATAACCTCGCGCCGCGAGCAATTGTGAACTTGGAACCCCTGGAGGCTCCGGCTGTTCGGAGTTCGCCGGGTTCAGGAACCGTCAGCCGTGCTCCCCGAGGACGCCATCCCCTATTGCGGCCCACCGCCCACGCCGGCCGGCCTCGCCGCCAGCTGGAACCTCGACGTCTGGGTCCTCGCCTTCCTGGCCGTCGTGTGGGCGATCCACCGGCTGGCCCGGAACCCGGAGCGCGGCGCCGACCGGTACGCCGTGGCCGGCGTCGCGGTCCTGGCGCTGGCCTTCGTCACCCCGCTCTGCGCGCTCAGTTCGGCCCTGTTCTCCGCGCGCGTGACGCACCACGCCCTGCTCTTGGTGGTGGCGGCCCCGCTGCTGGCGGCCGCCCTTCCCCGCCTGCGCCGCGGCCTCCTGGCGGCGACGGTGATCCAGGCGCTGGTCATCTGGTTCTGGCACGCCCCCGCGCCCTACGCCTGGGCCCTGGCGGGCGACGCCCGCTACTGGCTGATGGAGGCGACCCTCCTCGGCGCGGCGGTGGCCTTCTGGTCCGCTGCCAGGGCCGCCCATCCGCTGGCCGCCGCCGGAGCCCTGCTGGTCTCCATGATGCTGACCGGCCTGCTCGGCGCCCTGATCACCTTCGCCGCCCAGCCGCTCTACGGGCCGCACCTGGCCACCACCTTCGCCTGGGGACTGGACCCGCTGGAGGACCAGCAGCTCGCCGGCCTGATCATGTGGGCCCCGATGGCCCTGGCCTATCTGCTGCCGGCGCTCGCGCGCATCGGCCGCTGGCTGGGCGCCGCCGAGCGCCGGCCCGAGGCGGCGGCGTGATGCTGGAGCGCGTGCGGCGCTGGGCCCGGGGACATACCCGCGAGCGGCGCTACTCGCCGGTCGGCGTCGCCTTCCACTGGACCGTCGCGGGGCTGATCCTCTTCCAGTTGTGGTGGGGCTGGCGCACCGGCCGCCTGCCGGTGGGCTACGACAAGCTGGAGGCCTACGAACTGCACAGCCAGGTCGGGCTGCTGATCTTCGTGCTCACCCTCGCGCGGATGACCTGGCGCATCCTGATCCCGGGGCCGCGGAACGACGCCGACAAGCCCGGCTGGCAGAGCACGGCCGCCCACCTGACCCACGTGACCCTCTACGTCTGCCTCCTGGGCCTGCCGCTCAGCGGGTGGGCGATGCTCTCGGCCACGGCGCGCGAACAGGGCCTTTCCGTCGCCGGGGTCGCGCCCTGGCCGCTGCTGCCGCTGGCCGGCCTCTCCGAGCCCCACCGCTGGGCGATCGAAGCCTGGGCCGAGCAGGTGCACATGGTCCTCATCGTCGGGCTGCTGCTGCTGATCCCCATGCATGTCGGCGCCACGGTGAAGCACGAGTTCGTCGACCGCGACGACGTGCTCAGGGGGATGCTGCCGGGGGTGCGTCGGCTGGAGCGGTTCGTGGCGGCAGGGCCGCGACGTATCCGGCAAGCGTTCGCATCTGTTCGTCGGTGAGCCCGCGGGAGGCCGCCGCCATCAGGCCCAGCGGATCGTTCCGCCGCTCGCCCTTCCGCCACCGCCGCAGCTGCTCGACCACATAGGCCTCCGGCTGTCCGGCGATCGGCGGGTTGCCGAGCCCGACGCCGGCGCCGTCCTCCCCGTGGCAGGCGGCGCAGGCGGCCTGCCCCGCCCGCGGTCGCCGGAACAGCGCCTCGCCCCGCGGGTCCGGCGCCCGGGTCGCGCCGTCCGCCGCCGCCGGCAGCCCGGCATAGTAGGCGGCGACCGCCGCGCGGTCGGCCGCGCTCAGGGCCTCGGCGATCGGCCCCATCACCGGATCGGGGCGGCGTCCGGTGGCGTAGTCCTCGAGCTGCTTCTGGAGATAGCCGACCGGAAGGGCGGCCAGCCGGGGGCTGAACGCCCCGTCGCCCTCGCCGCCGAGGCCGTGGCAGGTGAAGCAGGCGCGGGTCGCGCCGGCCGGTCCGCCGCCCATGGCGATCACCTCGCCCGTGGCGGTGAACGGGGAATGCGGGGCGGCGGCCGGCGCACAGCCGGCCAGGGCCATGACGGCGCAGGCGGCCGCGAACGGCGCCGCGCGACGTGCGTGACGGCGCAGAAAGCCCATCAGCTTGGAACACGATGCAAGCTGAGCGGTTCCCTCCAGGCAGGGAGCGTGGCGCTGCCGCCGCGCGCTGGGGAAAGACGGGGACATGCGCCATTGGAGCGCGCCGGGGCCGATTCTCGCGCTGGCGCTGACGACCGGCGGGTTGGGCGGCTGCGGCGACACGAACGTCAGCCCGGCGCCCGTGGCCGGCGGAGACCCCGGCCGCGGCCGGACGGTGATCGCGGACCTCGGCTGCGGCGCCTGCCATGTGATCCCGGGCGTCGCCTGGCCCCGAGGGCGCGTGGGCCCGTCGCTGGAGGGGTTCGGCGACCGCTCCCTGATCGCCGGGCGCTTCCCGAACCGGCCTGACATCCTGATCCGCTGGGTGCGCGACGCCCCGTCCCTTTCGCCACAGACCGGCATGCCCGCCATGCCCCTGACCGAGCCGGAGGCCCGCGATGTCGCAGCCTACCTCTATACGCTCGACGCTCGCTGAGGCGCTGCGCGGCTGGCCGCCGCCGCCGCTCGACCCGGCGGGGCCGATGGGCGGCGTGACCGCCACCCTGAGCTGGGTGCTCTTCGGCATGGGCCTGGCGGTCATGCTGATCGTGTTCGGCGTGCTGGCGGTGGCGCTGTTCGGCGGCGAGCGGTGGCGGGCGCGCCTGGCGCGGGAGCGGGTGATCTGGATCGGCGGCCTCGCCTTCCCGGTGGTCGTGCTGACGGGGATCCTCGTCTACGGGCTCACCGCCACCCAGCAGCTCTCGCAGCCCTCCCAGCCCGGCGAGATGCGGATCCGCGTCACCGGCGAGATGTGGTGGTGGCGTGTCGCCTACCTCGACGGCCAGGGCCGCCCCATGATGCTCGACGCCAACGAGCTGCACATCCCGGTGGGCCAGCCTGTGACCCTCGAGCTGGAGGCCGCCGACGTGATCCACAGCTTCTGGGTCCCGCGCCTGGGCGGCAAGCTCGACATGATCCCCGGCCGGCGGAACATCCTGCGCCTGCAGGCCGACCGGCCCGGCGTCTTCGCCGGCCAGTGCGCCGAGTACTGCGGCGGCCCGCACGCCCTGATGGGCTTCGTGGTGGTCGCCCATCCGGCGGACGAGTTCCAGCGCTGGCGGGCCGCGCGGCTGCGCGGACCCGCGCCGGCGGCGACCCCGCTCGAGGCGCGCGGCGCCCAGCTGTTCGGCCAGGCGGGCTGCGGCGCCTGCCACGCGATCGCCGGCACGCCCGCCAACGGCCTGGCGGGGCCGGACCTCACCTATGTCGGCGCGCGCCGCTCCCTCGGGGCGGGCATCCTCGCCAACAACCAGGGCGCCCTCGCCGGCTGGATCTCGGACAGCCAGGCCATCAAGCCGGGGAACCGCATGCCGCCGTACAAGATGCTGGCGGGCGAGGACCTGCGCGCCCTCGCGGCCTATCTGGCGAGCCGCCGATGACCTCGGAAACCGGCTTCGACCCCAGGCTGTTCGACCGCTTCCCGACGGAGGGGCCCAGGCCCGCGGGCGAGCTGGAGGAGCTCGAGCGGGTCTGGCGCGCGCCCACCGGCTGGGGCCGGCTCACCGTCGTCAACAACAACTACATCGGCGTCTACTACGTCGGCGCGGCCTTCCTGTTCTTCGTCCTGGCCGGCGCGCTCGCGCTGGTGATGCGCGTCCAGCTCGCCCTGCCGCTGAACGGGGTGCTGCCGCAGGAGACCTACAACCAGGTCTTCACCATGCACGGCACGGTCATGATGTTCCTCTTCGCGGTGCCCGCCGTGGAGGCGCTGGGCGTGCTGCTGCTGCCCCAGATGCTGGCGGCGCGCGACCTGCCGTTCCCGAGGCTGTCGGCCTACGCCTTCTGGGCCTACCTGGTGGGAGGGCTCTGCTTCTTCGCCTCGATCTTCTTCGGCCTCGCCCCCGACGGCGGCTGGTTCATGTACCCGCCGCTGACCAGCAAGGCCTTCTCACCAGGGATCAACGCCGACTTCTGGCTGCTGGGCATCGGCTTCATCGAGATCAGCGCCATCGCCGGCGCCATCGAGATCATCGTGGGCGTGCTGAAGACCCGCGCGCCGGGCATGACCCTCGACAAGATGCCGATGTTCGCCTGGGCCATGCTGGTCTTCGCCGCGATGATCATCATCGGCTTCCCGGCGATCATCCTGGGCACCCTGCTGCTGGAGCTGGAGCGGGCGCTGGGCTGGCCGTTCTTCGACCCGCTGCTGGGCGGCGACCCGCTCCTGTGGCAGCACCTCTTCTGGTTCTTCGGCCATCCCGAGGTCTACATCATCTTCCTGCCGGCCGCGGGGCTGATGTCGATGATGGTGGCGACCGTCGCGCGAACGCCCCTGGTCGGCTACCGGCTCGTGGTCCTCGCGCTGCTGGCCACCGGCTTCATCAGCTTCGGGGTCTGGGCCCACCACATGTTCGCCACCGGGATGCCGACCATCTCGGTCAGCTTCTTCTCGGCGGCCAGCATGGCGGTCAGCGTGCCCGCGGGGGTCCAGGTCTTCGCCTGGATCGCCACCCTGGCCGGCGGCCGCATCCGCTGGACCACGCCCGCGCTGTTCATCGTGGGGTCGATGGTCGTCTTCGTCATGGGCGGCCTGACCGGCGTGATGGTGGCGATGGTCCCCTTCGACTGGCAGGCGCACGATACCTACTTCATCGTCGCCCACCTGCATTACGTCCTGATCGGCGGCATGGTCTTCCCGCTGTTCGCCGCCTTCTACTACTGGACGCCGATGATCAGCCGCCGGGCGCTCTCCGAGCGGGTGGGGCGCTGGGTGTTCGGCCTGATGTTCACCGGCATGCACGTGGCCTTCCTGCCCATGCACCTCACCGGCCTGATGGGGATGCCGCGGCGGGTCTACACCTACCTGCCCGGCCGCGGCTGGGAGCTGCCGAACCTCATGTCGACGGTCGGCGCCTTCCTCCTGGCCGCCGGCGTGCTGCTGTTCATCGTCGACCTCGTTCGGAACTTCCGGTTCACGGCCGGCGACGAGGCCGGCAACGTCTTCGGCGCCGGCACCCTGGAGTGGCTGCCGACCGGCCTCTACTCCACCCGCTCGATCCCCCGCGTGCAGGGCCGCTATCCGCTCTGGGATGACCCCGACCTGTCGCGCGACGTGGAGGAGGGCCGCTACTTCCTGCCGCGCACGGCCACGGGGCTGCGTGAGACCATCATCACCAGCCCGCTGCGGGCCGAGCCGCAGTACGTCCAGAGCATGCCCGGCCCCTCGGCCTGGCCTGTGCTGGGCGCGGTGTTCACCGCCGGCTTCTTCCTGCTGCTCACCATCCAGGCCTACTGGCCCGGCGTCGTGAGCGGCGTCCTGGCGGTGATCTGCGTCCTGCGCTGGATGTGGGAGACCGACCGGCCGATGCCGGCCACGGACATCGACATCGGCGCGGGCATCCGCGTGCCCACCTACGTCACCGGCCCGGCCAGCCACGGCTGGTGGGCCATGGTCGTGCTGCTGACGGTCGCCGGGATGGTCTTCCTGATGGCCGGCTTCAGCTACGTCTTCCTCTGGAGCCGCCGGCCGGACCTGTGGATCGACCCGCCGGCGCTCGCGTGGCTCGCCGCCATCGTCGCGGCCTACGCGGTCTCCGCCGGCCTGGCCCTGGCCGCGCCGCGCCTCGGACGCCGCGGACACGGGCGGCTTTGGGGCCCGCTGCTCATGGGCCTTGCCGCGGCGCTCGCGCTCTCCGCCTGGGCCGTGGACCTCCAGACCTGGACGGCGGCCGGCCTGCGCCCGTCGGCCAGCAGCCAGGGCGCGACGGTCTTCGCCATTCTCAGCTGGCAGGCGGTGCTCCTGGCGACGGGGCTGCTCATGGCCGGCTTCCTCGCCGCGCGGGCCGTCGCCGGGGTCATGCACCCGTCCCGCCCCGCCAGCCTGGACACGGTGTCGCTGTTCCTCGTCTTCACGGCCGCCCAGGGCGCCCTCGGCGTCCTGCTGGTGCGCCTCTTCCCGGGGGCCGGGTGACATGCGCCCCTGGCTGTTTCTGCTGGGGCCCCTGGCGATCTGGGCGACCCATTTCATGGGGGTCTACGGCATCGCCAGCGTCGCCGACGTGGTCGCCCGCCCGGACGACCCGGCGGCTCTGATCGCGACGGGCGCCTTCACCCTCCTATGCGCGGCCGGCGCGGCGCTCATGTTCGTCGCGGCCCGCCGGCTTCGATCGGCTGACGAGACCGACCGGTTCGTGCGCTCTCTCAGCAGTCTGGGCGCCGTCGTCGCCCTCGTGGCCATCGTCTGGCAGGGGCTCCCCGCCCTGGTCGGCCACTAGGGAGGACGGCGTGGGCGGGCTCGGCGCGATCCTGGGCGGCGGCGACTCCCTCTGGATGTCGGCGGCCATCTTCCTCCTGGCGGCCGTCGTCGTCTGGCGCGCCGGCACGCGGCTGGCCGGCTACGCCGACCGGTTCGCCACCGCCACGGGTCTCAGCGGGGCGCTCGTCGGCCTGCTGCTTCTCGGCGGCATCACCTCCCTGCCCGAGATCTCCACCTCGATCACGGCCGCCGTCGGCGGATCGGGCGACCTGGCGGCCAACAACCTGGTCGGCGGCGTGGCCCTGCAGCTCGTCGTGCTGGCGCTCGTCGACATCCTGGTCGGGCGCGAGGCGCTCACCTCGATCGTGCCTCGCCCCGACGTGCTCGCCTATGCGGCCATGAACATCGGCCTGCTGATGCTGATCGCCATCACCATATCGGCCGGCGACGTGGACCTGTTCGGGACCCGGGTCGGCGCAGGCTCGGTGCTCATCCTCCTGGCCTACGCCGCGTGCCTCATGTCGGCGGTGGCCATGAACCGGGGCGCGACGTGGCGGCCGGCCGACGCGCCCGCGCCGGACCGGTCCGAGACCGAGGACCGCCAGGACGACGCCGGCTCGCCCGCGAAGCTCGTCCTGCTGCTGGCGGTCACGGGCGCGGTGATCCTGGTCGGCGGATTTCTTCTCACCCGCTCCGGCGAAAGCCTCGCGGAGCGCACCGGCCTCGGCGCCAGCTTCTTCGGGGCGGTGTTCCTCGGCGGCGCGACCTCCCTGCCGGAACTGTCCAGCGCCATCGGCGCGGTGCGGCTGAAGCGGCCGCAGATGGCGATGGGCGACGTCCTGGGCGGCAACATGTTCAACCTGGCGCTCCTGGGCCTGGTGGACGTCTTCTACCGGGAGGCTCCGGTGCTCGGCACGCTCGGTCCCTTCTCGGTGGTGGCCGCCTGCCTGGGGGCGCTGATCTGCGCGGTCTACGTCGTCGGCCTGGTGGAACGGCGCGACCGCACGGTCCTGCGGATGGGCTTCGACAGCGCCGCGGTCCTGGCCATCTACGGGATCGGTCTGGTGGTCCTGTTCCTGCTGCGGAACGCAAGCTGAAGATCACGCGGGGAGGCGACCTGGACGAGCAAGCCGCCGACGGCCCGGGCGAGCCGTCAGCGCGCCGCTCGCGCCCCTTCGATCAGGGCATCCAATAGGGGTGCGCGCCGTAGGGGCCGTAGTAGGCGTACAGGCCGTCGCGGAGCGCGGCGTCGTCCCAGCCGCTGAGTTCCTCGCGGTCGATGGTCGGCGCGTTCTCGAGCTGGTCCTTGGTGCAGGGGATCACATAGCCGCGCCTTTCGACATCGTAGCGAAGCATGCGCCAGGGTACGGGGTGGTAGCGGGCGCCCAGTCCGAGGAAGCCGCCGAGGCTCAGGATCGCGTAGGCCACACTGCCCTCGACCTTTTCGAGGGCGACGTCCTCCACCTGCCCGATCTTCTCGCCCTCCGCCCCGTAGACGTCAGCGCCGCTCACCCGTCCTGCGGGAATGAGCGGGTGCTCCGGCTGTCCGGCCGAATAGGACCGTCGTTCCTCGCGGATTGTGGATTGGTCTTCCATCGAACTGTCCTCCCTTGGGCCACGCCCGCCGGCTGGTCCGGCGCACGCCCGATTCGAACGCAGGCGCCTCCCGGAACGGCCAGCGCCAGCCGAGGTTCTGACACTCAGCCCTCCGATGTCTGCCAGGCGCGCGCCCACCGCGCCCTGGGGCGGCCAGGAGGGGCGACCTGCGTGACGCAGCACGCCTCGATCAGTTGGGTGGTGCGGACGGTGGGGCTCGAACCCACACTCCCTTTCGGAAAGCAGATTTTCGTACCACTTCGGCTTTCGCCGCCGCCGCTCGGGCGTTCGTGGTCTGGACTATCCCTTCGCCATGCCCCGGAACCCGGGGTTTAGGCGCCGCCCGTCTAGTCTCTACACCTTCCCGGGGGAGCCCCCGGGCTTGGCTCGGGATCGGCATGCCATCTGGCGACAGCTTTCCCCGAATTTGAGCGGTTCTACGCCGCGGATTTCCCCGCGGGCACTCCAAAGAAGTCTGCTGCGTCTACCGGTTTCGCCACGTCCGCATCGGCCGCCTTCCTGCCATAGCGGAGCGTTTCGGGCGAGGGCGCAGGTTCCGCTTACGTGAAGGTTGAACGACTCTCCCGTCCGGGAAACACAATGCGCCCCGCCGGAACGGCGTTCGGGGAGGATATCCGTGGGGAAGACCGCAAGCCGGCTGGGCCCGGGCGCCGTGACGGCCATCTGCTTCCTGATCGCCGCCATCGAGGGCTACGACATCCAGGCCTTCGGCGTCGCCGCGCCGCAGCTCGTCCCGGAGCTCGGCCTCGCCGCCGACCAGCAGGGCTGGGCCGCCAGCATCGCCATGGTCGGCCTGGTCATCGGCGCCTTCGCCGGCGGCTGGCTCGCCGACCGCACGGGCCGCAAGCCGGTGCTGATCGCCTCCGTGGTCGGCTTCGGCCTCTGCTCCATCTGGACCGGGCTGACGCACGACTACGAAAGCCTGCTCGCCGCCCGCTTCGTCACCGGCCTGGGCTTCGGCGGCGCCCTGCCCAACCTGATCGCCATCGCCAGCGAGATCAGCCGCCCCGAACGGCGCGGCGCCACCACCAGCGCCATGTTCTGCGGCATGCCGGCCGGCGGCGCGGCGGTGTCCCTGGCGGCCCGGATGATGGGCGAAGGCCTCGACTGGCGGACGGTGTTCATCGCCGGCGGGGTGATCCCCCTGCTGCTGGTGCCGGTGATCGTCTTCCTGCTGCCGGAGACCCGGCCGCCGGCGCGGCCGGACGCCGACCGGCGCGTCCTGCACGGCCTGTTCGGCGAGGGCCGGGCAGTCCCGACCCTGCTGCTCTGGGCCGCCAACATCCTGACCCTGCTGGTCCTCTACCTGATGCTGAACTGGCTCCCGTCTCTGGTGGTCGCCAAGGGCCACACCGCCGCCGACGGCGCGGTCGCCTCGCTGCTGTTCAACCTCGTGGGCGTGGCGGGCGCCCTGCTGCTGGGCCTGGCGGTCGACCGCGCCGGCTTCCGCTGGTCGCTGCTGGTCGCCTACGCCGCGCTCGCCGCCGCCATGTTCGCCCTCGGCCGGTCCGAGGACGTCGGCGCGATCCTGGCGCTGTCCGCCGCCGCCGGCTTCCTGGTCCTGGGCGCCCAGTACGCCCTCTACAGCCTGGCCCCCATGCTCTACGACCCCGCCGTTCGCGCGGCCGGGGCCGGGGCGGCGGTGGGCTTCGGCCGGTTCGGCTCGATCATCGGCCCGCTGCTGGCGGGCGAGCTGCGCCACGTCGGCTGGTCGGCGGGCCAGGTCCTCGACGCCATGGCGCCCGTGGCCGTGGCCGCCGGGCTCGGCGTCTTCGCCCTCACCTTCCTCGGCCGGCTCCGGCGGGACTAGCCGGGCTCCCCGGCTGACGGCGCGAAGCGGGCCACCAGGTCGTAGGCCTCGCCCGGGAAGGTCAGCCGCACATGGGTGATGCGGTCGGCCCCGCGCCAGGTCCGCCGCTCCAGCACCAGGCAGGCGGCGGTGGGCGCGATCCGCAGGGTCCGGGCCATGGCGGGCGCCACATTGGCCGCGCTGATCCGGTGCTCGGCCTCGGTCCAGGGGATGTGCGCCAGGAGCCAGCCGCCCGGCGCGGTGCGGGCGAAGTCCACCTCCGCCGCCTCCGGCGCGGCCCCCAGGTTGATCAGCCGCTCCTCGAGCGCGAAGGGCGCGCCGCCGGCCCGGTGCAGGCAGCGCAGCGCCAGCACGCGCGCCGCCTCGTCCAGCCCCAGCGCCGCGCAGTCCGCGGCGCTCGCCCGCCGCTCGGTCCGCGCCAGCAGCTCGTAGCCGTAGGTCTCGCCGCGGCCGGTCACCTCGGCGGCGATGTCGGGGATGTCCAGCACCGCCGAATGGATGCGCGGGCGCGAGACGAACGAGCCGGCGCGCCGCCGGCGCACGATCAGCCCGTTCTCGGCCAGCGGCGCCAGCGCCTTGTTCACGGTCATCCGCGAGCAGCCGTACTGCGCCATCAGCTCGTGCTCGGCCGGCACCCGGTGGCCCGGCGGCCAGGCGCCGGAGAGGATCCGGTCGGAGATATCGGCGCGGATGCGCTTGTGCAGGGTGGCGTCGCGGACGGTCATGCCACGAGCCTCGCCAGCGCCTGGCGGTAGCGCGCCTCGATCGGCTCGCGCGCCCGGTGGCGGCCGCCCTGCACCACGTGCTCGCCCGCCCGCCAGACGTCGGCCACCGCCGCCCCGCCGGCGGCGAACACCCAGCTGTCCAGCCAGCGGTCGCCCGTCCGCCCGGCGAGGTCCGGATGGTCGGGCGAAAGCGCCACGATGTCCGCCGGCCCGCCCTCCGCCAGCCCCTCGGTCTGAGCCGAGCCCAGCGCCTGCGCGCCGCCCGTCAGCGCGCGGCGGTACAGGTCGCCGCCGGTGGAGCGGCCCTCCCCCCCGGCCAGGACGTTGCGCGCCCGCAGGCCCAGCCGCTGGGAATACTCCAGCATCCGGAGCTCCTCGGCCGCGTCGATCCGCACGTTGGAATCCGAGCCCACCCCGAACCGGCCGCCCTCGGCGAGGTAGCCGTCCGCCGGGAAGATCCCGTCGCCCAGGTTGGCCTCGGTCACCGGGCAGAGCCCCGCCACCGCGCCGCTCCCGGCCAGCCGGCGGGTCTCCTCCGGCGTCATGTGGGTCGCGTGGACCAGGCACCAGGCCTCGCCGACCTCGAAACGGTCCAGAAGCCAGTCCACCGGCCGGCTCCCCGACCAGGCCAGGCAGTCGTCGACCTCGCGCACCTGCTCGGCGATGTGGATGTGCACGGGCCCCTCGCCCAGCCCGGCCACCGCGCGCAGCTCGTCCTCGGTGACCGCCCGCAGGCTGTGCGGCGCGACGCCGACCACCGCGTCGCCCAGCGGCCGCACGGCGGCCCGCGCCGCCTCCACGAGCCGGGCGTAGCCGCCGGCGTCATGGACGAACCGCGCCTGCGCCGCCGTGGGCGCGGCCCCGCCGAACCCGGAGTGGGCGTAGAACACCGGCAGCAGGGTGAGGCCGATTCCCGTGGCCTGCGCCGCCGCCGCGATCCGGGCCGACATCTCCGCCGGATCGTCGAAAGGCCGCCCGCCGGCGTCGTGGTGCAGGTAGTGGAACTCGCCGACCCGGGTGAAGCCGCGCTCCAGCATCTCGGCGAAGGCGAGCGCCGCCACCGCCTCCAGCTCCTCCGGACCCAGCCTCTCGACGAAGCGGTACATCAGCTCCCGCCAGGTCCAGAAGCTGTCGCCCGCCGGGCCGCGCATCTCGGTGAGACCGGCCATGGCCCGCTGGAAGGCGTGGCTGTGCAGGTTGGGCAGGCCGGGCACGGCGATCCCGTGGCGCGCCGCGCCGCCCGCCTCGACGCCGGTTTCCAGGCGCGCGATCCGGCCGTCCGCCACCGAGATCCGGACGTCGCGCGCCCAGCCCGCCGCGGTCAGCCCGTGTTCGAACCAGAGCGTCGTGACCATGGCTTATGTCTATACAATTGAGGCGCGGCGGGCTAGGGATTCCGCCTGCTTTGGAGGAGACGACGGTGCGCTGCGACCGGGTCTGGCGAAACGCCCGACTGGCCACCATGGCCCCCGGCCAACCGGGCCTGGGCGAGGTCGGGGACGGCCTGGTCGCCGCCCGGGGCGGTCGGATCGTCTACGCCGGCCCCGCCGCCGACGCGCCCTCGCTGGACCCCGCCGACACCGTGGACTGCGACGGCCGCTGGATCACGCCGGGCCTGATCGATCCCCACACCCACCTCGTCCACGCCGGCGACCGCGCCCACGAGTTCGAGCTGCGCCTGGCGGGCGCCTCCTACGAGGAGATCGCCCGGGCCGGCGGCGGCATCGTCTCCACCGTCCGCGCCACGCGCGCGGCGAGCGAGGCCGATCTGGTCGCCCAGTCGCTGCCGCGCCTCGACGCCCTGATCGCCGAAGGCGTCACCACCGTGGAGGTGAAGTCCGGCTACGGCCTCTCCACCGAGCACGAGCTGAAGCAGCTCCGCGCCGCCCGCGCGCTGGCCGACCGCCGGCCGGTGCGCATCGCGACCACCTTCCTGGGCGCCCACGCCCTGCCGCCGGAGTTCGCCGGCGACGCCGACGGCTACATCGACGTCGTCTGCCGCGAGATGCTGCCCGCCGTGGCCGAGGCGGGCCTCGCCGACGCCGTCGACGCCTTCTGCGAGGGCATCGGCTTCACGCCCGCCCAGACCCGCCGGGTGTTCGAGGCCGCCCGCGCCCTGGGCCTGCCGGTGAAGCTCCACGCCGAACAGCTCTCCAACCTGAACGGCGCGGCCCTGGCCGCCGAGTTCGCCGGCCTTTCCGCGGACCACCTGGAGCACCTCGACGACGCCGGGATCGCCGCCATGCGCGCGGCCGGCATGGCCGCCGTCCTGCTGCCCGGCGCCTTCTACTTCCTGCGCGACACGAAGCTGCCGCCGGTCGAGGCCCTGCGCGCGGCGCGGGTGCCCATGGCGCTGGCCACCGACTGCAATCCCGGCACCTCGCCGCTCACCTCGATCCTGCTGGTCCTCAACATGGGCGCGACCCTGTTCCGCCTGACCGTCGAGGAGTGCCTGCTGGGCGTCACCCGCCATGCCGCCCACGCCCTGGGCCTCGGCGCCGAGGTCGGGACCCTGGAGCCGGGCAAGGCCTGCGACCTCGCCATCTGGGACGTCGAGCGGCCGGCCGAACTTGTCTACCGCATGGGCTTCAACCCGCTCCATGCGCGCGTCTGGAGGGGTGAGTGAGCGAAGTGATGCTGCAGCCGGGCGGGGCGGGCCTCGCCGACTGGCGCGAGATCTACCGCGGGGCGTCCGTGCGCCTGCCGCCGGCCTGCCGGGCCCTGGTCGCCGAGAGCGCCGCCGCCGTCGGCCGCATCCTGGCCAAGGGCGAGCCGGTCTACGGGATCAACACCGGCTTCGGGAAGCTGGCCAGCGTCAGCATCGCGGAAGCCGACCTCGCGACCCTCCAGCGCAACATCGTCCTCTCCCACGCCGCCGGCGTGGGCGAACCCTCGCCGGCCCCGGTGATCCGCCTGATGCTGGCCCTGAAGGTCGCCAGCCTCGCCCAGGGCGCCTCCGGAGTCCGCGTCGAGACCGTGGAGATGCTGGAGACCATGCTGGCCCAGGGCCTGACGCCCGTCGTCCCCAGCCAGGGGTCCGTCGGCGCCTCCGGCGACCTGGCCCCCCTCGCCCACATGGCCGCGGCCATGATCGGGGTCGGCGAGATCGAGGTCGACGGCCGTCGCCTGCCCGCCGCCGAGGCCCTGAAGGCCGCAGGCCTGCAGCCCCTGACGCTCGGCCCCAAGGAAGGCCTCGCCCTCCTCAACGGCACCCAGTTCTCCACCGCCCATGCGCTCGCCGGCCTGTTCGAGGCCGAGCGCCTGTTCCAGGCCGCCCTGGTGACCGGCGCCCTCTCCACCGAGGCGGCCAAGGGCTCCGACACCCCCTTCGACCCGCGCATCCACGCGCTGCGGAAGCAACCCGGCCAGATCGAAGCCGCCGAGGCGCTTCGCCGGCTGATGGCCGGCTCGGCGATCCGCGCCTCGCACCTGAAGGACGACGAGCGGGTGCAGGACCCCTACTGCCTGCGCTGCCAGCCCCAGGTGATGGGTGCGGCCCTCGACGTCCTGCGCCAGGCCGCCACCACGCTCGAGCGCGAGGCCAACGGCGTCACCGACAACCCGCTGATCTTCCCGGAAGCCGACGAGGCGCTGTCCGGCGGCAACTTCCACGCCGAGCCGGTGGCCTTCGCCGCCGACATGATCGCGCTGGCCGTCTGCGAGATCGGCAGCCTCGCCGAGCGGCGGATCGCCATGCTGGTGGACCCGGCGCTCTCCGGCCTGCCGGCCTTCCTGACCCCCCAGCCCGGCCTCAACTCGGGTTTCATGATCCCCCAGGTCACCGCCGCGGCCCTGGTCTCGGAGAACAAGCAGCGGGCCTATCCGGCCAGCGTCGATTCCATCCCCACCTCCGCCAACCAGGAGGACCACGTCTCCATGGCCGCCCACGGCGCCGTGCGCCTGGCCCCCATGGTCCGCAACGCCACGGCCGTCGTGGGCATCGAGCTGCTGGCGGCGGCGCAGGGCTGCGACTTCCATGCCCCCCTGACCTCCAGCGCAGCCCTGGAGGGCGTCCGCGCCGACCTGCGGGCCTGGGTCCCGACGCTGGACCACGACCGCCACATGGCCCCCGACCTGGACGCCGCCTGCGACCTCGTCCGCACCGGCGGCGTCACCGCCGCGGCCGGCCTGCCGCTGCCGGGGATCGCCTGATGGACTGGCTGCAGGTCACCAGGGGCGACGCGCCCCTCGTCGTCAGCTTCCCGCACACCGGGACCGACATCCCGCCCGACATCGCGGACCGCCTCGTCTCCCCCTGGCTGGCCCGCAAGGACGCCGACTGGTGGATCGAGAAGCTCTACGACTTCGCCCCCCGCCTCGGCGCCACGACGGTCCGCACCGCCGTCTCGCGCACGGTCATCGACGTGAACCGCGATCCGTCCGGCGCCTCGCTCTATCCCGGCCAGGCGACCACCGAGCTCTGCCCCACCACCACCTTCGACGGCGAGCCGCTCTACCGGCCGGGCCAGGAGCCCGACGACGTCGAGATCGCGCGGCGGCGCCGAACCTGGTTCGACCCCTACCACGCCGCCCTGGCCGCCGAGCTGGACCGCCTGCGCGCCCTCCATCCGCGGGTGGTGCTCTACGAGGCCCACTCGATCCGCTCGCGCGTCCCCCGGCTGTTCGAGGGCGAGCTGCCCAACTTCAACATCGGGACCAACTCCGGCGCGAGCTGCGACCCCGAGCTGGCCGAGGCCGTCGAGGCCGCCT
Source organism: Phenylobacterium sp. (assembly GCF_036821595.1). Taxonomy (GTDB): domain Bacteria; phylum Pseudomonadota; class Alphaproteobacteria; order Caulobacterales; family Caulobacteraceae; genus Phenylobacterium. Next base: position 19,931 of record NZ_DAISJG010000036.1, read on the forward strand.
GCGAGGCGTCCGACTTCTCGGCGGTGGTCAACGGCCGCTTCAAGGGCGGCTGGACCACCCGCCACTACGGCCGGCCCGAGGAGGGGGTCCACGCCATCCAGATGGAGCTCGCCTGCCGCGGCTACATGGACGACCCCGACGCCGCGCCGACGCCCGGGACCTGGCCCACCCCTTGGGACCCCGAGCGCGCCCTCTTCATGCGCCACGCCCTTCACCGCGTCCTCGACGCCTGCCTGAGCTTCGCCCGCTGATGACCCGTTCCGACCCCAGCCGCATCGTCCGCCCCGCCACCGGGACCCAGCTCTCCGCCCGGAGCTGGCTCACCGAGGCGCCCCTGCGGATGCTGATGAACAACCTGCACCCCGACGTGGCCGAGAATCCCGCGGAGCTGGTGGTCTACGGCGGCATCGGCCGCGCCGCCCGCGACTGGGAGAGCTACGACAGGATCGTCGAGACCCTGCGCCGCCTGGGCGACGACGAGACCCTGCTGATCCAGTCCGGCAAGCCGGTGGGCGTGTTCCGCACCCACGCCGACGCGCCGCGCGTCCTGCTCGCCAACTCCAACCTGGTGCCGAAGTGGGCCGACTGGGACCACTTCCACGAGCTCGATCGCGCCGGCCTCATGATGTACGGCCAGATGACCGCCGGCTCCTGGATCTACATCGGCGCCCAGGGGATCGTGCAGGGCACCTACGAGACCTTCGTGGAGATGGGCCGCCAGCACTACGGCGGCGACCTCTCCGGCCGCTGGCTGCTCACCGCCGGCCTCGGCGGCATGGGCGGCGCCCAGCCGCTCGCCGCGGTCATGGCCGGCGCCTCCTGCCTGGCCGTCGAGTGCCAGCCCAGCCGGATCGAGATGCGCCTGCGCACCGGCTACCTCGACCGCGCCGCCGGCAGCCTCGATGAGGCCCTGGCGATCATCGAGGAAGCCACCGCCAAGAAGCAGGCGGTCTCCGTGGGCGTGCTCGGCAACGCCTGCGAGGTGCTGCCCGAGATCCTCGCCCGCGGCGTCACGCCCGACCTGCTCACCGACCAGACCTCCGCCCACGACCCGGTGAACGGCTATCTGCCGAAGGGCTGGACCCTGGAGCGCTGGGCCGCCATGCGCGACCAGGACCCCAAGCAGGTGGAGGAGGCGGCCCGCGAGTCCATGGCCGAGCACGTCCGCGCCATGCTGGAGTTCCGCCGCCGGGGCGTGCCGACCGTCGACTACGGCAACAACATCCGCCAGGTGGCCAAGGACGCCGGCGTCGCCGACGCCTTCGACTTCCCCGGCTTCGTGCCGGCCTACATCCGCCCGCTGTTCTGCCGCGGCATCGGCCCGTTCCGCTGGGCCGCGCTGTCCGGCGATCCGGCCGACATCGCCGCCACCGACGCCAAGGTGAAGGAGCTGATCCCCGACAATCCGCACCTGCACAACTGGCTCGACATGGCCGGCAGGCGGATCAGGTTCCAGGGCCTGCCGGCCCGCATCTGCTGGGTGGGCCTCGGCGACCGCCACCGGCTCGGCCTCGCCTTCAACGAGATGGTGCGCACCGGCGAGCTGAAGGCGCCCGTCGTCATCGGCCGCGACCATCTGGATTCCGGCTCCGTCGCCTCGCCGAACCGCGAGACCGAGGCCATGCGCGACGGCTCCGACGCGGTCTCCGACTGGCCGCTGCTCAACGCGCTGCTCAACACCGCCTCGGGCGCCACCTGGGTCAGCCTGCACCACGGCGGCGGGGTCGGCATGGGCTACTCCCAGCACGCCGGCATGGTCATCGTCTGCGACGGCACCGAGGCGGCCGCGAGGCGCATCGAGCGCGTCCTCTGGAACGACCCGGCCACCGGCGTCATGCGCCACGCCGACGCCGGCTATCCCGAGGCCCTCGCCTGCGCCCGCGACAAGGGCCTCGACCTGCCCGGCATCCTCTAGCCCCCAGACCGCTCGTCCCGACGAAGGCCGGGCCATGCAGGGAACCACGGATTTCACGGATCTCACGGATCGGGGGTTGACTGCGGCGAAGCTGACTGTTCTCGTATTGTTCCGATGCTTCCGAGGCTTGCCGTATGGACGATGTCGGTCATCCACCTCTGCTCCACGCTGACGAGACATTCCAGATCAGAGGCGCGGTGTTCGAAGTGCACACCACCTTGGGGCCTGGGTTTCTCGAGGCGGTGTATCAGGAGGCGCTGGCCATCGAACTTCAAGCGCGCCAGGTCCCCTTCCGGGCTCAGCAGCCTCTGAGCCTCAACTACAAGGGACATCCGCTCCGGCAGACCTACGCCGCCGACTTCATCTGTTTCGACAAGGTCGTCGTGGAGCTCAAGGTCGCCCGGGATTTCGCGCCCGAGCATCGGGCGCAATTGATCCACTACCTTCGGGCGACGGGCCTGAAAGTCGGCCTTCTGGTGAACTTCGGCGCCGTCGAAGCCAAGATCGAGCGCTTCGCGGTCTGATCCGTGAAATCCGTGAAATCCGTGGTCTCCAATCCGGACCTTCGGCGTCGCCGCCACGAATGGGGTTGAGCATGCAGATCCTCCGCGCCGCCGACCGGGTCCCCGTCCCGTGGAAGAACGGCGGCGGCGTGACCCGCGACGTGGCGGCCTTCCCCGAAGGCGCCGGCTTCGACGGCTTCCTCTGGCGGATCAGCATGGCCGAGGTCCGCGCCGACGGGCCGTTCTCGGTGTTCCCGGGCGTGGACCGGGTGCTGGCCGTGCTGGACGGCCGGCTGCGCCTGGAGGTGGCGGGCCTCGCCCCCGTCGAGATCGGACCGGACAGCCCGCCCGCCATCTTCCCGGGCGACGCGCCGACCCACGGTGCGGTGCTCGCGGGCCCCGTCCTCGACCTCAACGTCATGACCCGCCGCGGGCGGGCCCGGGCGCACGTCCGGCGGCTGGACGGCGGCGCGGTCCCGGCCGGCGATCACCTGCTCGTGGCCCTGGAGCCGGCCCGCGCCGCCGGCATTCCGCTGGAGCGCCACGACGCCCTGGCCCTCGAGCCGGCGGACGGCCCGGCCACCCTCGAATCCGGCCGCGCCTGGCTGGTCAGCCTGGAGACCTGAACGGGCCCCTTGACCCTCCCATCATGGGAAGGTCCATCTAGGGCGGGCCTCACCGCTGGAGGTGGAGACCGACCATGACCAAGACCTGCTGCCACGGCGGCGACGCCCACGACCACAAGGGTCACGACCACGCCGCCCACGGCCACCATCACCCGGCCCCGGCCGCCGACGCCCATGCGGTGATCGACCCGGTCTGCGGCATGACCGTCGACCCGCACGCCACCCCGCACCGCGCCGAACACCACGGCCAGCCCTACTACTTCTGCTCGGCCGGTTGCCGGACCAAGTTCACCGCCGACCCCGAGCGCTACCTGAGCGCGGAGAAGGCCCAGGCGCCCGAGGCGCCCCCGGGGACCATCTACACCTGCCCCATGCACCCGGAGGTCCGCCAGGTCGGCCCCGGCTCCTGCCCGATCTGCGGCATGGCGCTCGAGCCGGAGCTGTTCAGCGCCGACGCCGGACCCAACCCGGAGCTCGCCGACTTCGGCCGCCGGTTCTGGATCGGCCTCGCCCTCACCCTGCCCGTGTTCGCCCTGGAGATGGGCGGCCACCTCACCGGCCTGACCGACCGCATCGGCGGCCAGGCCTCCAACTGGCTGCAGCTCGCGCTCGCCACCCCCGTCGTCCTGTGGAGCGGCTGGCCGTTCTTCGAGCGCGGCTGGCGCTCGCTGGTCACCCGCAACCTCAACATGTTCACCCTGATCGCCATGGGCGTCGGCGTGGCCTGGGCCTACAGCGTGGTGGCCACCGTGGCGCCGGGCCTGTTCCCCGACGCCTTCCGCCGCCACGACGGCACGGTGGCGATCTACTTCGAGGCCGCCGCGGTGATCACCGTGCTGGTCCTGCTGGGCCAGCTCCTGGAGCTGCGCGCCCGCGAGCAGACCTCCGGGGCCATCAAGGCCCTGCTCGACCTCGCGCCGAAGACCGCCCGCCGGGTCCGCGACGACGGCTCCGACGAGGAGGTGACCCTGGACCTGATCGTGGTCGGCGACCGCCTGCGCGTCCGCCCGGGCGAGAAGGTCCCCGTGGACGGCGAACTCTTGGAAGGCCGCGTGGCCATCGACGAGTCCATGGTCACCGGCGAGTCCATGCCGGTCACCAAGGAGGCCGGCGACAAGGTGGTCGGCGGGTCGATCAACAAGACCGGCTCGTTCGTCATGCGCGCCGAGAAGGTCGGCGCCGACACCCTGCTCTCCCAGATCGTGCAGATGGTCGCCCAGGCCCAGCGCAGCCGCGCGCCGATCCAGCGCATGGCCGACCGGGTCTCCGGCTGGTTCGTGCCGGCGGTGATCGCGGTCGCCGTCCTGGCCTTCATCGCCTGGGCGATCTTCGGCCCGGAGCCGGCCTACACCTTCGCGCTCGTCGCCGCGGTCTCGGTGCTGATCATCGCCTGTCCCTGTGCGCTCGGCCTCGCCACCCCGATCTCGATCATGGTCGGCGTCGGCCGCGGGGCCCAGGCCGGCGTCCTGATCAAGAACGCCGAGGCCCTGGAGCGCTTCGAGCACATCGACACCCTGGTGATCGACAAGACCGGCACCCTCACCGAGGGCCGTCCCGCCGTCACCGCCATCCGCCCGGCCGCCGGTTTCGACGAGACCGAGCTCCTGCGGCTCGCCGCCAGCCTGGAGCGGGGCAGCGAGCACCCGCTGGCCGACGCCGTCGTCCGCGCCGCCCTCGACCGCGGCCTGGCGCTGGCCGAGGCCTCCGGGTTCGACTCCCCCGTCGGCAAGGGCGTGCTGGGCCAGGTGGAGGGCCGCAGCCTGGTCCTCGGCTCCGGCAAGTTCCAGGCCGAGCAGGGCGTCGACACCTCCGCCCTCGACGCCGAGGCCGAGGCCCTGCGCGCCGACGGCGCCACGGCGATCTTCATGGCCGTGGACGGCAAGGCCGCCGCCGTCTTCGCCATCGCCGACCCGGTCAAGTCCACCACGCCCGAGGCGGTCCGCGCCCTGAAGGCCGAGGGCGTGCGGCTGGTCATGATGACCGGCGACAACCGCACCACGGCGCTCGCCGTCGCCCGCCGCCTCGGCATCGACGAGGTGGAGGCCGAGGTCCTGCCGCAGGACAAGGCCGCCGTCGTCGAGAAGCTCCGCGCCCAGGGCCGCAAGGTCGCCATGGCCGGCGACGGGGTGAACGACGCCCCCGCCCTCGCCGCCGCCGAGGTGGGCATCGCCATGGGCCACGGCGCCGACGTCGCCATCGAGAGCGCCGGGGTCACCCTGCTCCGGGGCGACCTCCAGGGCATCGTCAAGGCGCGGAAGCTGTCGCGCGCGGTGATGCGCAACATCCGCCAGAACCTGTTCTTCGCCTTCGTCTACAACGCCGCCGGCGTGCCGATCGCCGCGGGCGTGCTCTATCCCGTGTTCGGCCTGCTGCTGTCGCCGGCCATCGCCGCCGCCGCCATGGCGCTCTCCAGCGTCAGCGTCGTCGGCAATGCGCTCAGGCTGCGCGGCGTGAAGCTCTAGGAGTCCTCGCCATGAACATCGGACAGGCGTCCCGCGCCTCCGGCGTCACCGCCAAGATGATCCGCTACTACGACGAGATCGGCCTCGTGCGGCCGTCGGCCCGGACCGAGTCCAACTACCGGGAGTACGGCGAGCGCGAGCTGAACGAGCTGCGCTTCATCCGCCGGGCGCGGGGCCTCGGCTTCTCCATGGAGGAGATCACCCGCCTGCTCTCTCTGTGGCGCGACCGCGACCGGCCGAGCCGCGAGGTGAAGGCCATCGCCGACAAGCACATCGCCGATCTGGAGGCCCGCATCGCCGAGATGCAGGCCATGGTCGGCACCCTGCGCCATCTGTCCCACTGCTGCGCGGGCGACGACCGGCCGGACTGCCCGATCCTCGCCGACCTGACCGGCGGGACCGCGCCCAGCGAGCCGCGTCCGAGGACCCGGCGCGGCTGAGACGGCCTGGACCTGGGTCGCGCCGGCGCCTCAGCCGGCGGCCAGCTCCAGGCCCTTCAGCTCGCCCTCGGCCCGCCAGGCCTCCAGCACCTTGGTGAAGGCCACCGGGCCCGCGCCATAGGAGCTGTTCTTGGCGCTCATCGTCTCGGGCATGCCCTCGTTGTTGTAGTAGCCGGGCGTGCATTCCTTCAGGAAGTTCTCCCGCAGCACCGCCAGCTTGACGATGGTGTCGACCCAGGCGTCCTCCGCCTCCTGGCTGGGCTCCACCGTGCGCGCCTGCCGCTCGCCCGCCGCCTTCAGGATGTAGGCGATGTGCTTGGTCTGCTCGTTGATCATGTGCGGGAAATTGGCCGAGAAGCCCGACTGCACGTTCGAGATGATGAAGCAGTTGGGGAAGCCCCGGCTGGTCAGGCCGTGCAGGGTCGCCGCCCCGCCCTTCCACTTCTCGGTCAGCGTCAGCCCGCCGCGCCCGTAGAGCTCGTAGCCCGAGCGGCGCGTGTAGTCGGTGCCGACCTCGAAGCCGGTGGCGTAGATCAGGCAGTCGACCGGATACTCCCGGCCCTCCACCACCACGCCGGTCTCGGTGATCCGCTCCACGCCCCGGCCCTTGGTGTCCACCAGGGTCACGTTCGGCCGGTTGAAGGTCGGCAGGTAGTCGTCGTGGAAGCAGGGCCGCTTGCAGAACTGGTTGTACCAGGGCTTCAGCGCCTCGGCCGTGGCCTTGTCCCGGACCACCTCGTCCACCCGCGCGCGCACCTGCTCCATCTTCTTGAAGTCGGCGAGCTGCATCAGGGCGGCCGGGTCCTCCACCGCCTCGCCGGCCATCATCTTCTTTCGGGCCAGCAGCAGGATGTTGCCGATGATGTCGGTCCAGCCGTCGTTCACCAGGTCCTCGTCGGCGAAGCCGCCCGAGACCAGGGTGTTGAAGTTGTCCATCCGGTACTGCTGCCAGCCCGGCTCCAGGCGCCCCGCCCAGTCCGGATCGGTCGGCCGGTTGTTGCGCACGTCGATCGACGAGGGCGTCCGCTGGAACACGTAGAGGTGCTTCGACCATTCGCCGAGGTGCGGCACGCACTGCACGGCGGTCGCCCCCGTGCCGATGATCCCCACCACCTTGTCCTTCAGGCCCGTGAGCCCGCCGTCGGAGGTCCCGCCGGTGTAGCCGTAGTCCCAGCGGCTGGTGTGGAAGGAGTGGCCCTTGAAGCTCTCCACGCCCGGGATGCCCGGCAGCTTCGGCCGGTGCAGCGGCCCGTTGGCCATGACCACGAAGCGGGCCTTCATGGCGTCGCCGCGGTTGGTCTTCACGATCCAGCGGGCGGCGTCCTCGTCCCACCGCATCTCGGTGACTTCGGTCTGGAAGCAGGCGTTGTCGTAGAGGCCGAAGTGCCGGCCGATCGCCCGGCTGTGCTCCAGGATCTCCGGCGCGCGCGAGTACTTCTCCTTCGGCACGTAGCCGATCTCCTCCAGGAGCGGCAGGTAGATGTAGCTCTCGATGTCGCAGGCCGCGCCGGGATAGCGGTTCCAGTACCAGGTGCCGCCGAAGTCGCCGCCCTTCTCGATGATCCGGATGTCGGCCACGCCCTGCTCGCGCAGCCGGGCCGCGGCCAGCAGGCCGCCGAACCCGCCGCCGACCACCACCACCTCGACCTCGTCGGTCAGGGGCGCGCGGCTGAACCCCGGCTCCACATAGGGGTCCTCGAGGTAGTGGGCGAAGGCGCCGGCGATCTCCACGTACTGCTGGCTGCCGTCGGCCCGCAGGCGGCGGTCGCGCTCGGCCCGGTACTTGTCGCGCAGGGCGTCCGGATCGAAGCCCAGGTCGTCGCCCGTGCGGTCCAGCGTTTCCGACATCCGTGTCCTCCCGGGCCGTTCTCGATGCGGCCACACGCCATCAGCGTGCAATTGACGCCGGGACAATCAAGCCCCGTCAACCGCCGCGGAGCCCCGCACCATACCGAAAGCTCGACAATCGCGCCCCGCCGGCGGTACCGTTTCGCATGACCCTGTTCCGCGCCGCCCTCCTCGCCCTCGCCGCCGCCGCGGTCGCCACGGCCGCTCCCGCCCAGGATTACCGGGCGCCGCGCACCAGCTTCGGCCAGCCCGATCTCCAGGGGGTGTGGACCAACGCCGCCATCACCGGCCTGGAGCGGCCGGCGATGTTCAAATCGCTCACGATCCCTGAAGCCGAGGCCAGGGCCTTCGAGGCCCGCCGCGCCGCCATGCGCGCCGCCGCCGACCGGCCGTCGGACCCGAACGCTGGCGCTCCCCCGGTCGCCGACGACCCCGGCGGCTACAACGCCGCCTGGACCGACCCCGGCACGGCGATGGGCCGCATCGCCGGCGAGGTGCGCACCTCCTGGATCGTCGAGCCGGCCGACGGCAAGCTGCCCTACAGCGCCGAGGGCCGCCGCCTGCTGCAGACCACGCTGGAGAAGGCCCGCAACGGCTTCGACGGCCCCGAGAGCCGCCCGCTCGGCGAGCGCTGCATCCTGGGCTTCGGCTCCACCGCCGGCCCGCCGATGCTCAACGTGCTCTACAACAACCACTACGAGATCGTGCAGACGCCCGACTACGTCACCATCGTCGTCGAGATGAACCACGACGCCCGCGTGATCCGCCTGAAGGACCGCGCCCACGTCCCGGCCCACATCCGCCCCTGGATGGGCGACTCGGTCGGCTGGTGGGAGGGCGACACCCTCGTGGTCGAGACCACCAACTTCAATCCGGGCGAGGTGCTGCGGCCCTATTTCGCGGCCACCATCTACATCTCGGAGGACGCCAAGGTCACCGAGCGCTTCACCCGCATCGCCGACGGCCAGATCCTCTACGAGTTCACCGTCGACGACCCCAAGGTCTTCACCCGGGCCTGGAAGGCCCAGATGCCGCTGAACGCCGCCAAGGGGCCGGTCTACGAATACGCCTGCCACGAGGGCAACTACTCCCTCCCCGGCATCCTCGCCGGCGCAAGGCTCGCCGAAAAGGAAGGCCGCCAGGCCGAGGCCGTGGACCTGACGGAGTAGCAGCGAGGCCGCTACCTTCCTCCGCTCATCCCCGCGAAAGCGGGGACCCAGGCTTTTTCTGTCCCCGGAAACGCCGATGTTCGCCGCCTACATCCTGGCCAGCGGCCGCAACGGCACGCTCTACATCGGCCACACCGACGGCCTCTCCCGCCGGGTCATTGAACACCGGGAGGGCCAACGCGCAGGTTTCACCGCCAGGTACGGCGTGAAAACTCTCGTCTATTTCGAGTACTTCGAGGGGCGCGAAGCGGCCTTCGCGCGTGAGCGGGCGATGAAGAAGTGGCGACGGGCGTGGAAGATCGAACTGATCGAACGGTTCAATCCGGGCTGGCGGGATCTCGCCGAGACCCTGGAGCCGGAATGAGGAAAAACACCTGGGTCCCCGCTTTCGCGGGGATGAGCGATTGATGGGTTCGATCGGCGAGTACGACTACATCATCGCTGGCGCGGGCTCGGCGGGGTGCCTGCTGGCCAACCGGCTTTCGGCCGACCCGCGCCACCGCGTCCTCGTCCTCGAGGCCGGCGGCCAGGACGACTGGGTCTGGTTCCACATCCCCGTGGGCTACCTGTTCGCCATCGGCCACCCGCGCGCCGACTGGATGTTCACCACCGCCGAGGAGCCGGGGCTGGGCGGCCGCAGCCTCGCCTATCCGCGCGGCAAGGTGATCGGCGGGTCCAGCGCCATCAACGCCATGATCTACATGCGCGGCCAGGCCGCCGACTACGACGGCTGGCGCCAGCTCGGCCTTCCGGGCTGGGGCTGGGACGACGTCCTGCCGCACTTCCTGGCCCACGAGGACCACATCGACG
>NZ_DAISJG010000037.1:0-29603 GCF_036821595.1 Phenylobacterium sp.
CCCCCGAACGGCCCCTGCCCCCGCCGCTGCTCAGGCTGGAGGACGCCTCGGTGGGCTACGGCGGGCCGCCGATCCTGAAGCGGCTGAACCTCAGGCTCGACATCGACGACCGGATCGGCCTGCTGGGCGTCAACGGGGCCGGCAAGTCGACCTTCGCCAAGCTGGTGGCCGGGGCGCTCGACGTGGAGGCCGGACGCCTGCACCGCAGCCAGCGGCTGAAGGTCGGCTGGTTCCACCAGCACCAGATCGAGGCCATGGACCCGACGGACACGCCGCTGGAGATCATCCGGCGCGCCATGCCCGAGGACACCGAGGCCAAGCGGCGCTCGAAACTGGCCCAGTTCGGCTTCAGCTACGAGAAGGTGGAGACCAAGGTGTCGAGCCTGTCGGGCGGCGAGCGGGCCCGGCTGCTGCTCAACCTGGTGGCCATGGAGGCGCCGCACCTCCTGATCCTCGACGAGCCGACCAACCACCTCGACATCGACAGCCGCCGCGCCCTGCTGGACGCCCTGAACGACTACGAGGGCGCGGTGATCCTGATCACCCACGACCGCTCGCTGATGGAGCTGGTCGCCGACCGCCTGTGGTTGGCCGCGGACGGGACCATCGCGCCGTTCGACGGCGACATGGAGGACTACGCCCGCTTCGTGCTCGACCGCGCCCGGGTGGCCGCGCGCGCGCCCACCCAGGTGAGGGAAGCGGCGCCGCCGCCGCCTCCGCCCCCGCCGCCGGTCCGGGCGAAGGTCCCCACCGGGCCCGCGCGACGTCGGGCCGAGGCCGCCGAGCAGGCGCTCGCCCGGGCGACCGAGGCCCTGGCCGCCATCGACAAGGTCCTGACCGATCCCTCGACCTTCGCCCGGGACCCGCAGAAGGCCGCCGAGCTCGGCCGACGCCGGGACCAGGCGCAGGCCGCCGTCGAGGCCGCCGAGCTGGAGTGGCTCGAGGCGCAGGAAGCCTACGAGGCCCTGAAGGTCTGAGCCCGGCCGGATCGCCAGGCCCCTTTGCGGCGAAGCTTGCCGCTGCGTACGGTCACGCTTTCCCGGAGGGACGCAATGGCTCGGATGGCGGCGGCGGCTCTGGCCGTCCTGATGTTGTGCGCCCCGGCGGCGCAGGCGGCGGACCCGCCCGGCGCCGCCGTACCCCCGCCCACCTGCCCCGGCGTGATCACCCGCCAGGTCGGGCCGCTGAGCGCGCCCTGGACCCTGCTGGCGGACTACGCCGACGAATACCTCGTCCTCACGGCCCGGGTCATCCGCAAGGGGCAGTTCGGATGCGGCTACGCCCCGGCCATTCCCGGCAGCGTCCAGGCCGGCCAGCCCACGGCGCAGTCACGGGGCGAGGCGCCGGTGCTGATCCTGCAGACCGGTCCAGGCGCGCCGACCTGCCGGATCGACAGCGACAGCCCGTGGACGCCGGCGCCGAACGAGGTCTGCCTGCTGGCGAACGGTCCCTGCACGGTGATCTGCGCACGGTGATCTGCGCCCGGTGACCGGCCGCCCTGGCGTACCGGCGCAAGACGATCGAGGTGATCGCGGGCGCCGCGCACCTGCCGACCTGCCGCCCGGTAAATAGACGTCAAATATTCAGTTGCTCCGTAACCCCCGGCCGCTCAAGCTTGCCTTCGACTCTTCGGAACGGAGGCCCCATGAGTGCGCTTCGGAAGACAGTAATCACCGCACGGACGGATCCCGCGGACGCCTGCATCGACGCGGCGCTGGCCCGCATCGGCGCCTATGCCGCGGACTTCGCCTGGCCCGACCTGCGGCTGATGGCCGGCGAGCGGCGGGTGGCGGCGGGACCGGACGACGGCCCGGGGCGGCTGAGCCTCGCCACCCGGGACCTCGACGAGCTGAAGGCCTGGATCGGCGTCGCCGACACGGACGCCGGCCGGGCGGCGGCGCCGCAGGGCCCGGAGAACGGCCCGGACCGCGCCACAGACCGGGACGTACGGCGGGCGCTCTCGGCCTATGTATTCGGCGACTCCGGCCCGATGCGCGCCTGGCGGCCGGTCATCGAGCAGCGGATCGGACGCTTCGACGTCGACGTCGTCACCGTGGGGACCCTGACGCTGCACCGCCGCTCCAGGCTGATCCTGGCCGGCCGGCCGGTGGTGTTCATGGCGCGCAGGATCGTCTTCGACGGCGGCCAGTTCGTCTCCACCGTCGACGGCCACTACGCCGTGGGCGAGATCGTCAAGCGGGAGGCCCGGTGATGGACGAGAAGCCGCAAGCCGCGCGCCGGCGCTTCCTGCAGGCCGTGGCCCTGGGCGCCGGCGCCAGCCTGCTGAAGGTCGAGGCCAGCCGCGCCCAGGCCGCGCCCGTCGCGCCCGTTCCCGGGACGGACTTCACCTTCGCCGGCGCCGACGGGGCGGACGGGCCCCCGGGCGCCCGCGGGGCGGACGGCACGCCAGCCCAGGGGACCGCGGCGCCGGGCGGGCCCGGCGGCGACGGCGGCCGGGGCGGTGACGCGCCCAGCGCCACCCAGAGCATCGGCCGCGCGAGCGCCGGGGCTCCCGTGATCGTGGCCGTCCGGGCGGGACGGGGCGGAAAGGGCGGCAAGGGCGGCCGGGGCGGCGATGGCGTCGGGACCACGGGCCGCGGCGGCGACGGTGGCCGCGGCGGCGACGGCGGCGACGCCGGCGGTGCGGGCCGGGTCACCGTGAACTACTGGGGCGCGGCCCAGGTCCTGGTGATGCCGATGCTCGCCGAGGGCGGCGCTCCGGGCGAGGGCGGCGATCCCGGCGGGTCGCAGAATGGCTGGCAGGTGGGGCCCGGCCAGGGGGGCCAACCGGGCCGCCCGGCGCAGCCGCCGGCGTTCACGCTGGTGCAGACGGCGCCGCCGCCCGGCTGACGGCGCCGCCAGGCCGGAACCTCCCGCCCCGCCTGCCTGTTGCAGCCAGGCTGTTCAGGGAGGATCGATGTCCAAGGCGCTTCGGAAGGCCGCCCCGCTCCTGGTGCTCGCCGGGATCGCGCTGATGCCGCGCCCGCGGCGGCCGGACCGCCGGCCCGCGCCCGCCGCGCCGCCCCCGAAGCCGCCGCCGACGCTGGCGGACCGGCCGAGCCCGCACCGGAGCACCCATGATCCGGCGGAGATGGCCGACCCGACCCGCGGGCGGAGCGCAGAGGCGCCGCAGGAAATCCCGAAGAAGGGCTGGAAGGACATCCTGCAGCGCACCCGCAAGGAGTTCATGGACGACCAGATTCCCCTGGTCGCCGCGGGGATCACCTTCTACTCGCTGCTGGCCATGTTCCCGGCGCTGGGGTCCTTCGTGGCGCTGTACGGCCTGTTCGCCGACGTCTCGGAGGCCCAGCGCCACCTGCAGCTCCTGTCCGTTGTGCTGCCGGGCGACGCCCTGCGGTTCGTCGGCGAGCAGATGCTGCGCATCTCGGCGGCGAACACGGGCGGGCTGTCGCTGGCCTTCGTCGGCGGGCTGCTGCTGTCCCTGTGGGGCGCGAGCGGGGCGGTCAGGGCGATGATCACGGCCCTCAACATCGCCTACGAGGAGACCGAGAAGCGGGGCTTCGTGACGCGCATCCTGGTCTCCCTCGCCTTCACCCTGGGGTTCCTGCTCTTCGGGATGTGCGCCCTGGCGGTGATCGCCGCGCCCCCGGCCATCGAGAGCGTCCTGGGAGCCCCGGCGGCGGCCATGTTCCGCTGGACGACCTGGCCGGTGCTGCTGGCGGCGCTGGGCGTGGCGCTGGCCCTGCTCTACCGGTTCGGACCGAGCCGGGAGCGGGCGAAATGGCGCTGGATCACCTGGGGCAGCGGCGCGGCGCTGGTCCTGTGGGTGGCGGCCTCGGCGGCCTTCTCGGCCTATGTGGCGAACTTCGCCCAGTACGAGAAGACCTATGGCTCGCTAGGGGCGGCGATCGGCTTCCTGATGTGGGTCTATGTCTCCGGCCAGGTGATCCTGATGGGCGCGGAGCTCAACGCGGAGATCGAGCACCAGACGGCGAAGGACACGACGACCGGCCCGGAGAAGCCGCTGGGCGCGCGCGGCGCGACCATGGCCGACACGGTGGGGGCGCCGCAGGGACGCTAGGCCCCTGCGGCCGACCCCGAGGCCTCAGGTGATGTGCTTGGGGCTGATCGGGTCGGAACCCGGGAAGGTCTCCTCGACGGCCTCGTCGATGAGAGCTTCCTGCCGGTCCTCGGCCCGCGCCTCCTTGTCGGCGAGCTGGTCGTACTTCTCGCCCTTCTCGAGCGGGTCGGCCTTGCGGGCGTGCGGCGCCTCGACGCTGCGGTCTTCCGGGCGGCTGGCGCCGCCCACGGCCATGTCGGCCGTGGCGCCGCTGGACCCGTCGGTGAAGGCGCGCCTGGCTTCGTCCTCGGTCTGCTTATGGGACATGTTAGCTCCTTCGTGGCTGTCTTGACCGTAACCCCCGAGACGGGGGCCCGGTTGCCGCCGGCGGAGGCTGCGTCCCCTACTGGACCCGGCGGCCGCGGAGCATCTCGAGGATGGCGGAGAAGTCCTTGGCCCCTCCGCCCAGGCGGTCGAACAGGGCGTAGAGGCCCTCGGCCGTGGCGCCGAGCGGGGTCGCCGCGCCGGAGCGGGCGGCGGCCTCCTGGGCGAGCTTGAGGTCCTTCAGCATCATGGCCGTGGCGAAGCCCCCCTCGTAGCCGCGGTTGGACGGCGCGGCGGGCACCGGGCCCGGCCAGGGGCAGTAGCTGGTCAGGCTCCAGCACTGGCCGGAGGACTGCGAGGAGATCTCGTGGAACTTCACCGGATCGAGGCCGAGCTTCTCGGCCAGCGCCAGGGCCTCGCAGACCCCGATCATCGAGACGCCCAGCACCATGTTGTTGCAGATCTTGGCCGCCTGCCCCGCCCCGTGGTCCCCGGCCCGGAACACCACCCGGGCCATGGGCGAGATGGCCTGCTCGATCTCGGCGAAGTCGGCCTCGTCGCAGCCGACCATGAAGGCCAGCGTCCCGGCCTCGGCGGCCGCGGTGCCGCCGGAGACCGGGGCGTCGGCGAAGCGGAAGCCCTGCTCGCGGGCCTGGGCGGCGACGGCCCGGGCGCTGTCGACGTCGATGGTGGAGCAGTCGATCAGGAGCGCGCCCGGCCGGGCGTTGGGGAACACCTGCTCGGCGTAGACCGAGCGCACGTGCGGCCCGGCCGGCAGCATGGTGATGACCACCTCGGCGTCGCGCACGGCGTCGGCCACGGAAGCCGCGGGCGCGCAGCCGGCCGTGGCGGCCTTCTCCAGCGCCGCCGCCGACAGGTCGAAGGCGCTCACGGCCCGCCCGTCCTTCGCCTGGTTGGCGGCCATGCCGCCGCCCATGTTGCCGAGGCCGATGAAGGCGATGCGGGTCATGAGAACCTCTTACGCTTTGAAGGACTTACTTGGGCTTGCGGAACTTCAGGATGAACTGGTCCGTATGGCCGCGAAGCGAGGGGTCGAACACCCCCTTGGTGTGGTCGTCGGCGGGATTGGCGAGGACCTTGCTCTCGCCCACGTAGGCGAAGCCCGCCGCCTCGAGGTTGCGGCGCACGGCGGCCGGGTCGATCCGGTGGAGCGTGTTGGCGGTCTCGGCGACCGGCGCCCCCGGGGCCGCGGCGTGGTCGAGCACGACCAGGGTCCCTCCGGGCTTCACGGCGTTGAAGATCGCCCGGTCCACCTCGGCGACGTTCAGGTTGAAGCGGGTCAGGTAGAGGTCGTGGTAGTTCTGGGAGGTCCAGAACACGTCCACGGGCTCGGGTAGGGCAAAGCCGGCGATGCCGGTGGCCACCACCTGGACGTTGCCGTAGGCCGGGTCGGCGGCGATCGCCTGGATGGGCGGCGGGCTGGCGGCGTTGGCCGGCGGCGGGTTGGTGACGGCGTAGACCTTGCCCGTCGGGCCCACGGCCTTGGCGAAGAGGCGGGTGAAGTAGCCGCCGCCGGGGATGAAGTCGGCGACCTCCATGCCGGGCTTCACGCCGGCGAAGGCCAGCATCTCGGCGGGCTTGCGGTCGGCGTCGCGGCGGGTGTCCGCCTCGGGGCGGGCGGGGTCCGCCACGGCGGCGGCGATCGGCCCGCCCCCCGGCGAAGACGTGCTGGCGCAGGCGGCCAGCGACAGCGCGGCGGCGGCGGCCACGAGAACGGGCGTCAGTCTCATCTGCGATCCTCCCACGGCCGCGGGCGCGGCCCAGCTCACGGTAGAGGCGTCCACTCCTGATCGGAAGGCAGGGGCGCGAAGATCTCGTCCAGCATGGCCTCGGTGACGTCCTCCAGGCCGGCGGGGCTCCACTTCGGGGCGTTGTCCTTCTCGACGATCACCGCGCGCACGCCCTCCAGGAAGTCGTGCCGCTGCACGACCCGGGCGCCGATGCGGTACTCCATGGCCATGTTCTCGGCGAAGGTCGCGGCCTGCGCGCCCAGCTTCATCTGGCGGAAGGCGACCTTCAGGGTCTGCGGCGACTTGGTGGCGAGCACCCTGAGCTGCTCGCGGGCCCAGTCGGTGTCCTCGCGCTCCAGGGCGGCGACGATCTCCTCCACCGAGCCCAGGCCGAAGATGCGGTGGATCTCGTCCTGGTGGGCGGCGAGCGGCGGGCGGCCGGCGTCGGCCTCCATCTCGGTGAGCAGGGTCTCCATGCGCGCCGGGTCGGCGACGAGGCCCTGCTTGAAGCGCTCCACGGCGGCGCTCTCGATGTAGTCGGTGGCGACGCCGACGAGCTCGCAGTCGGCGGCCTTGATCCGGGCCCCGGTGAGCGCCAGCCACAGGCCGATGCTGTCGGGCATCCTGGGCAGGTACCAGCCGCCGCCCACGTCCGGGAACAGGCCGATGCCGGTCTCCGGCATGGCGAAGGTGGTCCGCTCGGTGGCGATGCGGAACCGGCAGGGTCGCGACAGGCCCACGCCGCCCCCCATGGTGATCCCGTCCATCACGGCGATGGTGTGCTTGGGGTAGTGGAACAGCAGGTGGTTCAGCCGGTACTCGGTGTGGAAGAACTCCCGCGCCGCGGCCCCGTCCCCGGCCCCGCTCTCGGCCAGCATCCGGATGTCGCCGCCGGCGCAGAAGCCGCGCTCGCCGGCGTGGTCGATCAGCACCAGCTTGACGATGGGATTGTCCTCCCAGGTCTGCAGGGCGTCGATCATCAGCCGGCACATGCTGGTGGTCAGCGCGTGCAGGGCGCCCGGCCGGTTGAGGGTGATGCGGCCCACCGCGCCCTCGATGCGGACCAGGACTTCGGGCTCGGTGCTCATTGGCGGAACAGCTCCCGGGCGGTGATCACCCGCATGATCTCGTTGGTGCCTTCGAGGATCTGGTGGACGCGCAGGTCGCGCACGATCCGCTCCAGCGGATAGTCGCGCAGGTAGCCGTAGCCGCCGTGCAGCTGCAGGGCCTGGTTGGCGACCTCGAAGCCGGCGTCGGTGGCGAAGCGCTTGGCCATGGCGCAGTAGCGGGTGGCGTTCGGATCGCGCCTGTCGAGCGAATCGGCGGCGCGGCGGACCATCAGCCGGGCGGCCTCCAGCTCGGTGGCCATGTCGGCGAGGCGCCACTGCAGGCCCTGGAAGTCCTTCAGCGCCGCGCCGAACTGGCTGCGGGTCTCGAGATGCGCCTTGGCGGTGTCGAGGGCGAGGCCCGCGCCGCCCAGGGAGCAGGAGGCGATGTTGATCCGGCCGCCGTCGAGGCCGGCCATGGCGAACCGGAAGCCCTCTCCATCCTGGCCGATGCGGTTGGCCTCGGGCACGCGGCAGTCGTCGAAGTTCACCTGGGCGGTGGGCTGGGCGTTCCAGCCCATCTTCTTCTCCTGGGCCCCGAAGGAGAGGCCGGTGGTGTCCTTCTCGACGACGAAGGCGGAAATCCCCTTCGGCCCCGGCCCGCCGGTGCGGGCCATGACCACATAGACGTCGGAGGCGCCGGCGCCGGAGATGAAGGCCTTGGAGCCGTTCAGGACGTAGGAATCGCCGTCCTTCCGGGCCGTGGTCTGCAGGGCGGCGGCGTCGGAGCCGGAGCCGGGCTCGGTCAGGCAGTAGGAGGCGATCAGCTCCATGGCGCAGAGCCGCGGCAGGTACCGCTTCCGCAGCTCGTCGGATCCGAACCGGTCGACCATCCAGGCGGCCATGTTGTGGATCGAGATGAAGGCCGCGGTGGCCACGTCGCCGTAGCTGAGCTGCTCGAAGACGATGGAGGCGTCGAGCCGGGAAAGGCCGGAGCCGCCGACGTCCTCGGCCACGTACAGGCCGGCGAATCCCAGCTCCGCGGCCTTGCGCAGGGTCTCGACGGGGAAGTGCTTCTCCTCGTCCCAGCGGGCGGAATGGGGGGCCAGCTCGTCGGCCGCGAAGGCGCGCGCGGCGTCCTCGATGGCCCGCTGGTCGTCGGTGAGACTGAAGTCCATGAGGTCGCGGTCTGATTGACGGGATTGAGCAATTCGCGCCAGTGGCGCACCCTGTCAACATCGACGGGTTGGCTTTGGGGGGCCAGCATGACGACCGACTACCTGGCCGCGCCGGCGGCGGACAGCTCGCAGAACCTGGCCATGCTGGGCTATGCGCTGCTGTTCGCCTCGATCTTCTTCGCCGGCTTTCCGGCGCTGATCGCGGTGGTGATCGCCTATTCGCAGCGCGACGCCGCGCCCCGGATGGTGGGCTCGCACTTCGACTTCCAGATCCGCATCTTCTGGGTGGCGTTCGCGCTCAGCCTGGCGGCCGCGGCCTGTGGGCTGGCCGGCGTGATCGGCGGACTGGGCGAGGTGATCGGCATGGCCAGCATCACCGGGCTCGACCGCCTGGAGACGGTGCAGATCGAGCTGCAGGACATCACCATCGGGGCCAAGGTGATCGCGCTGCTGGCGCTGGCGCTGCTGCTCACCTTCCTCTCCAGCCTGTGGCTGCTGTGCGCCCCCGCGGTGGGCTTCATCCGGCTTGCATCCGAACGGCCGATGGGCGACAGCCCCGGCCCATGACCAACGCCCCCCTCGCCGCCTACCCCGCCCTGCGTCTTCGCCGGCTGCGTCAGGCCGACTGGGTCCGGCGGCTGGTGCGCGAGACGGTGCTCACCCCGGCCGACCTGATCTGGTCGATGGTCGTGCACGAGGGCGAGGGCGAGGTCCCGGTGGCCTCCATGCCGGGCGTCGCGCGGCTGTCGGTCAGGGAAGCCGCCAGGGCCGCCAAGGAAGCCAAGGCGCTGGGCATTCCGGCGATCGCCGTCTTCCCGCACATCGACGGGGCCAAGAAGGACGCCCAAGGCACGCTCGCCCACGACCCCGACGGCCTGGTCTGCCGCGCCGTGAAGGCCATGAAGGACGCCGCCCCCGAGGTCGGGATCATGTGCGACGTGGCGCTGGACCCGTTCACCGAGCACGGGCACGACGGGCTGGTGGAGGGCGGCAAGATCCTCAACGACGCCACCATCGAGCGGCTGGTGATGCAGGGACTGGTGCAGGCCAAGGCCGGCTGCGACATCCTCGCGCCCTCGGACATGATGGACGGCCGCTGCGGCGTGCTGCGCCGGGCGCTGGAGGCCGAGGGCCTGCAGGACGTGATGATCATGTCCTACGCCGCCAAATACGCCTCGGCCTTCTACGGCCCCTACCGCGACGCCATCGGCTCGGGGAAGCTGGGCACCGGCTCGGTGGACAACCCGGGCGACAAGAAGACCTACCAGATGGACCCGGCCAACCACGCCGAGGCCCTGCGCGAGGTGGCCCTCGACATCGCCGAGGGCGCGGACATGGTCATGGTCAAGCCCGGCCTGCCCTACCTCGACATCGTCCGGCAGGTGGTGGACGCCTTCTCCCTGCCGACCTTCGCGTTTCAGGTGTCGGGCGAGTACGCCATGCTGATGGCGGCGGCCCAGAACGGCTGGCTGGACGAGGAGCGGGCCATCCTGGAGAGCCTTGGGGCCTTCAAGCGGGCCGGCGCGGCCGGGATCATCAGCTACTTCGCCCCGCGCGCGGCGCGGCTGCTCGGCGCTTGATTGTCGAGGTCGTCGGCGCGGTGATCCGCGACGCCGGCGGCCGCCTGCTGACCGTCCGCAAGCGGGGCACGGAGCGCTTCATGCTGCCGGGCGGCAAGCGCGAGCCCGGCGAGGACGACCGGACAGCGCTGGCGCGGGAGCTCGCCGAGGAACTGGGCGTGCGGCTGATCTCGGCCGAGCCGCTCGGGATGTTCGAGGCCCCCGCCGCCAACGAGCCAAGCGCGATCGTGCGCTCGCATCCCTATGCGGTGACGGTGGCGGGCGAGGTCGCCGCGGGCGCGGAGATCGCGGAGCTGCACTGGATCGACGTTGCCGCACCGGCAGTCCCGCTGGCGCCGCTGCTGGAGCGGGAGATCCTGCCCCGGCTTGCGCCCTAGGGGGCGATCCTCAGGCGGCGGCGGACCTCGGCGAGCGGCAGGGGCAGCAGGTCCTCAAAAGGCTGGACCTCCAGGCGGCGGGCGAAGCGCCCGCGCAGCCAGGCGCGCAGGCAGGCCAGGACGAAGAGCGGTCCCTCCCCGCGCAGCCGCCCGAACAGAGAGGAGACCATCAGCAGCCGGTTGGAGCGCCCACCGTCGTGGCCATGACTGAACCAGAGCAGCAGGGTCTCGCCGCGCGGGTCGGCGGCGTAGCCGGTAAGCACGTGGCGCAGGTCGTGGATCAGGATGTGCCGCTCGGCGAACCACGCCGGGCCGTCACCAGGAGGCTGGCCGCCGCGCGCCTGGCGGCCTAGCTCCACGAGCTTGGTGGGCGAGAGCCGGAAGCGGTCGATGTGCGCCAGGAAGGCCCGGCCGAAGCTGCCTTCCGGCAGCCCTTCCAGAGCGCTCCGGTCCTGCAGGGCGGCCATCAGGTCGGGACGGCGGGCGTACAGCGCCCGGCCCTCCGGCCGCGCGACGACCCGGGCAAAGCCCCTGTCGTTGCGATCCGGATCGAGCGCCTGGATGACCTCGAACGCCTTCTCCGTGCGGTCCGGATCTTCGCGCAGGATCCGGGCCGCCGCCCGCGCGCGCTTCCAGTCCGGCCGGGCGGTGCCGACCGTCGTCGTGCTCATGGCCATCGTCCTGTCCTCCCGGCCAGGGACTCAACGGCGGATCGGCTGGAGAGTCTAGCCGGGGGCCGGCGTCAGCCACTCCGCCAGGATGGCGTTGACCTCGTCCGGGGCCTCCTGCTGGACCCAGTGGGAGACGTTCGGCAGGCGGCGGATGGTGAGGTGGCGGACGAAGCCCTCGGTGCCCTCGAGGGTTTCGAGGCCGAGGGCCGAGTCCTCTTCGCCCCAGACGATCAGGGTGGGGATCTCGATGGCCGGCCAGGTGCGGTCCTGGATGCGGTAGCGGACGGCGGCGCGATACCAGTTGATCATGGCGCGCATGGCGCCGGGCTTCAGCGCGTTCGCCGCATAGTGGTCGAGGACCTTGTCGGGGAAGCGGCCCTTGTCGATGGCCATGCCGTGGAAGGCCCGGCGGACGGCGCGGGCCTTCCGGGCGGTGAGCATCCACTCCGGGAGCCAGGGGATCTGGAAGAAGGCCACGTACCAGGACCGGCGGCGCTGCGCGGCGGAGTCGCGCAGCACCCGGGCGAACACCGCCGGGTGCGGCACGTTCATGATCACCAGCCGGGCCAGGGGCCGGACCCGGTCGGCGGCGAAGGTCCAGGCGACGATCGCGCCCCAGTCGTGGGCGACGAGGGTGACCTCCTTCGCCCCGCTGGCGTCGATCAGGGCGGCGACGTCCTCCTGCAGCCGGTCGATGTGGTAGCTGGCGACGTCCTGCGGCCGGGGTTCGGTGTCGCCGTAGCCGCGCAGGTCCGGCGCCCAGGCGCGGTAGCCGAGCTCGGCCAGGAGCGGGAGCTGGTGGCGCCAGGAGAACCGGCTCTCCGGGAAGCCGTGCAGGCAGAGCGCCAGCCGGTCGCCCTCCCCGGCCTCGTCGACGGCGAAGCGGAAGCCGTTGGCCTCCACCGTCCGGGTCGTGATCGCCGCCATGTGGTTCCCCCTCAGGTCGTGAAGTAGGCGCTCGGCTCCGGCTGGCCCGGCAGGTCGATCATCTGCACGAAGCGCAGGCCGATCTTCTCCAGCACCCGCTGGGAGGCGGTGTTGCCGGGCGAGGTGATCGCCGCGACCTTCTCCAACCCCAGCGCCTCGCGGGCGTGGGCGAGCACCACGCGCGCCGCCTCGGTGGCGTAGCCGCGGCCGGCATGGCGGGCCAGGAAGGCGTAGCCGATATCGGGGCTGTCGAGGCCCTCGCGGCCGACGACGATGCCGCACATGCCGACGGGCTCGCCGTCCGGGTCGCGGACCACGAACCACGGGCTCTTCGAGAACCGCTCGGCGATGTAGCCACGGGCGGCGTCCAGGTCGCGGACCCCGCGGTCGCCGATGTTGGCGATCCAGCCCGGATCGTTGAGCAGCTCCAGCACGAAGGCGGCGTCGGCGGCGGCCGGCGGGGTGAGCGTCAGCCTCTCCGTGCGCAGCGTGGCGCTCACCGCGGCGTCTCCAGGCGGGCGATCAGGCTGGAGGTGTCCCAGCGTCCGCCGCCCATGGCCTGCACCTCGCGGTAGAACCCCTCCAGCATCTCGGTCTGGGTGAGGGTCGCGCCGTTGCGGCGGGCTTCGTCCAGCACGAGGCCGAGGTCCTTGAGCACCCAGTCGACGGCGAAGCCGAAGTCGAACTTCCCCTCGCTCATGGTCTTCCAGCGGTTGTCCATCTGCCAGGACTGGGCCGCGCCCTTGGAGATGGCGTCGTAGACCGCCTGCGGGTCGAGGCCGGCGCGCCGCGCGAAATGCAGGCCCTCGGCCAGGCCCTGGACGACGTTCGTGAAGCAGATCTGGTTGACCATCTTGGTGAGCTGGCCCGAGCCGGGCGGGCCCATCAGCTTCGTGGCCTTGGCGTAGGCGGCGATCACCGGCTCCACCTTGGCGAAGGCCTCGGGGTCGCCGCCGCACATGATGGTCAGCTGGCCGGCCTCGGCGCCGGCCTGGCCGCCGGAGACCGGGGCGTCCACGAAGGCGCGGCCGGACTGCCTCGCGAGGTCGGCCATCTCGCGGGCGACCTGGGCCGAGGTGGTGGTGTGGTCGACGATCACCCCGCCCGGGGCCATGGCCGGCAGGGCCTGGGCGACCACCTGGCGGACGTCGTCGTCATTGCCGACGCAGAGCGCCAGGACCTCGGCGCCCTTCGCGGCCTCCGCGGCGCTCGCCGCCGCCTTGCCGCCGAAGGTCTCCGCCCATCGCCGCGCCTTCTCCGGCGAGCGGTTGTAGACCGCGACCTCGTGCCCGGCCTTCGCCAGATGTCCCGCCATGGGGAAGCCCATCACCCCCAGGCCCGCGAACGCCACCTTCATCCCCGACACGCTCCTCACGCTTAAGCTCAACGGCATCTTAACGAGCCCGGCCGCACCTTGCGCCCTCGTAGCAGGCCAATCCGGGGTGAGCCATGTCGGTGGGCGACCAGCCGATCGTCATCAAGAAGGTCAAGAAGGGCGGCGGCCACGGCCACCACGGCGGCGCCTGGAAGGTGGCCTACGCCGACTTCGTGACCGCGATGATGGCCTTCTTCCTGCTGATGTGGCTGATCAACACCACCTCGCCCGAGCAGAAGCGCGGCATCGCCGACTATTTCGCCCCGGCCAGCGTCTCGGAGACCACGTCGGGCTCCGGCGGCATCCTCGGCGGCACGGCGCTGGGCGACGACGGCGCCAAGAGCGAGGGCTCGATGCCGATCATCGAGGCCCTGTCGCCGGAGAGCCCCAACCCCGACAACGGCAAGACCACCGACGACGGCTCGCCCGCCTCGGCGGACGAACTCACCACCGACGCCATGCGCGAGGCGCTGCAGCGGCGCGAGGAGGCCGCCTTCCAGTCGGCCGCCCAGTCCCTGCGCCAGGCGCTGCAGGACATGCCCGAGCTCACCGAGCTGTCTAAGAACATCATCATCGACCAGACGCCCGAGGGGCTGCGCATCCAGCTCGTGGACCAGGAAGGCCGCTCGATGTTCAACCAGGGCTCGTCGCAGCCCAACGACCGGGCCAAGCTGCTGCTGCGGGCGGTGTCGAAGGTGATCAACCAGCTGCCCAACCGCATCAACATCTACGGCCACACCTCGGCCAACACGAACGGCAACCGGCCGGAGAGCGACTGGGCCCTGTCGGCGGCCCGCGCGGACTCCTCGCGCCGGGTCCTGCAGAGCGCCGGGGTAGACACCGACCGGATCTACCAGGTGGCCGGCCGGGCCACCTCCGAACCGCTCTACCCGGACGATCCGACCCTGCCCGGCAACCGCCGCATCGCGATCGTGTTGTTGCGTGAGGCGCCGGTTCTGCCGCCCGACCGGGGGCTTTAGCGCAAGCGCCTTGCGCAAGGGCCCGCCATGACGCCTAATCAGCTTCAGGCGCAGAGTTAAAGGCGACCGCAGGTCCGTGACGCAGCACTTTCCGACCCGACAGCTCAGGTTCTTCCTGACCGCGCCGTCACCCTGCCCCTACCTTCCCGAACGGTTCGAGCGGAAGGTGTTCGCCCACCTGCCGCTGTCCGACGGCGCCTCGGTCAACGACAGCCTGACCCAGGTGGGCTTCCGCCGGTCGCAGAACATCGCCTACCGCCCGGCCTGCGAGTCCTGCGCGGCCTGCGTCTCGGCGCGGATCCCCGCCGCCGACTACGTCTTCTCGCGTTCCGAGCGGAAGGTGCTGGCGCGCAACGAGGACCTGGAGCGCCACCTGGTGGAGGCCGAGGCGACCATGGAGCAGTTCGACCTGCTCCGGCGCTACCTGACCGCCCGCCATGCCGACGGCGGCATGGCCGAGATGACCTGGCCCGACTATGTGGCGATGGTCGAGGACACCGCGGTCCGGACCCACATCATCGAGTACCGCACCCGACCGAAGGACGGCGGCCCCGGCGACCTGGTCGCCTGCGCCCTGGTGGACCTGATGAGCGACGGGCTGTCGCTGGTCTACAGCTTCTACGACCCGACGGCGACCCGCCGCAGCCTGGGGTCGTTCGTGATCCTCGACCACGTGATCCAGGCCTGCCTGACCAGCCTGCCCTACGTCTACCTGGGCTACTGGGTCCGGGGCTCGGAGAAGATGGACTACAAGGTCCGCTTCTCGCCCATCGAGCTGCTGCGGCCGGAAGGCTGGAGCCTGCTGTCGGCCCGCGACACCCCCGCCGCGGCCGAGTAGGCCCGGCCGGCCGGCAGGCCTGTGCGACACGGGGATGGATCGGCGGCCGCGCTGGCGACCGCCGCGGCGGCCCGCTAGAACCCGGCGGTGACCTCCGCATCTGGAACCGGCGAATGGCGCGACAGCTCCGGCTGGGCCTAGGCCGCCCCACCTCCTACGCCCGCGACGCCTTCGTGCGGGGGCCCTCCAACGCCCAGGCCTGGGCGGCGGTGGAGGCGTGGCCGGCGTGGCACGGCGGCTGCCTGGTGCTGGTGGGCCCCGAGGGCGTCGGCAAGTCGCACCTGGCGCACATCTGGGCCGAGCAGGCCGGGGCGGTGATCCTGGACCGCGAGGCGCCCGACGTGGAGGCCGCCGCCGGCCGCCCGGTGCTGCTGGAGGACGTCGACCGCGGGACGCCGGACGAGGCCCTGTTCCACCTGATCAACCTGGCGGCGCGGGAGGGCGGCGGCCTGCTGCTCACGGCCCGCACCACGCCCACCGCCTGGGCCGCCGCCCTGCCCGACCTGCGCTCGCGGCTGAACGCCCTGTTCGTGGCCGAGATCGAGCCGCCGGACGACCAGGTCCTGGAGGGCGTGCTGGAGAAGTTCTTCCGCGAGAGGAGCATTCGCCCGCCCCGCGAGGTCTACGCCTACCTGCTGCGCCGCATGGAACGGTCGATCCCCGGCGCGCGGGAGATCGTGCGCAGGCTGGACGAGGGCGTCGACGGTGAAGCGCGGCCGATTTCCAGGGTGCTGGCGCGCGAGATCCTGGAGGGCGATAACCAAAATCTTGACCTTTTCGAGTGAAGTCTTGCTCCCGTCACAAGGCGGGTCCAGAACCGGAGGCCGCCTCGGAAGGTCCGGAGCCGCCGCCTCATGAGCTATGCCGCGCCCATCGCCTCGCACGCCGCGAACGAGGCTCCGCGCGCACCGCTCGGGTGGAACGAGGACCTGGCGGGCTCGCCGACGCGGTTCTTCAACCGCGAGCTCTCCTGGCTGGCCTTCAACCGCCGGGTGCTTGCCGAGAGCCAGAACCCCCGCCATCCGCTGCTGGAGCAGCTCCGCTTCCTGGCGATCAGCGCCAACAACCTCGATGAGTTCTACATGGTCCGGGTGGCCGGGCTGAAGGCGCAGGTCCGCGAGGGCGTGCGGGTGGTCAGCCAGGACGGCCTGACGCCGGCCGAGCAGCTGGAGCGCATCAACGCCGAGGCGGCCGACCTGATGGCCGACCAGCAGACCCGCTGGGCCGAGCTCCGCGGCGAGCTGGCCGAAGAGGGGCTGACGGTCGCCCTGATGGCCGACGTGACGGCGGACGAGAAGGCGGCGCTGGAGGAGGCCTTCCTCAGCCAGCTGTTCCCGGTGCTGACGCCGATGGCGATCGACCCGGCGCACCCCTTCCCGTTCATCCCGAACCTGGCCTTCTCCCTGGTCCTGAAGCTGAAGCGGACGGTCGACGGCAAGACCTTCTACGCCCTGGTGCCGATCCCGGCGCAGGTGGCGCGGTTCTGGGAGCTGCCCCGACCGCGCGGCCGCGGCCGGCGCGAGCGGCGGGTGATCTCGCTGGAGAGCATGGTCGCCCTGTTCCTCGACCACCTGTTCCCCGGCTGCGAGGCCCAGGGCCTGGGCGTCTTCCGGCTGATCCGCGATTCCGACGTCGAGATCGAGGAGGAGGCCGAGGACCTGGTCCGCGAGTTCGAGGCCCTGCTCAAGCAGCGGCGGATGGGCTCGGTCGTGCGCGTGGAGGTCGAGGCCTCGATGCCCGACGAGCTGCGCGGCTTCATCTGCGAGGCCCTGCACGCGCTGCCCGACGACATCATCCTGGTCGACGGCCTGCTGGGGCTGGACGAGCTCTCGCAGCTGATCCCCCGCGACCGGCCGGACCTGAAGTTCAAGCCCTTCGAGCCGCGCTTTCCCGAACGCATCCGCGACCACGGCGGCGACTGCTTCGCGGCGATCCGCGAGAAGGACATCCTGGTCCACCATCCGTTCGAGAGCTTCGACGTGGTGGTGCAGTTCCTGCGCCAGGCGGCCCGCGACCCGCACGTGCTGGCGATCAAGCAGACGCTCTACCGCACCTCCACCGACAGCCCGATCGTGGCGGCGCTGATCGAGGCGGCCGAGAACGGCAAGAACGTCACCGCCCTGGTGGAGATCAAGGCCCGCTTCGACGAGGCGGCGAACCTGAAGTGGGCCCGCGACCTGGAGCGGGCGGGCGTCCACGTCGTGTTCGGCTTCGTGGAGTACAAGACCCACGCCAAGCTCTCGATGGTGGTGCGCAAGGAAGGCGACGCGCTGCGCACCTACTGCCACTTCGGCACCGGCAACTACCACCCGGTCACGGCGCGCATCTACACCGACCTGTCGCTGTTCACGACCGACGCGGCGCTGGCGCGCGATTCCGCGCGGCTGTTCAACTACGTCACCGGCTACGCGCTGCCGGAACGGCTGGAGAAGCTCTCCTTCTCGCCGGTGACCATGAAGCGCGACCTGCTGAACCTGATCCAGGGCGAGGCGGACAACGCCCGCGCCGGCCGGCCGTCGGGGATCTGGGCCAAGCTGAACGCCCTGGTCGATCCGCAGGTGATCGACGCCCTCTACGCCGCCAGCCAGGCCGGCGTGCCGATCGACCTGGTGGTGCGCGGCATCTGCTGCCTGCGTCCGGGCGTGCCGGGCCTGTCCGACAACATCCGGGTGAAGTCGATCGTCGGCCGCTTCCTCGAGCACAGCCGGATCGTGGCCTTCGCCAACGGCGCGCCCATGCCGTCCTCCGAGGCCAGGGTGTTCATCTCCTCGGCCGACTGGATGCCGCGAAACCTGGACCGCCGGGTGGAATGCCTGACCCCGATCGAGAATCCGACGGTGCACCAGCAGGTTCTGCAGCAGATCATGCTGGCCAACCTGAAGGACGAAGCCCAGAGCTGGACCCTGGACACCGAGGGCCGCTATACGCGGGACCTCTCCTGGGACCATCCGAGCGCCTTCTCCGCGCACGAGTATTTCATGACCAATCCCAGCCTCTCGGGCCGAGGCCAGAAGGTGAAGGACATGCCGCGCGCGATCGATCATGTGGCCTCGCGCGGATAGCCGACCCGAGCCGCGCCAGGCCGCCGTCATCGACGTAGGCTCCAACTCCGTCCGACTGGTGATCTACCGGATCGACGGGCGCGCGCTGTGGACCGTCTTCAACGAGAAGGCGCTGGCCGGCCTCGGCCGCGACCTGCCCGCCACCGGCCGCCTGTCGCAGCCCGGCGTCGAGACGGCGATGACCGCGCTGCGGCGCTTCCGCACCCTGCTGGACGGCTGGCCGCCGGGCGACATCACCGCGGCGGCCACCGCGGCCGTGCGCGAGGCCGCCGACGGCCCGGCCTTCCTGCGCCGGGTCAAGGCCGAGACCGGCTTCGACGTGCGCGTGCTCTCCGGCGAGGAGGAGGCGCGCTACGCGGCGCTGGGCGTCCTGGCCGGCGACCCGAGCGCGCAGGGCGTGGTCGGCGACCTCGGCGGCTCCAGCCTGGAGCTGATCCGGCTGAACGGCGTCGGCGGGTCGGCGGACGGGGCGACCCTGCCGCTGGGCCCCTTCGCCCTGGGCGCCCCGCGGGCGCTGGACATCGACCGCACCTGGCGGCTGGTCGACACGGCGCTGGCCCCCATGACCCACCGGTTCAAGGCGCGCGAGTTCCACGCCGTGGGCGGCGCGTGGCGGAACCTCGCCCTGCTGCACATGCAGCTCGCCGACTATCCCCTGCACGTGGCCCACCAGTACGAGATGAGCCGCGCCGACGCCGTGCAGCTCGTCCGCTTCGTGGAGCGGCAGTCCAAGTCGTCGCTGGAGCGGATCGAGGGCGTCTCGAAGAAGCGCTTCGACACCCTGCCCTACTCGGCCCTGGTGCTGGAGGCGCTGATCGAGCGGCTTGGCGTGGAGCGGGTGGTGATCTCGGCCTACGGCGTGCGCGAGGGCATGCTGCTGGAATCCATGGCCCCCGAGGTGCGCCGCCAGGACCCGCTGATCGCCGGCTGCGAGGCGCTGACCGCGGTGCGCGGCCTGTCGCCGGAGCTGGGCGGGGCGCTGGAGGCCTGGCTGACGCCGGCGTTCCAGACCCTGAAGCCGGCCTTCGACGAACGCGACCCGGTGCTGCTGGCGGCCGCCTGCCGGCTGGCCGACCTGGGGGCGCGGCTGCACCCGGACCACCGGGCCGACATCGCCTTCGAGCAGGTGCTGCGCGCGCCGATCGCCGGCATGAGCCATCCCGAGCGGGCCTTCCTGGCCTGCACGGCCTTCTCCCGGCACTCCTCCTCGACCACCCCGCCGCAGGCCGGGACGGTGAGCCGCATCCTGACCGGCGAGCGGCGGCAGCGCGCCCGGGCCCTGGGCTCGGCCATCCGCCTGGGCTGCGACCTCTCCGGCCGCAACCCGCGCCTGCTGGAGAAGTCGGCGCTGGCGCTGAAGGGCGACCGGCTGGTGCTCACCGCCGCGCCCGGCTGGGAGGACATGCTGCTGGGCGAACAGGTCGCAAAAAGGGCGCAGACCGTCGCACAGGCCTTGAAGCGCAAGCTGGAGCTCTCCTAGTCGGTTCGCGTCGTGCAAGGGGTGGATGTAAGCTGCCCCGGAACCACAAGTCTGCGTTGAGGAGCGTCGCGTGCCCGTCCTGTCCAGCCTCACCCTCGCGAACGGCGCCAGGGTCACCCTTTCCACCACCGAGGCGCCCCGCAACGGGACGTACCAGCTGCAGGCGGAGATCACCGACGCCGCCGGCGCCGTCTACCGGGTGATCGTCGTCGACACCGCCACCAACAGCGACGGCACGACCAGCCCGCCCCGCGGCGAGAGCTTCGGCAACGCCAAGCTGATCGCCCTGTCAGGCGGCGGCTTCGCCGTGGCCTACGACGACACGGTGCTGAACGCGCCGGGGGGCTCGAACACCACCGAGGTGCGGCTCTACGACGCCGCCGGGTCCCTCTCGGGATCGATCAGCCGCGGCACCTCGCACGGCGGCCAGCCTTACCCCTGGACGGGCGCCCCGGAGATCACCGCCACCGCGAGCAACGGCGTGGCCCTCGTCTACGGCACCGCCTCGGCGACCTATCTCGAGCTGTTCGACAGCGTCGGCCAGCAGGAGGGCCAGCGGACGTTCGACTCCCGGCCGGCCGCGGTCGTCGACCTCGGCTACAGCAACCGGGTGGCGATCACCTACGCCGACGACGGCGTGCTGATGCGCGACGTGCGCACCCACGGCCTCGCCGACCCGCCGGTCTCCTCGGCCGCGGTGACGGTGACGAGCGGCGCGGCGGCCGGCGACGCCCTGGTCGGGACCGCGGGCCCGGACGACCTCTACGGCCTGGCCGGGAACGACACCCTGCAGGGCGGGCTGGGATCGGACCGGCTGTTCGGGGGCGACGGCGCCGACCGCTTCGCGCTGGCGCTCGACGGCTCGGTGGACCAGGTCGTGGACTTCGATCCCGCCCGCGACACCCTCTCCCTGGTGGACGTCAACGGCGCCGTCGTAGCCTCGGGCAGCGGCATCCTCACCTTCTGGCGGGCGAACGGCGTGCTGACCTGGGACGCCGACGGCGACCAGGGCCCGGCCGACCCGGTGACGGTGGGCGTGCTGACGGGGATCGGCAACCTCTCGGCCGCGAACTTCGCGCCGGGCTTCGAGCCGGCGCTGGTGCGCTACGTCAATCCGGTGGACCTCGGCCGGGCCGTGCCCAGCTATTCGCACAGCGACGTGACGTACGGCTTCGGCCAGCAGCCCTTCATCCAGGCCTCGGCGGACTATGGCCT
The DNA here is from genome assembly GCF_036821595.1 of Phenylobacterium sp. Classification (GTDB taxonomy): domain Bacteria; phylum Pseudomonadota; class Alphaproteobacteria; order Caulobacterales; family Caulobacteraceae; genus Phenylobacterium. The sequence continues at coordinate 20,826 of NZ_DAISJG010000037.1, forward strand.
GGGCACGGCCACGAGCGCGCCGCTGCTCACCTATGTGGTGGACTGGGCCAACGGCCGGCAGTCGGCCAAGTGGTTCGACCACGACAGCTCGCAGACCTGGGACTCCATCGTCGCCGACTTCGACGCCCAGCACCGGCTGGAGATCTACGCCACCTTCGACGACGACGGCACGCACGTGCTGTGGACCTTCGACGTGGACGGCGACGAGGTCTGGTCGCGGATCGTCGACGACTACGACGCGGCGGGACGGCTGGGCTACCGGGCGGTGGTCTACGACGACGGCTCTCGCTACGAGGCGACCTTCGACCTCGCCGACACCCAGCCCTGGGGCTATGTGGTCGACGGCTACGACGCCACGGGCCGGCTCACCAGCCACACCTTCTACAACAACGACGGCACGGTCTTCGGCTGAGGGGGGCGCATAGCAAGAGGGCGGCGCCCGGGGAGACCCCGAACACCGCCCTCTGAACCAGATCCGTTGGGGGATCCAGGCCTTCAAGGTCGGAGGAAGCTCTGGGCCATCCCGAGGGTCGCCCCCCGCTCCGGCTTCGATCCACCTCCGGTGTCCCCAAGATCGGAGAGATCCAGGTCGCCCCGCACCCCTCCAGTTCCAGGAACCTCCTGCCCGCTTCCGGTCCGGTCTCCCGGTCCGCCGCGCTGCAGTCCCTCTCGGCAAGTGGAGGTTCGCGCAAGGACCGGCCGGGCGCAAGCGAGCGGCGTTCGCCCGATGTGGGAAACCGGCGTTCGGCCGGGGGACAAGCGGTGGACAAGCCTGTGGAGAGGCGGAATTTCCGCGCGATATCAGGCTCTTGGCTTATCCTCAGGAAGCTTGCGGATCAGCCCGCCGAGGCGGCCTTGGGGCTCCGGCGCACCTCGACCACCCGCACCCGGGTGCCGTCGAGCACCAGGGCGAGCTCGCCGCGCTTGAGCTTCAGCGCGTCCTCGCCGAACGCCTCGCGCCGCCAGCCCTTGAGGGCCGGGGTGGCCGCCTCGTCGTCGTTGGCGATCAGCTCCAGGTCGGAGACCGTGGCGATCAGCTTGGACGCCACGCCCGCCTCCTCGGCCCGGGCCTTCAGGAGCACCTTGAGGAGCTCGACCACGGCGCCGGCGGCCGGCGACGGGGCGGTGCGGGCGCGCTCGATCACCGGGGCGTAGGCCTCCGGGTCGCGCAGGGCCTCGCGGACGGCGGCCAGCAGGTCCGGCCCGAAGCGCGAGCCGGAGAAGCCCTTGGGCACCGAGCGCAGCCGGTCGAGGGCGTCGGCGTCGGTGGGGGCCTGGGTGGCGATCTCGTCGATCGCGTCGTCCTTGAGGATGCGGCCGCGCGGCTGGTCGCGCAGCTGCGCGGTGCGCTCGCGCCAGGCGGCGACGGCGCGGTAGACGGCGAGGTACTTGGCGGTGTGCCGGCGCGGCCGCAGGCGCTTCCAGGCGTTCTCCGGCTCCACGTCGTAGTTGGCCGGGTCGGTGAGGCCGGCCATCTCGTCGGTCACCCAGCCCAGGCGCCCCTCCTTCTCCAGCCGCTGGCGCAGCATGGGATAGAGCTCGGCCAGGTGGGTCACGTCGGCCAGCGCATAGGTGAGCTGGCTGTCGGACAGCGGCCGGCGGGCCCAGTCGGTGAACCTCGAACTCTTGTCGAGCTCGATCTTCAGCATCTGGCGGACCAGGGCGTCGTAGGCGATCTGCTCGCCGAAGCCCGCCGCCATGCCCGCCACCTGGGTGTCGAACAGCGGCCTGGGCATGGCCTTCAGGTTGTTGAAGATCTCCACGTCCTGACGGGCGGCGTGGAAGACCTTCAGGATGGTCTCGTCGCGCAGCACCTCGAGGAAGGGCTCGAGGTCCATGTCCTCGGACAAGGGATCGATGACCGCGTGCGCGTTGGGCGCAGCAGCCTGGATCAGGCAGAGCTTCGGCCAGTAGGTCGTCTCGCGCATGAACTCGGTGTCCACGGCGACGAAAGGCTGGCCCTTGAGCTTGTCGCAAAACACCGCCAGTTCGGCGGTGGTCGTAATCGGCGTCATCGATTAGCTATAGCCCCGCGCGCGGCCGAGTCTGCAAGCCCGCGATACCGGCTGGCGCAAGTTTCTCAAGGGCTTTCCGCAATGTCTGAGCGGCCGAACGGTCTCACCTATGCGCAAGCCGGCGTCGACATCGACGCCGGGAACGATCTGGTGGAGCGCATCAAGCCGCTGGCCAAGTCCACGCGGCGGCCCGGGGCCGAGGCCTCGCTGGGCGGGTTCGGCGCGCTCTTCGACCTGAAGGCGGCGGGCTACGTTGATCCCCTGCTGGTCACCACGACCGACGGGGTCGGCACCAAGCTGAAGGTGGCCATCGAGACCGGCATCCACGGAACGGTCGGCATCGACCTGGTGGCCATGTGCGTCAACGACCTGCTGGCCCAGGGCGCCGAGCCCCTGATGTTCCTGGACTATTTCGCCACGGGCAAGCTGGACGTGGAGGCCGCGGCCACGGTGGTGGCGGGCATCGCCGAGGGCTGCCGTCAGGCAGGCTGCGCCCTGGTGGGCGGCGAGACGGCCGAGATGCCGGGCATGTACGCGGCCGGCGACTACGACATGGCGGGCTTCTGCGTGGGCGCGGTGGACCGGGCCCGCGTGCTGCCGCGGTTCGACGACCAGAAGCCGGGCGACGTCCTGATCGGCCTGGGCTCCTCGGGCCCGCACTCCAACGGCTATTCCCTGGTGCGGCGCATCGTCGAGCGCTCGGGGCTGGCCTGGGACGCCTCGGCGCCGTTCGAGTCCGGCCTGACCCTGGCCGAGGCCCTGCTCGCGCCCACGCGCATCTATATCAGGACGGTGCTGCCGCACCTGAAGGCGGGCCGGGTCTCCGGGCTCGCGCACATCACCGGCGGCGGCCTGATCGAGAACCCGCCGCGGGCGATCCGGCCGGGCCTCTTCCCGCGCATCGACTGGGACGCCTGGACCCTGCCGCCGGTGTTCCAGTGGCTGCAGGAGGTGGGCGGCGTCGCCGACCAGGAGATGCGGCGGACCTTCAACTGCGGCGTGGGCCTGATGCTGATCGTCGACCCGAAGGACCTGCCGGAGGTGCTCGAGGGGCTGGTCCGTGATCAGGAAGACGCCTTCGTCATCGGCGAACTGGCGGCGGCCTGACTTCCCGCAAGGAAATGTCGCCGAGGTGATGCATCCTTCCGGCATGCAGAGCCGTATCCGACCCATGAAGTCCCTGTTTGCGCTGCCGCTGGCGCTGGCGCTCACCGCCTGCGCATCCCATGCCCCCCGCTCAGGCTTCCTGACGAGCTACGAGGGCCTGACCTCGAAGGACGGTGCCGTCCGGACCGGCGTGGCGGAGCGCAAGGACGGCGAGGCCCTCGCCGGCGTGCGAAAGGTCGCCCTGCTCCCGGCCGAGCTGCGCCTGGGGCCGGACGGCGCCTGGCTCAGCGAGGACGAGCGCAAGCTGCTGCTCCGGGAGGTCGACGCCCAGCTTTGCTTCGAGGTCTCCGAGCGCTACGAGATCGTCCAGGACGGCGCCGACGCCAAGGTGCGCGCCGCGGTCACCCGCGTCGCGCCGACCGGCCGGGTCAGCTCGGCGGCCTCGGCGGCGGCGTCGGTCTTCATCCCCGGCCCGCTCGGCGTGCGGCCAGGCGGCCTGGGCGGCCTGTCGGCCGAGGCCGAGATGCTGTCGCCCGAGGACCGCCAGATCGCGGCGCTCACCTGGAACCGCAGCGCCACGGCCATCGGCACCGACAATCCCTCGCTCAGCCGGATCGGCGACGCCCTGCAGTTCGTGGAGCCGTTCGCCGACTCCGCCGCCGCGACCATGACCGCGCCCGACGTGAAGCCCCCCGGCCCGCCGAAGCCCGATCCCTGCGCCGAATACGGCCCGCGCCTGCGTCCCGAGGGCTGGCTCGCCAAGTTCGCCACCGGCCTCTACGTGCCGCAGATGAGCGGGGCGAAGGCCGCGCAGAGCGAGCCCGAGACCACCCGATGAAGGACCCGCACGGCGCGCTCGCCGCCCTATGGCTGAAGGTGGGCGTGATCGCCGTGGCCGCCGCGGCCATCGGCTCGCCGGTGCTGCAGGCGCAGCAGGACCTCGGGCTGTCGCCCGCGGAGTTCTCGGCCGGCGGCGACACCACCCTGCGGGCCGCCGGCTACGCCTTCTCGATCTGGGGCCCGATCTACGCGGGTCTGGCGGCCTTCGCCCTCTACCAGTCGCTGCCGGGACGCGGCGCGTCGAAGGCGGTGAGCCTGGCGCTGTCGCCGGCGATCATCGCCATGGGCCTGATCGGGACCTGGATCTGGCTGAGCGCCGCCGACCGCGGCTGGGCCACGGTGTTGACGATCGTCGCGGCCCTGCTGGCGGCGATGAGCGCCACGGTGCTCGCCCAGCGGGGCGCGGCGTCCTCACGCTGGGATCGCTGGTTCGTGGTCTGGCCGTTCGCGGCGCTCGCCGGCTGGCTGACGGTGGCCTCGGCGATCAACCTGCTGACGGTGATGACCAAGGAAGGGATGATCGGCGCGGGCCAGGCCCTGCCCGCGGCGCTCGCCGGCATCGCCGCCGCGGCCCTGGTGGCGGCGGCCTTCCTGCGGACCACGCGCCTGCTGATCTACGCCCTCCCCGTCGCCTGGGGCCTCGTGGCGGTGTTCGTGGCCGAGCGCGGCGACAACCCGGTCGCCGCCTGGACGGCGCTGGCGGCCGCGGCCGTGGTCCTGCTGCTGGCCGGCCTGTGGCTGCGCGGCGGCCGGCGGACTACCTCAGCCCGGCGTTGATCCGGTCCAGCGCCGCCTGGCCGGGCACGAGCTCGGCGGCGTCGAGTTGGTTCAAGGGCGTCTCCACGGTCTCCAGGCTCTCGTGCAGGTCGCTGGAGGCGGGGTCCACATAGAGTAGGCCGGTGACGATCTGGCCCCTCGCCTGCCGGGCCTGAAGATAGCCCAGGGCCTGGGCGCGGTTGTTGGGGTTGTAGAGCTCGGCCAGCTTGTGCAGCGACAGGATCGAGCCGTCGTGCTGGGCCACGCGCACGGTCTCCCCCGGGCCGTAGTCCACGTGGATCGGCGCGCGCGGGGTGATGACGTCCAGCCGGTTCACCGCCTCGTTGTGCTCGCGCACATAGTCGAAGCTCTTGGTGGAGCCGGGGTGGTTGTTGAACTGCACGCAAGGCGAGATGCAGTCGATGAAGGCCGCGCCCTTGTGCATCAGGCCGGCCTTGATCAGCGGCACGAGCTGGGCCTTGTCGCCCGAGAACGAGCGGGCGACGTAGGTCGCGCCGAGCTGCAGGGCGATGGAGACGAGGTCGATGCCGGCGTCGTGGTTGACCACCCCGCGCTTGGACTTCGAACCCTTGTCGGAGGTCGCGGAGAACTGGCCCTTGGTGAGGCCGTACACGCCGTTGTTCTCGACGATGTAGAGCATGTTCACGCCGCGCCGGATGGCGTGGGCGAACTGGCCGAGGCCGATCGAGGCTGAGTCCCCGTCGCCGGAGACGCCCAGGTAGACGAGGTCGCGGTTGGCGAGGTTGGCGCCGGTCAGCACCGAGGGCATCCGGCCGTGGACGGTGTTGAAGCCGTGGGAGTTGCCGAGGAAGTAGTCCGGGGTCTTCGACGAGCAGCCGATGCCGGAGAGCTTGGCGATCCGGTGCGGCTCGATCTCCAGCTCGTAGACCGCCTGGATGATCGAGGCCGAGATCGAGTCGTGGCCGCAGCCGGCGCAGAGCGTCGAGACCGAGCCCTCGTAGTCCCGCCGGGTGTAGCCCAGGCCGTTCTTGGCCAGCAGCGGATGATGCAGCTGAGGCTTGGTGATGTAGGTCATTCCGCCGCCTCGGTGATTGAGCCCACGGCCATGAGCTGGCCGATCTCGCCGGCGATGAAGCGGGCGGTGATGGGGGCGCCGTCGTAGTTCAGGACGGGCACGAGCCTGGCCGGATCGATGCCCAGTTCGGTGATCAGCAGGGTCCGGAGCTGGGCGTCGCGGTTCTGCTCGACCACGAAGACCCGCTCGTGGGCGGCGATGAACTCCTCCACCGCCTGCGGGAACGGAAAGGCGCGGATGCGCAGCGCGTCGAGCCGCTTGCCCTGCCCTTCCAGGGCCGCCAGCGCCTCGTGCATGGCCGGCGTCGTGGAGCCGAAGTAGATCACCCCGTCCGGCGTCTTGCGCCGGGCGGGAGTGAGGACCGGCTGCGGGACGAGGGCCTTGGCGGTCTCGAACTTCCGCAGCAGCCGCTGCATGTTGTCGACGTAGACCGCGCCCTCCTCGGAGTAGCGGGCGTAGGGATTCCGCGAGGTGCCGCGGGTGAAGTAGGCGCCGCGGGTCGGGTGGGCGCCCGGATAGGTCCGGTAGGGGATGCCGTCGCCGTCGACGTCCAGGTAGCGGCCGAAGTCCCTGCCCGCCTCCAGGTCCTCGAAGGTCATCACCTTGCCGCGGTCGAGCGGGCGGGCGTCGTCCCAGGCGAAGGGCTCGGTCAGCCACTCGTTCATGCCGATGTCGAGGTCGAGCATGACGAAGACCGTGGTCTGCAGCCGGTCGGCGAGGTCGAAGGCCTGGGCCCCCATCTCGAAGCACTCGCCCGGATCGGCGGGCAGCAGCATCACGTGCTTGGTGTCCCCGTGGCTGGCGTAGGCCGCGGCGATCAGGTCCGCCTGCTGGGTGCGGGTGGGCATGCCGGTGGAGGGCCCGCCCCGCTGCACGTCGAAGATCACCGCCGGGATCTCGGCGAAGTAGGAGAGCCCGATGAACTCGGTCATCAGGGAGATCCCCGGCCCCGAGGTGGCGGTGAAGGCGCGGCAGCCGTTCCAGCCGGCGCCGACGACGATGCCGATGGAGGCGATCTCGTCCTCGGCCTGGACGATGGCGTAGCGAGCCTTGCCGGTCTCGGGATCGGTGCGCAGGTCCTCGCAGTAGCCGCTGAACGCCTCGGCGAGCGAGGTGGAGGGCGTGATCGGGTACCAGGCGCAGACCGTGGCGCCGCCGTAGACCGCGCCCAGGGCGGCCGCCGAATTGCCTTCCACGTAGATCCGGTCGCCGACCCGGTCGGCGCGGGCGACCTGCAGGCTGAGCGGCTGGAGGTTCTTCTGCACGTAGCCGTAGCCCATGTGCAGGGCGCCGAGGTTGGCGTCGATCAGCTTCTGGCGGCCGGCGAAGTCCTCGGCCAGCAGGTCCTCGATCACCTTCGGGTCGATGCCCAGCAGGGCGGCGAGCGCGCCGACGTAGACGATGTTCTTGAACAGCTGCCGCTCGCGCGGGAGCTGGTAGGCCTGATTGCACATCGCCGTCAGCGGGACGCCGATAAAGCCGACGTCGTCGCGCAGCCGGCCGGGCGGCAGGGGCTTGGTGGAGTCGTAGAACAGGTAGCCACCGGCCTCGATCTCGGCCAGGTCCCGGTCCCAGGTCTGCGGGTTCATGGCGACCATCAGGTCGACGCCGCCCCGGCGGCCGAGCCAGCCGGCCTCGGTGATCCGCACCTCGTACCAGGTGGGCAGGCCCTGGATGTTAGACGGGAAGATGTTGCGCGCCGCCACCGGCACGCCCATGCGCAGGATCGAGCGGGCGAACAGGCCGTTGGCGCTGGCCGAGCCCGAGCCGTTCACATTGGCGAACTTGACGACGAAATCGTTCACCCGGGCCTGCTGCTGGCTCGTCTCCTCCGGATCCGTACTCACCTGCCCGGGCATGCCGCCTCCGCATGGGTCATCTCGAGATAGAACTTCTGCATGTCCCAGGCGCCGGTCGGGCAGCGCTCGGCGCAGAGCCCGCAGTGCAGGCAGACGTCCTCGTCCTTCACCATCACCCGGCCGGTGGGGAGCGAGCCGGAGACGTAGAGATCCTGGGTCAGGTTCGGCGCCGGGGCCTTCAGCCGGCCGCGCAGTTCGTCCTCCTCACCGGCCTCGGTGAAGGTGATGCAGTCCATGGGGCAGATGTCGACGCAGGCGTCGCACTCGATGCACAGCGGGTCGGCGAACACCGTCTGGACGTCGCAGTTCAGGCAGCGCTGGGCCTCGCGGAAGCCGAGCTCGCGGTCGAAGCCCAGTTCCACCTCCAGCCGCACGTCCCGGAGCGCCTCGGCCTTGTCGCGCATGGGCACGCGGTAGCGGCGGTCGTTGGCGACGTCGTTGTCGTAGCTCCACTCGTGGATGCCCATCTTCTGGGAGACGAGGGAGGCGCCCGGCGGCGGGCGGACGGCGACGTCCTCGCCCTGGCAGCGCCGGTGGATGGAGACGGCCGCGTCGTGGCCGTGGGCGACGGCCCAGATGATGTTCTTCGGCCCGAAGGCCGCGTCGCCGCCGAAGAAGACGTGCGGGACCGTGGACTGGAAGGTGATCGGGTTCACCTTCGGCATGCCCCACTCGTCGAACTCCAGGCCGATGTCGCGCTCGATCCAGGGGAAGGCGTTCTCCTGGCCCACGGCGACCAGGACGTCGTCGCATTCGTAGTGCTCGTCGGGCGCGCCCGAGGGGACCAGCCGGCGGCGGCCCATGTCGTCGTAGCGGGCCTCCACCACCTCGAAGACCACGCCGGTCAGCCGGCCGCCCTCGTGGGTGAATTCCTTGGGGACGCGGTAGTTGAGGATCGGGATGTCCTCGTGGATCGCGTCCTCCTTCTCCCAGGGCGAGGCCTTCATCTCCTCGAAGCCGGAGCGGACGATGACCTTCACGTCCTCGCCGCCCAGGCGGCGGGAGGTGCGGCAGCAGTCCATGGCGGTGTTGCCGCCGCCGAGCACGATCACCCGGCGGCCGATCCGGTCGACGTGGCCGAAGGAGACCGACGAGAGCCAGTCGATGCCGATGTGGATGTTGGCGCGGGCCTCCTCGCGGCCCG
>NZ_DAISJG010000038.1:0-28947 GCF_036821595.1 Phenylobacterium sp.
CCCCCTCTACCACCCGCTGTTCGGCCCGCCGGGCCCCGGCCTGCGGTCCCCTTCCCCCCATCGCTGCCGGGACGGAGGAGGAAGGGGGACACCCGCGCGCCAGGCGGCAACCGAGGAGGCCGGCGTTCGTTAGCGGGGCCTGCCACCACGGAGAACGCCATGAGCCTGTTCGGTTCGATCATGTCGAAGATCTTCAACCGCAAGCCGGCCGCCAAGCCGCAGGCCCAGGCGGCGCCCCAGGCCCAGGCGGCGGCGCCCAAGCCGGCCGCGCCGGCCCAGCCCGCGCCGGCGCCGGCCCAGCCCGCCCAGCCGGTGGACGTGGAGGCGGTGCTGGCCGGAATGGCGGCGGAGAAGGGCGGCGGCGGCAACTGGCGCACCTCGATCGTCGACCTGCTGAAGCTGCTCGACCTCGATTCCAGCCTCTCGGCCCGCAAGGAGCTGGCGGAGGAACTCGGCGTGAGCGCCGGCGAGCACGGCAGCGCCGAGCAGAACATCGCCCTGCAGAAGGCGGTCTGGCGCAAGCTGGCGGAGAACGGCGGCCGGGTGCCCGCGTCGCTGCGGGACTAGGGCCAAGCCGATTCTCGCCGAGATCGCGCCCCCTCCTCCATCGAGGAGGAGGGCTATCGCTGCCCTACCCCCAGGCGGCGGGCTGGAAGAGCTCGACGAGGTTGCCGGAGGGATCCTCCGCGAGGATCTGCGAGCCCCCGGGGCCGACCACGATCTCGTTGCGGAAGCCGACGCCCGCCTCGCGGAGGCGGGCCACCTCGGCGGCGATGTCGTCCACGATCACCTGGAAGCGGTTCCAGCCGCCCGGCTCGGGGAGGGCGCCGTCCGGCATGGGGCGGCCGGCGGAGCTGCCGCGGCCGCTGAGCAGCAGGCGCAGGGGGCCGCGCTGGACCGCGGCGAAGGCCGGCGAGACGTTGGGCAGGCGCTCGAAGCGGAAGTGCGCGACGTACCAGTCGGCCGCGGCCGCCACGTCGGCGACCATGTAGCGGACGTTCACGACGGGGTCCGTCCTCGGGGTCTCGGTCATGTCGGGATCCTCCCGGATGAGCGCCGGTCAGGGCGCGAGGGTGCGGCGGAGCAGGGTCTGCAGGGCGGCCACGATGGCGCCGCGGTCGGCGCCGGCGGCGACGGCATGGGCGGCCTCATCGATGGCAGCGTAGAGCAGGCGCGCGGTGGGCTCGGGATCGACCGCGCCGAAGGCCCGCGCCTCCTGCCCCGCGCGGACAATGGCCGCGAGGCGCACGACGGCATGGTCGGCGAGCGGCCGGCGCTCGGCGAAGTCGGAGTGGAACAGGGCCTGGCCGATGCCGGCGCGGGCGGCGGCGAAGTCGATGAAGGCTTCGGCCTGGGCGTCGATGACGGCCGGCCAGTCGACCGGACCGTCCACCTCGGTCGGCAGGGGATGCAGGGTGTCGAACTCGGCCACCAGCCGGTCGCGGAGCAGCTCCAGGAGGTCGTCCCAGCTCGGGAAGTAGAGGAAGAAGGTGCCCTTGGCGACGCCGGCCTCGCGGACCACGTCCTCCACCCGGACCCGGTAGCCGTGGGCCTGCAGCAGGCGTTCGGCGGCCTCGACGATCTCGCGTTTGCGGGCCTCGGGGGCGAGGCGGCGACGCTGTGGCTTCGGCATCGGGCGCTTCCTAATGACCGGGAGTCATTAGTTACTGACCGGCGGTCAGTGTCAAGCGGGCAAGCTGGGGCTGGACGACCCATAGCCGCAGGGTTATACGTCATTACATAGCCAGAGGGTTATGAATCTTGCCGCAAGTTCAAGCCGCGTCCGATCCCCGCGACCTGCTGTTCCGGACGCTCGCCGATCCCACGCGGCGGGCGCTGTTCGAGAGGCTGTGCCGGGAGGGCGAGCAGACCGTGGGCGCGCTGACGGCGCAGGCAGGGGTGTCCCAGCCCGCGGTCTCCAAGCACCTGGGTGTTCTGAAGCAGGCGGGGCTGGTGGCCGACCGCCAGGCGGGGCGGCAGACCCACTACAGCGCCCGGCCCGGCGCCCTGGCCCCGCTGGCCGACTGGACGAGCGAGATGACCGGCTTCTGGGAAGCGCGCCTCGACGACCTCGAGGACTTGCTGAGGAGGATGGACCAATGAGCGCAACCGACGCGGCCGAGGCGCCGTCCCGGCTGATCGACGCGCGGATCGCCGAGCTCGGCGACTGGCGAGGCGAGACCCTGGCGAGGCTCCGGGCCCTGATCCACGAGGCCGAGCCGGAGGTGGTCGAGGAATGGAAGTGGCGAGGCGTGCCGGTCTGGTCGCACGGCGGCATCCTCTGCACCGGCGAGACCTACAAGGCCGTGGTCAAGATGACCTTCGCCAAGGGGGCCTCGCTGCCGGACCCTGCCGGCCTGTTCAATTCCAGCCTGGAGGGCAACACCCGCCGGGCCATCGACATTCGCGAGGGCGAGCCGATCGACGAGGCGGCGCTGAAGGCCCTCGTGCGCGCCGCCGTGGCGCTGAACGCCGCCAGGGGAGCCAGGCGATGAGCACGACCCAGGCCGAGACCCTCACCGTCGTCGTCGAGCGCGAGCTCGCCCATCCGCCCGAGAAGGTCTGGCGGGCGCTGACCCAGCCGCACCTGATCGAGGCCTGGCTGATGAAGAGCGACTTCAGGGCCGAGGTCGGCGCCGCCTTCCACATGGACGCCGAATGGGGCGGGGTGGACGGCCAGGTGCTGGAGATCGAGCCGAACCGGACGCTGGCCTACACCTGGGCGGGCAAGGGGCTGGAGAGCGTCGTCACCTGGACCCTGACGCCCGTGGGCGGGGGCACGCGGCTGCGCATGGAGCAGACCGGCTTCCGGCCGGACCAGCAGCTGGCCTATCGTGGGGCCACGGCCGGCTGGCCCAGGTTCCTCGGCGCGCTGGAAGAGGTGCTGGCGGGCCTGGACTGACGCGAGCGGGGTGAGCGCATGGCGAAGACGACCTCCAGGCCGCCGGGCGACGGGCCGGTCCTGCTCTCCGGCGGCAATCCGCAGATCCCCAAGGGCGAGGGCGACGGGCCGGTGCAGGCCTATATCGCGGCCATGCCGGGCTGGAAGGCGGACGTGGGGCGCAGGCTCGACGCGCTGGTCGCCCGGACCGTGCCCGGGGTGCGCAAGGCGGTGAAGTGGAACTCGCCGTTCTACGGCGCGCCGGGGGATGCGGGGTGGTTCCTGAGCTTCCACTGCTTCACCCGCTACGTGAAGGTGACGTTCCTGAATGGGGCCAAGCTCACGCCCCTGCCGCCGGGCGGCTCGAAGCACCCGGACGTACGCTACCTCGACATCCACGAGGACGAGGCGATCGACGAGGCGCAGTTCGCCGACTGGCTGAAGCAGGCGAGCGGACGGCCCGGCGAGCGGCTGTGAGCGGGCCGGCTTGCCACGGTCGATCGTCCGCGTAAGGTCCGTCCCTGGTTTTCGGGGAAGGGCGTGTGATGCGGCATCTGGGGATTGCGGCGGCGGTGTTGCTGGCGCTGGGCGCGGGCGCGCCGGCGGCGGTGGCTCAGGCTCAGGGGCAGGCGGCGAAGGTCTATCCCACCCGGGCCTTCTTCGAGACGACCCGCTACCAGCTGCCGCCGCAGGACGGCCACGCCTTCTCGGCCGACGGCCAGCGGCTGCTGATCTCCGGCGACGCCACGGGCGTGTTCAACGCCTATGTGCTGCCGGCGGCCGGCGGGACGCCGCAGGCGCTGACCAGCTCCACCAAGGATGCGACCTTCGCCATCTCCTGGTTCCCGGGCGACGACCGGATCCTGTTCAGCGCCGACCAGGGCGGCAACGAGCTGAACCACATCTATGTGCGCGGAACGGACGGCCAGGTGCGCGACCTGACGCCGGGCGACAAGCTGAAGGCGCAGTTCGCCGGCTGGCGGAAGGACGGACAGGCCTTCTACGTGGCCACCAACGAGCGCGACCCGCAGACCTTCGACCTCTACGCCTATGAAGCGGCGACCTACGAACGGCGGATGGTGTTCCGCAATTCGGGGCTCTCCGTCGCCGACCTGTCGGACGACGGGCGGTGGCTGGCGCTGGTCAAGGAGCGGACGAGCGCCAACAGTGACATCTTCCTGGCCGACCTCTCCCAGCCGACGCCCGAGCCGAAGCTGATCACGCCGCACCAGGGGGCGGTGGCGTTCGGGGTGTTCGAGTTCACGCCGGACGGCCAGGCGTTGATCTATTCCACCGACGAGCCGGGCGAGTTCGCCCAGGCCTGGCGCTACGACCTGGCGAGCGGGGCCAAGACGCCGCTGGTGGCCGAGGCGTGGGACGTGGCGAACCTGAAGTTCTCGCCCAGCGGCCGCTACCGCGCCGACTACATCAACGCCGACGCCTCGACGGTGCTGAACCTCCACGACCTGTCCGCGAACCGGCGCCTGAAGCTGACCGGGGTGCCGGCCGGCGACCTCAACTCCGCGCGGTTCAGCCGGGACGAGACGAAGCTCGCCTTCACCGTCGCCTCCGACACCTCCCCGGCGGACATCTTCGTCGCCGACGTGGCCACCGGCCAGGCGCGGCGGCTGACCAAGGCGCTGAACCCGCAGATCACCGAGAGCGACCTCGTGGAGGCTTCGGTCGCGCGGTTCAGGAGCTACGACGGGCTGGAGATCCCCGGCATCCTCTACCGGCCGAAGGGCGCCAGCGCGGCCCGGCCCGCCCACGCCATCGTCTGGGTGCACGGCGGGCCGGGCGGCCAGAGCCGGCGGGGCTATTCGGCCGACCTCCAGAACCTGGCGAACAAGGGCTACGCGGTCTACGCGATCAACAACCGCGGCTCGTCGGGCTACGGCAAGACATTCTACCACCTGGACGACAAGAAGCACGGCGACGTGGACCTGAAGGACGTCACCGCCGCCGGGCACTGGCTGAAATCGCTCGACTGGGTCGCCGACGACCGGGTGGCGGTGGTGGGCGGCTCCTACGGCGGCTACATGACCGCCGCGGCGCTGGCCTTCGAGCCGGACGCCTTCGACGTCGGCATCAACATCTTCGGCGTGACCAACTGGGTGCGGACCCTGGAATCGATCCCGCCGTGGTGGGGCGAGGCCCGCGACGCCCTCTACGACGAGCTGGGCGATCCGAAGACCGACGCCGAGCGGCTGCGCGCCATCTCGCCGCTGTTCCACGCCAAGAACATCAGGAAGCCGCTGCTGGTGGTGCAGGGCAAGAACGACCCGCGGGTGCTGCAGGTGGAGAGCGACGAGCTGGTGGCGGCGGTGAAGGCCAACGGCGTGCCCGTCGAGTACATCGTCTTCCCCGACGAGGGCCACGGCTTCCAGCGCCGAGAGAACCGGGTCACGGCGTCGGAGGCGTACCTCCGCTTCCTCGACACCCACCTGAGGCGGGCGAAGTAGGAGGGCCTCCTACCCCTCGCTCCAGACGGCGAGTTCGTTGCCGGCGGGGTCGCGGAAGTGGAAGCGGCGGCCGCCGGGGAAGTCGAAGATCGGGCGGGTGATCGCGCCGCCGGCGGCGCGGACCTTCGCCTCCATGGCCTCGAGGTCGTGGGCGTAGAGGATGACCAGCGGGGCCTTCACCTGGTCGGCGGCGTCGGCGTTGAAGCCGCCGTCGAGGCCCTCGTTCATGGCGGCGTAGGCCGGGCCGTAGTCGGTGAAGGTCCAGCCGAAGGCCTCGCCGTAGAACCGCTTCAGCGGGACGAGGTCTCCGGCGGGGAATTCCACATAGTCGATCTTGCCGTCCTCGCGCATCGCCGCGGCTCCCGTTGTTCCGGTAATGTTCTAGTCCAGGGCCGCGCGTTTGGGAAGCGGCGCCGGCCCGATTGGCGCGGACCGGGCCCGCGGCTACGCTCCCCGCGATGCGAGGGGGACTGACCGACGGCGCCGTGCGGCGCGGGCTGGGCTCGGCCGCGGCCGCGGTGGCCGTGGGCGCGGGCCTGGCCGTGCTGGGGCCGTTCGGCACCGGTGCGGACTTCAGCCCCGCCGAGCGCTACGCCTACTGGATCGGTCTCACCGGCCTGATGTGGCTGCAGACCGAAGCGGTCGCCGCGGCGCTACGGCGCGCGCCGGGCTGGGCCGGGCGGCCCGACTGGCTGCAGGCGATCGCGGCGGGCCTGCTGGGCGCCCTGCCGACCACCTTCGAGGTGGCCTGGGCCGAGGGGCTGCTCAGGGTGGGAGGGGTGCTGACCCCGCGCTCGCTCTTCGAGACCTACTGGAGCGTGGCGCTGATCGCGGTCGGCTTCTACCTGCCCCTCGTTCTGGCGCGGCGGGACCGGCGGCCGAAGCCGGCGCCGGTGACCGTCGCGAGCTTCCGGGGCGCGCTGCCGCCGGGCGTGGGCGGCGCGATCCTCGCGCTTACCGCCGAGGACCACTACCTGCGCGTCCACACCGAGACCGGCCAGGCGCTGATCCACCACAGGTTCTCCGACGCGGTCCGCGAACTGGGCGAGGCGGGCGTGCAGACGCACCGCTCCTGGTGGGTGGCCAAGGGCGCGGTGGAGCGGGCGGAGCGGCAGGGCGACCGGCATGTGCTGGTCCTGGCGGGCGGGATCCGGGCGCCGGTCAGCCGCACCTTCAGCCTGGCGGTGCGGCAGGCCGGCCTGATCGCCGAGGCCGACTGAGGTTTCCGGGGTTTCGCGACTGGCGTTCGCGAAACCGTCCGCGATCCGGCGAAGGCGGCGTTGCGGAACACGCGTCGTCGCGGCCAGGAGCGCGGCGGCCGGACGAGGATCCGGCGTCCGGAGACGACCGAAGATGCTGAAGACCCTGCTTGCCGCCGGCCTCGCCGCCTGCGCCCTCACGACCGCGGCCCACGCCGCCCCGCCGTCCGCCGCCGACGAGGCCGCCCTGCGCGCGCTCGGCGCCGCGGCCGACACCGCCTGGAACGCCAGGGACCCGGCCGCCATGGCCGGCCACTACGCCCGCGACGCCGACATGCTGGTGGGGGCCTCGGACGGCCAGGTCCAGCGCGGCCGGGCGGCCGTGCAGGCCTACTACGCGCGCTCGTTCGGCGCCCGGGAAGGCGTGATGCGCCACGTGAGCGACATCCGGAACCTGGACATGCTGGGGGCCGACCTGGCGCTCAGCGACGTGGCGGTGCGCGTGGAGGCCCGCCAGCCGGACGGGACCTGGAAGCTCGTGCGCCGGTTCAACAACGTCTCGATCTCGGTGCGCGAGGACGGGGCCTGGAAGCTGAAGGCCGTGCGCGCCTATCCGATCGGCTAGGGCATCGCCCAGACGGCGGTCTTCTTGACCTCCAGGTCCTCCAGCTCGCGGGTGGTGGGGACCTGGTATTCGGCGAGCTTGTCGAGCCCCTGGCGGGGGAAGTAGCTGCGGCCGGGGTCGCCGATCAGGACGACGGCGCCGGCCGCGCGGGCCGCGGCCAGCCAGGCCAGGACGCGCTCGGCCAGCGGCTTCTCGTAGCAGATGTCTCCGGCCAGGATGACCCCGGCCCAGGCGGGCGGGGGCGCGTCCAGCAGGTCCTGGTCGGTGTAGTCGCAGGCGACGCCGTTGGCGTCGGCGTTGAGCGCCAGCGCCGCGCCGCAGTAGGCGTCGATGTCGGCGCAGAGCACGGAGGCCGCCCCGGCCTTCAGGGCGGCGATCCCGACGAGGCCGGAGCCGGAGGCGAAGTCGATCACCCGCTTGCCGGCGACGACCTGCGGATGGTCGAGCACGTAGCGCGCCAGCGCCTGGCCGCCGGCCCAGGCGAAGGCCCAGAACGGCGGCGGCAGGCCCATCTCCTCCAGCGCCTCCTCGGTGAGCCGCCAGATGGGGGTGATCTCGTCGGCCAGGTGCAGGACGAGCTCGGGCGTGTGCGGCGGGTGCTGGCGGCGCGTGTTGTCGAGGATGAAGGCGCGGCGGGCCTCGGGCGTGGGGGCGATCATTCGGCCTTATAGAGGTCCACGAACCACACGAACCACACGAACAGGGGAGAACCGCGGAATACACGGACCCCACGGGCAGGGCCGGCGAGGCCGTGGGACGCATCACGCGCCTGGGGCGCGTAGGTCCGTGTATTTCGTGGTTCTACCCCACGCGCAGCGGGCCTCAGGCCGCCTTCGCCTCGCGACGGCTGGTGGCGAGCTTGAGGACGGAGAGGTAGCCCGGGGCGGTGAGCATGCGGTCGAGGGCGCCGGTCTTCCTCAGGATGCGGTGCGCCTTGGACAGGTTGTAGCAGGGCACATGCATGAACATGTGGTGCTCGCAGTGGTAGTTGACCCAGTAGGGCGCGATGAAGGCCCGCTCCAGCCAGTTGGCGTGGGTGGTGCGGGCGTGGCGCAGGGGGTCGGGCTCGTCCTTGGCCACGCAGGCGTGCTCGGCGATGTTGCGCAGCCGGGTGACCATCGGCAGCCAGGTGGCCTGCGGGACCAGCCACAGCACCGGCCACACCCACCACAGGCCGAACGGCGCGGTCAGCGCAATGGTGACCACCATTCCCGTGAAGAACCGGCGGCGGCGGACCACGGCGTCCTTCAGGATCGGCCACAGCGGCTCGCCGGGCCTGCGCTCGCGGATCCGGTTCACCAGCCCCGACCACTTGAGTTTGTAGTAGGTCCGGCCGGTCAGATCCCGGAGGATCTTCCGGCGCAGCGAGGTGCGGGTGATCGGGAAGGGGGCGGAGAGGACCAGGTCCGGGTCCTCGGCCTGCTGGGCGAACTTGTGATGCTGCAGGTGATAGGGCCGGTAGGCCTTCAGGTCGCCGGTGGTCAGGTTGTTCCCCACCCAGTCGTTGACCTTGAGGTTCGGGTGCAGGGCGGCGTGGGCGGCGTCGTGCATCAGGATGGCGAGGCCGAGCTGCCGGGCGCCGATGATGGCGATGGCCAGGGGAATGGTGAGCGGCCAGACGACCGCCATGGCCATGGCGAGGCCGATGACCGCCCAGGCGTGGGCCACCAGCGCCAGCCCCTTCCAGGGCGAGCGGCGCGCGAGCGGATTCCACTCGGGCGGCGAGAAATAGACCTTCGGGTCGACGCGGGCGGCCACGGGCATGGCCGCATTGTACGTCCTAAGGGGAGGCGAGAACAGCCGCAGGCGGCCGGCCCCAGGGTCGCATGATGAGCAGGCTAACCATCTGATGAGACTGGAAGATTGCCGAACATCGTTTGGGCAATCTTAAGGCTGGGCGGCGGATGGTCGCCGCGACAGGAGAGGGGCATGGTCTCGATCGAAGCGGTGCGCGTCCCGGGCTGGCGGCGCTATCGCCCGAGCGCCGGACGGGCGAGCCTGGAGGCGCGCTTCGTCGCGGCCGCCCTGGGCGCGGCCGCGGCCGCCCTCCTCACGACCTTCAGCCTCTACCAGTGGAGCAACTGGGCGAAGGACCGCCAGGACCTGGCCGCCAACGCGGTGACCCTGGGCCACGCGGTGGCCAGCGTGGCGCATCGCGGCCTCGAGGAAGGGGACGGCTCGGCGGCGGCCCACGCCGCGGCCCTGCTGCGCGGGGCGCCGGCGGTGAAGGCCGCCACCTATTTCCACGCCGACGGCCGGCGGCTCGACCTGGGCCCCGACGCCGCCGAGCACCGGGGGCTGCGTCCGACGGGCGTGGTGGCCCCCCGGCACGACTTCCGCGCGCCTGGGGTCGAGGTGCGCGCACCGCACTTCGTCGGCGGCCGGCGGGTGGGCGAGGTGGCCCTAGTCGTGGACGACGACGAGATCGTCGCGGTGCGCTGGCGCAACATCCTCATCGCGCTCGCGCTCTCCGCCGCCGGCGCGGCCGGCGCGGGCCTGCTGGCCCAGCGGCTGGCGCGGCGCTCGCTGGCGCCGCTACGGGGGCTGAACGCGGCGATCGAGACGGCGGCCGCCTCGCGCGACTTCACCGCCCGCGTCCCCGTGCGCCGGGCCGACGAGGTCGGCCAGCTGACACGCAACTTCAACCGCCTGCAGCAGGCGCTGGAGACCTATGACGCGAGCCTGAAGGGCGCGCTGGCCGAGGCGACGGCGGCGCGGGACGCGGCCGAGCAGGCCAACGCCCTGAAGTCGCAGATCCTGGCCAATATGAGCCACGAGCTGCGCACGCCGCTGAACGGGGTCCTGGGGATGGCCCAGATCCTGATGCTGGACGAGCTCACGCCCCCGCAGCGGGCCCGCATCGAGATGATCCACAGTTCCGGGCGGGCGCTGCTCTCGGTGCTGAGCGACATCCTGGATCTCTCGGCGATCGAAAGCGGCGGCATGCGGCTGACCCGCGAACCCTTCGACCTCGAGGCGATGATCGCCGAGGCGGCTCTGGCGGCGCGGGCCGCCTCGCCGGGTGGGGTGCCGCTGGTGGTGGACGTGGCCCCCGGCGCCCGCGGCGACTGGCTGGGCGACGGCGAGCGGGTGCGGCAGGTGCTGTTCCACCTGACGGCCAATGCGCTGAAGTTCACCGAGGCCGGCGAGGTGACGGTGCGCGCGGCGACCGCGGCGGACGGCGGGTTGGAGCTGGCGGTGACCGACACCGGGCCCGGCATCGCCGCACACGAGCTGCCGAGGCTGTTCGAGAGCTTCGTCCAGGGCGACGGCGGGGCGACCCGTCGGGCCGGTGGCGCGGGCCTCGGCCTGACCATCTGCCGGAGCCTGACGAGCATGATGGGCGGGGCGATCACGGTGGAAAGCACGCCCGGCCGGGGCAGCACCTTCCACCTGCGCCTGCCGCTGCGCCGCCCGGCGCTGGCCGAGGCCGGGGCGGCCTGAGGGCGCGTCAGAGCAGGGCTGCGCCGAAGCCGCCCGCCACCAGGGCCGCGAAGAGGATCAGGCCGGCGTGGGTATTGGCCTTGAACAGGCGCAGGGCTAGGACCGGGTGGTCCACCTTCACCTTCAGGGCCTGCCGCACGAGGCGGAAGGCGTAGAGGACGGTGAGCGCGTAGAATCCCCAGCCGAGCCCGGCGGCCCAGCCCGCGGCGAGCGCTAGGGCCACGGCCGCGAGGTAGAAGCCGAGGACGGCGCGGGGCGCCGACGCGCCCAGCCGGCGGGCCGAGGACTTCACGCCGGCCAGCGCGTCGTCCTCCAGGTCCTGGATCGCGTAGATGGTGTCGTAGCCCAGCGTCCAGAACAGGCCGCCGGCGTAGAGCAGCAGGGCGGGCAGGCCGAGCTCGCCGGTGGCCGCCGCGTAGCCCAGGAGCGCGCCCCAGTTGAAGGTCAGGCCGAGCCAGGCCTGCGGCCACCAGGTGATCCGCTTCATGAACGGATAGGCGGCGACGAGCAGGAGGGAGCCGACGCCGAGCGCGATCGCCGCCGGCGGGAAGGTGAGCAGGATGGCCAGCGACACGAGGCAGCAGCCGGCCGTGAAGCCCCAGGCCTGGGTGACGCTGATCTGGCCCGAGGGGATCGGGCGGCCGGCTGTGCGGGCCACCTGGGCGTCGAAGTCGCGGTCGACGATGTCGTTGTAGGCGCAGCCGGCCGCCCGCATCAGCGCCGCGCCCAC
This sequence comes from Phenylobacterium sp., assembly GCF_036821595.1. Classification (GTDB taxonomy): domain Bacteria; phylum Pseudomonadota; class Alphaproteobacteria; order Caulobacterales; family Caulobacteraceae; genus Phenylobacterium. Next base: position 11,342 of record NZ_DAISJG010000038.1, read on the forward strand.
GAGGAACAGGACGAGCAGCCGCAGGTCCGGCCGCAGGCCCTGCTCGGCGGCGGCGAGCGCGATCCCCTGCCAGCCGGGCAGCATCAGGAGCCAGATGCCCGTCGGGCGGTCGAACCGCCCGAGCTTCAGCCACGGCCGGAGCGCGGCGGGCGCGAACCGGTCCACCCAGTTGGAGGGCGCGGCGTCGGGCAGGGGCGCGGCGGAGGTCATGGGGCTTCTTAGGGCGACGGGGTCGCTCTCTCAATCCGGCTCCTGTGTGGCCGAAAAGCCGCGCAGCGACCGATGTTCTGCGGGCGGCTTGACCCTCCCGTTAACCACGCCTAGCTTCCGCGGCCTCTGCAGCCGCCGACGAGGAGGGACGATGAAACCGACCGTGTTCTCACCTTCCGCCCGCCTGCGGCGCGCCGGGCCGCCGCCGCGCTAACTCCACCGGGATCCTCCGCCTGACGCCGTAAGCGGCCGTCCGCGCGGAGAGCGTCCTCGCGCCCGTGGTCCTCCGGGGTCTGCGGTCCCCGATCCGTCCATTTCCGTCCATCCGCGCCGGCCGCGCGCGCCGCCCGTCCGTCGACGGACGCGGCCCCGCCGGCGCCCCGTTCGAGACCGTTCGTCATGACCGACCACTACGAGGACGAGGAGGAGAACCGCAAGCGGCTCCTCTCCAATCGCCAGGTTCTGGGCTTCATCTCCGGCTACTGGCGACGGCGCGCCTGGCTGCTCGCAGGCGCCGTGGGCCTGACGCTGATCGCCATCGGCTTCGACCTGGCGCTGCCCTGGGCGGCGGGGCGGCTGGTGGACGCCGTGGCGGCCGGGCCGTCGGACCCGGACCCCGCCTGGCGGGCCTGGGCGCTGTTCGTGGGCGTCTACCTGGCCTTCTCGGTGATCCGGAACACCGCCATGCGGTTCCTCATCCCCATGTCGGCCAACAACATGAAGGACATGACCGACGACGCCTTCCGGCGGGTGCAGTCGTTCTCGGCCGACTGGCACGCCGACACCTTCGCCGGGGCGACGGTGCGGCGGCTGAGCCGCGCCATGTGGGGCTACGACACGGTGACCGACGCGGCGCTGATCTGGTTCGGCCCGGCGATCGTGGTGCTGGTGGGCCTGTGCGGGATGATGCTGCTGCGCTGGCCGCCGGTGGGGCTGTTCGCCCTCGCCGTGGTGGCGCTCTACATCGCCTCCAACATCGTGCTGACCTCGATCTACGCGCGGCCGTCCAACCAGCGCTCCGTGGCGCTGGACTCGCGGATCGGCGGGGCGCTGGCGGATTCGATCTCCTCCAACGCCACGGTGAAGTCCTTCGGCGCCGAGCCGCGGGAGGAGGGCCGGATCGCCGAGGTCACCGAGATGTGGCGCCGGGCGACGATCCGCAGCTGGAACCGGTTCACCGACCTGTGGCTGCTGCACAACCTGCTGCTGGTGGCCCTGCAGGCGGGGCTGACCGGCATCCTGGTCTGGGAGTGGACGCGCGGCCGGGCCGGGACCGGGGACCTCGCCTTCGCGATCACCGCCTTCATGCTGATGACCGGCTACCTGCGCAACATCGGCGAGAACATCCGCATGGCCCAGCGCGGCCTGGACGACGTGGAGGACGTGGCCCGGTACGCCCGGATGGCGCCGCAGGTGCTGGACGCGGCGGGCGCCCGCCCCTTCCGGCCGCAGCTGGGGCAGATCGTCTTCGACCGGGTGACCTTCCGCTACAAGTCGGCGGAGACCCCGCTCTACGACGGCTTCTCGCTGGCCATCGCGCCGGGCGAGCGGGTGGCGCTGGTTGGGGCGACGGGGGCCGGCAAGTCCACCTTCGTGAAGCTGGTCCAGCGGCTCTACGACCTGGAGGGCGGGCGGATCCTGATCGACGGCCAGGACGTGGCGGCGGTGACCCAGGGGTCGCTGCGGCGCGCCATCGCCGTGGTGCCGCAGGACCCGGCGCTGTTCCACCGCACGATCGCCGAGAACATCAGCTATGCGCGACCGGGGGCCACGCAGGACGAGATCGTGCTGGCCGCCAGGCGGGCGCGGGCCCACGAGTTCATCGCCCGGCTGCCGAAGGGCTACGACACCCTGGTGGGCGAGCGCGGCGTCAAGCTGTCGGGCGGCGAGCGGCAGCGGGTGGCCATCGCCCGGGCCTTCCTGGCCGACGCGCCGATCCTGGTGCTGGACGAGGCCACCTCCTCGCTGGACGTGGAGACCGAGCGGCAGGTCCAGGCGGCGATGGAGGAGCTGATGGTGGGGCGGACGACCATCGTCATCGCCCACCGCCTGTCGACCATCCGCGGGGCGGACCGGATCCTGGTGTTCGAGAACGGCCGCATCGTCGAGGAGGGCCGCCACGCCGAACTGGTCCGCCGCGGCGGCGCCTACGCGCGGCTGCACGCCGTGACGGAGGGGGTGGGGTAGGGTAGGGCGCGTCGCTCCCTCTCCCGCGTCCGGCGGGAGAGGCGCGCTAGACCGCGTCCGCCAGCGCCCTGGCCAGGTCGCCCTTCGGGCGGACGTGGACGGACTCGAGGCCGAGCCAGCCGGCCATGAGCCGGAGCTCCGCGGCGAGGCGCTCGGGGGTCTTCCCCCGTGGCCCAGGGCTCGGCGTGGCTGGCCTGGACGAGCAGGGTCCCGGCCTTGCGGTCGGCCTTCAGGTCGACCCGGGCGGTGAGCGCGTCGCCCTCCAGGAACGGCAGGACGTAGTAGCCGTGCTGGCGCTTGTCGGCCGGGGTGTAGATCTCGATCCGGTAGCGGACGCCGAACATCCGCTCGGTGCGCTCGCGGAACCAGATCAGGTTGTCGAAGGGGGAGAGCAGGGCGTGGGCCTCGACCCGGCGCGGCCGGCGGGCGGCGGGGTCGAGATAGGCCGGCTCGCGCCAGCCCTTCACCGTCACGGGCGTCAGCGCCCCGGCCTCGACCAGCTCGGCGATACGGGCCTTCGCCTCCGCGACGGAGAGCCGGAAGTAGTCGCGCAGGTCCCGCTCGGTGGCGACGCCCAGGGCCCGGGCGGCGGTCATGACCAGCTGGCGCTGGGCCTCGTCGCGGGGCGGGGTGGGCAGGTCCAGGACCTTCGCCGGGATCACCTTCTCCGGCAGGCCGTAGACCCGCTCGAAGGTCCCGCGCCGGGTGGCAGTGGTGAGCTCTCCGGTCCAGAACAGGCTCTCGACGGCCCGCTTGGCCTCGCTCCAGCCCCACCAGCCGCCCTGGCCCTTGTGGCCGAGCTCGAGTTCCGAGGCGGAGAGGGGGCCGCGGGCGGCGATCTCCGCCAACACCTTGTCCACGAAGTCGCGCCGTTCGCGCAGGAAGCGGGCGATGCCCTTCCAGGTGCCGACGCCGTCGTGGGCGTCGCGCATGCGCCAGCGCAGCAGCGGGTGGGCCGCGAGCGGCAGGAGGGACGCCTCGTGCGCCCAGTACTCGAACAGCGGCCGCTTTTTCGCCCAGGCCAGCTCCTCCAGCAGCGGCCGCGGATAGGCGCCCAGCCGCGAGAAGGCCGGCAGGTAGTGGGTGCGCGAGACCACGTTGACGGAATCGATCTGGACCACGCCCAGGCGCTCGATGGTCTTCAGGAGATGGCGCCTGCCCGGCTCGGCCGGCCGGGGCGTGGCGAAGCCCTGGGCGGCGAGCGCGATGCGGCGGGCCTCGCCCGCGGTCAGGGTGTCTCTCTTCAAGGCCGCCCGTCCCCGCCGGCTAGGTGATCCGCCGCACGATAGCGGTCGAACAAAGTCGGAACAAGCGCCGTAAACAGATGGTTAACGGCGAGGCCCTTCCCCTCGGCGGGCGCGGAACGTTTGCGGATTTTGGCCAGGTTGACCTAGCGTTCGAGCCGGCCGTCCGTGAGGGCCGCCGGATCGAACTCGAACAGCACCTTCGGGTCGGGATCGGCCACCGCGCCGGCGATCTCCGGCGGCGCCAGCACCTTCAGGAGGTGGCGCATGATGTTCAGCCGCGCCTGCTTCTTCCTGTCGGTGTGGACGATGATCCAGGGCGCCTCGGGGCTGTGGGTGCGGCGGAGCATCTCGTCCCGGGCGGCGGTGTAGGCGTCCCACTTCTCCTGGGCGACGGCGTCGAGGGGACTGACCTTGAGCGCCTTCAGCGGGTCGGTGGTGCGGGCCTGCAGGCGCTTCGCCTGCTCCTGGCGGGAGATGTCGAGCCACAGCTTGACGATCTGCACGCCCTCGCCGGTGAGCATGCCCTCGAAGGGGACCACGTCGCGCAGGAAGGCCTCCTGCTCCTCGGGGCTGGCGAAGCCCATGACCCGCTCGACGCCGGCGCGGTTGTACCAGGAGCGGTTGAAGATCACGATTTCGCCGGCCGCCGGCAGGTGGGGCGTGTAGCGCTGGAAGTACCACTGGGTGCGCTCGCGGTCGGTGGGCTTGGGCAGGGCCACGACGCGCGTCGAGCGGATCGACAGGTGCTCGACCACCCGCTTGATCGCCCCGTCCTTGCCGGCGGCGTCGCGGCCCTCGAAGATCACCAGATCCTTCTCGCCGGCCTCTATGGCGTACTGCTGGAACCGCACGAGGGCGACCTGCAGGGCCTCCACTTCGCGGTCGTAGTCGTCGTCCCTGGCCATGCGCTCTTCCCGATCCGTTGGTGGGCGCTAGAACGGCCGGATGATCCGGCTGTTCATTCCCAATGATCTCGCCCCCGGCGCGGAGCTTAGCCTGGACGAGGGGCAGAGCCGCTACCTGGCGTCGGTGATGCGCGCCAGGGCCGGCGACGAACTGCGGGTGTTCAACGGCCGCCACGGCGAGTGGCGGGCGCTGGTCGCCCAGGTGGGCAAGCGCGCCGTGGTCCTGCAGATCATCGACCCGGCGCGGCCGCAGGGCGAGGTCCCGGACCTCGATCTCCTCGTCGCGCTGGTCAAGCGCGGGCCGCTGGAGACCATCGTCGAGAAGGCGGCGGAGTTGGGCGTGCGGCGCATCCGGCCCGTGATCACCGAGCGGACCAACGCCGACCACACCCGGGTCGAGCGGCTGCGGGCGATCGCCACCGAGGCCGCCGAACAGACCGGGCGGCTGGACGTGCCGGAGGTCTGCGAGCCGGTGAAGCTGGAGACGCTGATCGAGGGCTGGGAGGCGGGTCGCCGGCTGCTGTTCTGCGACGAGGCGGGGGATGCGAAGCCGGTGGCCGACGCCCTGGCCGGCCAGGCGCCGGGGGCCTGGGCGGTGCTGGTCGGGCCGGAGGGCGGCTTCTCTCCCAGGGAGCGCGAGCGGCTGCGGGGCCTTTCCTACGCCACGCCGGCGAGCCTCGGGCCGCGGATCCTGCGGGCCGACACCGCGGCGATCTCGGCGCTCACCCTGTGGCAGGCGACGCTCGGCGACTGGCGCTCTTGAGCGGCGCGACAATTGCACCCATGTGACCTGACGGCGTAAAGATTGCGGCCGCGCGGGACCTCGCCCACGCGATCCATAGGTTGGGCTGGGGAGGGAATTCCGATGGCAGAGGTCGCCTGCGACGACCGGCCCCTCGTGTTCGAGGACCTGGTCCGGTGGTTCGAGAAGGGCGCCAAGCCCGCCAGCGACTGGCGCGTGGGCGCCGAGCACGAGAAGTTCGTGTTCCAGCTCGGGACGCATGCCCCGGTTCCCTACGAGCCGAACGGCATCAAGGCGCTGCTGGAGGGCCTGACCCGCTACGGCTGGAAGCCGGTGTACGAGGGCGAGAACGTGATCGCGCTGGAGCGCGGCATGGCCAACGTCAGCCTGGAGCCCGGCGGCCAGTTCGAGCTCTCCGGCGCGCCGCTGGAGACGATCCACGACATCTGCGAGGAGACCGGCGGCCATCTGCAGGAGGTGAAGGTCGTCGCCGACGAGCTGGGCCTGGGCTTCCTGGGCCTGGGCTTCACGCCGGTCTGGACCCGCGAGCAGGTCCCGGTGATGCCCAAGGGCCGCTACAAGATCATGCGCGAGTACATGCCCAAGGTCGGCGGGCTCGGCCTCGACATGATGTTCCGCACCTGCACGGTGCAGGCGAACCTCGACTTCGGCTCGGAAGCCGACATGGTCGCGAAGTTCCGCACCAGCCTCGCCCTGCAGCCGATCGCCACCGCCCTGTTCGCCAACTCGCCCTTCAAGGAAGGCAAGCCCACGGGCCTGCTGTCGGCGCGGGCGAACGTCTGGACCGACACCGACCCCGACCGCACCGGCATGCTCGACTTCGTGTTCGAGGACGGCTTCGGCTTCGAGACCTACGCCAACTATGCGCTCGACGTGCCGATGTACTTCGTCAAGCGGGACGGCAAGTACGTCGACGTCGCCGGCCGCTCGTTCCGCGACTTCATGGCCGGCAGGCTGCCGGAGCTGCCGGGCGAGAAGCCGACGCTGAAGGACTGGGCCGACCACACCACCACCATCTTCCCCGAGGTGCGGCTGAAGCAGTACCTGGAGATGCGCGGAGCCGACTCCGGGCCGTGGAGCCGGCTGTGCGCCCTGCCGGCGCTGTGGATGGGCGTGCTCTACGACTCGGCCTCGCTGGCGGCGGCCTGGGACCTCTGCAAGGACTGGGAGACCCTCGACCACGAGCGCCTGCGCGCCGACGTGGCCCGCCTGGGCCTGAAGGCCGAGGTCGCCGGGCGCACGGTGCAGGACGTGGCTAAGGACATGCTGGCCATCGCCCGGGAGGGCCTGAAGCGCCGCAACCGCCTGTCGGGCGGCCTGGTGGACGAGAGCGGCTACCTGGGCGAACTGATCGACATCGCCGAGAGCGGCGTCACCCCCGCCGAGCGCCTGCTGGAACTCTACAACGGCCCCTGGCAGGGTGACGCCGGCAAGGTCTTCGAGGCCTTCGCCTACTAGCCCGCGGCGGGCCTCGGCCGGCGGGCCGCTAGCGCAGCCCGCCCTCCTCGGCGCCGGGGGTCTCGACGTTCGGCTGCCAGTGCTCGCGCTGCGAGCGGCCGTCGCCGGCGTCGGTGTGCTGGACGATCTCGTCCACGTCGACCTCGTGGCCCTCGCGCACCTCGGACACGTGGCGCGGGTTCACGGCGGCGTCGTCCACCTCGTAGACCTCCACCTGGTCGGTGTAGAAGGCCAGCCGCTGGCCGATCTGGCCGACCGGCGCGGCGGCGTCCTCGTAGGTCCAGACGGCGTTCTCGGCGAACTTCCCGTCCATCAGGATCGTGTAGTAGGCCGCGTCCCCCTTGTAGGGGCAGTGGGTCCGGCGGTCGGTGCGGCTCATGTACTCCATGGCGACGTCCTCGCGCGGGAAATAGACGACCGGCGGATAGTCGGCCTCGCGCAGGATCAGGGCGTCGTTGGTGTCGGCGATCACATGGCCGGCGAAGTAGGCGCGCCAGCGCTTCTTCGCGGGCTCGACGGTGATCGGATGGTCGGGGCCGGGGGTCAGCATGGCGTGGGGTCCTCCTCGTCAGGCTCAACGCCCGAGGGTTGCGCCGGGGTCCAGGCGAGGTAAAGGCACGCTTCTGCGAGGAGGCGCCCTCTTGCTTGTGCTTGGGGAGGACGCGTGATTTTCTCCCCGCAAATCGGCGCGCCCGGGGCCAAACACGTCCCAGGCCTTGGAAGCCATAGGGAAAACGGACGCCTACATGAATCTCATCGTGCTGCTCGGCATCGGGATCACGCTCATCACCGGCATACCGGTGCTGCTGCAGATGATGCGCAACCACCCCCGGGGCCTGATGGTCCTGTTCTTCGCCGAGATGTGGGAGCGCTTCTCCTACTACGGCATGCGCTCGATCCTGATCTTCTACCTGACGCAGCACCTGCTGTTCGACGACGCCACGGCCAACGCCCAGTACGGCTCCTACACCTCGCTGGTGTACCTGCTGCCGCTGCTGGGGGGCATCCTGGCCGACCGCTACCTCGGCACCCGCAAGGCGGTGGCGTTCGGCGCCCTGCTGCTGGTGGCCGGGCACCTGACCATGGCGGTCGAGGGCTCGCCCGCGCGGCAGACCCTGACCTACGCCGGCCAGAGCTACGAGGTCGTCGCGGAAGGCCGGATGGAGGAGCGCCAGGTGCGCCTGATGGTCGGCGGCCAGCCCTATGCGTTCGGCCCGGCCGAAGCCGGCGGCCTCGAGGTCAAGGGCCTGCCGGCCGGCGGGCCGCTGCCGGCCGTGCTGCCGGAGGGCTCCTTCGAACTGCAGAACACGGTGGATCCGCTGGGCAAGAACGCCTTCTACCTGGCGGTCGCCCTGATCATCATGGGGGTCGGCTTCCTCAAGCCCAACATCTCGGCGATCGTCGGACAGCTCTATCCACAGGGCGACCCGCGCCGGGATTCCGGCTTCACCCTCTACTACTACGGCATCAACCTCGGGGCCTTCTGGGCCTCGGTGCTCTGCGGCCTGCTCGGCGCCACCTACGGCTGGTGGGCGGGCTTCGGCCTGGCCGGCATCGGCATGCTGGCCGGCTTCGTGGTCTTCGTGCTCGGCAAGAAGCACCTCCTGGGCAAGGGCGAGCCGCCGAACCCGGAGCTGCTGAAGAAGCCGCTGGCCGGGCCGGTCAGCCGCGAGTGGCTGATCTACGGCCTGTCCATCGCCGGCGTGCTGCCGGTGTGGCTGCTGGTGCAGCGCAACGCCGTGGTCGGCATGGCGCTGGGCCTGTCCACCGTCCTGTCGTTCCTGGCGATCGCCTACATCATCGCCGTGGTCTGCAAGACCTGGGTGGAGCGCCAGCGGATGATGCTGGCGGTCGTGCTGATCCTGGGGGCGGTGGTGTTCTTCACCCTGTTCGAACAGGCCGGCACCTCGCTCAACCTGTTCGCCGCGCGCAACGTGAACCTGGTGGGGGTCACCGCGGCCCAGACCCAGTCGTTCAACGCCGGCTACATCCTGATCTTCGCGCCGATCTTCGCGGCGGCCTGGGCCTGGCTCGCCGCGCGCGGGCGCGACCCGAACCCGACCCTGAAGTTCGGCCTGGGCCTGATCCAGGTCGGTCTCGGCTTCATGGTCGTGGTCTGGGGCGCCGGGTTCGCCGACGAGCAGTACCGCCTGCCGATGGTGTTCCTGGCGCTGCTCTACCTGTTCCACACGACCGGCGAGCTGTTCCTGTCGCCGGTGGGCCTGTCGGAGATCACCAAGCTGTCCCTGGCCAAGGTGGTCTCCTTCATGATGGCCGTTTGGTTCCTGTCGTCCTCGGTGGCGCAGTACGTGGGCGGCTGGATCGCCGGCCTCGCCGGCACCCACACCGTGGGCGGCCAGGTGACCGACCCGGCGGCCGCGCTGCAGTCCTCGCTGACGGTGTTCAACATGCTCGGCCTGTGGGGCATGGGGATCGGCGTCGCCTTCATCGTGCTGAGCTTCTTCATCAAGGGCTGGGCGCACGGCGTGAACGATCCGGGCAGCCACCCGCAGCCCGAGCCGATCGCGCCCGTGCTCGACGGCGAGCGCCAGGCGGTGAACCCGGGGACGATCCGGGCGGACCGGGAGGCGTGACACCCGGGCAGCGCCTTCTCCCCATGCGGGAGAAGGTGTCAGCCGCAGGCTGACGGATGAGGGGCCGCGCGAGAGATCGTGCGGCCCCTCTTCGTTGTCGCGGTCAGGCCGGCCCTACGCCCCGAAGGTCTTGCGGACGCGGACGTAGTACATGCGGCCGAAGCCGAGATCGCGGTCGTCGGTGTAGAGGCGGGGCGAGGCGCCGCGGGGGCCGTCCCAGACCTGGCGGGTGAAGCGGATGCCGCGGCTGGTGGCGTTGGCGAGCTCGAAGCGCACGGAAAGATCGGGCTGGAAGCGCTTCTCGATCCACGGGCGGACGTAGGCGTTGTGCAGCTTCACCTCGCGGATGGAGTCGAAACGGTAGGAGGTCTCCGTCCAGCCGGAATAGACGTCCAGGCCGTAGCTCATCCGCCATTGCGGCAGGTCCTGGCTGTAGTTGATCTCCCACTCGGTGGGCCGCAGGTTGGAGATCCGGCGGCTCTCCAAGGTGGTGGGGTCGGTCACGTCGGACCAGCGGCGGGTGTACTGGCCCTTCAGCAGGGCGCCCTTCAGGCCCAGCCGGTCGAGCGGGGCGGTGAGGCTCGCGATGGCCTCGTCCTTGGTCCCGTCGCCGATGTTCATCGGGGTGTCGAAATAGCTGAGGGTCACCGCGCCGGTGACCGGATCGACGGAGCGCGACTCCACCGGTCCGCGGTCGACAACGTCGGTGAGCTCGGAATGCCGGTAGGTGAGCACGACGGTGGCGCCGAACAGGCGCTGCTCCAGGGCGGCCTCCGCGACCCAGGCCTGCTCGGGGTCCAGGTCGGGGTTTCCCGCGCTGACGCCCGCCCCGGTGTTGAAGTCGGACGAGGCGACGAAGTCGTCGAAGTTGAGCTGGCCGACGACGCGCTCGAAGCGCAGACGGACCTGGGTGGCCTGGGCCGGGGCCCAGGTGAGCGCCAGGCGGGGCTTCAGGAACTGCAGGGTCTTCTCCAGCTCCACGTCGCCCTCGGAGGAGATGCGGGAGGCCTCGAAGCGGAGGCCGGCGTCCAGCGTCCAGGCCGTGGTCGGCCGCCAGGTCGCCTTGCCGAACACCTCGCCGCGCTTCTCCTCCACGTCCACGTCGGCGGCGGGCAGGTCGATGGGCGCGCCGTCGACGAGGAGGCCGGTGCGGCTCTGCAGTTCGTTGAGGGCGGCCTCGCCGCCGGCCTCGAAGGAGAGGCGGTCGTTCAGCGCGTACTTCAGCACGCCGCGCCCGATGGTCTCGGCGGTGTCGCGCCGCAGCCGGAAGTCCTGGGTCCCCGAGAGGTCGCCGAACACCGAGTTGATCTCGCGCTCGCGGTCCTGGCGAAGGCCGATCAGCTCCAGCTTGGTGCGGGCGCCGAAGTCACGGTCCCAGCGGGCCCCGAACTCGGTCTGCTCGGTGAGGTAGAGGTCGTCGGTGGTCTCGACGCCGAGGGCCGCGGGCTCGAGGTAGCGGTTGTCCTCCTCGAACTTCCACTTCTCGTCGAAGTAGCGGGCGTTGAGGCCGAGCCGGCCGCCGGCGAGGGGCTGGCGGAAGGCGGCGGTGACGGTCTTCTGCAGGCCGTCGCTCTCGTTGCGGACCAGGCTGCGGCGCAGGATCTCGCCGTTCGGGCCGATGCGGACCTGCGGGCCCGCGTTGCCGCCGTCGTCGTTGCCGTAGCCGTAGCGGGCGGAGCCTTCCCATTCGCGGCCGCCCGAGCCGCCGGACAGCTCCAGGCGCATCCCATGCATGTTGCGGCCGTCGGACAGGTGGTTGTTGGCGACGGCGAGCAGGCCGCGCAGGCCCGAGCCGGGCTTGCGCACGACGTTGGCCAGCACCGTCTTGCCCTGCATGTCGACGCCGGGCGCGCCGCCGCGGACGAGGTCGATGCGTTCCACCTGGCCGGCGGGGATGCGGCGCAGGATCTCCTCGAGGTTGTCGGTCTTGCTGGTCGGCCGCTGACCGTCCACGAGGACGTTGCCCGCCGCGCCTTCGAAGCCACGGACGGAATCGCCGGTGTCGATGTCGAAGCCCGGAAGGCGCAGCAGCATCTCGTGGGCGTTGGCGGGCTGCTGGGCGGCGAAGAAGGCGGGAGGATAGCTGATCACGCCTTGCTGCGGCGCGGCCACGGCTTCCGGCGTGGCGGCGGCGGCCTGCGCGAGCATGTGGACGATCAGCATCTGACATTTCCTCCCAGCGAGCGGGGGCAGGTGAACCGCGCCGCGGGGACGAGGCCAATTAAATGGCCGTAAGGTGGATTAAATCGCCGACAGGTTCGGGGCGCGCGCCGGTCAGCCGCCCAGGGTCTTCCGCACGCGCACGTAGAAGATGCGCCCGATCTGGATGTCCCGGTCGTCGACATATTCCAGCGGCCCGGTCCCGCGGGGACCCGAGTAGCGGTAGCGGGTCTCGCGGAAGCCCCGCTCCGTCAGGTTCTGGATCTCGGCGCGGACGGTGATGTCGGACCGCGGCTTCCAGTCCACGAAGGGGCTGACATAGGTCTTCAGCTTGCGGACCTGGACCTCGTTGAACCGGTAGTAGGTCTCGCGCCAGGCCCCGAAGGCGTCGACGCCCCAGGTCACGCGCCACTGCGGCAGATCCTGGCTGAAGTGGGCCTCCCATTCCACCGGCCGCGAGCCCGAGATGGGGCGCGTCCCGCCGGTGGTCGGATCGGCGACCTCGCTGCGCTCCCACTCGACATTGCCGCGCAGCTGGGCGCGCTTCAGGCCGAACCGGTCCAGCGGCAGGGTGAGGTCGATCCCGACCTCCTGCTCCTGGCCCGAGCCGATGTTGGCCGGGGCGTCGAAGAAGACCACGGTCTCCTCGCCGGTGAGCGGATCGATGCGGACCTGGCGCACCGGTGCGCGGTCGACGACGTCGCTCAGCTCCTGGTGGGCCACCGTCAGGACGATGGCGCCGGAGCCCCAGAAGCGGCGCTCCAGGGCGAGCTCCGCCTCCCAGGCCTGCTCCGGCTCCAGGTCGGGGTTGCCGGCCTGGACCTCGCCGCCGGTGTTGAAGTTGGTGTCGGCGACGAAGTCGTCGAAATCGAGCTGGTCCACCCGGCGCTCCAGGCGCAGGCGGACCTGGGTGGCCCCGTCGGGGGCCCAGGTGGCCAGCAGCCGGGGCTTGGTGAAGTAGAGGGTCTTCTCGAGCTCGACGTCCCCCTCCGAGGAGATGCGGGAGGCCTCCTGGCGCAGGCCCGCTTCGAGCGTGAAGGCCTGGCTCGGCCGCCAGGTCGCCTTGCCGAACAGCTCGCCGCGCTTCTCCTCGACGCGCACGTTGGCGGCGGGGACCGGCTGGGCCTGGCCGTCGAGGAAGAACTCGGTCTCGCTCTCCAGCCAGTTGAAGGCGCCCTCGGCGCCCAGTTCGAAGGAGAGCGCGTCGGAGCGCCGGTGCTTGAGCACGCTGCGGGCGATGCTCTCGCCGGTCTGGCGGTCCAGCGCGAAGAGCACGGTCGCGCCGTCGCGGAAGGTCTCGCCGAAGTGCTGGTCCTCGTTGCGCTGCAGGAGGACGGTCTCGAGGTTGGTCCGCGCCCCGAAGGCCCGGTCGTAGCGGGCGCCGAACTCGGTCTCCTTGGTGTCCTGGCCCCATTGGTCGGACTCCTTCGCGACCGTCGGGAAGGACTGGTAGTTCTGCTCGTCGTAGTTGAACTCGTCGAAGAAGATGCGGCTGTTGAGCCGCAGCTTGCCGCCGGCCAGCGGCGTCTCGTAGGCGCCGGTGATGGTGGCCTGCAGGGTGACCGTGCCCTCGCCCTCGACGAAGGAGCGGATCAGCGGCCGGCCGGCCGCGTCGAGCCGCACGCGCGGGCCGTCGCCGGACCCGTCGTCCATCCCCTGGGCCACGAGCACGCCCGCTTCCCAGGCCCGGCCGTCAGCGCCCCCAGAGCCTTCCAGGCGGAAGGCCGGCAGGGTGCGGCCGTCGTCGGCCACATAGCGGGTGGAGGCGGCGATCAGGCCGCGGAAGCCGCCGCCCGACTTGCGCACCACGTTCACCAGCACCGTCTTGCCTTGCATGTCGATCCCCGGCGCGCCGCCGCGGATCAGGTCGACCCGCTCCACCTGGCTGGCCGGGATGCGCGAGAGGATCTGGTCGAGGGTGTCGCTCTTGGCGGCGGGACGCTGGCCGTCGATGAGGACGTTGCCGGCCGCGCCCTCGAAGCCGCGGACGCTGTCGCCCGAATCGAAGGCGAAGCCCGGCACCCGCTCCACCATCTCCATGGCGTTGGTCGGCCGGAAGCTCTCGAAGAAGGCCGGCGGATAGGCGATGACGCCCTGCTGCGGCTGGGCGGCGGCCTCCGGGACGGCGGCGGCGGCGGCCTGCGCCAGCACATGGATGAACAGCATCGGTCTCTCCCCAAGCGCCGGCAGGTGACCGGCGCAGGGGATCGCGGACCAGTTAAATGGCCGTAACCTGGATTAAATCGCCGCAATGATGCCGGCGGCGACTGGGGCGTAGTCCCGCCTAGAGGCTGGTGCCGCCGACCGTCAGGCCGGTGAGCTTCAGGGACGGCTGGCCGACTCCGACCGGCACGCTCTGGCCGGACTTGCCGCAGACGCCGATACCGGGATCGAAGGCGAAGTCGTCGCCGATCATGGTGACGCGGGTCAGCGCCGATGGGCCGTCGCCGATCAGGGTCGCGCCCTTCACCGGGGTGGTCACCCGGCCGTCCTCGATCAGGTAGGCCTCGGTGCACTGGAAGACGAACTTGCCGTTGGTGATGTCCACCTGGCCGCCGCCGAAGTTGGCGCAGTAGAGGCCGCGCTTCGTGGAGGCGATCATCTCCTCGCGGGAGGCGTCGCCGCCCAGCATGCCGGTGTTGGTCATCCGCGGCATGGGCATATGGGCGTAGGACTGGCGGCGGCCGTTGCCGGTGGCCTTCTGGCCCATGAGCCGCGCGCTCATCCGGTCGTGCATGTAGCCCACCAGGATGCCGTCCTCGATGAGGATGGTCCGCTCGGTCGGCGTGCCCTCGTCGTCCACGGTGAGCGAGCCGCGGCGGCCGAGGATCGAGCCGTCGTCGAAGACGGTGACGCCGGGCGCGGCCACCCGCTCGCCGATCTTGCCGGAGAAGGCCGAGGTGCCCTTGCGGTTGAAGTCGCCCTCGAGGCCGTGGCCGACCGCCTCGTGCAGCAGGACGCCGTTCCAGCCGGGGCCGAGGACCACGTCCATCTCGCCGGCCGGGCAGGGGACGGCCTCCAGGTTGACCAGGGCCTGGCGCAGCGCCTCGTCCACCTGGGCCTGCCACTTCTCGGGGCTGATCCAGGTCTCGAAGCCTTCGCGGCCGCCGGCGCCGGTGTAGCCGTTCTCACGCCGGCCATCCTTCTCGACGGTGATCTGGACGTTGATGCGGCTCAGAGGCCGGACGTCGCGGATCAGCCGTCCGTCGGCGCGGAGGATCTCCACGGTGCGCCGCTCCCCGGCCATGGAGGCCATCACCTGCACGACGCGCGGGTCGCGGGCGCGGGCCCAGGCGTCGATCTCCTGGAGCAGCGCCACCTTGTCGGAGAAGCCGGGCGAGGCGAGCGGATCGTCGTCGCCGTAGAGGCGGGCGTTGGTCGGCCGGGGCCCCTCGGCCGCAATCCCCTCGTAGCCGCGCTTGGCGAGGCTGGCGGAGTCGGCAGCGCGCCGGATCGCGGCCTCGGAGATCTCGCTGGCGTGGGCGTAGCCCGCGGTCTCGCCCGCCACCACCCGCAGGCCGAAGCCCTCGGTGGAATCGTAGGCCGCCGACTTCAGCCGGCCGTCGTCGAACAGGAAGGATTCGCTCTCGCTGCGCTCCACGAACAGCTCGCCGTCGTCAGCGCCGTCGAGCGCCTCGCCGAGGATCTGGCCGGCGCGGTGCGGGTCGACGCCGGCGGCGTCCAGGATCGAGGGGGCGGGGGTGTGCGCGTTCATGGGGCCAAGATAGGGAGCGGCGGGCGCGGCGTCACCCGGGCCCGACCGCGCAGGCGGCTCTATTCTTCGGCGGCCGAGCGGCTTTTCAGCGGATCGTGGCCCCAGTTCATCAGGCTCCAGCGCCAGCGGGTGTCGGTGACGTCGCCCCCTTTGCTCAAGGCCTGGGGGCGCTGCGCCAAGTGGCGGCGGCAGTAGCCGATCACCTTCTTCATATGGGCGTAGTCGGCTTCGGTGAGGTCCTCCGGCGGAGTCGCGCGGATGGCGAGGATGCGGCGCGCCGACTGGCGGCCGACGGATTCGGGTTCGCCGCGGCGGACGAAGCCGACCTTGCGGCTCTGCGGCGTCTCCAGCCAGGCGGCGAGCTCGGCCGAGGTGAGGTTGGTCAGCCGGTCGAACTCGGCGCGGATGCGCTGCTCGTCTTCGGGGCTGAGGTGCATGGCGAATCTCCCGGAACGAGGATCGGCGGCCGCCGCCATGGAACCGCCTGATCCGACCTGATTTTTACGGCCCCGCCTGCGTCGCGGACGCAAGGGGCCGCTTGCGCCTTGGCAAGCCAAAGCGATGCGCGTATGCACGCGCCCGAAGGGCCGGGCAGCGTGCGTTCGCGCGCCTGTGCGCGTCCTTCTGACAGTCGGCGGGGGCGATCGTCAGTTTCGCGAGACGCGGCCGGCCAACCAGACCGAGGGGACATGAAGTCGAGGTTTCAGGGTATGCGAGCGCTGACGACAGGCGTCGTCGCGGGCGCGATGTCGGCCTTCTGGGGCACTGTGGCCCTGGCCCAGGACCGCATGGGTCAGCCGACGCCGGGCGCGATCGACCTGCAGCCGGGGGTCACCCCGCTCAGGCACGACGCGATCTTCTTCCACAACGCGATCCTGCTGCCGATCATCACGGCGATCACGCTGTTCGTGCTGGCGCTGCTGGTGTGGGTGATCGTGCGCTACAACAAGCGGGCGAACCCGGTGCCCGCCCGCTGGAGCCACAACACCCCGATCGAGGTGGCCTGGACCCTCGTCCCGGTCCTGATCCTGGTGTTCATCTCGATCTTCTCGTTCAAGCTGCTGTTCGCCTACCACGACATGCCGAAGCCCGACCTGACGGTGAAGGCGACCGGCTACCAGTGGTACTGGGGCTATGAATATCCGGACCAGGAGGTCTCGGAGTTCGTGTCGAACATCCTGCCCAAGGAGGACGCCGTCGCCCGGGATGTCCCCTACCTGCTGGCCGCAACGGAGCCGATGGTGGTTCCGGTCAACAAGACGGTGCGGGTGCTGGTCACCGGCGCCGACGTGATCCACGCCTTCGCCGTCCCCTCCTTCGGCATCATCACCGACGCCGTGCCGGGCCGGGTCAACGAGACCTGGTTCAAGGCCGAGAAGGTCGGCACCTACTACGGCAACTGCCGTGAGCTCTGCGGGGTCGACCACGCCTTCATGCCCATCGAGGTGCGGGTGGTGACCCAGGCCGAGTTCGACGCCTGGGTGGCGTCGAAGGGCGGCAAGGGGCCGGCGCTGACGCCGACCACCCTGGACGCGGCGGGCGACGCCGCCGGCGCCGCCAACACGGAAGCGCCGGCCGCCGCCGCCGCCGGCCAGCCCGCCGCGGCGACCGCGTCCGTGAACCCGGCCGCCCCGGCTCCGGCGACGCCTTCGCCGACCGCGCCCGCGACCAACGCCCAGCCCGCGCCCCAGGCGCCGGCTGCGAAGTAAGCCAGGAATATCGTCCCGATGGCCCAAGCCGCCGCTCACGACACCCACGACAGCCACGATCACAAGCCGCCGTTCCTGGTGCGCTGGCTGTTCTCCACCAACCACAAGGACATCGGCACCCTCTACATCCTGTTCGCCATCATGGCGGGCCTGGTGGGGGGCGCGCTGTCCGGCCTGATCCGCTGGGAACTGGCCGAGCCGGGCATCCAGGTGTTCAAGGAAGGCACGCTGCTCGCGCAGACCGGCCTGATCGAGCCCTCCAAGCACGGCTACAACGTGGTCGTCACCGCCCACGCCCTGATCATGATCTTCTTCATGGTCATGCCGGCGATGATCGGCGGGTTCGGCAACTGGTTCGTGCCGCTGATGATCGGCGCGCCGGACATGGCCTTCCCGCGGATGAACAACATCTCGTTCTGGCTGCTGGTCGCCGCCTGGGTGCTGCTCTGCACGTCCATGTTCGTGGACGGCGGCCCCGGCGTCGGGTTCGGCGGCGGCTGGACGATGTACCCGCCGCTCTCGACCTCGGGTCACGCGGGCGCGTCGATGGACCTCGCCATCCTGTCCGTCCACCTGGCCGGCGCGAGCTCGATCCTGGGCTCCATCAACTTCATCACCACCATCTTCAACATGCGCGCCCCGGGCATGACCCTGCACC
>NZ_DAISJG010000039.1:0-26678 GCF_036821595.1 Phenylobacterium sp.
GGCGGCGGAGGCGGCGGCGGCGGCGGGGTGTCGCCATTGCCGCTCCCATGGCCGTGGCCGTTCCCATGACCATGGCCGTGACCATGGCCGTGACCATGACCCCGCCCGCCGCCCTGCCCCTGAGCCAGGTACAGAAGGGCGTGGAAGACGTCACCCAGGGGGCTCTTCGGATCGTGGGCGCCGGCCTCGCCGGCCGCCTCCTGGACCTTCAACAGCATGGCGAGCAGCGCGCCGGAGAAGCGCTCGCCGTCGAGCCCGTCGTTCTCCTTGGCTGGAGCGACGGCGGAGGGAGCCGGGGCGTCGCCGCCCCTTCCCCTGTCCTTGTCCTTCACCTTGGCGGACGTCTCGCCGGCAGGTCTTGCGGCCTGCGCCTGTGCGGCGGGCGTCGCGGGCGGTTGCGGGACCGGCGGCGGCTTCGGCTTGCCGTCCTCGGCTGCGTGGTCGCGGATCTGCTCGACGACGGCGGCCGCAGCCTTGCCGGCCTCGGCCAGCAGGGCCTGCACCGTCACCGGCGCCAGGGTGGTGGCCGGGGCCGACGCCGCAGGCGCGGCCGCGGGCCTGGCCGGAGCCTGGGTCCCGGCCTTCTCCGGCTTCTGCGATCGGGCGCGGATGGCGTCGATCGTCGTGATGACGGCGTCCCTGGCGCCGTGCGCCGGACGTGATCCGATATTCATGCGGGCCCCGCGTTGAAATGTCGCAGCCCGCGTAACAACGTTATGATTATGGGTTCGCGAACAAATATCCTTATCAGGGCAATTAATTCTTGGGCCCCGACAGGAAAACGGCGCGCTTACTTGTGGTAAACGCGCCGTATACCTTGTTCGGAGACTCTCCAATCTGGAGAGCCTGGCTGTTCTAGTGCAGGGCGCGCCTGCGGCTGGTGAACAGCCCCAGCAGGAACAGAAGCAGGATCGCGCCGGCCGTGGCGACCAGCAGGCTGCCCAGGATGCCGCCGAATTCGATGTCCAGCATGCCGGCGATGAACGAGCCCAGGAAGGCGCCGACGACGCCGACGACCAGGTTCATCAGGATGCCGTGGTTACGCCGCATCACCTTTTCGGCGATCCAACCGGCCAGGATGCCGATGATGATCGCCATGATCAGTCCTACGCCACTCATATGAAATCTCCTCGTGTGTCCGGCGCCTCAATGCGGATCGGCGTTCGCGGGTTGCACGCGGTAACGAGGAGTTAAGCCGGACGGGCTATTGCATGCTTCCATGTCGCTGAACGTCCAGCCCGTGACCTTCTTCCCGGTCCCCCCGGTCCGGCCGGTCATGCTCGACCGCGACGAGGAGGCCGCCAAGGCCGCCCAGCGCGACCAGGCGAAGCCCTCGCCGCGTCAGCTCACCGGCTCGTCCGTCGGCCGTTTCGTGGACGTCCGCGTCTAGCCGAGCGGCGCCTTCAGTTCGAACCGCACGCCTTCCGGACGCCAGGTGGTCTCGGTCCGGCCCTGCAGGTCGCTGCGCGCCAGGCTGCCGATCAGCCGGGTGCCGAACCCCGCATGGAGAGGCGAAGAGGCCGGCGGCCCGCCGCTCTCCGTCCAGGTCAGGAGCAGTTCGCCCTCCGCGAGGGACCACGCGATGTCCACCCGGCCGTCCGCCGTCGTGAGCGCGCCGTACTTGGCGGCGTTGGTGGCCAGTTCGTGCAGCATCAGACCCAGGGCGAGCGCCTGACCCGCCGTGAGGCGCACCTCGGGACCCGCCATGCGCACCCGCTCCCGGAAGGCCCCGAGTTCGCGCGCCACCAGTACGGACAGCTCCGCATCGACCCAGGCGTTGTGGGTGAGAACGTCGTGGGTGCGGGCAAGCGCCACCAGCCGGCCCTCGAAGTCGGCGGTGAAGGCCTTAAGGTCCGCGGCATGACGGGCCGTCTGGGCGGCCATGGACTGCACGGTGGCCAGGTTGTTCTTCACCCGGTGGTTCAGCTCGGCCATCATCAGCGCCTGCCGCTCCCGGGCCCGCACCTCCTCGGTGATGTCCTGCACCGTGCCCAGCACGCGGTTCGCGGCGCCGTCCGGCCCGAACAGCACCTGCCCAGAGCCGCGCACCCAGCGCTCCGTTCCGTCGCAGGCCGTGGTGCGGTGTTCGGTGACGTAGCGCCCGCCATTGTCGCCACGGACCGCCGCCTCGTACGCCGCCCGCATCATCGGCCGCTCGTCCTCCCGCAGGCGCGCGACGTAGGCGGCGTAGTCCATGGGTGCGTCCGGCTCGACGCCGAACAGGTCGCGCGTCCGCTGGTCCCAGCTGATGGCGTCCCGCTCGAGGTCGTATTCCCAGAGGCCGAGGCCCGCCGAGCTGAGGGCCAGCTGCAGGCGCGCGCCCTGCCGCTCCGCCTCCCGCTGGGCCTCGTGCCGCGCCGTGACGTCGATCAGCACGAACGACACCCGCGGCGTCGAGCCTGGGATGGGCGAGAAGGTGCCCAGGAACCAGCCGGGCCGTCCGCCTGGCAGGCCGAACTGGTACTCCCGGGTGAGCGTCCGGCCGGTGTCCCAGCAGCGCCTGAGCGTCGCGAGCCTCAGCCGCACCTGCGCATCGGTCAGACCCAGATCTCGGCCCCTGCGGCCGTTCAGCCCGTCCGGCGACAGGCCGTAGAACGCCGCCGTCGCGGCGTTGGCGATGACATAGCGATAGTCCCCGTCCAGCAGCTCGAAGACGCCGGCCATGACGTCCGCGGCCTGGAACATGGCCTTCAGCAGGGCGGCGCCGGCGACGTCCGTCCATGGGTCGACAAGGGTGTCCTGGGACCCGATCACGCCAGCTCACTCCAGAGATGAGGCGCGACCTCACACCAAGGCGCCGGCCTTGGCAATCGGCTCAGGGGGAGCCCTTCGTCGCAGGCGCCCGCCGAACTAGGCGCCGAAGATCCAGTCGCCGGTCAGGGATGTCATGGTGACGCCCACGAGCACCATCTTGCCGCCGCCGACCATGTCGATGACGGTGTCCGCCCCGACTTGGCTCAGCGTGTATTGGGTGCCGGGCAGCAGGAAGACGCGGTCCCCTTCGGCCCGGTTGAAGTCGGTCACGCGGTCCAGGCCCGCGTCGCCGTGGGTGTGGAAAATGTCCGCGCCCGCGCCGCCGGTAACCGTGTCGTCGCCCTTGTCGCCGGCCAGCCAGTCGTCGCCGGCGCCGCCGCGCACGATGTCCGTGCCCTGGCCGCCGCGCACGACGTCGTTGCCGGCGTCCCCGTCGCAGGTGTCGTCACCCAGGTTGCCGTAGACGATGTCGTTGCCGTCCTCGCCGGACAGCACGTCCTGGTCCTTGCCGCCGACCACCCAGTCGTCGCCCAGGCCGCCTGCGACCGTGTCGTTGCCGGCGTTCCCATGGGTGTCGTCGAAGTCCGCGCCGCCGACGATCGAGTCATCGCCGTCCTCGCCGCGGAGATAGTCCAGGCCGTCGGCGCCCTGCAGGGTGTCCGCCCCCGCGCCGCCCATCAGACGGTCGGCGCCCTCCCGCCCTTCGAGCAGGTCGTCGCCGCCCTGCCCGGCCAGTATGTTGTCGCGCCAGTCGCCGCGCAGCGTGTCGCCGAACGCCGAACCCCACAGGTTCTCGATCGACTCGAAGGTGTCTTCCCAGGTGCCGGTGTAGAGATCCGCCGCCACCGCCACGTCGGAGTCGCCGTAGTCGGCGGTGTCGAAGCCGTCCCCGCCGCGCAGCGCATCGCCGCCACCGCCGCCCTGCAGCAGGTCGTGGCCGGCGCCCCCGTCCAGGGTGTCCGCGCCGCCGCCGCCGTGGAGCACGTCGTCGCCGTCCAGCCCCGCCAGGGAATCGGCGCCTTCACGGCCGGCGAGGTAGTTGCCGCCGGCGTCGCCGTTGATGGTGTCGGCGAAGTCCGAGCCGCCCACCTGTTCGATCCCGTTGAGGCTGTCGGTGCCGCCATAGCCGTCAGCGGCCTGCGCGGCCGTCAGGTTCACGATCACCGAGGTTGGCGAGGCGCCGTAGTCCGCCAGGTCGACCCCGGCGCCACCCACGAGGGTGTCATTCCCCGCGAGGCCCTCCAGGACGTCATCAAGGGACGTTCCCTCCAGGCGGTCGTCGGCCGAAGTGCCAGAAATCTTGGACATGGTATCCTCACCGCTACGCGTTGTTGAACATCGGGCGGCGGAGGTCGGCGCGACCAACGTGACATCCGATCGCCGGCGCTCCGAACAACAAAGGGAACCCGGAGGTTCCGAAAAAACATCTCGGCAGGGCCAGGAAACCTCAGGCCATCCAGCTGTGCGGCTCGTTCGCCCCGCGCTTGCCGGGCTTCGCTAGCGCTCCGCCGCCGAAACGGTTGGCGGCGAATTCGCCGAAGGCGTCGGCCCCGTGGCTGGCGGCGTCATGGAGGGGTCCGGAGTAGCTGCGCGTGGCGCGGCTCCAGCGCTTGCGATAGGCCCGCAGCCGGTCGAGGCCCGCGGCGCATTTCTCGGCGTCGAACCAGGTGATCGGAATCAGGCTCCGCCCGGCGTTGATCCGCTCCTCGGGGTTCATGGCCGCGCCCACCGAGATCGGGGAGACGCCCAGGCCCCACAGGGTCTCGTAACGGCTTCGGCCCGCGGCCCCGAGCTCCCGCACCATCACGTCATGCGGCAGGTGATGGGCCCCGTAGACGTAGGGCTTGGGCGCGATCGCCCTCCGGATCACCTCCTGCAGCCCTTCGCCCGAGGTCTCGAAATAGTCGATGGCGCGCACCTCGCGGCCCACCTGCTGGAAGAACCAGATCGCGGTGTAGTCGTCGATGCCGAGGTCCCATGCGGTGTCGACCTTCAGCGCCGGGTCGTAGGGCACGCGGCTGATCCGCCCGTCGCGCCGCGCCGCCTCCAGCAGGCTGCCGTAGTAGGCGCCGGGCGTGGCGGCGTTGAAGTCCACCAGGTATTCGGAGGCGAAGCGCGCCTCCCCCTCCTCCTCCGAGCCGAGTTCGGCGATCAGCTCCGCCCGCTCGCGCGCCAGCTGCTCGCGCGTGAAGACGCCTGTCTCGTCCGCCCGCGCCTGCAGGGTGAACCATTCGTCCGGCCGCTGGCGGCGGCTCTCGAAGGCCCGGGTCGCATGGCTCGGGCCGCGCGGCGTCCAGAGGAACAGCGCCCAGCCCCCGTTCTCCGCCAGGATCGGACGCACATAGCTCCAGGCGTCCGGCTTGGAGAGCGCCCACTCCGAGAACACCACCCCGACCGGCGGCGCGCCCACCAGGGAGTTGTAGTTGTCGGAGCCCGCGAGCTGCCACACCGAGCCATTCTTGAGCTCGATCTTCATGTCGCGCTCCCAGCGGCCATGACGCGCGCGCCGCGGAAAGGCCTCGTCGATCCGCCGGCGGCCGGTATGGGGGTTCACGGCGTCCCAGATCGCCTTGCGCGCCTGGGCCGCCTCCGGCAGCAGGTGCCAGTAGACCCCCTGCTTCAGCGTCGCCGCCGCGGCCGCCCAGTTGAGCGCCACCTCGTCCTTGCCCCAGCGGCGGTGAGCGACAACGTCGGCCCGCCTTCCCCCGCCGAGCAGGAAGTCCCAGAGATCCTGCTGGTAGTCTCGCGGCTCCCACGGATCGCAGATCTTGATGTCCGGGGGGGCGGCTGCTGGGCCGCCGCTCATCGTTCCACCTCCTGGATGCTGTCGATGGCCCGGATGTACGAGGTGCCGTCCTCGGCGACCGCGCGCTCGAAGTGGCGGACCACCAGCCTTTGTACGTGTCCCCGCTCCGCGCCGCCGTAGAGTCGTCGGCGGGCGCTGGGCGGCCCGAAGCGCTCCGGGTCCAGGCGCTCCGCCTGGTGCAGCAGCGTGGACACCTTCAGCTTGTCCACCTGTAGGGTATCAGGCCTGGAGGCCATCGCCACCTCGAGCGCCTCCTCGAAGCGCGTCTCCGCCGCCGCCAGAAGGGCGTCGCGAACCGCCGCCTCGAACGCCGGGTGCGCGCGTCGCCAGGCCCAGTACCCGCCGTCGGCGGGCATGCCCTTCGACCTGCGGATCTCCCGCCAGAGCTCGCCGGCGGCCAGGCGGTCGCAGATCTGCCGGGCCAGCTCCGGGTCGTAGTCTGGGACCGGCGCCGGGTTCGAATTCTCCATGAATGCTCCTTGGCTAGCGCGGCGTTCACCGCACCGCTTCATCCATTCTTCACCGCCGCCCGGCCAGGTTGCGTGCGAACACCGAGAGGTTGAGCGAACGATGTCGTCCGATTGGGTCGTTGAGGTCTGCTGCCGGGACTGCGGCCGGCCCGTGGAGACGTCCCTCCGGGCCATGCCCGAGGCGACCGCCCTGCCCTGTTCTCACCCGGACTGCGCGGGCCAGGCGCCCCTGCCGGCCGACCTCGCCGAGACCGCGCGCTTCCTGTTCGAGGAATCCCGCCGCCGCCTGCGGGCGGAGACGCCGCCGCCGGCCTCCTGAGTCCGTGCTCAGCTACAAGCTCTATGGCCTGAGCCCCCAGGGGGAGGTCCTGTTCGGTCGGGACTTCTGCGCGGCCGACCTCGTGGAGGCGAAGGCCGCCGCCGAGGCGGCCCTGGAACAGGCGCCGGTGGTGGAGCTCTGGCAGCAGTCGGTCCGTGTCTACCGTGGCCGCCAGCCCGTTCCGACCAGCCCAATGGTGCAGGAGAGCTAGGGGGCTACGATCCTGGCAAGGGCCGGCGTCAGGCGGCGGACGCCTGTTCGGCCCGAAGCATCAGCACCGGCCCCTCCCAGACCTCCACCTTCGCGTGCTCGGCCAGCAGGTCGCGCGCGAGCGCCCGGGCCGCCGCTCCGTCCTGCAACTCGACGCTGCGCGACACGCGCACCTGCTCGTCGTGATCGAGCGCATAGATCGTGAATTCGCGCACCGCAGCCTCCCGAGGCTGCCGAGATAGGCGGGCCTGGGGACTTCGCCTTGACCCCCGTCAATTCCCGGGGCGCAGGACTGCACGCTGCCTGCAGGATGGTGCAAAACGCGCGCACAGTCAAGAACAAACCAGGAACTATGAGGGCGCCGGAACCAAGCTCCGCCATGGCGCGTTACGCCCGCCGAAAGGGGGGCCAGATGAGCCAGAGACCGAATCGCGTCCGTGACGACTTCGAGGCGGCGCTGCTGGACGCCGTGCCGTTCATGCGCGCGTTCGCCCGCACCCTGTGCCATGACAGCGACCAGGCCGAGGATCTCGCCCAGGAGACCCTGGTGAAGGCGCTCTCCTGCCGCCATCAGTTCCAGCCGGGCACCAACCTCCGCGCCTGGCTCTCCACCATCCTGCGCAACCGCTTCTACTCCGGCCAGCGCCGCCTGCGCTGGCGGGGGGAGTACGACGCCGAGGCCATGGAGCGGACCCTGGTGGCCCCCGACGACCCGTCCATGACGGTCGAGCTGGAGGACGTGCGCCGGGCGCTGTCCATGCTGCCCGACTTCCAGCGCGAGGCCCTGATCCTCGTGGGCGCCGGCGGCATGAGCTACGAGGAGGTCTCCCAGATCGCCGGCTGCCCCGTAGGCACGGTGAAGAGCCGGGTGCGACGCGCCCGCGACGAGCTCAACACCATCCTGTTCCAGGGCCGCACCGCCCCCCAGGAGAGCGCGCCCGCGCCGCTGGCGGCGATCGTCGACGACTTCGATCGCCTGCGCCGGGGCCGCAACGCCGCCTGACCAGGTTGCGCCACCGCAAATTCGCCGCGCCGAGATGTGCTAATGGGGCCGCGTACAGTTCGAGGTGGACCCATGTTGCATCGCCGCGCCCTCCTGGCCTTCTGCGCCGCCGCCGCGGCCGTCCCTGCGGCCGCCGCGCCAGGCCCGGCCATCACGGTCTACAAGACCGCGTCCTGCGGCTGCTGCAAGGGCTGGATCGCCGCCATGTCCCGCGCCGGCTTCCAGCCGAAGGTGATCACCGTCGATGATGTCAGCCCCTACTGGCGCCGGCGCGGCGTCGCCGACGAGCTGTCCTCCTGCCACGTCTCCGAGATCGGCGGCTATGTCGCCGTGGGCCACATCCCGCCCGCCGACATCAGCCGGCTACTCAGGGAAAAGCCCAAGGCGCTCGGCCTCACCGTCCCGGGCATGCCGTTCGGCTCGCCCGGCATGGAGCGGCCCGACGGCCGACGCGAGGCCTACGAGACCCTGCTGCTGCTCCCGGGCGGCAAGACCCGCGTCTTCGCCCGCCACGCCTGAGGCGGCGCCTTTCAGCTTGTCGCCGGGGCGCCTCGGGTCGAGGGTAGCGGCTCGTGCAGTGCAAGTGCGGCGGCGTATGTGACCGACACCCGCGACAACGGGCCTGACGGCCCTGAGAACCCGCCCGCGGACGGCGATGGTCACGACGCCCTCCTCGAGAGCGTGCTGGAGAGCATCAGCGACGCCTTCTACGCGCTCGACCGCGACTGGCGGTACGTGATCTTCAACCGCGCAGCCGAGCAGTACTTCGGCGTCTCCCGGGACAACGTGATCGGCCGCAGCATCTGGGACCTCTTCCCCCAGGGCCGTGGCACCGCTTTCGAGCGCTGCTGCCGCCGCGCCATGGACGAGCGTGTCACCTCCACCTTCGAGAGCCCCTCCGCGATCCGGCCCGGCCGGACGGTCGAGTTGCGCGTCGCGCCGATGTCCGGCGGCGGCATCGGAGTGGCCCTCAACGACGTCACCGAACGCAAGCGGGCCGAGGCCGCCCTTCGCGAGAGCGAGCAGCGCCTGGACCTTGCCGTCCGCGCCCACGGCGTGGGCATCTTCGACTGGCACATCCCCTCCGGCCGGGTGCTCTGGTCGGAAGAGGAGGAGCGGCTCTTCGGCCTTGAGCCGGGGACATTCGACGGACGCATCGAAAGCTGGCGCGACCGCGTGGCGTCAGAGGACTTCGCCGCTATCCGCGCGCGAACCCGCGAGGCCATCGCGGCTCGCCGCGATCACCTCGACTTCCGCTTCCGCATCCACCGCCCCGACGGACAGCTCCGCCACATCGAGGGGGCCGCCCGGATTCTCTACGGGCCTGACGGCGGGGCCGAGCGGATGGTCGGCACCAACATGGATGTGACGGACCGGGTCGCAGCCGAGCAACGGCAGCGCCTGCTGATCAACGAGCTGAACCACCGGGTGAAGAACACCCTGGCCGCCGTCCAGTCGATCGCCGCGCAGACCGTACGCCGCGCGGATACACTCGCCGAGTTCCGCGACAGCTTCGAGGGACGGCTCATGGCCCTTTCCGGGGCTCACGACGTGCTCACCCGCCACCAGTGGGACAGCGCCGACCTGGCCGATGTGGTGGACGGCGTGATGCAGCCGTTCCATCCGGGAGAACGCCTCCAGGTCTCCGGCCCTCCGGTTCGGCTGAGTCCGGGTCAGGCGCTCGCCTTCGCCATGGCCATCCACGAACTCGCGACCAACGCCGTGAAGTACGGCGCGTGGTCGGGCGTCGCGGGACGCGTGCGGATCGGCTGGGTGACCGAGGGGCGCCCCGATCGACCGGGCGAGGTGCGCTTCACCTGGTCGGAGGAAGGCGGTCCTCCCGTGCGCCCGCCCAGCCGCCAGGGCTTCGGCTCACGCCTGCTGCGGCAGGGACTGGTCCGCGACCTTGGCGGCGCCGTGGACCTCGCCTTCGCTCCCGAGGGCCTGCGGTGCGACATCCGCGCCCCCCTCGCCGAGGTCGACTGACTAGCGCCCGTAGATCCGGTCCAGCACCCGGGCCGCATCCACCAGGCGCTCGGCGGCGAGATCATATCGCTGACCCGCAGCCAGCCGTTCGGCCCAGTCCGCGGCGGCGCGCCCGCCCCAGGCGTCCGGCGGCGCGGCCAGGGTCTCGCGCCCCGTGCCCCGGAAGCGCTCGGCCGTGAAGTCATAGAAGGAGCCGCCGACGTTCTTCAGCGCCGCGCCGCCCTCGGTCCCGTAGAACTCCGCCTCGATGATCGCATCGCAGCCGGCCTGCAGGCGCCAGGAGCAGGCGAGCCGCACCGCGCAGCCGGTATCCAGCTCGACCGTCGCCACCGCATAGTCCTCCACCCGGTCAGGCCGGCCCGTCAGCGGCTCTCCCTGCGCGAACAGCCTGCTCGAAACGTCGGAAACACCGGGAAAATCGAGCGTCCACAGCGCCAGGTCCACGAGGTGGACGCCCAGGTCCATCACGCAGCCGCCGCCGGAGAACTGTGGGTCGTAGAACCAGGCCTTGTCCGGCCCGTAGGCATTGTGGAACACGAGGTCGACCGCGTAGACGCGGCCGAGCTCGCCCGCCTGCACCACCTCGCGGATCCGCCGCATGCCTTCGGTGAAGCGGTAGGACAGGTCCACCGCCAGCAGCCGGTCCGCCGCGCGGGCGGCGTCCACCACCGCCTCCACCTCCGCTGCGGTCCGCCCGAGCGGCTTCTGGCAGAAGACGGCTGCGCCGCCGGCCAGCGCCCTGATCGACTGTTCGGCGTGCAGGGCCGAAGGGGTTGCGATCACCACGCCGTCGACGCCCGCCGCGAGCAGTTCGTCCAGGTTCGCCGCCTGCACCGCGTCGGGCGCCAGCTTCCCAGCCTCGGCCGCCATCTCCGGCGACGGATCGGCGATCGCGGCGATCTCCACCGCGCCGGTCGCCGCGATGGCCTCCATGCGGTGGCGGCCGATCCAGCCCACCCCGAGAAAGCCCACCTTCGGCCTCACGCCCTGGAGGTTGCGCGACGGCCTCGCCGCAAGGGTCTCGCTCATCGGAAAGTCACCAGCGCCTTGAGGAAGCCGTCCGGGCGGTCACGCGTGGCGTTCAGCGCCTCGTCCAGCCGCTCCAGAGGATAGCTGTGGGTGTATAGCGAGTTCGGGTCGAGCCGCCCGGAGGCCACAGCCTCCACCGCGTCGCGGATGCCTTGGGCATAGACCTCGGGGTCGCGCTCGTGGGCGTTGATCACGTCCAGGCCGCGCCAGTTCCAGAGCTGCATGTTCACCTGCCGCGGGCCGTCCTGGTGGTAGCCCGCGATCACCAGCTTCCCGCGCTCCCGGGTGAGCTCGGCGGCGAGATCCAGCGGCCACTGCTTGCCCACGGCCTCGATGACGCGGTCGCAGAACACGCCCCCGGTCAGCTCCCGGACCCGCTCGATGATCTTCCAGTGGTCGTCCATGGGCACGATCTCGGCCGCGCCGTAGTTCCGCGCCACGTCCAGGGAGAACGGCCGCCGCGAGATGGCGATCACCCGCGCCCCGGCGTCGGTCGCCAGCCGGGTCAGGATCGCGCCGAGGAAGCCGATGCCGACGATGGCCACCGTCTGGCCCGCCTGGATGTCGGCCCGGCGGAAGATGTTCATGGCGCAGCCCAGCGGCTCGCCTGGGAACGGCTTGCCGGCCAGCGCCTCCGGCAGCTTAACGACCGCGCCCTCATCGGCGATGTCCCACTCGGCGTAGCTGTTGTGGCTGAGCGCGGCGACGCGGTCGCCCGGCGACAGGCCCTGCACGCCCTCGCCCACGGTGTCGATCACCCCCCAGCCCTCGTGGCCCAGAGCGCCGGGCTCGGTGGGGAAGGTCATCCACTCCGGCCCTTCCCAGGGCGTCAGGTTTGAGGCGCAGACGCCGCAGCCCTCCAGCCGCACGCGCACCTGGCCCGGGCCGGGCTCCGGCAGGGCCACCTCGTCCATGCGGATCTGGCCTGGACCCGCCAGCACGGCGGCCCGCATCAATGGCTTTGCCGCCAAGGCCACGCCCATCGCCCCACCCTCACGCCGCCAACACCGGAACGGGAGGCGCGCGCAGCCGTCGGCCCGCGCGCCGCGAGGCGCACGTCCAGGTTCCGGCGATCACGGCATCTCCCACCCGATCAACAACTACCTGGGTGAAGCTTGGTTCCTGCGGGGCCGCCGCTAGCGGAACAGCGGCGGCGGCGTCGTCCGGGCGGTCATCAGCCACGAGGCGGCGGGCGACGCGGCCGGTTCGAAATCGGCGAACTTCACCTGCCAGCGCTCGCGCTCCCGCGACCGCAGCGGGACGATCTCGTCGGTGGTGTGGTCGAGCACGCCCCAGTCCCGGCCCTGGAAGCCCTTCACCAGCAGCACCACGTGCTGGCGGCCGTCGGGCAGCCTGACCAGGCCGATCGCGAGACGGTAGGGCGACCAGCGGAAGTCGTCCCGCAGCGCTCGGTACTTGGCCGCCGCGTAGTTGCCGGCGTCCCAGATCCCGTCCGGATCGCTCGGCAGGCGCGAGCCCGCCACGTGGGACTCGTTGACCGATTCATTGACCATCGAGAGCAGCCCCGCTTCGCGCTCGCCGAACAGGACGGCGGCGACCTCCCCGTCAGCTCGCGCGCCGGATGCGGCGACCAGGGTCAGCGCCAGGGCGGCGGCCGACGCGGCGATCAGGTTGCGGATCATGGCGGCCTCCCCCGACCGAGCTTGACTGTGGGAGGCTAGGCCCGTCGCCCATGTCCGGATGTGACGCAGGACACACCTTGACCCACGTCGGCCGGCGCGGTTTGTCCCGGGCTCGCTCTGGAGGGGAAGGCATGGACAGCCGGCGCGTCGGTCCGTTCGAGGTTTCGGCCATCGGCCTCGGCTGCATGAGCCTTTCGCACGCCTACGGCACGCCGCCGCCGCGCGAACAGGCCGAACGCGTCCTGCTGGGCGCGCTGGAGGCCGGCTACACCTTCCTCGACACCGCCGCCGTCTACGGCCTCGGTCACAACGAGACCCTGGTGGGCGAGGTGCTGAAGGGCCGCCGCTCGGACTTCGTGCTCGCCTCCAAGTGCGGCCTGACCAACGGCGACAGGCGCGAGATCAATGGCCGCCCCGAGGTGCTGAAGGCCACCTGCGAGGACAGCCTGCGCCGGCTGCAGACCGACGTCATCGACCTCTACTACCTGCATCGCTGGGACAAGCGGGTCCCCATCGAGGAGAGCGTCGGCGCGCTCGCCGACCTTGTGCGCGAGGGCAAGATCCGCACGATCGGCCTCTCGGAAGTGTCGGCCCCGACGCTCCGTCGCGCCCACGCGGTCCATCCGATCGCCGCGCTTCAGACCGAGTACTCGCCCTGGACGCGCAATCCGGAAATCGCGGTCCTCGACGCGTGCCGCGAGCTGGACGTCGCCTTCGTGGCCTTCTCGCCGGTGGCCCGCGGCTTCCTGGCCGGCGGGGTTCGCGACCTCGCGCGGCTCGAGCCAGGGGACTTGCGGCTGAACATGCCCCGCTTCCAGGGCGGGAACTTCGAGAAGAACCTCGCCCTGCTCGACCGCTTCGAGGCTCTGGCCCGCGACGCCGACTGCACGCCGGCGCAGCTCTGCCTCGCCTGGCTGCTCGCCCGCGACGAGATCATCGTGCCCATTCCCGGCACGACCAGCCCCGACCACATGCGCGAGAACGCGGCCGCGGCGGACGTGCGCCTGACGCCGGAGGTCATCGCCAGGGTGGATGCGCTCGTGAACTCCGAGACCGTCGCCGGCCCCCGCTACAGCCCCGCCCTGCAGGCCACGATCGACACCGAGGGCTGAGCCCTTAGGCGGCGGGGCCGGCCGCCAGGATGTCCAGCGCCACCTTCAGCACGGCCTCCAGCCGCGCGGCGTCCCGCTCGCCTCCGGCCGCCTCACGGGGCGTGAGCTCCTTGCCGCAGCAGAGGTCGCAGGCCGCGATCAGGTCGGCGTGCCCGAGCAGCTGGCGGCGGTAGCGGACGAGCATCGTCTCCGCGCGCCGGCGGCCCTCCGCCATCTTCAGCACCATGCCGATCGTCGGCCCCGAGCCGGCGGTCGTGCCCGGCTGCACCTCCAGCGTTGAGCCGAGCGACGGCGCCGCCCCGCAGCGACGGAAGACGTCGCCGTAGCGCTCGCCGGCGGCGACCTGCATCGGCGTCAGACGGCCCTTCCGCGCCAGCCACTCAAGGCCGGTCTGCCGCCGATAGGGCGTCTCCCGCGCCGCCCGCGGACCCGCCTCCTTCGCGAAGGCCGCGCCGCGGGCCCTTGAGAGGGCCACCGTCTCGGCGACCCCTCCGGCGACCGCGCGCGCCTCCGCCCGCGCCTTCTCTCGGCGTTCCAGCATCTGCAGCCGTTCACGCGTCGCTCGCGCCGGATCGAAAACTCGTCCCATTCCGATACTCACCTTGGAAGGTCTGGAGGCCGTTCAGCGGCCGCCGCGCGCCACCACGTCGGCCAGGCGGTAGACCGCCTCGCCGGCTGCGCAGTCGCCCTCGATGACCACGAGGCCAGCGGCGGCGTGCGCCATCAGCTCCCGCAGGAACTGTCCCCGCGCCGCCGGGTCGCGGCGGGCGAGCGCACGCGCCACCACGGCGGCGGCGTCCTCGGGTTTGGTCACCGCCGTCGCTCGGGCAGCACCGGAAAGCCGCCGGCCCTCATCACCTGCTTCACGTGCAGGGCGTGGCGGGCGAAGCGCGGACGCATGGCGTCGCAGCCTCCGCTCCGGCGGGCCTGGAACATCTTCTCCAGCTTGAAGGCGACGCGCCGGCCCAGGCCGAGCTGGACACTGGCGATGGCGGGCGGCGCGCCTCCGTGGCGCAGGGCGGCGTAGGCGGCGCTGGCGAGGGTGGCGGAAGGGTGGGTTGCTGTCGTCATGCGCGAACTGTAGGTTAGCTACAGCGATTGCGCCAAACATTTTTGTAGGTTATCTACAGCGGCAGACGGCCGCAGGATTTATCGGATGGACGATCGCTCCCAGAGGCTCCGGGAAGTCCGCCTCGCCAAGGGCTTCGAGACCGCCGCCGCGGCGGCGGACGCCTTCGGCTGGAACCGCAACACCTACGCCTCCAACGAGAACGGCAACGCCCCCTTCTCCTACCGCCGGGCCAAGGAGTACGCCGCGGCGTTCGGCGTGCGGCCGGAGTGGCTGTACGACGCCGCCGGTCCGATGCGGCCCACCGCCGAGCCCGGTTTCGTGCGGATCGTCGGCCGCGTGGGCGCCAATCCGGAGGGCACGGTCCTCTTCGCCACCGGGCAGGAGCCCACCGACCTCGCGCCTATTCCCCCAGGCGGCACCGACAAAGCGGCCGCCCTCCTCGTCGTCGGTCACTCCATGCGCGGCGTGGCCGACGACGGCGCCCTGATCTATTTCGAGGACCAGCGCACCCCGCCCACGCCGGACATGCTCGGCCATGTGGTGGTGGTCGAGGTCGACACTGACGAGGTTCTGGTCAAGCGGCTGCTGCGCGGCTCCCGGCCCGAGCGCTTCGACCTAGAAAGCGTCGCCGGCCCCACCCGCCACGACGCCCGCATCCGCTGGGCGGCGCACATCACCGCCATCATCCCGCCCTACCAGGCCCGGCGGATCATCCGCGGCGCGGCCTGAAGCCGGGCGTAAGTTCGCTACAGCATTTTCTTTGACCGAGACTGTATGTAAGTTACAGTCTTTGGATGAGCGATCCCGCTGAGCATGAGCATCTCCTGACGGCCCTTCGCCGCGCGGAGGACGCGCGAATCCGGGCCCACGTCCGCGAAGCCGATCGGCATCGCGGCGTCTGCTGGTCGGCCATGGGGCCGGGGCCTTGCCGGCCATCGACGGCCGAAGCGCTCCAGGCGGAAGCCGCGCGCCGGCTCGTGGCGCTCGAGGCCTGGCGCGCGGGTCGGCCGGGGCGGCTGAGCGCCGCCCTCGCCGAAGCGCAGCGAGCGCTGGAGGCGGCCCGCGGCGCGGTCTCCCGCGGCCTGGATCGGGAGGCCGACCGCTGCCGCCGGGCTCTCGACGACCTGGCCGCCGCCGCCCGCCTCGCCCGCGAGATCATGGACGATGGCCCCGCCGCGGCCTTATCTGGCCGCCCATGTGCAACGAATACCGCTTCAAGCAGTCCCTCGACCGCATCGCCCAGGAGTTCAGCCAGCTGAGCATCCCGCTGCACTGGCTCGGCGGCGCGCCCAATCTGGAGCCGCGGGACTCGATCCGTCCCACCGACCCCGGCCCGGTGATCCTCGGCGGTCCGGAAGGCGCGGAACTGAAGCAGTTGCGCTGGGGCTTCCCGCCGAAAGGCAAGGGCGGCCCCGTGATCAACTTCCGCTCAGAAGGTCGCCGCTTCGACCAGGGCCGCTGCCTGATCCCGGCCGACGGCTTCTACGAGTACACCGGCGAGAAGTCGCCGAAGTCCAAGTGGCTGTTCGAGCGCGCCGACGATCTCGAGCTGTTCTGCATCGCCGGCCTCGTCCGCGACGACCGCTTCACCATGCTCACCTGCGAGCCGGGCCCGGACATCGCGCCCTACCACGACCGGCAGATCGTCATCCTGCATCGCCGTCATTGGG
Organism: Phenylobacterium sp.; assembly: GCF_036821595.1. Taxonomy (GTDB): domain Bacteria; phylum Pseudomonadota; class Alphaproteobacteria; order Caulobacterales; family Caulobacteraceae; genus Phenylobacterium. The sequence goes on from NZ_DAISJG010000039.1 coordinate 16,075, forward strand.
CCGCCTGGCTGAACACGGCGGAACCCCAGCCGCCCCTCGGTCCCCTCCCCGCCGGCAGCCTGAAGGTCACCCAGGTGCGTTGAGGCGTCAGGCGCGCTAGCCTCGGCCTCTGGAGGACCTGTCATGCGAACGGCCCTTGCCCTGGCGGTCGCGACCGCGGGCTTCGCCCTCACCGGCTGCGCGCAGAGCTACTACGCGCTCGAGCGCCTGAATCACGACCTCTGCATTCGCCAGCCCACGGGCGACTGCTTCGACAACGGCTATGTCCGGGCGGGCGCCTACATCGCCGATCCTCGTGACTTCCTCGGACCGCCACCCGGCGACGGAGACCTTGGAAACCCCGGCCTACCGTGACCGGCATGCTGATCCTGGCCTTCTTCCTGGGCGTCATCGCCGGACTGCGCACCTTCACCGCCCCAGCCGCCGTCGCCTGGGCCGCCGTCTCCGGCCGGCTCATCCTCGCGGACACCCCGATGGCGGTCCTGGGCAGCCCCGTCGCCGCCTGGATCCTCACCGGCCTCGCCGCCCTCGAGCTGGTCGGGGATAAGCTGCCGAAGACCCCGAGCCGCAAGGCGCCGGGGCCCTTCGTCGCCCGGGTGGTCAGCGGCGCCCTGGTCGGAGCCGCCGTCGGTTGGGCCGCCGGCCAGGTCCTCGCGGGCGCGGTCGCCGGCGCTCTCGGCGCAGGGCTCGGCACGCTCGGCGGCTATGCGGCCAGGATGGGGCTGGCGCGGCGGCTCGGACGGGATCTCCCCGCCGCCCTGCTCGAGGACGTCGTCGCCGTCGTGGGCGCGGCGCTGGTCGTGGCCGTCCTCTGACGCCGGAACGAAGCGGCTCCGCTCCGGTTGACGCCTTGGGAAGACGAGGAGACGTTCAGATGAAGACGCCGCTTATCGGCCTGGCCGCCGCCCTGGCGCTGGCCGCCTGCAGCAACGAGCGCAAGGCCGAGGCCGACACCGGCACCGCGACCGCCACCGTGACCACCGAGGCGCCGCCGAGCCAGGTGCCGGACGCCCAGCTGCAGCAGCAGGCCCAGCAGGCCGCCACCGCCGCCTCGACCCCGGTCGACGGCTCCGGCCCGGTGGAGAGTACGACCGCCGCGCCCGTCACCGCGCCCAACTAGAGGTGCCCGCCATAGAGCGCGGCCGCCCAGGCCGGCAGGTCCGGCGCGGCGTTCACCGCCACGCCGCGGCGGAACTGGATCAGCCGGCGCGGGGGCCGACCGATCGCGCTGTTGTCGAACACCAGCCCAGCGTCGGCCATCAGCACCGCCTCACGGATCAGCGCCGGATTGCGCGCGTAGCGGCCGCGGATTTTGGCCTCCGGCACGGGATGCCCGCCCTGGGCCTCCCGGAAGGCGACGCGGGCGACCGCGTCGTCGGGGCTTTCCAGGTTCAGATGGTAGACCTGCAGGCGATAGCCCAGGTCCTGCGCCGTCTTCACCAGGTCCAGCTTCGAGGGATGCGAGAAGGTGGTCTCCGCGACCAGGCTGCGGCGCGCCGCCGTCAGCTCCTCGCGCCGCGCCTCGGCCAGACGTTGGCCCAGTTGCGCGTCCTCTCTGGTCAGCGCATGCCGACCCAGCGCCGCGAAGGCGAGCCGATCCGGGTTGACGAACTCCGCGTCGGTGACGCGCCCGACGAAGGTCTCGTAGAGCGAGGTCTTCCCCGCCCCGTTCGGCCCCGCCAGCAGATGGAAGATCGGCCGAAGCTCGGCCAAGGGTCAGCCGACCGGGCGCAGCCGCCCGCCTTCGCGCCGCACGAGCCGCCCCTGCCCGTCGCGGCCGACAGCGCCGTCCTTCCGGCCAAGCTCGGCGTAGTGCGCCTCGGTCTGCGCGTCCCAGGGATCGCCCATCCGGCCCATCACGGCGTCCTGCTCAGCCTCGCTGAGATCCTCGAGCCTGAGACGGCCTTCGAGCGCGGCGCGCACCCGGTCGATGCCCACCCCCGGCGCGTTCTCGAAGCGGCGGCCGATGCGGGCCCAGTGCTCGACCTGGGCGCCCAGCGAGCGGTTGAAGGCCTCAGCCTCCCGGCGGGCCTCCTCGAGGAAGTCGGTGGATAGCTTCACAGAGGCGTGGCGGGCGGCCATGACGCAAACTCCTTCGCTAGTGGCAAAATGCCACCAATCGCGCGAAGTTTCAAGATTTCGCGTCGGAAGCCCTACGGCAGGTCCTCGGCCAGGATCGCCATCTCGAACATGTAGGAGCCGTCCTCGTCCTCGTCCTGGAAGACGACGCCGATGAACTCCTCGCCGATATAGACCTCGGCGGAGTCCTTCTGCTTCGGGCGCGGCACGAGGGTGATGCGCGCATTGGCGAAGGTCCCCCGCAGGTGGCCTTCGATCTTGCGGATAGCCTTCTCGTCCACGCCTACGCTCCAGGATCAGGGAAATCGGTTCGGCGCGAACCTAGCGGCTCGGACGCGTCACGGAAACCTCAGATCACGTAGTCGTACACAGCCTCGGTCAGCGTGTGGTCCATGCTGCGCGCCGGCTCCTCGCACGTCGGGCAGTTGACCAGCCTGGCGGGCACCCCGGCGGCCGTGCAGTGCGCCGGCACCGGCTTCAGCACCACCGAGCCCGACGCAACCTTGGCGTAGTCGCCGATCTCGATGTTCCCGAGCACCTTCGCGCCGGCTCCCAGCAAGACGCCCTTGCCGATCTTCGGGTGGCGGTCGCCGCGCTCGGCGCCCGTGCCGCCCAGGGTCACGCCCTGCAGCATGGAGACGTCGTCGCCGATCACCGCCGTCTCGCCGATGACGATGCCGGTGCCGTGGTCGATGAACACACCCTTGCCGATGACGGTCGCCGGATGGATGTCCACCTGGAAGATCTCGCTGGAGCGGCTCTGGAGGTAGAAGGCGAGCGTCTCGCGCCCTTGCTTCCACAGCCAGTGGGCGACCCGCTGGGTCTGCAGCGCCTGGAAGCCCTTGAAGAACAGGAACGGCTGGACGTAGCCCTTGCAGGCCGGGTCGCGCTCGAACACCGCGCGCAGGTCGGCCTCGGCGGTCTCCACCAGGACGGGATCGCTGTCGAAGGCCTCTTCGGCGATGTCGCGGATGCTCATCGCCCTGAGCTCCTGGTCCCCGAGCTTGCGGGCTAGCTGGTACGACAGGGCGTCGCCCAGGTTCTTGTGGTTCAGGATCACCGCGGCCAGCAGGCTGGCCAGGGCCGCCTCGTTCTTCGACGCCGCATAGGCCTCGTTGCGCAGCGCGGCCCATACCGGCGGCGCGGCTGCCGGATCGATGACTTCAAGCCGTTGGCTCATGGCGTCCTCCCGGCCCATTCCGCCGCTCTCCCTACCCTAGCATGGCGCGCGCGAGCGCGCCCGGCAAAGCCCCTTCACGAGCCATATGGTAGGCCCGAAGCAGCATCGCCACCGTCAGGATGTCCTGCAAGTGTCCGGCCAGGGCCGCGTCGAGCGCCTCGCGGAAGGGGACGCGGGCCAGGGTGAGCGCCTCCGTCTCGTCCGCCTGGTGGCCGTCGGCGCTCTCCGACAGCCCCCAGGCGACGAAGCCCACGGCCCGTTCGTCGGTCACGGAGTTGGAGAGCTGGGCCCGCAGGACTTCGCGCCATTCGGCCGCCTGCAGCCCCGTCTCCTCGGCCAGTTCGCGCCTGGCGCTTTCCAGGGGGTCGACCTCAAGCGGCCCGCCGCCTTCCGGGATCTCCCAGCTGTAGTCGGCGAGTGCGAAGCGGTTCTGGCCCACCAGCACCACCGAGCCGTCGTCGTGCAGAGGCACGACGGCCAGCGCCAGGTTCTTGAAGCTCACCACGCCATAGAGCGCCGGCCGTCCCGTGGGCGCGGTGGCGTCGTGCTCAGTGACGCGGATCCAGGGATTGTCGTACACCAGCCGCTCGGCGCCCCTGCCCCACGGCTCGCCGTGCGGCCGCAGCCAGTCAGGTTTTTGCGACATGTTCTCAACTGGCCTTGCGGTTGCGGCGGGGGAACCCATAAACAGACCCTGATCCACCCTCAACCCGTGAGGCGCCCTTGACCGCCCGCCTGCCGCCCGCCCCGGAGTTCGGCGCGCCCCTGCCGCTTCGCGCCGCGCCCGAGGTGCTGGACTTCCTGGCCCTGCGGCGCTCGACCTCCGCCGTCACCCTGGGCGAGCCCGCGCCGCCGCCCGACGCGCTTGAGGAGCTGCTCCGTCTCGCGGCCCGCGCGCCGGACCACGGGAAGCTCTCGCCCTGGCGCTTCATCATCCTGGAGGGCGAGGCCAAGTCCCGCTTCGCCGCGCGCCTGGAAGCCCTCGCTGAGGGCCGCGGCGACGCCACGGCCGCCGCCAAGCTCGCAAAGCTGAGGATCCCGCCCTTGGCGGTGGTGGTGGTCTCCTCCCCGAAGCCCGCCCAGATCCCGGAATGGGAACAGCTGCTCTCGGCCGGGGCGGTCTGCGCGAACCTGCTCAACGCCGTGCTGGCGCTCGGCTACGGGGCCAACTGGATCACCGACTGGTATTCCTACGACGCGGAGGCGGTCGCGATCCTCGGCCTCGGCGAGCGTGAGCGGGTGGCGGCGTTCATGCTGATCGGGACGCCCAGGGAGGCTCCGCTGGAGCGGGAGCGGCCGGATCCCGCGGCGCTCACCACGCGCTGGACCGGCTGAACCGTCAAGCTCCAGACACACAACGGCCGGACGGCGCACCGCACCGTCCGGCCTGAGGTGACACGCCCGAGGAGAGTTGGGCGAGAGTAGGTATAGGCCGCATTGGCCGTTTTGGAAACCCCGGAGGCCCCTCCCCGGCCGCAAGCGGCCCGTTTCGCGCCACAGGAGAACTCATCACGCGGCCTCGCCCCGCGAACCTCGCCCGGGGCGCGAACTGCGCCTCAGCCGCGCCCGCGATAGGGCGCAACGCCCTGGTCCGGCAGCCACAGCCCCTCGGGGGCCGGCCCGCTCTGCCAGAAGACGTCGATGGGGATGCCGCCGCGCGGATACCAGTAGCCGCCGATGCGCAGCCACTGTGGGTCCAATTCGGCGACCAGCCGCCGCCCGATCGCCACCGTGCAGTCCTCATGGAAGGCGCCGTGGTTGCGGAAGGAGGCCAGGTAGAGCTTCAGCGACTTGGACTCCACGAGCCAGTCGCGCGGCGCGTAGTCGATCATCAGGTGGGCGAAGTCGGGCTGGCCGGTCACGGGGCACAGCGAGGTGAACTCCGGCGCCGTGAAGCGCACGAGGTAGGTCGTGTCGGCGTGCGGGTTGGGCACGCGCTCCAGCACCGCCGTCTCGGGACTGTCGAAGCCCCGGACGTCGCGGCCGAGCTGGGTGAGGCGGGTCTCTTCCATGCGCGCGGCTTTAGCGGCTAGAGGTGGCCCAAACAACGGGAACGGGAGACGCGAGATGGCGGGCGGGGATTTCAACGGCTTCGTGGTGGTGGTGACCGGAGCCTCCACCGGCCTTGGGCGAGCCATCGCCGTGGAGGTCGCCCGGCGCGGCGCCCAGGCCGTGATCGTGAACTACGCCCGCAGCGCCGACGAGGCCGAGGAGACGGCCCGACAGGTGGGGGCGCTCGGCGCCAAGGCCGTGCTCGTGCAGGGCGACGTCGCCTCCGACGACGACTGCCGGAAGATCGCTGCGGCCGCCGGGCCGTTCGGGCGGATCGACGCCCTGTTCAACAACGCGGGCACCACCACCTTCGCTGCCCACGGCGACATGGACGCTGTCTCCGCGGACGACTTCCTCCGGCTCTACGCCGTGAACGTCGTGGGCGCCTTCCAGATGGTGCGCGCCTGCCGCAGCCTGCTGGAAGCCGCGCCGCAGCCGGGCGCGGTGGTCAATACAGCCTCGATCGCGGGCGTCACCGGCATCGGTTCCTCGGTGCCCTACGCCGCCTCCAAGGGGGCGCTGACCACCATGACCCTGTCGCTGGCCCGCGCCCTCGCGCCGAAGATCCGCGTCAACGCGGTCTGTCCCGGGTTCATCGACACCCCCTGGTTCGGCAAGGGCCTGCCCGAATCCACGGTCGACCGGATGCGGGCCGGCACGGCCGCCAACACCCCGATGAAGGCCGCCTCCAAGCCCGAGGATATCGCCGAGGCCACCATCTTCCTCGCCGCGCCGGCGTCGCGCCACGTCACGGGCGAGACTCTGCTGGTCGACGCCGGGACCCACCTCGGCTACGCGCCCCTCGTCGCGCGCTGATCTGCCCAAAAACCGGGCGCCTTCGCCCGGTTAAGCTCAATCGGCCGTCAGGGTCCGCTCATCTGGGCGGCGCCCTCCCCTCTCCGTTGAACTCGCCGCGCCGGCCGCAACCATGGCCGCGCACGGCAGCCCACGAAGGCAAGCCGGAGACCAAGGGGATAGACATGAAAGCTCTGAAACTCTCGCTGCTGGGCGCGCTCGGGGCGCTGGCGCTGGGCGGTGCGGCCCAGGCCCAGGAAGCCGAGGGACCGATCTCGCTCAGCTTCAACGTGGGCGCCGCCACCGAGTACGTCTTCCGCGGGATCAGCCAGACGGACGAGGATCCGCAGGTCTTCGGCGGCGTGGACGCCACCATCGGGTCCATCGGCTACGCGGGTGTCTGGGTCTCCAACGTCGAGTTCAACAACGGCACCGACCTCGAGTTCGACATCTACGGCGGCATCAAGCCGACGGTAGGCGCCGTCACCTTCGACCTCGGCCTGATCTACTACGGCTACACCGACTCGCCGTCCGGTCCGGACCAGGCCTACTGGGAAGGCAAGCTCGCGGCGTCGACCGCGGCGGGTCCCGCCACCATCGGCGCGGCCGTCTACTATTCGCCCGAGTTCTTCGGCGAGACCGGCGACGCCACCTACATCGAGGCCAACGCCGCCATGCCGCTCGGCGAGAGCAAGTTCAGCGTTTCCGGCGCGGTCGGCCGCCAGTGGGTGGAGGTCGGCGTCGACTACACGACCTGGAACGCGGGCGTGGGCTTCGCACTGACCGACAACGTCTCCTTCGACCTGCGCTACTGGGACACCGACGAGGAGGACGCCCTGGGCTACCTGGCCGAGGGCCGCGTGGTGCTGGGGGTGAAGGCCGCCTTCTGATCCGCTGAGACACGCGGTTTCGCGACAGGGCCGCCGCGGGCCCCCGCGGCGGCTTTTCCGTTGCACGCCCGGGGGACGTTTCCCTAAGGTCCGGCCCGCCGGCCGGGGGGCGGCAGGCCGCGATTCGGCTCCGTTTGCGACGTTCATTGGCTCGTCGCGCCGGTGAGCCTATGCTGCGGGCGGAGAGTTTGACTGGAGCGCGAGCCATGGAGCGGATGGCCTTCCGGGCGCAGACGATCGTGGTCGACGTGCTGATCGCCGCCGGCGCCTTCGCCCTGGCTTATGTGATCGCCCTGAGCCCCGACCTCGGTCGGGCCGGCCTGCCGTCGCTGGACCTCGTTCAGCTGGTGGTGCTCTACGGCGGTATCGCGGGCCTTCTGTGCTTCCTCTTCCGCCGCGAGCTCTCGCCCTGGCGCTACACCTCGATCCCCGACGCCCTGGTGCTGGCCCGCGTCGCCCTGCTCACCGTCGGCGTCTTCCTGCTCTTCGTCTTCCTGATGGACCGGGCCCGCGGCCTTGCGCGCTCCACCCTGTTCATGGCGCCGCTCTTCCAGATGGTCGGCTCCATGGGCGTGCGCATCCTGCGTCGCGCCCTGCACGAGCAGGTGCTGGAATCCTTCTCGCCGCTGAAGACCATCTCCGACCGCGTGGCTCAGGGGCCCTCGCTGCTGCTGATCGGCCCGACCTCGCTCGCCGACACCTACCTCCGCGACGTCGCCCGCAGCCATGACCGCAGCTACACCCCGGTGGGGATCGTCGGCGTCGAGGCGCGCGACGTCGGCCAGCAGGTGCGCGGCGTCTGCATCATCGACCACCTCGAGAACCTCGACGCCGCGCTCGCCGACCTGCGCCGCTGGAACCGCTATCCGCGCGCGATCCTGTTCCTCGAGGAGCCCGGCCGCCTGAAGGGCCTCACCGCCGACCAGCTCGGCCGCCTCACCAACGACGGAATCCGCCTGCTGCGCCTGCCCTCCATCGTCGAGCTGGCCCACCACGAGGGCCTTACGCCGCTGCCGATGCGCGAGCTCAACATCGAGGAGCTGCTCGCCCGCGAGCCCATCGAGCTCGACCGCCGCGCCATCGGCCAGCTGATCCGCGGCCGCCGCGTGCTGGTCACCGGGGCCGGCGGCTCCATCGGTTCGGAGCTCTGCCGGCAGGTGGCCGCATATGAGTGCGCGCAGCTGACCCTTGTGGACTATTCGGAGCCCTCGCTGTTCCAGATTGACCGCGAGGTGTCCGAAGCCTTCCCGCACCTGCCGCGCAGCACCGTCCTGTGCGACGTCCGCAACGCCCAGCGCCTCACGGCCATCTTCGAGGCGGAACAGCCGGACCTGGTCTTCCACGCCGCGGCCCTGAAGCATGTTCCCCTGGTGGAGCGCCATCCGTCCGAGGGGGTGCTCACCAACCTTATCGGCACCCGCAACGTCGCGGAGGCCGCCAAGGCCTGCGGCGCCGGCCAGATGGTGCTGATCTCCACCGACAAGGCCGTCGACCCCACCAACGTCATGGGGGCTACCAAGCGGCTGGCGGAATCCCTCATTCGGGCCCAGCAGACCAATGTCACCCGCTTCTCGGCCGTGCGCTTCGGCAACGTCCTCGGCTCGGCAGGCTCCGTGGTGCCGATCTTCCGCTCGCAGATCGAACGCGGCGGGCCGGTGAGCATCACCCACCCGGACATGGAGCGCTTCTTCATGACCATCCCGGAGGCGGCGCAGCTCGTGCTGCACGCCACCGCCACCCGGGGCGACGGCGACGGCGACACGCCCGAGGCGCGGCTGTTCGTGCTGGAGATGGGCGAGCCGGTGCGGATCATGGACCTGGCCAAGCAGATGATTGCGCTGTCCGGCCGCAGGGACGTGGAGATCAAGATCACCGGCCTGCGTCCCGGCGAGAAGCTCACCGAGGCCCTGCTCGACGACAACGAACGTTCCGTGAGCTGCGCCCCGAACGTCATGGAGGTGGTCTCCAGCCCTGCGGTGCGGATCACGCCGGACCATGTGGCGCGGCTCGAGGCGCTGGCCACCGCGGGCGAGGACGCCGAGGTCCGCAGCGTCGTCTTCGACCTGGTGGCGCAGGTCCGCGGCGAGAAGCCGGGCGCCGCCCCCACCCTGCGCGTCATCGCGGGCGGCTGAGCCGGCGCGCCTGCGGGATTCATCTGACGTGACCGACACCGTAAGCGCCGTCGAACTGCGGCGGGCCTTCCTGGCGCATCTGGCCGGCGATTTCGCCGCCGCCGAGGCGACCTATCGCGCGGCCCTGGCCCATCCGCCGTTCGCGGGCGCGGCCTACCGCCACCTGACGCACCTGCTGGAAGCCCAGCACCGCTGGGAAGAAGCCCTCGAGGCGGCCCGCCAGGCGCACCAGCGCTGGCCGCAGGCGCCGGAGCTGGCCGTGCACCTGGCGACGTCCCTGCTGGGGCTGGGCCGGTACGAAGAGGCCTGGCCGCTGTTCGAGGCCCGCGCGGCCCTGGCGGCCGGCCGCGTGCGCCCCGACCTGCCGTATCCGGAATGGGATGGCGGCGCGGTGCGCTCCCTCACCGTCTGGGACGAGCAGGGCTTCGGGGACGCGATCCAGTTCGCCCGTTTCATCCCGGATCTCGTGGCCCGCGGCGTCTCCGTCACCCTCGTCGTCCGGCCGGAACTCGCCGCCCTGTTCGCAGGCCTGGGCGCGACGGTGATCCCGGCGCAGGGACAGATGCGCATTCCCGTCGCCGACGCCTGGACCATGCTGGGCTCCCTTCCCGGGCGGCTGGGCGTCACCCTGGAGACGTTGCCCGGTCGAACGGCCTACCTCACGGCGCCGGAAGACCGTCGCGCCGCCCTGGCGGGGAAGCTGCGACCCGGCGCGCGGATCGGCGTCGTCTCGCGGGGCAAGCCCGCCCACGCCAACGACCACAACCGCTCGCTTCCCTACGAGGGCGCGGCCTTCCTCCTGTCTCTTCCGGGAGTGCAGAGCCTGCTGCCCGACGAAAGCCCGTTGCCGCTGAAGGACTTTGCCGACACCGCCGCGGTGATGGCGCACCTCGACCTGGTGATCTCGGTGGACACCGCCTCCGCCCACCTTGCCGCGGCGCTGGGCAAGCCGTGCTGGATCCTGCTGCCGTGGGTCGGCGAGGACTGGCGCTGGCTGCACGACGGCCGCACGGACAGCCCCTGGTACCCGTCGGTGCGGCTCTACCGCCAGCCCGCGCCCGGAGACTGGGCAAGCGCGCTGCGCGCGCTGGCCCAGGACCTCCAGGTCTTCCTCAGGGGACGCTGACTACTCCGCCGGCTCCATGGCCGGCCGGCGCGCAGGCTCCCCCAGGCGCTGCAGGAGCCCCTCGTACTCGGTCCACAGGGCCTTCGGCAGATGATCGCCGAACTTTTCGTAGAACGGCGGAATGAGCGCGGCTTCCTGGCGCCAGATGTCGGCGTCGACGGTGAGCAGCAGGGCGAGCTGGGCGTCGGTGAGGCCGAGCCCCGACACGTCCAGGCTGCCCGGGGCCGGCAGGCGGCCGATCGGCGTGTCCACCGCCTCGGCCCGGCCTTCCAGCCGGTCGACGATCCACTTGAGCACGCGGATGTTCTCGCCGTAGCCCGGCCAGACGAACTTGCCGCGCTCGTCCTTGC
>NZ_DAISJG010000040.1:0-25088 GCF_036821595.1 Phenylobacterium sp.
CCGCTGCGGGCGCCGGCGCATCGTCCGGGATGTCGTCAGGAAGTGGGGCGGCTGCGTCGGGCGGCGGGACGGGCGGGCCGACCGTCTGGGTCCAGCCCGCCGCCGGCAGCGCCAGGGCGCCGGCCAGGGTCACGATCAGCGTTCGGCGCATCGGAGTCCTCCAAGGCGTTCTGCCCCTCGCGTGGGGGTCCGAACGTCTTGCCGACGCGCTGGTTCAGCATAGCTTCGGCGCGCGCGGCCCGCGGTAGGCCGTCGCCAACGCCTCAGGAGAGGGGGCCCGCGTCGTGCGCGGGCCCGCCTGCGTCAGGTCAGCCCGTGACGCGCAGGTTGGTCGCCGACGTTTTGCCGGACCGGCGGTCCTGCTCGAGGTCGTAGGAGACCGTCTGGCCTTCGTTCAGGCCGCGGAGACCCGCCTGCTCGACCGCCGAGATGTGGACGAACACGTCCTGGCCGCCGTCGTTGGGCTGGATGAAGCCGAAGCCCTTGGTGGGGTTGAACCACTTCACCGTGCCGTCGCCGGAGCCGGCGATCTGGCCGGGCGTGCGCCCGCCGCCACCGCCGCCGCCGAAGCCGCCACCGCCGCCGAAGCCGCCGCCACGGGGCGCACGGTCGAAACCGCCGCCGCCGCCACGGGGGCCGCCGCCGAAGCCGCCGCCGCCGCTGCGGGCCACCGGGGCGCCTTGGCCCGTGACCACCAGGTTGCCGGCCGACAGCTTGCCGGACCGCCGGTCCTGTTCCATTTCGAACTGGACCTGGTCGCCTTCGTTCAGGCCGCGCAGGCCTGCCTGCTCGACCGCAGAGATGTGGACGAAGACGTCGCTGCCGCCGTCGTCCGGTTGAATAAATCCAAAGCCCTTAGCGGTGTTGAACCACTTGACCGTGCCCGTCGCCATTCGCGTGACCTAACCGAGATAGAAGTCTTCCGCCGCCCAACCGGCGACGCCCGGCCACCGATTGTGGCGAGCCGTGCGAACTATGTAGCGACGGAAAGGACGCGAGACCAGCCGCGCCGTGACACAAGCCTGCAATCGGCATATCAGCGCAGGCCCACTTTTCCGCCAACCTGCGAAGACCATTCGTGAAAAGCATCTGCATCTATTGCGGCTCGGCCGCCGGTTCCGACCCCGCTTTCCTCGACGAGGCCGTCCGCGCGGGCACGCTCATCGCCCGGCAGGGGCTGACGCTGGTCTACGGCGGGGGCCGCGTGGGCCTGATGGGGGCGGTGGCCGACGCCGCGCTCGCGGCCGGCGGCGACGTGGTCGGCGTGATGCCGGCCGACCTTGTCAGCCAGGAGATCGGCCACACGGGCCTCTCCGAACTGCACATCGTCAACTCGATGCATGAGCGCAAGTGGAAGATGGCCGAGCTTTCCGACGGCTTCCTCTGCCTGCCGGGTGGTCCGGGGACGTTCGAGGAGATCTTCGAGCAGTGGACCTGGGCGCTGCTGGGCTTCCACGCCAAGCCCTGCGGCTTCGTCAACGTCAACGGCTACTACGACCTTCTGCGCCAGACGATCCAGCAGATGGCGGACAAGGGCTTCTCCACCCAGCCCTATGTGGACATGCTGATCTACGCCAAGGACACCGCCGAGGCCCTGGACCTGTTCCGCGCCTATGTCCCGCCACCGCCCAAGTGGAACCGGGCGCCGGTGGAGCAGCGCTACTAGGGCGCAGGGCCCGGCTCGGGGGCGGCCTTCGACGCGGGCCGACCCCGGCGCAGCCGGGCGAACGCCAGGTAGCCCACCAGGGCCGCCATCGGCCCCAGCAGCAGCAGGATCGAAACGGGCTCGGCCATGCCTATTGGCCCCCGGACAGCGGATTGGCGACGCGCGCCGCCTGCCGTCCGTGCAGCCGCTCTCGCTCCTGCCGCAGCCGGTCGGCCTCGGCGGAGATGTCGGCGACGTCGGAGGTCAGCTGCGCCACGCGCAGCTTGAGGTAGGCGTTCTCCCGCTCGAGGTCCTCGCGGGTGCGGGCGCCGCCCGGCGCGTCGTCCGTCACAGCCACAGAACGATGGCGACGACGGCCAGGATCAGCACCAGGCCGGCCCAGAGCGGGACGTTGCGCGGCGACAGGAACGGGGTCTTCGGGAATTCGGTCATGGGGCCTCCGGCCTCAGGTGGGGGTCAGGAGCCTGGCCGTGGCGGCCGATGGGCGATGGGCGTGTCTCCCGGCGCGGCGAGCACGCTCGCGGTCCCGCCGGCGGCCTCGAAGGAGCGCGCGGCGGAGCAGGCGCTGCGCAGGGCCTCTCCCCGGGTCAGATAGTCGCCGTGGAAGACGTGGTCGCGGGTGACCTCCCATACGCCGGTGCGACGGCGCAGGCGGAAGGTGCAGGACCGGCTGTCGTCCCGCAGGATATGGCTCGCGGTCACGGCCGCTGGCCGGGACGGGCGACGGAGAAGGCCAGGGGAAGCACGAGCGCGGCCGCGACGCAGAGGGCGGAGCCGACGAAGAGGAGGGACATTGCTGTCCTTGAAAGGGGCGCCGCGCCGGAACTGCTCGACCGCTTGAGTGGCGGCGCACGCCCGGCGGCGCACGCAGCTCATATGGGGCGCCGGGCCCCCAATAGCCAGCGATACCCGCCGCGCAGGCCGGCGATGCGCCCGAAGTCCCTCTGGCGTGTTATCCTTGCAGGCAACGAGGAGCGCCCCGCATGAAAGTGAAGCTCAGCGACGACGACCGCGACAAGCTGGCCCTGCACACGGCCTTCGCCGTGCACCAGATCGCCCGCTGGATGGCCACGCGCAGCGACGTGCCGCCCGACATCCGCGACCGCCTGCGCGGCCACATCTCGGCCATCGAGGGCGTCCTCGTCACCACCGGCCACGACTGGATCAAGGACGAGATCGAGGCCACCGAAGCGGCGCTGCACGGCTGAGCGCCGGGCGCGGGCTACCGCACGTAGCTCGCCCCGTTGATGTCGATCACCGCCCCGGTCATCGACACCGGCGCCTCCAGCGCCAGCCACGCCGCCGTCCCGCCGACCTCCTCGGCCGTGGCCACGCGGCCCAGCGGGATGTCGGCCAGCAGCTTGTCGCCGCCGCGGCTCGCCAGGTAGTCCCCGGCCATGCCGGTCATGGTGAAGCCGGGGCAGATGGCGAAGGCCAGGATCCCCTCGGCCGCATAGCCGCGCGCGATCGACTTGGTCATGCCCACCATGCCGGCCTTCGACGCCGCATAGTGCCAGTGCGCCGGGCTGTCGCCGCGGTAGGCCGCCCGGCTGGCGATGTTGACGATCCGGCCGCCGCCGCCCCGCTCACGGAAATGCAGGACCGCGCGCCGGCAGAGGTCCGCCGACGCCTGCAGGTTGATCTGGATGGTACGCCCCCAGCCGGCCTGCCAGGCCTCCAGCGGCGCGTCCACGGCGACCGGCTCGAAGATCCCGGCATTGTTCACCAGCACGTCGATGCGGCCATCCAGCGCCGCCAGCGCCCGGTCCCAGAGGCCGTCCGCCGCGGCGGGATCGGAGAGGTCGGCCCCCAGCGCCCCCTCGCCGTCGCGGCTGCCGTGGCCCACCACCCGCGCACCCCGGGCCGCGAGCGCCTCGACGATGGCCGCCCCGATGCCGCGGGTGGAGCCGGTGACGAGGACGTGTGCTGGGGAAGGGGCGACGACGGGACTCATGGCGCGGCCCTAGTGCGACAGCACCCACTCGGCCACATAGGCCTGCGCCTTGCGGGCGAGGTCGGGCGGGCCGGAGAAGTAGAATTCGCTGCCGAACAGGCTCTTGCGCTCCCGCCAGGTGAGCGGGCCGGTGTCCTCGGTCTGCAGGATCCGGCGCAGGGCGTCGCGGCTCTTGCTCGGCACGAAGGCGACATAGGTGGCGTCTGGCATGGCGGCTTCTCGTCCTTCACGCCCCCCACGCCGGAAGATCGCTGAGTCGCGGGCCGGGCGAAACGCTTCCCGCCGGCCGGGCGGGAATTTTCGTGGATTCAGCACCTTGCGGGTTCCGCGGCGTCATGCGTCGAGGGATTCTCTGTTTCTCGACACATGTCACGATATATCTTGCGCAAAGATATATCGTGATCTATATCGGCGGCATGAGACACATGCATCGCGGCGGCCGGGACCGCCACTTCACCGCCATCGACGAGGCTCACGGACACCATCACCGAGGCCGCCACGGCGGCCGACGGCGGGGCGGGAGGCTGTTCGACTACGGCGAGTTCCGCCTGCTGATCCTGGCCATGCTGGCCGAGCGCCCGCGCCACGGCTACGAGCTGATCAAGGGCATCGAGGAGCAGTTCGGCGGCGCCTACACCCCAAGCCCTGGGGTGATCTATCCGACGCTCGCCTGGCTCGACGACAGCGGCTATGCGGCCGTCGAGGCGGAGGACGGCGGGCGCAAGCGCTACACCGCCACCGCCGAGGGACTGGAGTTCCTCGCCGCCAACCGCCCCGCCGTGGACGCCCTCCTGGCCTGGGTGGGCGAAGGCGGCGGCGACCGGCGCGAGGGCGCGCCGGCCCCGGTGGTCCGCGGGATGGAGAACCTCAAGCTGGCGCTGCGCCTCCGCGTGCGCCGCGGCCCCATCGACGCGGCCGCGGCCGAGGCCATCGCCGCGGCCCTGGACGCCGCCGCCCTGGCGGTGGAGCGCAGCTGATTTCCGAGGGCTTCGCCGGCCGTCGTGGGGGGAATGAAGAAATCCCCCGGCCCGGGGATGCGGCGGGCCGGGGGATCTCCTGCGGGCGACCGGTTGGGCTCGTCTTCCCGCAGACTTTCGGACGCTAGCGCAGCGGCCTGACAGCGTCGCTGCAGGCGAACAACGGCAGAGCTACCTCTTGGGTTCCGTCCGCTCAAATTTCTTCACCAGCCGCTCGCCGTGCCAGAGCTCCACGCAGCGTTCGTCGAGCTGCTTCTCCGCTAAGCCGATGGCCTTGGCGTCGTCCGCGGCCTCGAGCTCCGCCCGGGCCTCGACGCGCCCAGACCGACTGATGAAATGGAGCTTGTAGCCCGACACGGCCCCCTCCTGCTGTCCTGACGTCGTCGCACGTCCTGAACCCGCGCGACAGCCATGTCCCAACAACGAACGGCGGGGCCATAAACTTCCCGCGCGGGCGGGCCGCGAATGGCGGAGCTCAGTGGAGATCCAGAGGCTCGCCCTGCGCGTCGTAGGCGGCGAACCGCGTGACGGCGCCCTGGAGCACGGCGTGGACCATCTTCTCCAGGGCCTGGTCGACCTGCGCCGGCGCCGGCGGCTGGCCGTCGCGACCGGACAGCCCAGCCGCGAAGACGACCTGCCAGGGCGGGCCGGCGCGCCGGGACTCGGCCACCAGGGCGTTGAAGTCCGCGATGTCGCCCGGCGCCTTGTCGACGCACATGAGCGGGGCGAGCGCGCCGCCCCGACCGGCGAGGAACCGCTCGCGCTGTTCCGCCGTGGGGTTGTCCGGCAGCTCGGCGCGGGCGAACACGAACAGCAGCCGCTGCGGCTCCGGCTGGTCGGCGGCGGCCCGGAGGAACTGCTGGAAGTGCGGGATCTCTGTCACGGCGGGTGTCCTGGCGCCGCCACGCGGCTCGGGTCCCGAGCCTTATCGCGGCCGCCCGCCAGCAGCCAGAGCCGCTGGCCCGCGCGACGGGGCGCGGCCCGTTCAGACCTCCGCCGAACCCCCGTCGCAGGGGATGACCGCGCCGGTCGTGTAGGCCGACGCCCGCGACGCCAGGAAGATCGCGACCCCGGCCATGTCTTCGGGCTCGCCGGTGCGGCCGAGCGGGTTGCGGGCCCGGATGGCGTCACCCTCCTCCGCCAGGCGGGCCGCCATCATCTGGCTGGGGAAGGGGCCGGGGGCGATGGCGTTGACCAGGATGTTCTCCCGCGCCAGCCGCTTGGCCAGGTGGCGGGTCAGCATGATGCAGCCAGCCTTGGAGGCGGAGTAGGCGTAGGTCTCCAAGTCGGGAGGCTCGATGCCGTTGACCGAGGCGATGTTGATCACCCGTGCGGGCGACTGGGGGCTTGCCGCCGCCCGCAGCGCCGGGAGCAGGCGCGCCGTCAGGTAGAAGACGCTCTTCACATTGAGGTCGAGCACCTTGTCCCACCCCGCCTCGGGGAACGCCTCGATCGGCGCGCCCCAGGTGGCGCCGGCGTTGTTGACGAGGATGTCCAGGCGCGGCTCGCGCGCCTGCAGTTCCGCGGCCAGCCCCTCCACGCCGCTCATCGTCGAGAGGTCGAAGGGCAGGGCGACGCAATGGCCCGCCTCGGACAGCTCGGCGGCGATCCGCTCGCACATCTCGGCCTTGCGCGAGGAGATGTAGACGCGCGCGCCGTTCTCCACATAGCCGCGGGCGATCATCTCGCCGATGCCCCGGCTGCCGCCGGTGACCAGGGCGACCTTGCCTTCGATGCTGAAGAGCGAGCGCATGGGTTGCAGTCCTTCCGTTCGGAGCACCGGCCTAGGGCCGCGCCAGGGCGATGTCGAGGTGCGCGCCGGCGTCCATCAGCAGGGTCTCGCCGGTGATCAGGTTCGCGCCTTCGGCGCAGAGGAAGGCGATTCCGTCCGCCACCTCCTCGGGCGCGCCGGCGTGCGCCAGCAGGGTCGCGGCCTCCACGCGCGCGATGGTCGCGGCATAGGCCGCGTCGTCCAGCCGGTCCTTGAACCAGCGGGTGCCGACGAAGCCGGGGCAGACCGCGTTCACCCGGATCTGCGGCGCCAGCGCGCGGGCCATGGAGCGGGTGAGCGTGATCAGCGCCCCCTTGGAGCAGGCGTAGGCGGACGACGAGCCGCTGCCGAACAGGCCCGCCATCGAGGCCACGTTGACGATCGCGCCGCGGCCCGCGGCCTGCATGGCCGGCGCCGCGGCGCGGATGGTCTGGTAGGCGCCGACGACATTGACCCGGTAGAGGCGCACGAAGTCCTCTCCGGACACCGCGTCCAGGTCGGCGTGCCGCGCGAAGGTCGTGGCCCCCGCGCTGTTCACCAGCATGTCGATGCGGCCGGTGGCCTCCAGGGCGGCGGCGGCGAGCCGCTGCGCCTCGCCGTCCTCGGCGACGTCGGCCTGGACGGCCATGGCGCTGACGCCCAGGGCGCGGCAGGCCTGCGCCGTCTCTTCGGCCGCCTCGCGGCTGCGGCTGTAGCCCACCACGACGGCTGCGCCCCGCGCGGCGAGCTTCAGCGAAGCGGCCGCGCCGATGCCGGTCCCGCCTCCCGTGACGATGGCCGTGCGTCCGTTCAGGTCCATTCGCGTTTCCCCAGATCCGCCGCCCGCCGACGATCCGGCCTCTGGCGCCCTCGCGCAGAAGCAGGCATAAGACGCTCGCGTCACAAGAAGCGGAGTCCCGGTTCCGATTACGCGGAAGGGCCGCCGCCTTGTCAAGCGCTCTGGGAGGGGGCCGGCGGCCGGCCGGTGTTCCGCCTCGATCTCGCCGGTCGGGCAAGGCGCACCCTTGTTCGGCGAACGAACTGCCACGAAGGTCTCTGGATGAGCGACCCGAAGATCGATGCCTGGGCCTTGCCCGCCCACCAGACCCGGAGCCGGGACCAGCGGGACCGCCTGCTGCGCGCCGGCGAGCGGGTGTTCGCCCAGAAGGGCTTCTGGGAGGCGCACGTCACCGACATCGCCAAGGCGGCGGACTGCTCCGTCGGCAGCTTCTACCGGCGGTTCAAGGACAAGGAGGCGCTGTTCTTCGCCCTGCAGGAATACATGCACGAGCGAGCCCACGAGAACATCCAGCGGTTCTTCGACGACCCCGGCTGCCTGCAGGAGCCCTTTCCCGACCTCTTCGAGCGCCTGATGGGCAACACCATCCGGGCGATCCGCGGGATCGCCGGCTACTACCGCGCGCTCTACGAGATGAGCCTGCGCGGACACGCCGTATGGCCGAAGATGCGCGAACTGGAGGAGTACCAGGGCGCCCGAATCGCCGAGCTCGCCCTCCGCCGGGGCGTCTCGCGCGCCAGGCCGGACCTCGCCATGGCGGCCCAGTTCATCACCCGGGTGGTCAACGGCCAGATCATCAGCGTGATCCTCTACGGCGCCGGTCCGTTCGCCTTCGACGACCCCCGGTTCCGCCGCGAGCTCGCCCGGCTCTGCGTGGACTATCTCGACCTTCGCGACACTCCGCCTGCTCCCGAATAGGCGGCCAAGCGACCTGAATCTGCTTCGGCCGCTTGACGAACCGAAATTACGGTTCACATTAAGGGCAGCTCGCGGGGCGGACGGTCAGGCCCGTTCGCTCCAGCGGCGTCACAAGGGCCGGCGCGACGCGGCTCGACCAAAAAGGGGGAGACGAACATGACGGGGCATCCGGCCTATCCGTTCCAAGGCGCGCGCCTGTACCGAGTCCTGCTGTTGGGGGCGGCGGCCGCCGCGCTCGCCACGGCCGTCCAGGCGCAGGACGTCGACAGCGTGGCGGTGGAGGAGATCACGGTCACCGCCCAGAAGCGGGCCGAGAACGTGCAGGACGTGCCGCTCTCGGTCACCGCCATCAGCGGCCAGGCCATGGAGCAGGCCGGCGTCTCGAGCATGGTCGACCTGGCCGCCACGGTGCCGTCCGTGATGATGGATTCGTCCAACAACCTGCGGAACACCAACATCGCGATCCGCGGCATCGGCTCCTCGGGCACCAATCCCGGGATCGAGCCGAGCGTCGGTGTCTTCCTGGACGGCGTCTACCTGCCGCTGGGCGGCATGGCCCAGGGCGAGATGCTCGACATCGAAACGGTCGAGATCCTGCGGGGGCCGCAAGGGACGCTCTATGGCCGCAACACGCCCGTGGGCGCCCTGAACATCACCACGCGGAAGCCCACCCATGAGCCCGAGGGCCAGCTCCGCTTCGGCGCCGGCAACTACGACCTGCGGCATGTCGCGGGCTATGTGGGCGGCGGCCTGACCGACAGCCTGGCGGCCCGGTTCTCCTTCTGGAGCCGCGACCGGTCGGGCTACGAGTACAACCTCTTCACCCAGGACGACCAGAACGACAGCGAGGTCTACGGCGGGCGCCTGCGGGTCGCCTATACGCCGTCCGACGTCCTGGAGATCAACGTCATCGCCCAGTACTCGCTGATGCAGCAGAAATGCTGCGTGGCCGAGCAGCGCGACGTGACGGGCCCCTACGGCATCGCCACGCCCGGCTTCCTGGCGGCCCAGAACGCCATAGGCCTGCCCTTCCGCAACTTCGACGATCGCGACCATGTGGTCGACGCCGACGACGTGGGCGACGACTGGAGCGAGAGCTACGGGATCTCCGTGCAGGCCGACTGGTCGTTGGCCGGCGGGCACACCCTGACCTCGATCTCGGCCCTGCAGTTCTGGGACAACCGGGCCGTCGTCTCCGCGGACGCCCTGCCGCAGGCGGTCTACCGCAACGGCCAGGACACCCTCGTGCGCACGCTGAGCGAGGAGCTGCGGATCGCCTCGCCGACCGGACAGGTCTTCGAGTACCTGGCCGGCGTGTTCCTGTTCGCCCAGGACATGCGGTTCGACCAGACGAGCGTCTACCTGGCGGGCGCCAACCGGACCTATCCGAGCTCCTTCTGCAGCACGCCGCCCTGCCGCCTGCGCGTGGGCGACTCGGCCACCAGCTACTTCACCCAGGAGACCGCCAGCTGGGCGGTGTTCGGCACGGGCACCTTCAACATCACCGACCGGTGGAGCATCACCGGCGGCCTTCGCTACTCGAAGGACGAGAAGGACGCCTACATCCACCACTACAACAACGCCGAGGCGAGCCCCGTGCTCCTGCGCCTTCAGCCGCCCTATCTGATCGGGGAGGTGAGCCGCAGCGAGGACAGCACCACCTGGTCGGTGAACACCAAGTACAACTGGACGCCCGACATCATGACCTTCGCCACGGTGGCGACGGGCTTCAAGGCGGGCGGCTTCAACACCCGGCGGGTCGCGCCGAACACGCCGTACGAGTTCGAGCCCGAGACCTCCACGACCTATGAGGCGGGCGTCAAGAGCACCCTGCTCGACCGCCGGCTGGTCCTGAACGCGACGGTGTTCAACATGGTCCTGGAGGACTTCCAGGAGTCGGTCCTGAATCCGCTGACCGGCACGGGCTTCATCGTCGGCAACGCCGGCGAGCGCCGCGTGCGGGGCGTCGAGGTCGACTTCCGGGCGCGGCCGCACGCGCAGCTCAGCGTCGACGGCGGCGTCGCCTACATGGACGCGGAGTTCACCGACCGCACGGACGGCCAGTGCCCCGTGGACCGCACGCCTGACGGCTCCCTTCCGGGCACCTGCAACTTCAACGGCCGCACGCCCGAGAAGTCGCCGAAGTGGAAGGCCAACCTGGCGGCGCAATGGGTTCAGCCGGTGACCGCCGACCTGGAAGCCTTCGGCCGGGCCGAGGCGACCTACACCAGCAGCTACGCCTTCCTGCCGACACTCGACCGCGCGGCGCGGCAGGAGGCGCTCACCCTGGTGAACCTCCGGACCGGCCTGCGGAGCGAAGACGGCCGCTGGGAACTGGCCGCCTGGGTGCGGAACCTGACCGACGAGTCCTACTACGCCCAGTCCACCACCCAGCCGCTTAACGCCTTCGTCAGCGGCGGCGGCACGGCTGGCGCGAGGGGCTTCATCGGCTGGTACGCGCCGCCGCGGACCCTGGGCGTGGAAGCTACGGTCAGCTTCTGAGGCCCGCGCGGTCCGCCTGGCCTCCCCCTGGCGGGCCGCGCCTTCCCAACCGGAGACGTTCCATGAGCGGCCCAACGCCGTACCGAATTCTCGGCAGCCTCGGTTCGCCGTACTCGCTGAAGATGCGGGCCATCTTCCGCTACCGGCGCATCCCCCACGTCTGGATCCAGTCACGGCCGGAGAACGACGCCGAACGGGCGTCGGTGAAGGTGCCGGTGATCCCGGTGATCCGCTATCCGGACGGCAGCCACCACAACGACTCCACGCCGATGATCCACGAGCTGGAGGCCCTGCATCCCGGCGCCCGCTCGGTGATCCCGCCCGATCCGGCCGCCGCCTTCCTGGCCGGGCTGCTGGAGGACATGGCCGACGAGTGGGGCACCAAGCTGATGTTCCACTACCGCTGGCATCGCGAGCGTGACCAGGTCCAGATGAGCCGCTGGCTGGCCTTCGACCGCCTGGCCGGCGCCGGGCGCGAGGCGATCGAGGCCTTCGCCGACCAGTTCCGCGGCCGCCAGACCGGTCGCATGGCCCTGGTCGGCTGCACCCCGGCCAACGCGCCCCTGATCGAGGAAACGGCGCGCCGCCTGCTCGCCATCTTCGAGGCGCACACGCCGGGCCAGGCCTATCTGTTCGGGTCGAGGCCCTCCCTGGCCGACTTCGGCTGGTACGGACAGTTCTCGCAACTCGTGGTCGACCCCACGCCCAGCGACCTTATGCGCGAGACGGCCCCCTACACCATGCGCTGGGTGATGCAGCTGGACGACGCGTCCGGCGTCGAGGGCGAGTGGTCCGAGGGCGGGTTCGCGCCGGCCGTGGAGGCCCTGCTGGCCTTCGCCGGCGAGGTCTACTTCCCGTTCCTGGAGGCGAACGCCGAGGCCCTGGCGCGCGGTGAGGAGACCTTCTCCGTCACCCTGCTCGGGACGGACTACGCCCAGGGGACCTTCCGCTACCAGGCCAAGTGCCTGCAGCAGCTGCGAGCGGCCTTCGCGGCGCTGGATGCGGCGTCGCGGGAGCGCATCGCGCCGCTCCTCGAGCGGACCGCCTGCCTCGCGCCCCTGGCCGCCGGGACCTGAGGGGACGCGGATGATCGATCTTCACTTCTGGCCGACCCCGAACGGATGGAAGATCACCATCATGCTCGAGGAGTGCGGGCTGCCCTACCGGGTGACGCCGGTGAACATCGGCAAGGGGGAGCAGTTCGAGCCGGCGTTCCTGGCGCTTTCCCCGAACAACCGGATTCCGGCTATCGTCGACCCAGACGGTCCGGACGGCGCGCCGATCGCGATCTTCGAGACGGGGGCGATCCTGCAGTACCTGGGCGACAAGGCCGGCCGCTTCTATCCCGCCGACCGCCGTGGCCGCAGCGAGGTCGAGCAGTGGCTGTTCTGGCAGGTGGGCGGGCTGGGGCCGATGGCGGGTCAGTGCAACCACTTCCGCAACTATGCGGACGATCCCGGGCCCTACGGGATCGACCGCTTCACCCATGAGGTCGAGCGGCTCTTCGGGGTCATGGACGCCCGCCTGAAGACGCGCGAGCACCTCGCCGGCGACTATTCCGTAGCGGACATGGCCTGCTGGCCCTGGGTCCGCATCTATCGGCGCTACGGCGTCGACCTGAACGCCTTCCGCGACCTGCGGGCCTGGTTCGACCGCGTGGGCGCGCGGCCCGCGGTGCGCAAGGGCGGCGACATTCTCAAGGACCTGAGGCCGCCGGGAATTCGGCCGAGCCCCGAGGCGGCCAAGGTGCTGTTCGGGCAGCGCGCCCGGGCCGCGCCGAACTGATCAGCAGGAGGACGTCCAGATGCCGACTTCACAAGAGCCTGCCCGGCCGACCGGCCGCCGTCGCCGCCTGGCCCGAGGCATTGTCCTGTCCGTCGCCTGCCTGGCGCTCGCCGCCGCGACCGGCATCGCACCGGACGGCCGCGGCCCTGCCGCCGCCCAGGCCGCCGAAGCCGGGCGGAGCGGACGGCCGAACGTGATCGTCATCCT
The DNA here is from genome assembly GCF_036821595.1 of Phenylobacterium sp. Taxonomy (GTDB): domain Bacteria; phylum Pseudomonadota; class Alphaproteobacteria; order Caulobacterales; family Caulobacteraceae; genus Phenylobacterium. The sequence continues at coordinate 12,559 of NZ_DAISJG010000040.1, forward strand.
GGCCGACGACCTGGGGCACAATGACCTGTCGATCGCCGGCAATCCCCTGGTGCGGACCCCGAACATCGATTCCATCGGCCGCCAGGGGGTCCGGTTCGCGACCGGCTATGCGGCGGACGCGGTCTGCGCGCCCTCACGCGCGGCCCTGCTCACCGGCCGCTATCCGCAGCGCTACGGCTTCGAATACCTGCCCTACCTTCCCGGGTTCCAGTCGGCGCGGGACGGCACCTACGGGGCGGACCGGCACAAGCCGATGGTGCTGCCGCTGACGCCGCCGCCGCCGGAGAAGAACGGCCTGGCGCTGAGCGAGGTGACCCTGGCCGAGATCCTGAAGGCGCGCGGCTACCGCACGGGCGCGGTGGGCAAGTGGCACCTGGGCTACGACCCGAAGCTCACCCCCACCGCGCGGGGCTTCGATGAGTTCGTGGGGGTCCTCGGCGGCTCGTCGCTCTACGCCGACCAGAAGGATCCGGACACCGCCTCCGCCCGCCTGCCCTGGAGCGGAATCGACAACTATCTCTGGGAAACCCGCAAGGCGCAGATCCAGAAGGACGGCAAGACCGGACCGCTGCCCAAGTACATGACCTATGCGCTTGCCGATGAGGCCGTGGGCTTCGTCGAGCGCAACCGGGACCGCCCCTTCTTCCTCTATCTCGCCTTCACCGCACCCCATAACCCGCTGCAGGCGCCGAAGGCGATCTACGACCGCCTGGACCACATCAAGGACGAGAAGACCCGCGTCTACTACGCCATGATCGAAGCCATGGACGAGGCGGTGGGGCGCGTCCTGGCGGCGGTCGAGCAGGCGGGCCTGGCCGACGACACGATCATCATCTTCACGAGCGACAACGGCGGCGCCTTCTACCACGAGATCCCCCAGGAGAACCTGCCGTACCGGGGCTGGAAGACCAGCTACTTCGAGGGCGGGGTCAACGTGCCCTTCCTGATGCGGTGGAACGGCCGCCTTCCGGCCGGCCGGACGGTGCCGGGCGTGGTCTCGGCCCTGGACATCGTGCCGACCGTGGCCAGCGCCACGGGGGCCCGCCTGCCGCGCGACCGCGAGTTCGACGGGCGCGACCTCCTGCCGGTCCTCACCGGGACGGCGGCGAACGACCTCGACGGCAGGACCCTGGTCTGGCGCAAGGAGGACTACCGCGCCATCCGCCACGGGCGGTGGAAGCTGCAGACGACGAAGTATCCCGAGGCGGTCTGGCTCCACGACCTCGAGACCGACCCGACGGAGCGCATCAACCTGGCCGCCCGTCTGCCGGACAAGGTGCGCGAGCTGCAGGCCCTCTTCGCCGAGCGGGAGAAGGCGTTCGCGCCGCCGGCCTGGACCCCGGCCGCCCGGACCCGCATCGACATCGACGGCTATTCCCCCTCGGCCGGCGACGACGTCGAGCACATCTACTGGACCAACTAGATGGCTCAGCTGGATAGGGTCGTGACCCTCGCGGACATCCCGCGGCTGCAGGCGGCCCGCAACCCGGACCGCACCGCCTTCGTCGATGGCGGCGAGCCGCTGGACTATGCCACGCTCGACCGCCGGGCCTCCCAGGTGGCCAACGGGCTGCTGGCGGACGGGACGGGGCCGCAGGAGCGCGTCGCCATCCTGGCGCGCAACGGCTCCGCCTTCTGCGAAGTGCTGCTCGGCTGCCTGAAGGCCGGCGCCGTGGCGCTGCCGGTCAACTGGCGGCTGTCGGCGCCGGAGATCGGCTTCATCCTTCGCCACGCCGGGGTGAAGCGCCTGTTCCACGCGGAGGAGTTCGCCCCCGCGGCGCGCGCGGCCGCGGAGGCGGCCGGGCTGGCCTGGACCATCGCGCTGGACGGCCCCTCGGCGGAGTATGCGACCTGGCGGGCGGCCCAGTCGGAGCGTGACCCGCAGCGGCCCGTCTCGCCGGACGACACGGCCCTGCAGATGTACACCAGCGGCACCACGGGCCTGCCCAAGGGCGTGCAACTGACCCACCGCGGCTACCTGGTCGCCCTGGCGCTGGTGCAGCGGTTCGCCTGGGGCCGCCTCGGCCCGGAGGACGTGGTCCTCGCGCCCGCGCCGTTCTTCCACATCAATGGGGTGAACCCCGTCCTGCGCACCTTTGCGGCGGGCGGCTGCGTCGTGGCCCCGCCCCAGTTCGACGCCCAGGCCATCCTGTCGCTGATCGAGCAGCGGAGGGTGACGCGCACGACGCTTGCGCCGGCGATGATCCAGGCCTGCCTGGAGGTCCCCGACGCCGGGACGCGCGACCTGTCCAGCCTGCAGGTGATCTCCTACGGCGGCTCGCCCATCGCCGAGGCCGTGCTGCGGCGGGCGACGCGGCTGTTCGGCTGCGAATTCGTGCAGATGTACGGGCTCACCGAGACCAACGGCCCGGTGACCTTCCTCCAGCCCGAGGACCACGCCGAGGGCGCGGCCCGGCTGCTGTCGTGCGGCCGTCCCGCGGGCGGGGTGGAACTGCAGGTCACGGACGGCGAGGGGCGGCCCGTCCCGGCGGGCGAGGTGGGCGAAATCCGCGTCCGGACTCCCGCCCTGATGAAGGGCTACTGGCGCGACGAGGCCGCGACCGCCGAGGTGATCGAGGACGGCTGGTTCCGGACCGGAGACGCCGGCTACCTGGACCCCCAGGGCTACCTCCACATCCACGACCGGGTGAAGGACATGATCGTCTCCGGCGGGGAGAACATATATCCGGCCGAGGTGGAGAACGCCCTCTTCGGCCATCCGGCGGTCGCCGACGTGGCCGTGATCGGCGTCCCCGACCCGAAGTGGGGCGAGGCCGTGAAGGCGCTGGTGGTGCGGCGGCCCGGCGCGACGGTGGCGGAGGCCGAGCTGATCGCCCACGCCCGCGAGCGCCTCGCCGGCTACAAGCTGCCGAAGTCCGTCTCGTGGATCGACGCGGTGCCGCGCAACGCCGCGGGGAAGATCCTCCGCCGGGAACTGCGGGAGCCCTACTGGGCCGGCGCCGCGCGGAAGGTGGGCTGACGATGGCCGGTTCCACGCCTCTCGACGCGGCCCTGCCGGCCGCCGGGCCCCAACGCCGGCCGGTGTCGGTCAACTACGTCGTCGGCCTGCTGTTCCTCGTCTACCTGCTCAACTACCTGGACCGGCAGATCGTCAACATCCTGGCCGAGCCCATCAAGCAGGAGCTCGGGCTGGCGGACTGGCAGCTGGGCCTGATGACCGGGCTGGCGTTCGCGCTCTTCTACACCGTGCTGGGGATTCCGCTCGCCCGGTACGCGGACCGGCCCGGCGCGGACCGCTCGCGCCTGATCACCGTGTGCCTCGCCGTCTGGAGCGCCATGACGGCGCTCTGCGGCCTCGCCACCGGCTTCCTGCAGCTGCTCGCCGCCCGGATCGGCGTGGGCGTCGGGGAGGCGGGTTGTTCCCCGGCCGCCCATTCCCTGATCTCCGACCTGGTGCCCAAGGCGCAGCGCGCCACCGCCATGGGCGTCTATTCCCTGGGCATCCCGCTCGGCAAGCTGGTCGGCATGGCGGTCGGCGGGGTGGTGGCCCAGGCCGTCGGCTGGCGCATGGCCTTCCTGGCGGTCGGGTTGCCAGGTCTGGCGCTCGCCGTCCTCACCTGGTTCACCCTGCCGCGGCCGCAGCCCGTGAGCGCCACGCCCCCGGCGCAGGCGCGGTTCGTCCCTGTGCTCCGGGAGCTGGCGAAGGTGCGGACCTTCTGGTGGGTCAGCCTCGGCGGGGCCTTCATGTCCTTCGTCAGCTACGGGCAGACCGCGTTCCTGGGCTCGTTCTTCATCCGGGTGCACGGCCTGACGGTGGGGGAGGCGGGGGTGGCGCTCGGCCTCTCCATGGGCCTGGCCGGCGCCGTCGGGACCTGGTTCGGGGGCCGAATGGCCGATCGCGCCGCCCGGACAGACCAGCGCGCCTACGTCCTGATCCCGGCCGCCGCGGCCGGCCTTGGCGGGGTGGTCTTCGCCGCCGCCGTGCTCGCCCAGTCTCCGGCTGCGGCGCTCGCCATCCTCGCCTTCGCCGGGGTCCTCAACGCGATCTGGTACGGCCCGGTCTTCGCGACGGTCCAGGGGCTCGTGCCGCCGGAACAGCGCGCCACGGCGGCGGCCGTCCACCTCTTCGTCATCAACCTCGTCGGCCTGGGCCTCGGGCCGCTCGCCTTCGGCGGGCTGAGCGACCTGCTGAACAGCGGCTGGACGTTCGGCGGCCTGGGCTTCGCGGGCCTGGGTCCGCGCCAGGGGCTCCGCGTCGCCCTGCTGATGGGCTCGGGTCTCGCGTTCCTGGCCCTGGCCGCGTTCTGGCGGGCGGGACGCACCATCCGCGGCGAGCTGGAGGACCAGCATGCGTCGTGAGGCCCCACTGGCGGCAATGGTCCTGGCCTGCGCGGCGCTCGCCGCGTGCCGGCCCGCGCCGGACGGGCTGGCTGTGGCGGACGGCGCGGCCTGCGCCGGCGTGGCGGCGCCGGCGGCGGCGGGCGAAACGGCCGGCATGGTCCTGGTGAAGGGCGGTCGGTTCCAGATGGGCGCCGCGCCTGTGAACCGGGAGGAGGGGCCGCCGCAGTCGGTGACGGTGGGCTCGTTCTGGATCGACCGCACCGAGGTGACCAACGCCCAGTTCGCCCGCTTCGTGAACGCGACCGGCTACGTCACCCTGGCCGAGCGGCCGCTCGATCCGAAGCTCTATCCCGACCTTCCGCCCGATGCGCGGCGGCCGGCGTCCCTGGTGTTCACGGGGGCCCCGATCAGGGCCGCGGCCGGCGGGCCGGGCGACTGGTGGCGTGTCGTCCCGGGCGCCGACTGGCGGCGTCCGGCGGGGCCGGGCAGCTCGATCAGGGGCCGCGAGGACAGGCCCGTCGTGCACGTCGCCTACGAGGACGCCCTGGCCTACGCCCGCTGGCTCGGCCGGGACCTGCCGACCGAGGCCGAGTGGGAGTATGCCGCCCGTGGCGGCCGCGACGGGGCCCGGTTCGTGTGGGGCGACACGCCCGCCGCGCCCGGGGCGCCGGCCGCCAATGTCTGGCAGGGCGTCTTCCCGGCGGTCGACACGGGCGAGGACGGCTACAAGGCGACCCCCGCGCCGGTGGGATGCTACCCGCCGAACGGCTACGGGCTCCACGACATGGCGGGAAACGTGTGGGAGTGGACGCGGGACTGGTACCGGCCCGGGATCGAGGGCATCGATCCGGCGGACCCCTCCGGTCCAGCCGAGGAATCCGCCTTCGACCCGGCGGATCCCTCGTCGCCCAAGCACGTGATCAAGGGCGGCTCCTACCTCTGCTCGGAGGACTTCTGCTGGCGCTACCGCCCGGCCGCGAGGACGGCCGGACCGGCCGACGGCGGCGCCTCCCACGTCGGCTTCAGAACGGTGCTGCGGCTCACCGGCGACGCCGGCTAGGGAAGGGATCGTCGATCCACGGCCCGGCGCCTCCCTGCGTCCGTTTCTGACGCACCGCACCTAGACCCTGCAGATCGCCGGCGGGAGCGCGTCGCCCCGGCCGGTCCGGGATCAGCCCGCCGCACTCTGCCGCAAGAGAACATCTTGCGAACAGAGAACGAAAGCGGTACAGCTGAGTCCTCGGCGCGGCGACGCTTCTTCCGCCCCGGGTTGGCGGGAATCTGAGATAGAAGGGGCTTGGCATATGTCGCAATCGGCTTTGAGGCTCGTGGGAAAAGAAGACGGAGACAAGCAGCGCGCTCTGGAAGCGGCGCTGTCGCAGATCGACCGGGCCTTCGGCAAAGGCTCCGTCATGAAGCTCGGCGAAAAGGGCAAGATCGTCGAGATCGAGTCCTACTCCACCGGTTCGCTGGGCCTCGACCTGGCGCTGGGCATCGGCGGCCTGCCGAAGGGCCGCATCGTGGAGATCTACGGGCCGGAATCGTCGGGCAAGACGACGCTCGCCCTGCACGTGGTCGCCGAGGTGCAGAAGAGCGGCGGCACCGCCGCCTTCGTGGACGCCGAGCATGCGCTCGACCCGTCCTACGCCCACAAGCTCGGCGTGAACCTCGACGACCTGCTGGTCGCCCAGCCGGACACCGGCGAGCAGGCGCTGGAGATCACCGACACCCTGGTGCGCTCGAACGCCGTCGACGTGATCGTCATCGATTCGGTGGCGGCGCTGACGCCGCGGGCCGAGATCGAGGGCGAGATGGGCGACAGCCTGCCCGGCCTGCAGGCCCGGCTGATGAGCCAGGCGCTGCGCAAGCTCACCGCCTCCATCTCCAAGGCCAAGACCCTGGTCATCTTCATCAACCAGATCCGCATGAAGATCGGGGTGATGTACGGCTCGCCGGAGACCACCACGGGCGGCAACGCGCTGAAGTTCTACGCCTCGGTGCGCCTCGACATCCGTCGCACCGGCTCGGTGAAGCAGCGCGACGAGATCGTCGGCAACAACGTCCGCGTGAAGGTGGTGAAGAACAAGGTGGCCCCGCCGTTCCGCGAGGTCGAGTTCGACATCATGTACGGGGAGGGGATCTCCAAGCTCGGCGAGATCATCGACCTGGGCGTGAAGGCCGGCGTCATCGAGAAGTCCGGCTCCTGGTTCTCCTACAACTCCACCCGGATCGGCCAGGGCCGCGACAACGTCCGCGAGTTCCTCAAGCAGAACCCGGACATGGCCGGCGAGATCGAGAAGGCCGTCCGCGGCGCCAAGGCCACGATCGAGGAGGAACTCCTCGTCGGCGGGCCGGAGGACGGCGAGGAATAGGTTCGCCGAGGGCGCGCGTCGCGGCCCGGGGCGGGTCACCCGCCAACCCGGCCCGTCCCAGCCGACCCCACGCGAGCGCGCGTCCCCGAGGCGAGGACGCCTGAGGCCCGGGCCTCAGGCGTCCTTTTCCTTTTCCGGGAACCGCAAGTCTCGTAAAGGGGCGCCGGGTCCCCAGATAGGGGGCGGACCCGACCAGTTCCGATACGAAAAGCAAGGCCATGGCGACGCTCAACGAGATCCGCACGCACTTCCTGGACTACTTCGGGAGGAAGGATCACGCCGTGGTCGCCTCGGCGCCGCTGGTGCCGCAGAACGACCCGACGCTCCTGTTCGTCAACGCCGGCATGGTGCCGTTCAAGAACTACTTCACCGGCGCCGAGACCCCGCCGTGGCCGCGGGCGGCCTCGTCGCAGAAGTGTGTCCGCGCCGGCGGCAAGCACAACGACCTGGACAACGTCGGCTACACCGCGCGCCACCACACCTTCTTCGAGATGCTGGGGAATTTCTCCTTCGGCGACTATTTCAAGGAAGGCGCGATCGAGGCGGCCTGGACCCTGATCACCAAGGAGCTCGGCCTGCCCAAGGACCGGCTGCTGGTCACCGTCTACCACACCGACGACGAGGCCGCGGCGCTGTGGCGCAAGATCGCCGGCTTCTCGGACGCCCGGATCATCCGCATCCCGACGTCCGACAATTTCTGGTCGATGGGCGACACAGGGCCCTGCGGCCCGTGCTCGGAGATCTTCATCGACCAGGGCCCCGAGCTGCAGGGCGGCCCCCCGGGATCGCCGGACGAGGACGGCGACCGGTTCCTCGAGTTCTGGAACCTGGTGTTCATGCAGTACGAGCAGTTCGCCGACGGCCGGCGCGAGGATCTGCCGAAGCCCTCCATCGACACCGGCATGGGGCTGGAGCGCGTCACCGCCATCCTGCAGGGCGTGCACTCCAACTACGACACCGACCTGTTCCGCACCCTGATCGCGGCCAGCGTCGAGGCGACCGGCGTCAAGGCCGAGGGCGGAGCCCAGCCGTCGCACCGGGTGATCGCCGACCACCTGCGCGCCATGAGTTTCCTGATCGCCGACGGCGTGACCCCCTCCAACGAGGGGCGCGGCTACGTCCTTCGCCGGATCATGCGCCGGGCGATGCGCCACGCCCACCTGCTGGGCGCCGAGGAGCCGCTGATGCACCGGCTGGCGCCGACCCTGGTCGGCGAGATGGGCGACGCCTATCCCGAGCTGCGCCGCGCCGAGCCGGCCATCGTCGACACCCTGCGCCAGGAGGAGGAGCGCTTCCGCGTCACCCTCGGCCGCGGCCTCGCCCTTCTGGACGAGGCGACCACGGGGCTGAACGAGGGCGACGTGCTCTCCGGCGAAACCGCCTTCAGGCTCTACGACACCTACGGCTTCCCCCTCGACCTGACCCAGGACGCGGTGCGCGCCAAGGGCCTGACCGTGGACCTCCAGGGGTACGACGCCGCGATGGACCGCCAGCGCGAGATGGCGCGCGGCGCGTGGAAGGGCTCGGGCCAGGTGGCCGCGGCCGCCGAATGGTTCGCGATCCGCGACCGCCTCGGCCCCACCGACTTCGCCGGCTACGAGACCACCGAGGCGATCGGCGAGCTCCTGGTGCTCACCGCCGACGGCCATGAGGTCGAAGCGGCCCAGGCCGGCCAGACGGTGCAGGCGCTGTTCGACCGCACGCCCTTCTACGCCGAGAGCGGCGGCCAGGCCGGAGACCAGGGTGAGGCCGAGTGGGCCGGTGCTGACGGGAAGGGCGGCCGGGGCCGGGTGCTCGACACCCAGAAGCAGGCCGGCGACCTGCACGTCCACACCATCGAGGTGCTGGAAGGGACGCTCGCGCCCGGCGCCCGGGTGCGCCTGGCCGTCGACGCCGAGCGCCGTGCGTCGACCCGCGCCAACCACTCCGCCACCCACCTGCTGCACGCCGCCCTGCGCAACGTGCTCGGCCACCACGTGACCCAGAAGGGCCAGATGGTGGACGGCGAGCGCATCCGCTTCGACTTCAGCCATGGCCAGCCCGTCACATCCGAGGAGATCGAGCGGATCGAGGCCGAAGTGAACGCCGTGATCCGCCAGAACCTGCCGGCCGAGACCAAGAGCATGAAGCCGCAGGAGGCCATCGAGGCCGGCGCCATGGCGCTGTTCGGCGAGAAGTACGGCGACAGCGTGCGCGTGCTCACCCTCGGCAAGGCGCTGGACGGCGAGGGCGACTACTCCATCGAGCTGTGCGGCGGCACCCACGTCGCGCGGACCGGTGACATCGCCCTCTTCAAGATCGTCCAGGAGCAGGGCGTCGCCGCGGGCGTGCGCCGCATCGAGGCGCTCACCGGCGAGGCGGCCCGCCGCTACCTGCTGGAGCAGGCCGGGGTGTCCAAGGCGCTGGCCGAGCAGTTCAAGGTCCCGGTCGCCGAGGTCGCGGCCCGGGTCGAGGCCCTGCAGGCCCAGGCCCGCAAGCTCGAGAAGGAGCTGGCCGACGCCAAGCGCCAACTGGCCATGGGCGGCGGGGGCGGCGCGGCCGCCTCGGGTCCGGAAGAGATCGCCGGCGTGAAGGTCATGGCCCGCGTCATGGAGGGCGTCGGCGGCAAGGACCTGCGGCCGATCGCCGAGGAGTTCAAGAAGCAGCTCCCCGACGGCGTCATCGCGCTGGTGGGATCGGCCGACGGCAAGGCGGCGGTGACGGTCGCCGTCACCGGCCAGGCCCAGGGCCGCTTCAACGCCGTGGAGCTCGCCAAGGCCGCCGTGGTGGCCATGGGCGGCCAGGGCGCGGGCGGCCGGCCCGACTTCGCCCAGGGCGGCGCCCCGGACGGCTCCAAGGCCGCCGAAGGCCTCGCCGCCGTGAAGGCCGCGCTGGGCGCCTAGGCGGCGGCCTCGCCGCTAGTCGGTCAGGTAGACGCAGAACTTGTTGCCGACCGGATCGCGGAAGTAGGCGGCGTAGAAGCCGCTCGTCACCTCGTCCGCCGAGCGGTAGCCGGGCGGGCCCTCGTCCGAGCCGCCGTTCGCCAGGGCCGCGGCGTGGGCCGCCTGGATCTGGTCCTTGGTGTCGGCCTTGAACGCCACCATGATCCCGTTGCCCGCCCGCGCCGGCCCGCCGTCGTAGGGACGGCAGACGCCGATCACCGCCTCGGCGCCCTTTGGCCCGTAGAAGGCCCAGCCCTCCATGGGATTGCTGCGCGTCCAGCCCAGCGCCCCGAGGGTGGCGTCGAAAAACGGCTGCGCCGCCTCCACGTCTGCCGCGCCGATGGTCACATAGCCGATGCTCATGTGGAGCCTCCTCTCTCGTCCGCCCGGAGGGTAGCGGGGAGGGGGAAACAAAACAAGAACATTGATCGCCGGAAAAAGGCGGCCAGGATCACCCCGGGCCGCCCCGTCCGTCGCGAAGGATCAGGCCTCGGCCAGCGCCTTCTCCAGGTTCACCGCCACCTTGTCGATGAAGCCCTCGGTGGTCAGCCAGCCCTGGGTGTCGCCGACCAGCAGCGCCAGGTCCTTGGTCATCGAGCCGCTCTCGACCGTGGAGACGCAGACCTGCTCCAGCGTCCTGGCGAAATGGGCCAGAGCCTCGTTGCCGTCGAGCTTGGCCCGGTGCTCCAGGCCGCGCGTCCAGGCGAAGATCGAGGCGATCGAGTTGGTCGAGGTGCTCTCGCCGCGCTGGTGCTGGCGGTAGTGGCGGGTGACGGTGCCGTGGGCGGCCTCGGCCTCCATGGTCTTGCCGTCCGGGGTGATCAGCACCGAGGTCATCAGGCCGAGCGAGCCGAAGCCCTGGGCCACCTGGTCCGACTGCACGTCGCCGTCGTAGTTCTTGCAGGCCCAGATGAAGGCGCCCGACCACTTCAGCGCCGAGGCGACCATGTCGTCGATCAGGCGGTGCTCGTAGGTCAGGCCGGCTTCCTTGTACTTCGCCGCGTAGTCGGTCTCGTAGACCTCCTGGAAGATGTCCTTGAAGCGGCCGTCGTAGGCCTTGAGGATGGTGTTCTTCGTCGACAGGTAGACCGGATACTGGCGGTTCAGGCCGTAGGCCAGGCACGCGTGCGCGAACTCGCGGATCGAATCGTCGAGGTTGTACATGCCCATGGCGACGCCGCCGCCCGGGAAGTCGAACACCTCGTGCTCGATGGTCTCGCCGTTGTCGCCCTGCCACTTGATGGTCAGCTTGCCCTTGCCGGGCACACGGAAATCGGTGGCCTTGTACTGGTCGCCGAAGGCGTGGCGGCCGACGATGATCGGCTGGGTCCAGCCCGGGATCAGCCGCGGGACGTTGCGGCAGATGATCGGCTCACGGAAGACGACGCCGCCCAGGATGTTGCGGATCGTGCCGTTCGGCGACTTCCACATCTTCTTGAGGTTGAATTCCTTCACCCGCGCCTCGTCGGGGGTGATGGTCGCGCACTTGATGCCCACGCCGTGACGCTTGATGGCCTCGGCCGCCTCGATCGTCACCTTGTCGTCGGTGGCGTCGCGGTTCTCCATGCCCAGGTCGTAGTAGTCGATCTGGAGATCCAGGAACGGGAAGATCAGCTTTTCCTTGATCAGCTTCCAGATGATGCGGGTCATCTCGTCCCCGTCCAGGTCGACGACGGGGTTGGCGACTTTGATCTTGGCCATGAGGGCGCGGCGCTCCGGGCGGACTTTTGAGGGTTGCCGGGCCGTATAGCCGCCTCAGCCCACGACGCAAAGGCCAAGGGGTGCGACCGGTCAGCCGAGACTGCGCGTGACCAGCCGGCCCAGCTCCGCGAACAGCGCCGCCTGGGCCTCCATGGTCGCGGTCGCGCCCGACAGGTAGGCCGCCACGGCATAGCTGCGGCGGTCGGCGAGCGTCAGGATGCCGACGTCGTTGAAGGCCAGGCTGATCCCGAGGTCGAGGCCCGAGGTCCCCGGCTTATGGGCGAACACCGAGTCGGCCGGGAAGCCCGCCTTCAGCCGGTCGCCGGCCCGCGGCGTCTCGCGCATCATCTGGATCAGCAGGCGGGTGGAGGCCGGAGAGAGCAGCTCCCCCTGGTCGAGGCGGGCCAGGAAGTCCAGCGTCCCCCGCGGCGTGGCGGTGTCCCTGGGGTCGGCCAGGAAGGCGCGCATGGCGGCCAGCTTGCGGGCGTCCGGCACGGCGTCGTAGGCGGTGCGGAAGCCCGAGCCCTTCCAGGCCGGCCGGAACGAGGCCATGCCGTAGGCCTCCGGCGCCAGCTCCCGCTCATAGCGGTCAACCCGGATATCCGGCAGGCGCTTGGCGGAAAGCCAGGCGGTCACCGCCCCCGGGCCGCCGATCCGTCTCATCACCACGTCGGCGGCGGTGTTGTCGCTGTCCACGACCGCGGCGCGCAGCATCTGGCGCAGGGTGTAGTCGCGTCGGGCGGGGAAGGCGTCGGCCACGGCCGAGAGCGGCGGGGAGAGGTCCTGCTCGTCCAGCACCACCGCCTCGTCCAGGGTGAGGCGGCGGGCGTCCACCTCGGCCAGGGTCGCGGCCCCCAGCGGCGCCTTGAATACGCTGAACATCGGGAAGCGGCGGTCGCCGTTGAACGTGAAGTGCTCCCCGCTCTCCAGGTTCATCAGCCCGACGCCCAGCACGCCGGGCCGGGCCCGCGCGGCCAGCGCCGCCACGCCGTCGTTCAGTCGGTCCATGTCGAGCCGTGGCGTCGTCGAGGCGGTCAGCGGCTCGTTGTCGCCGCAGGCGGCAAGCGGCAGGGCCAGCCCAGCCAGCAGCAGACGGCGACGGGGAAGGGTTGCCAGGGGAGCCTCCTGAAACGACAACGCGCGCGATGAGCGAAACGTCGACGTCCAAACCTGTCGTGATCCTGAACGCGCCGCAGCTGGCGGAGAATATCGGCGCGGTGGCCCGTGTCATGGC
>NZ_DAISJG010000041.1:0-24366 GCF_036821595.1 Phenylobacterium sp.
GACATCGGAAACTTCGGAAGCTGTCCGGCGAAGCCAGTCCCCGCCAGGAACAGGCCCAAGAACCCACGGCCACGGTGCAGGGTTCCGTGGTCAAGCTTCAGGAATTTTGTCGGGTCACCGACTGTTGTTGTGAATTCCCGCGTGCGTTGCGTTTCCGCCCTTTTGCACCCGCTAAGGCTGCGGACGCGGTTCCCGTCCGGGCGTTTCTGCGCGCACGCGAAAAGGGCGGCCGGGGCCGCCCTCAACACCTGCAAACCTTTGATGTCCGCGGTCAGGCCGCCGGCAGTTCAGCCTGGCTGTACGAGGGCGGACGTTTGAGCGTGCGTTCCACCGCCGCCTGTGCGGCGGCCCGGCTGGGGTCGGCGCCGCGGGCGACGGTCACGCCCTCCTCGTCGTAGACGCTCCAGCTCCAACCCTGCTCGCCCTGGCTGAGCGAGTACGCGAACGAACGCTGCTCCGGCATGACCCCTGACCCTCCAACTCCCAACCTGGAGGACGGAACACGCGCGCGCGGCCACGGTTGCGCCACAAGCTGTCACAATTTCGCCAAGCGGTACGGAAGCGTCCGCGCCGCCTGAACCTTCCCCCCAGCTTCGGTGTTGTGAAGCCCGCATACGGTGGAGGCTTCCGAGAGTGACCTATTACAACGCCCGTGGAGAGGCGATGCTGGAGAGCGCGACCGAACAGGCGCGTGCGGCCGGCACGTCGGCGGGAAACGAGACCATCAATGCGCCGGCCGGACACTCCTCACTTTCCGGTGAGGGCGGCGGCGACGTCCTGATCGGCAACAACCTGGACAACCGGCACTGGATCACCGACCCGAAGGACCGGGTGGTCGAGCAGCCCGGCGGCGGCGTCGACACCGCCATCGCCTGGACCTCGGTGCACCTGGCGCCGAACGTCGAGAACCTCACGGTCAACGGCGGCTTCAACTATGCGGTCGGCAACGAACTGGGGAACCTGATCACCGTCGACGACGCCACCCACTGGGTCTACGGCGGACACGGCGACGACGTGCTGGTGGGCGCGGCGACCCAGAAGACCACCTTCGTGGTCCGGGCCGGCGAAGGCTCCGACGTGATCTACAACTGGAACGGCAACTCCCAGCTCCAGCTGCAGGGCTACGGCTTCACGAGCGCCGCCCAGATCCGCGGGGCGATGAGCCAGCAGGGCGCGGACGTGGTGCTGAACCTCGGGAACGGCGAGCGGCTGATCTTCCGCGACGAGACGGCGGCGAGCTTCTCCGACCGCCAGTTCCTGCTGCCGCTGGACACGTCGAAGCTGGGCGCCCTCACCTTCTCCGACGAGTTCGACAGCCTCCGGATCTGGGACCCGTCGCTGGAGACCGGCGCCTGGCGAGCCGACTTCGGCGGCAACCTGAAGGACCAGTGGGCTTACACCATCGTCGCCAACGGCGAGACCCAGGTCTACGTCAAGCCCGGCTTCCAGGGCCGCGGCGAGGCGGACCTGGACCTCAACCCCTTCTCCGTCGCCGACGGCGTGCTCACCATCACCGCCGCGCCGATCCCCGACGACAAGGCCTATGCGGCCTGGAACCGGGACTATTCCTCGGGGATGCTGAACACGCTGGGCCTGTTCGAGCAGAAGTACGGCTATTTCGAAGTCCGCGCCGAGATGCCGACCGCGCTGGGGACCTGGCCGGCCTTCTGGATGATGACCCACCCGTTCCTGCCCGGGATCGAGGCCGACATCTTCGAGGGCCTGGCGGCGACGCCGCACGTGGACTACCGCCGCGCCTTCGGCGGCGACGACACCCAGTACGACAACGCCCTGAAGCTCGAGCCGGGCGGCTTCCACACCTACGGCATGTTGTGGACCCCCCAGACGGTGACTTTCTATTACGACGGGATCGCCGTGCTGCAGGGGAACACCCCGGCCAACTGGACAGAGCCCATGGGGATGATCCTGAACCTGGCCGTCGGCGGCTGGGGCGGGAACCCGGACGGCTCCATGTTCCCGGCGCAGCTCAAGGTGGACTACGTCCGCGCCTACGCCCTCGCCGACGGCTCGACCCAGGTGTCGCACGAGACGCCCGAGGCGCCGGTGGGCACCCTTCGCACGACGGGCGGGCCGACCAGCGGCCAAGCCGCCAGCCCGGCGACCTTCGCCGACGGCGCGCCGGTCACCTCCGCCAAGATCGCGGTCTACGGCTCCCGGCCGGCGACCGCGCCGGCTGAGAAGACCTTCGTGATCTGGGAGGACGCCGGGGCGGTGTTCGGGGCGGTGGCGCAGAACGGAGCCCTCAGCCCCGCCACGGCGCTGATGGCCGGGTCGGTCAGCCAGTTCACCGGCACGGGAACCTGGCTCACGACCGGCAAGGTGGTGTTCGCCTACTACATGCCGGATGGCGCGGGCCGCGCCGCCTGGGCCATGGTCTTCGATCCCGCCAAGGGGACCTTCACCCGGCAGGAGCTCGGACCGGCCACCGGCGACGTCCGCTTCGCGGCGACGGCCGCCGGCGGCTTCGCGGCGAGCTGGGACGCCCCCGACGGCCGCACCTACGCCCGGGCCTACGACGAGTACGCCTATGGCGGGGACGTCCCCGGCTGGTACGGCCCGGCGCGCGCGGTGACGGGCGACCTGACCGGCGTGACCGCCTCGGGCGAGCTGATCTTCACCGACGCCGCCGGCGGTCAGCAGCTCTACAGGATCCTGGGCGCCTCGACCGGGCCGGGCTCCGGCCCGACCGACGGAGACGACGTCCTGCAGGCCGCACCCGGCCGCGCGCCGCTGATGGCCGGCGGCGGCGACGACACCCTCACCGGGACGAACGGCGACGACTACCTGCGCGGCGAGGCGGGCGACGACCGCATCGTCGGCGGCGACGGCTTCGACGACGTGCACGGCAACATGGGGTTCGACACCGTGTCCGGCGGACTCGGCCCCGACTGGGTCGTCGGCGGCAAGGACGGCGACCTGCTGAGCGGCGACGAGGGCGACGACATCGTCTACGGCAACATGGGCGACGACTGGTGCGACGGCGGCGAGGGCGCGGACATCGTCCGCGGCGGCCAGGGCGACGACCGGGTGTTCGGCCAGGGCGGCGACGACTGGCTGGCCGGGGACCGCGGGAACGACACCCTGACCGGCGGCGCCGGCGCGGACATCTTCCACACCTTCGCCGAGGCCGGGATCGACCGGGTGACCGACTTCAACGCCGCCGAGGGCGACCGCGTCCAGCTCCTGCCCGGGACGCGCTATTCGCTGGTCCAGTCGGGCGCGGACGTGCTCATCGACATGGGCGGCGGAAACCAGATGATCCTCGAAGGCGTGCAGCTCTCGGCCCTGCCCTCCGGCTGGATCTTCGGCGCCTGAGGGGGAACCCACGGGCCCGGCGGCCATTCTCCGCCACGGTGAAGGTTTGGGGGAGAGATCCATGAACGTGGACGTGGGCGTCTGCACCTACCGGCGCGCCGCGGTGGCCGAGACCCTGGCGTCGCTCGGGGCCCAGCAGCTGCCGCCGGGCGTGGCCCTGCGGGTCATCGTGGCCGACAATGACGAGACGCCGGAGGCCGAGGCGCGGATCCGCGCGGCCGCGGAGGCCAGCGGGCTGGAGCTGGCCTATGTCCACGCGCCGGCGCGAAACATCTCGCTGGCCCGCAACGCCTGCCTCGACGCCGCCCGGGGCGAGTTCCTGGCCTTCCTGGACGACGACGAGACCGCCACGCCCGGATGGCTCGCCGCCCTGCTCGCCGAGGCCGCCCGGGGCGGCTGGGACGCCGTGCTGGGTCCGGTGAAGGCGGTCTACGGGCCGGACGCCCCGGCCTGGCTCGCCGCCGGTGACTTCCACTCCACCGCCCCGGTCGAGGTCGGCGGCCGGATCCTCAAGGGCTACGCCGGCAATGTGCTGATCCGCATGGACGCCGTGCGCGGCCGGGGCTTGCGGTTCGACCTGGCGCGGGGCCGCCAGGGCGGGGAGGACGACGACTTCTTCTACCGTCTGACCGACGACGGCGGGACGATAGGGTTCGCGGCCGACGCCCTCGCCTACGAGCCGGTGCCGCCCACCCGCCTGTCGCTGAAGTGGCTGCTGAAGCGCAGCTTCCGCACCGGCCAGACCCACGGCGCGCGGCTGGAGAGCCGGCACCGCGGCCCTGCGCGGCTGGCGCAGATCGGCGTCGCCGGGGCGAAGGGCGGCGTCTGCCTGGCCGGCGCGGCGGCCTCGGCGCTCTCGCCCGCGAGGCGGAGCCGGTGGCTCGTGCGCGGCTCGCTGCACGCGGGCGTCGTGGCCCGGCTCGCCGGCCTGAAGGAGCTGCAGCTCTACTGAACGAGCGTGGCCGTAGGGAACGGCCGGGGGCCGGCGCGAGTTGTCGGCTCGCGGAAGTGCGTTCTCGCGTAACCGCAATCGTTTGGTCGCGATTAATTCTGGAGAAACACCCATGCGTAGGCGTCTGCCCTCGCTCGCCGCCGCGGCGTTCATCGCCTGCGCCGGCGCTTCCTTCCCGGCGCTGGCCGCGAACCTGCCGCCGCCGGATGCGGGCGCCCTGCTACGCCCGGACGCCGCCGACTACCGGATCGGCGCCCAGGACGAACTGGAGATCAACGTCTTCGGCATCGAGGAGCTGAAACGGAGCGTCTCCGTGGACTCCGGCGGCAAGATCCTCCTGCCGCTGATCGGCGCGGTCCAGGCCGGCGGGCGAACCCCCGCGGAGCTCTCCAGCGACATCGCGGAGCTGCTCAAGAAGAGCTACATGAAGGACCCGCAGGTCATCGTCACCGTCAAGGAGGCCCAGAGCCAGAAGGTGACGGTCGATGGAGCCGTGCAGCAGCCGGGGCAGTATCCGCTGGCCGGCCCCACCACCCTGATGCAGGCGATCTCCCTGGCCCGGGGGCCGGACCCGAAGCTCGCCAACGTGAAGCGCGTCGCCATCTTCCGCACCGTCGGCGGCAAGCGGCAGAGCGCGGTCTACAACCTGGCCGCCATCCGCTCCGGGAAGGCCGAGGACCCGCTGGTGTACGGCAACGACATCGTCGTCGTGGACACCTCCGGGACCAAGAACTTCATGCAGAACTTCCAGGGCGGCTTCGGCCTCCTGGGCATGCTTCTGGCGCCCTGGTGATCAGGACATGGGCGCGCGCCTGACCGCCAAACAGGTGCGCGCCGTGGCGCGGAACCCCGGCAGGAGGTCGGGGTTATTGGCAACGCTAGATTTTCCGAAGTTCAGGGTGGGGCCTCAGGGGCCCGTCTATCGGGAACGCGTGATGGAGCTGGGCCTTCGGTCCAGTCACGCGCTCAACGCACCGGAGCCTCACGGCCGCCCGGCGTCCCGCCCTGCCGCAAGTGGTAACGCAGGTCGCCCATGAATAATCTGATCCCGATCTCGCACGAGCTGCCGGCCCATCCGTCGGCGCCCTTCCGGCCGATCGAGCCAGAGCGCATGCACCTGCGCCAGCTCTTCGGCATCCTGCTCCAGCGCGCCAAGCTGGGGCTGGGCGTGGCCGCCGCGGTGTTCATCGTCGTGCTGGCCGCCTTCGCCATGCAGACGCCGAGCTACACCGCCGTCGGCTCCGTGGTCATCGATCCCAAGCAGACCAACCTCGCCCAGGCGCAGCAGGTCTCCGGCGGGCTCCCGCCCGACACCAGCGCGGTGGACACCCAGGTGGAGATCCTGCGCTCCCGGGCCCTGGCCGAGGACGTGGTCCGCCGCCTGAAGCTCTACAACGACCCCGAGTTCAACCCGTCCATGGCGCCGGGCATGTTCGGCCTGAAGCCGGCCAAGCCGCCGATCGCCAATCCCGACGAGCGGGTGATCGCGCGGGTGACCAAGACCCTGCAGGACCGTACCTGGGTGCGCCGTGCGGGCCTGACCTATGTGGTGATGGTGGGCGTCAGCTCGACCTCGCCGCAGAAGGCCTCGCTGCTCGCCAACACCTACATGGACCAGTACCTGAAGCGGCAGCTCGACGAGAAGCTGGCCCGGGTGACGCGCGCCAACCGCGAGCTCGGCATGAGCCTCGAGAAGATGCGCCGCGACGCCGAGGTCGCCGAGGCCAACGTCCAGCGCTACAAGAACGAGCACGGCCTGATGAGCGCCCAGGGCTCGACCATGGCCGAGCAGGAAGTCTCCACCCTCAACCAGCAGCTGGCCATCGCCCGCGCCGAGACCGCCGAGAAGTACGCCCGGCTGGCCGCGGCCCAGACCCAGCTGCGCAACGGCAGCGGCGGCGCCGACGTCGGCGCGGCCCTGGGCTCGGAGACCATCCGCGAGATGCGCAAGCGCGAGGCCGAGCTCTCCGTGAAGCTGGCCCAGCTGAAGACCGACTTCACCGACCAGTACCCGGAAGTGAAGCGGACCCAGGCGCAGCTCACCGACATCCGCGGCCAGATCCAGATCGAGATCAACCGCATCCTCTCCAGCCTGCGCGCCGAGGCCCAGGCCGCGGCGGGCCGCCAGGCCTCGCTGATGGGCAGCCGCGGCGCGGCCCAGGGCGGCATCGCCCAGAACAACCAGGCGATGGTCGGTCTGGTGGGCCTGCAGCAGAAGGCCGACGCCGCCAAGGCGATCTACGAGGCCTATCTGAACCGCGCCAAGGAAGTGGCCGCCGAGGGCAGCCTCCAGCAGGCCGACGGCGTCATCAATTCCAAGGCCGCCACGCCGACCGCGCCGTCCTCGCCGAACATGAAACTCGGCGCGGCCCTGGCGGTCCTCGCGGGCCTGATCGCGGCCGGCATCGCCGTCCTGGTGGCCGAGTTCTGGGACAAGCACCTGCGCTCGCGCCTCGACGTGGAGCGGGAGCTGGGCGTGCCGTTCGCCGGCGTCCTGCCGGACTTCCGCTCGGTGAAGCCGAAGGGCCTGCGCGGTCCGGAGGCTGCGCCGGCCGAGTACCTGGTCAGCCACCCGTTCTCCGGCTTCGCCGAGGCCTTCCGCAACCTGCGCGCCTTCCTGATGATCAGCGCCCAGCAGGACGACTCCAAGCTGATCGCCATCACCTCGGCCGTGCCGCGGGAGGGCAAGAGCCTGACGTCCTTCTGCCTGGCCCGCACCCTCGCCCTGTCCGGCAGCCGGGTGGCCCTGGTCGACTGCGACCTGCGCCAGCGCGGGGTGACCAAGCTGATCGGCGCCCGCGACGTGGGCCTAGTGGAGGTGGTGCAGGACAAGGTCCCGCTCTCCGAGGCCCTGGTGCACGACCCGAAGACCAACCTCTTCATCCTGCCGGCGGCCGGCAAGAGCGTGCCCTACGACCTGTTCTCGAACCCCGAGACGGACGACGTCCTGCGCGAGCTGGCCAACCAGTTCGACTATGTGATCCTCGACGCCCCGCCGATCCTCGGCGTCGCCGACGCCCGCATCCTGGCCGCCAAGGCCGACCGGGTCCTCTACCTCGTGCAGTGGAACAAGACCCCGCTGCGCGCGGCCCAGTCGGCGGTGGACATCCTGCAGGAGTGCGGGGCGAACGTCGCCGGGGCGCTGCTGACCAAGGTCAACGTCAAGGGCCAGGCGCGCTACGGCTACGGGGACTCCAGCGACTACTACGGCTACTTCAAGAACTACTACATCGCCGCGGCCTGAGGCCTGCGGGAGTCCCGATGTCCGACGTGATCACAGCCTCCCCGCGAGCGGTGCTGGCCACGGCCGTCCTGGCCGTGTGCCTCGCCGCCTGCCAGCCCGGCGGATCCAGGGCGCAGGCGGCCACGGCGCCGCTGGCCAAGGCGCCCGACGGCCGGGCGCTCAAGCTCACCTTCGCCGACGAGTTCGACTCCTTCCGCCCCTGGCGGAACGGCCGGGGGGTCTGGCGCACCACCTTCCGCGACGGGCGCGACGACAACGACGACGACTTCAACCTGCGCACGCTGAAGTGGAACAAGGAGCTGCAGCTCTACGTGGATCCGGACATGCGCGGCCACCGCGGCCGCCACGGCGACGACGAGCGTCCGGGCGACGAGGGCCGCCGCGCCCGCCGGGGCGACGGCGACCGGCCGCTGGGCCTTGACCCGTTCGCGGTGCGCGGCGGGGTCCTCGAGATCCGCGCCGACAAGGTTCCCCCGCCGCTCGCCGACCGGCTCGGCGGCTTCCGCTACACCTCGGGCCTGATCACCACCCAGCCCTCGTTCAGCCAGACCTACGGCTACTTCGAGATGCGCGCCAAGCTGCCGCGCGGCAAGGGCGTCTGGCCGGCCTTCTGGCTGCTGCCCACCGACCTCTCCTGGCCGCCGGAAATCGACATCATGGAGAGCGTCGGCGACCCCTCGAAGGTCTACATGACCCTGCACTCCAACGCCGTGAAGGCGGAGGGGACGGAGGTGGCGGTCAGCCCCGACGACTTCCACACCTACGCGGTCAGCTGGACCCGGGAAAACGTGGTCTGGTTCGTGGACGGCCGCGAGGTGAAGCGGATGCCCACCCCGGCCGACATGCACAAGCCCATGTACATGCTGGCCAATATCGCGCTCGGCGGCGACTGGGCCGGCCAGCCCGACGCCAGCACGCCTTTCCCCGCCCGGATGCAGATCGACTACATCCGCGCCTACAGGTTCGCGCCATGACCACCTGGGACAGCTACCGTCAGGCCGGGCGGCCGCGCCGCATCCGCGGCGGCGACATCCCCGCCCCGCACCCCGTCGCCTGGCGCGAGCAGCGCAAGGCGCGCGTCGCCCGGCCGGAGGCGCGGGTGATCGAGCCCGGCGCCGCGGAAGGCGCCGTCGTGAACCTGGGCGGCCTGAAGGTCGACCTGGACGCGGTCTTCACCTTCGTCCTGTTCGTCGCCCTGCTGTTCATCGCCAACCTGGGCACACTCGGCGCGGCGGCGATCGCCGGGGCCGTACCGCTCTACCTGGTCGCCCGGCGCAAGAAGCTGGAGCGGGTGCTGATCGCCCGCGCCTTCCTGTTCGTCGTGCCGGCCTTCGCGGTCTTCTCCACCGTCTGGTCCGAGGCGCCCAAGGAGACGCTGAAGTTCGCCATCGAGCTCGGCATCACGGTCGTCGCCGGCCTGCTGATCTCGTCCGCGCGGAACCAGGAGGCGGTGCTGCGGGCGATGGGGCTGGCCTTCCTCACCTACATCGTCTTCTCGCTGGTGAGCGGCGGCACGGTGGCCGTTGGCGTCGGGGCCGGCGGCAACGCCTTCTCCGGCCTCACCGAGAGCAAGAACCTGCTGGCCGACATCGCCTCCACCGGCGTGCTGGTGGCGATCGGCATGACCCTGATGGCGATCCGCAGCCGCAGCTGGCTGTGGGTCGGCGTGGGGCTCGTCACCCTCGCGGCCGGCTTCCACGCGGTGACCGCCGCCCGCTCGGCCGGCGCCCTGCTCGGCCTGGGCATGGGGGTCGGGGCCATGCTGGCCCTGCTGCCGCTCATGAAGGTGGGAAAGGCCGTGCGCGCCTGGCTGACCACGGTCGTCGCCGTGGTGCTCGTGGCGGTGGGCCTCTCCTACCGCTGGCTCGCCCAGATGATGATCGAGTGGGGCGCGCAGGTGTTCGACAAGGACCCCACGCTGACGGGCCGGACCTACCTCTGGTACCGGGCGGCCGACCTGATCCAGGAGAAGCCGATGCTGGGCCGCGGCTTCTACGCCTTCTGGCTGCAGGGCAATCCCGACGCCGAGGGGCTGTGGCGCTACTTCGGCATCGAGAGCCGCGGCGGCTTCACCTTCCACAACACCTTCGTCGAAATCCTGGTCACCATGGGCTGGATCGGCCTGATCGTGGTCGGGCTCACCCTGCTGGTCGGCGTCGTGGCCCTGGTCCGGCGTTTCGTGGTCCGACCGAACCTCGCCCTGGTGTTCTGGGTGGGCGTGCTCCTCTACCAGCTCGCCCGCACCCCCATCGAGACGATCGGCATCGCCCCATTCTACTTCTCGACCGTGTTGGCCTTCGGGGCGCTCGGCGCGGCCTTCGGGCGGGTGGATTCGCCGCGCACCGTGCGGACCGTCTACCGGCCGGCCCAGCCGCGCATCGTGCAGGTCTGGCCGGTCGAGGACGTCCCCGACGGCTGGGCCAACCCGCGCTGGTCGCCTGCGACCGGCTCGCTGCGCCTCCTGCGCTCCGACTCCGACGCCGGCCGATGAGCGCCGCCGACGGGGCGAGCCCCCTGCCCGGGCCCCGCCGCAAGCGGGGCCTGCGCCTGCACCGCACCTCCTTCGGCGCCCTCGCCCTGACCGGCGCGAGCGCGCTCAGGCTCGGCCTGCAGTTCGCCATGCTGCCGATCCTGGCGCGGCTGATCGGGCCCGCTGAATATGGGCTGGTCGCGCTGGCCATGCCCTTCATCCTGCTGGCCAACGTCCTCTCCGACGGCGGCATGGGCTATGCCCTGGGACGCCAGCGGGAGGTCACCCGGGACCAGGAGTCGACGGTCTTCTGGCTTTCCGCGGGGATCGGCCTGACGCTGGCGTTCCTCTGCGCCGCCGCCGCCTGGCCGATGGGGGCGCTGATGGACCAGCCGCGCCTGCCGCTGCTGATCGTGGCCCTGTCGCCGATCCTGCTGATCAACAGCCTGACGACCGTCGCCAACGGCCGGATCATCCGCGAGGGCCGGTTCGCCGTCTTCGCCGCCGGCGACCTGATCTCCACCGTCGCCAGCGCCCTCACCGCCCTGGCCGCCGCCCTCGCGGGCTGGGGTGCCTGGGCGCTGGTCGCCCAGCAGCTCGTGCTGTGGATCTGCAAGCTCGCCTGGGTGACGTCGCGGGCCGGTGCGCCGATCCGGCTGCACTACCGCTTCGAGGAGGCCCGCAAGCTCCTGACCTTCGGCGTGCACACCATCGGCGCCATCCTGGCCGACTTCGTCTCGCGCAACCTGGACAGCCTGATCGTCGGCGGCGTCCTCGGGGCGACGGCGCTCGGGTACTATGCCATGGCCTACCAGATCGTCCGGGCGCCCGACATGCTGATCTCCGGGCCCTTCTACCTCTACATCTTCACCGCCGTGGCCCGCACCGCACACGGCGCCCCGCGCGAGGCGATGCAGGATCTCGCCGCCGCGGCCTTGCGGCTGGGCGCGGCGGCGCTCGCCCCGCTCTTCGTCGGCCTCGCCCTGGTGGCGGACCTGGCGGTCGCCCTGGTGCTGGGCGACAAGTGGCTGCAGGCCATCGCCCCGCTGCGCTTCCTGGCGGCGGCCGGCTTCTTCTTCTGCGTCTGCTCGATCGCCGCCACGACCTTCATGGGGCTGGGCCGCACCTCGCTGCGCCTGAAGCTCTCGATACTGCTGGGCATGGTGACCATCGGCACCGTGGCCGCCGTGGTCCGTTTCGGCCTGGAGCCGGTCTCCGCGGCCGCGGCCGGGGCCATGGCCCTGGTCTGCGCCGTCTATCTGCACGCGCTCGCCCGCGAGCTGAAGATGCCGCACGGCCGTCTCGCGGCCGCGTTCGCGCCGGCTGCCCTCGGCTGCGCGGCCATGGCCGCTGCGGTGCTGGGCGCGCGGTCGGCGCTGTCGGACGCGCCGATGGGGCTGGAGCTGGCGGGGATGATCGCGCTGGGCGCGGCGATCTATGGCGGGGCGATCTGGCTGGCGGCCCGCCGGCGCCTCATGGCCGACCTGCGGGCCTTCGGGGCGGCGCAGGCCCTGGCCGACGTTCCGGCGGACCCTGCGGCCGCCTGAGCCGTCAGCCCGCGGCGGCGGCCGGCTGTGCGGGCGAGAACCTGGCCGCCAGGCGCTGCAGGCGGGCGGCGACGGGCATTGTGAGCAGCGGCCAGACATCCGGCGACGCCAGGCTCGCGGCCAGCCCCCCCACCACGTCGCGCGCCTTCAGCCGCGCGATCACATGGTCGTAGGCGAGCGCCGCGTGCAGCGACCGCCGGCGGGCGGCGAAGGCCCGGCGCACGTCCTTCGGCTGGCCCATCATCACCCCTTCCAGGGAAGCGTCGGCGGCCAGCATCTGCACCAGGTGGTCGCGGCGCATGACATGCGAGATCGAAGAGCCGTGCTTGCGGTAGCGGTAGAGGGCCGCGGGCTCGAGCCGCATGGAGCGGCCCTGGGCCAGCAGCCGCAGGACGAGGTCGTAGTCCTCGCCGATCCGCAGTTCCTCGCGGTAGCGGGTGGTCCGCAGCGCCTCGGCCCGGAACAGCGGCTTCAGGTAGCCGAGGCCCGGCCGCTTCGAATACATCCGCGCGGAGTCGATGTAGTCGGCCAGCCCGATCGAGCGGGGCTCGGCCCAGGGCTTTCCGGCGAGGAACGGCCGGCCGGGCTCGGTCGAGCCGTCCTGGAAGACGGTGAGGTTGTCGACCACGATGTCGGCGCCGTCCGCCTCGGCCCGGGCGACCATGCGCTCCAGTCGGTCGGGGGCCATCAGGTCGTCGGAATCGAAGACCGCGATCCAGGTTCCCCGGGCCTCGGCCAGCGCCCGGTTGCGCGCCGCGCCCGGGCCGCCGTTCCGCGGCTGGACGAACACCCGCACGCGCGGGTCGCCCGCGGCCGCGGTCTCGAGCACCTGCAGGCTGTCGTCGGTGGAGCGGTCGTCGACGACGATCAGCTCCAGGGACGCGAGCGTCTGGCCCAGCACCGAGCGCACCGCCTCGGCCAGGTAGCGCGCGCCGTTGTAGTTGGCGGTGACGACCGAGACGGTCGGCCGAGGGGCCGGCATCAGGCCGCCTCGTGAGCCAGCGCCGGCCGCGGTGGCGCACGGCGGTCGCTGCGCCAGGTCGCCAGCTGCGCCCAGAAGCCCGCCGACCAGGCGAGGTGCATGATCATCGCCGCCGGGCCGGACAGGAAGGCCGCCGCCTCGCGCTTCCTCAGGCCCAGCAGGACGCCGAACGACAGGGCCGCCAGCATCCACATCAGCGCCGGCAGGGCGAAGGCCCAGAAGAGCGGCGCCAGGGCCGCCGAGGCCACGGCCGGCGCCACGGCCAGCGGCAGGGTCTGGCGGATCTTCAGCGGGGTATAGTGCTTCAGCACCGTGCGGGCCCGGCCCTTGCCGTAGCTGAAATACTGCTTCCACAGCGCGCCCGGCGTGCGGCGGGGATAGTAGCCGATGCGCACCTTGTCGGTGAGCCAGATGCGGCCGCCGTGCTCGGCCAGCCGCAGGTCGAGCTCGGCGTCCTCGTTGTGGCTGAAGCTCTCGTCGTAGCCGCCCACCGCCTTGTAGGCGTCGAGGCTGAACAGGGCGTGGTGGCCGTGATCGACCCACTGCCCCTCGCTGGCCAGCCGGTGAGCCGAGCCGCCGGTGCCGAGCACCGAGTTCTGGGCCACGGCCACGGCCCGCTGGAAGAAGCCCTCGCCGCGGGTGTCCATGGAGACCACCACGGAGTCGGCGCCCGTGCGGCGCGCCTCGGCGATCAGGGTGGAGGCGTAGTTCTTCGGATAGTCGGCGTGCGCGTCCACCCGCACCAGCCAGGGCCGTTCGCCGCCCATCACCCGGGCCGCCAGGTTCATGCCGGCGCTCTGCAGCCGGCCGGGATTGGCGAGCAGCCGCACGCGCGGGTCGGCGGCGGCGATCTCGGCCACGATCTCCCGGCTGCGGTCGGTGGAGCCGCCGTCGGCCACCAGCACCAGCGGCTCGACCAGGCCGTCGTCCTCCAGAACCTGCTGGATCACTTGGCGGATCACCGCCTCCTCGTTGAGGCAGGGGATCACGATCAGGGCGCGGCGCGCGGCCGCCTCGTCGGGAGAGATACCCGGACGGGCCGCGACGGGCGTCTCCGCCAGCCGGATCACCTCCCGGGCGTCGATCCGGTCCCAGGCCGAAGGGAGATGGGCGTTCAGGGCGCGGACGTCCCCAGCGCGACGTTCGGCGGGCGCGAAGGACCGCGCCTCGACCGGCGCACGGTCAAGGTCCTCCCGCCCGGTGTCATCGGACAGCGGCCTCGGTTCGGGGGTGGCCTTGGGAAGCATATCGGAAAACCTGCACTCGTCTGACCAGCGTCGCGGCTGCAAAGCTCTCCTCGCGACGGGCCTAAAACAGTGAATCAGGGATTACGTTCCGCCTGGATCGACTATGGACGCCGATTTTCGTCGGCTGCCCGACAGTCAAGTTTTGGCCACAATCTGGAACCCCGCGGAGCCTTTGCTGTAGAGAGCAAAATTGCACTGTATAAGCTGCACCGTAAGGCTCTAGGCCACCAGCTTGGCCTTGGGGGCGCGGGCGGAAGACTGGACATCCGCCGCGACAGGGCGCCCGGCGAGCGCGTCCACCAGACGCCGGCAGTCGCCCTCGTCGGCCACGAAGGCGTCGGCGGGAACGGCGTCCAGCTCGGCCCGCAGCCGCACATAGGCGTCGGGCGCGAGCCGCTCCAGGAAGCCCTCCAGCTCCGACGGGTCGGCGAGGCGAACCCCGAAGCCGCGCTCCGCCAGCCAGCGGCCGGTCTGCACCCCGGCGAGCGCGATCGGCACGGCGCCGTAACGGCCGCTCTCGTAGATCCGGTTGGGCAGCAGCCAGGCGGAGTTCAGACCCTCCTCCATGTAGTCGACGGCCCAGCTGAAATGGACGTCGCCGTAGAGCCCCGGCAGGTCCTCGGCCGTGTAGGGGCCCAGGAAGTCGACGCCGGGCGCCGCCGCCACCTGGGCGTCGAAATCGGCGAACTCGGTGTAGGCCGGCCGGCCGTGGATGCGCACCTCCAGGAGATCGGGGCGTCGCGCAGCGAGCGCGGTCAGGATGTCGAGGCTCTTGCGGCAGCGGATCGCGCCCATCCAGCCGATTCGCCAGGGAGGGCCGGGCGCCCGCATCAGCCGGCGGGGGGCGCGGCCGGCGCCCAGCTCCAGCGGCTTGTTCTCCACGAGCAGGGTCTGGATCGGCAGCCTTTCGCCCACGCCCTGCATCGGCGCGAAGTAGTGCGTCAGGAAGGCCGGCGAGCTCACCACCAGCAGCCGCGCCCGGCGCATCAGGGCCCGCTCCACGGCGCGCATGGCCCGGCTCTTGGCCCCTTCGCCCAACATCAGGCGGTGGATGTCCAGGCACTCGTAGACCAGCGGCGCCTTCAGGCCGCACAGCGCGCGGGCCGCCTCGGCCACGGCCAGGGCTTCGAGCGTCCGGCCCATCACCACCTCGGACCCGGCCAGGAGGCCGCGCCAGCGCCCAGCCCGGAGCGCCGCCAGCGCCGTCGCCTTGGCCCGCTGCCCCAGGCGCGCGTCATAGGTGCGCCCGAGGTCCACGGCCGGCGCGCCGCCGACCTCGGCCGGCGCGGTCTCGGTGCGCCGGAAGCCCAGGACCACCGGCTCCGCGCCGCCGGCCCGCAGCATCCGCACCCGCCGGGTGACGGCGGGATCGGCCAGGTCGTGGACGAAATAGGCCAGCTTCACGAAAGCCCCTCCGAGCTTGAGCGCAACGTCGGGAGCCAAAACGCATCACGAGCCGTTTGGACGCACAGCTTCACCGCCCGCGCGCCACCGCCGGGCCACGACACGGGAGGGGGTGTCCTTGGTCGAACTCACGCCGCAGAGCCAGGCCCGGCAGGCGCCGGCCGAGGTGCGCTCGATCCAGTACCTGCGGGGCTTCGCGGCCTTCGGGGTGCTGGTCTTCCATGCGGCCGAGCGGGCCGGCGGCGCCTTCGGACTGGGGGCGGCCGGGGTGGATGTGTTCTTCGTGATCTCCGGCTTCATCATGTGGGTGGTCACCTGCCGCCGCCCGCCCTCCCCTGCACAGTTCATGGTCAAGCGGGTGCAGCGGATCGTGCCGCTCTACTGGGGCCTGACCCTGCTGGTGGCCGGCGTGGCGCTGGCCGCGCCCTGGGTCTTCCCGGCCATGCAGGTGAGCGCGGAGGCGGTGGTCAAGTCGCTGTTCTTCGTGCCCTACCAGGACCACACCGGCCTCATCGCGCCGCTGGTGATCCCCGGCTGGACGCTGAACTACGAGATGTTCTTCTACCTGCTGTTCGCCGCGGGGCTGCTCGCGCCGACGAAGGTGCGACCCTGGCTGGTCAGCGCCGCGCTCGTGGCCCTGGTGGCCGTCCGCCCCCTCGGCGACACGGCCAATCCGCTGTGGGCCACCTACACCAATCCCCTGCTGCTGGAGTTCGGCGCCGGCGTCTGGCTGGGCAAGGCCTGGAGCGACGGGCGGCTGCCCGGCGCGCGGACCGGCTGGGCGCTGGTCGTCCTCGGCCTGCTGGGCTTCGCGGCGGCGGGGTTCTCGGGGATCGACGTGGAGCGGGCCCGCCCCCTGATCTGGGGCGTGCCGGCCTTCCTGCTGGTGACCGGCGCCGTGGCGATCGAGCGGCAGGGCGAAGTGCCGAACTGGCGGCCGCTGCAGGCGCTCGGCGACGCCTCCTATTCGCTCTACCTCGTCCACGGCCTCGCCATCTCGGCCACGGTGCGGATCCTGGAGGCCGTGGGCCTCGCCTCGCCGGCCGTGATCCTCGCCGCGGGCCTCGTGGCCGGCGTCATCGCCGGCCTGGTCACCTACCAGCTGGTCGAGAAGCCGCTGATGCGGCTGTTCAAGACCGGCCTCGGCGGCCGGGCTAAGGCCGGTCCGTCCCGTCCAGCAGCGTCGGCCCCGCCTCCCGCGCCGAGCGGCAGCCCGTGAGGATCATGGCCACGGCCAGCTCCGCGCGCAGGGTGGCCAGCATCTTGGCGATCGCCGGCTCCCCGCCCGCGCCCAGCGCATAGGCCCAGGCGCGGCCGACGAAGCAGGCCTTCGCCCCCAGGGCCAGCGCCTTCAGCACGTCGAGGCCCGAGCGCACGCCGCCGTCCATATAGACCTCCAGGTCGCCGCCCACCGCGTCGACGATCCTCGGCAGGGCGGTGATCGAGGAGCGCACGCCGTCGAGCTGGCGCCCGCCGTGGTTGGAGACCACCAGGCCGTCGGCCCCGGCCTTCACCGCCTCCCGGGCGTCTTCGGCGTCCAGCACGCCCTTGATGACGATCGGCCGGTCCCAGGTCTCGCGCACCCAGTCGAGCTCCTTCCAGGTCACCGAGCGGTCGAAGTTGCGCGCCAGCCAGGCCAGGAAGTCGGTGACCCGCCGGCCGCCCTGCAGGGCGCCGGCCACCGAGCCCAGGGTGTGCGGCCGGCCGCGGACGAAGACGTCCCAGGTCCAGCCCGGGTGCGTGATCCCGTCCCAGGCCTGGGTCATGGCCGCCTGCAGCGGCGTCGAGCCCGTGAAGCCGGAGCGCACGTCACGGTAGCGCGCGCCGGGAATCGGCAGGTCGACGGTGAAGACCAGGACCGGGCAGCCGAGATCCTTGGCCCGGCCCAGCAGCTCGCGCATGTAGCCGCGGTCCTTGAGCATGTAGAGCTGGAACCAGGGCGGGGCGCCGGTCTGGGCCACCTCCTCCACCGAGCAGACGCCGACCGTAGACAGGGTGAAGGGCACGCCCGCCGCCGCCGCCGCCCGAGCCGCCTGGGCCTCGCCGCGCCGGCCGTACATGCCGGCCATGCCCACGGGCGCGAGCCCCACCGGCATGGACATCTTCTGGCCCAGGGTCTCGATGCTCATGTCCAGCTCGGACATGTCGCGCATCACGCGCTGGCGGAGCGCGATGGCCTCGAGGTCGGCCACGTTCCGGCGCAGCGTCTCCTCGGCGTAGGAGCCGCCGTCGATGTATTCGAAGAAGATCTTCGGCAGCCTGCGCCGGGCGAGCTCCCGATAGTCCGACACCGAAGCTGCGCGCATCGTCCCTCCCCGCGTTTGCGCGGCAAGGTGCAGCGGCGCGGGCTCAGGCGGAAGCCGATTCCTTCACGGAGGCCGCAGGATCGGGCCTGGGCCCCATGACGATCCACACCTGGTGGGCCCGGGCCATCAGCTCGCCGTCGGCGCCGAACAGGGCGACGCCGGCCGTCTCCTTGCGCCCGTCGCGGGCCAGCGGCCAGGCCATGACCACGCAGGGCTCGCCCGCCTTGGGATGACGCAGGACCTCGCCGGTCATGGTGCCGAGCAGGGCGCCGTGGCGGCCCTCCTTTTCCACCCAGGCGAAGTAGCCGGGGCAGTCCAGGGCCGCCCAGACCACCTCGGTGGGGATCAGTCCGTCCGGCCCGGCGAAGGCCGGGTGCGGGGTCCAGGCGTCGGCGACCACGCCGGCCTCGCGCCCCTCCACCGGGCCGGCCAGCACGCGCAGGCCGTCGCCCTCCGCGCGCTCGGGCCCGCAGGTGAAGCAGATCGGGTGGAAACGCTGCTGCAGGCCGATGTGCCGGCGGCCCGCCGCGCGGGCGGCCTCTACGTCGATGGGCTCCGGCGGGACCGGCAGGTCGGCGTCGGGGGCGGGATCGCCGCGGCCGATCAGGGCGCCCTCCGCGCCGGTCAGGGCCATCCCGCCGTCGGCGGGCGCGAGGTCGAGGTCGACGTCGAGCGGCACGGGCGCGCGCAGGACGGCGCGGGCGGGGCCTTCGAGGTCCTTCGCCAGGACGCCGCACACATAGCCGCCATTGCCGGAGTTGGGCGGGCCGCAGAACTGGCGGCCGATCACGATCTTGGACAAACCGGAAAGCTCTCGAGTGTGAAATGGATCAAGGAATGCTCCCGCCATCGCATGTGATCGTTGCGGAACGGAAGAGCCAAAATGCCTCTCCCGGCGTTGGAGCAGTCGGCGCCGCGCTGTAGCTTGCGGCCAAACCGCGAAAGCGCGGATTCGGAACACGGACCTTTGAGGAGAATGCGGTGAGCGAGCGGATGGAACGGCCCTGGGCTCTGATGCGCCATCACGCCGGCTGGGCGGACATCTTCCACATCGAGAACGAGACCGCCGATTCGATCACCGGCTTCTACCCGGACCGCGAGACGGTCGGCCCGCCGGTGAACTATTCGGTGCGCGCGATCCTCGCCCGCTATCCGACGCTGGAGGCCGCCCGATCGGCCCGCGAGGGCGCCGTCGCCGAGTGGCGCAAGCACGACGCCGCCGTCCGCGACGCCGAGACCAGGCTGCGCGAGGCCGAGAAGGCGCGCGAGGACGCGTGGCTGAAGTCCCTGCGCGAAGCCGCGGAGATGGGCTGAGGCCTAGAGCCTGAGTCCCTTCGAGACGAACCAGGCGAAGGCGGCGGCCACCACGGCCGTCGCCGCCACGCGCCACCAGGGCGCGAAGGTGAGGCCCGGATCCCTGGCGAAACGCCGCCGGCCCGTGACCATGGGCGCGATCAGGTTCGACCGCTTCCAGATCAGGTAGAACAGCACCGCGACGACGTGCAGGGCGACCAGCACCTGCAGGACGGCGAAGCTCGCCTCGTGCAGCTCGGCGATCTGCCGGCCCGCCTCGAAGCTTGCCCGGTCGGAGAGCGGGCCCGCCTCGAAGGCGTCGATGTCCACGGCGAACAGGCCGGTGGTCACCTGGAAGGCCAGGACGCCCAGGATCGCCAGCACGCTCCACGCGCCCAGCGGATTATGACCCGGGACGTCCGCGGGCGAGCGGTTCGGCAGGGTCTTCAGATAGGCGAGCGTGCGGCCCGGCCCCTTCACGAAGCTGGCGAACAGCGCCGTGCGCGAGCCCCAGAAGCCCCACAGGATCCGGAACACCAGCAGGCCCAGGATCACATAGCCGCTGATCCGGTGGAGCAGCATCTGGTCGAACTCGGCCGCACCCCAGGAAAACCCGATCAGCAGCACGAGCGCCCAGTGGACGATCCGCACCGGAGCGTCCCACAGGCGCGCCCGGATCTCGGCGGGGGCCACGCGGTCCCGCACGGCCTCAGCTGTCCTTCTTCTCGACGCGGTACTTGTCGTGGCAGGCCTTGCAGGCGCCGCCGGTGGCGCGGACCTGCGCCTTGAGGGCGTCCACGTCGCCGGTCGCGGCGACCTGCTGCAGCTTGGACGCCTGCACCTGGAGGTTGGAGGCCGCGGCGGTGAAGCCCGCGGCGTCGGACCAGATGTTGGCCTTGGCCTCGCTCTTCGGGCGGGCCTCCTGGCCGGACCCGCGGGGGAACCAGGCTGGCAGCTGGCCTGAGAAGGTCTTCACGGCGGTCGCGGTCTGGGTCAGCACCGCCTTGTCGGGCGAGCCCTTGCGCAGTTCGTCGTTCAGCCGCTTGAAGTTGGCGCCCAGCTTCTCGAAGTTGTCGTGCCGCATCAGGGCCGCGCGGGCGCCGGGCGTCGTCGCCGTCTCGCCCTTGGTGTTGTGAGCGAGCGCCCCGCCGGCGGCCACGACCGTCCCGACCGCCAGCGCCAGCGCGAGGCCAGCGCCCTTACCGATCCTGCCGCTCATTCGACGTCACCTTCCCTGTCGCGCGCCCAACCGGCGGCGCCGCGGAGATTGCCGGGACGGCGGCTGGCCCGTCAACGGCTCAGCGGGCCGACTTCACCGGCGCGCCCTCGGCCGAGGCGCTGGCGAGCAGACCGGCGCAGTTGGCGTCCTTGGCCAGGCCCGGGTCGACGAACGGCAGGATGGCGGCGAGCGGCGAGAGCAGGCTGCCGATCGCCACGGCCACGCCGCCCTGGGCGATGGCCTTGCCGGGCTCCACCCCGAGCTTCGGCGCGCGGATCGGACCTTCGGCGGTCACCGGCAGCATCAGCCGCAGCAGGCGGAACTCCTTGGGATGGCCCTGCATGCGGAAGGCCATGCGTTCGGTGTCGAGGTTCACCGTGCCGGAGCCCGTAACCACCACCGGCTCGGTGTCGAACACGATGCGGTTGGCCCGCAGCACCCCGTCGGCGGCCTGGAAGTGGGCGACGCCGCAGCGCACCGGAACCTTGTCCTGGTCCTTCTGCAGCAGCAGGCCCAGGCCCTTGACCACATTGACGCCCAGCAGCTCGGCGAAGGCCTCGCGGATCTCGCCGTTCGGGACCACCACCATCACCTCGCCGTCGGCGTTGGCGAAGGCCTTGTGGACGCTGTTCCCCTCCCCCGTCAGCCGGGCGCGGCCGACCAGGGAGCCGGTGAGCGGGATCGGACCGTCGGGGCTGCGGATCGGGATGAGCTGTTCGATCCGGGCGTTGGAGAGCCGCAGGTCGAGGTTGGTGACCGGCGTCGCCCGGCGGGCGTTGAGCTCCACGTGGCCGGTGACCTGGCCCTGCGGCAGGTCGAGGCGCAGGGGCTCGGCCCGGAGCAGGCCGTCGTCCAGCTTCACCTTCACGGAGGCCGCGCGCAGGTGCACGGGCGCGTCGCGGATCGAGGCGATCTTCCAGCTCGCTTCGGCGTCGATGGCGCGGATCCGCTCCACCGCCAGGGTGGAGTCGGGGAAGATCCGCTGCTGGGCGTTCAGGGTCTGCGCCACCGCCTTCTGGCCGGCCGAGGCGGTCTCGCCGGACGCCGTCGAGGGTGAGCCGCCGAACAGGGCGCCCAGGTCGTCGAAGTCGAGGCTGCGGGTGGTCAGGTCGGCCTTCAGGAGCGGCCGCTCCCGCCCGGCGTCCACAGACAGCTCGCCGGCGAGGTCGGAATCCCCCACCCGGCCGTTGAGGCCGGCGATGCGGAACACCCGGTCGTCGCGGGAGAGCCGGCCGCGCAGGTTGTACGGCGGGGTGTTGGGCAGGGCGATGCCGGTCAGGCCGTAGAGGTCGGCGAGGTCGGGCCCGCGCGCGGTGGTGTTCATGTGGAACTGGCCGAGGTCGAACGGCCGGGGCACCGCGCCTCGCGCCGTGATCACCGTCTCGCCGGCCCGGACGTAGGCGTCGAACGGATAGGGCGTGTCCTTGTCGATGTTCAGCAGCGGCCCGCCCGTGACCCGCATCAGGAAGGGGTTGCGGTTCAGGGAGCCGTTCCCGCGCATCTCGAAGCCGCGGTTGTCGGCGCCCAGGCGTTCGGACGCGTTGATCGTGCCGGTGAAGGTGAGCTTCCGCTGCACGTCGTTGTAGCGCAGCTGGCCCTCGTTGATGATGAAGGTGCGGATGGGCGGCAGCCGCATCGGCGCGCCCTTGTCCCGGCCGTCGGAGAAGTCCCACGTCGCCCGCCCCTGGGCGTCCCGGTAGAGCCGCACGTTGGGCTTGTCGAAGCGCAGGAGCCGGAGGTCCACGTCGCCCTTGAACAGCGGCAGCAGGCGGATCTTCACCGACAGCCGCTCGATCTCGGCCATGTTGGCGCGGTCAGGGGCCCAGGCCGGGTTGGCGATGCGGATGCGGTCCACCGTGGCGCTGGGCTGCCAGGACCAGAGGTGGACGTTGAGGTCGCCGGCGATCGTCACCTCGCGGTGCATCTTGGCCGAGGCGTAGCGGGCGATCGGGCCCCGGAACCAGTTCCAATCCCAGATCGCGATCAGAATGGCGACGGCGACCGCCAGGGTCGCGGCGATACCGCCCGAGATGTAGAGCGCCTTGCGGCTGGGTTTCCGGAACCTTGTGCGGGCCAGCCGGTCCCGGGCGGCCACGAAGTGCTCGCGCGTCCAGGCGCCGGCGCGCTGCAGCCTCCGGCGCGCCCCGGCCCCGGCCGTGCGGGCGGCGTCTCCGGACTTCCGGCGTCGACCCGGCTCCGGATTCTGGAAGGCTTCGTTGCTCAAGCGACTGGCTCCTGGGGACGGCCCAGGTGTGGAAACGCGCGAGGCCGCCGATCCAGTTCCCGCAGGAGCCTAGTGGCTGACGCCCCGCCCCGAGACGGCGGCAAGCGCCGTACCCAGAAGAATCCGCAGGTCGAAGGCGAGCGACCGCCGCTCCAGGTACTCGCGGTCCAGCCGCACCTTCTCCGGGATGGGCAGCTCGTCGCGGCCATTGATCTGCGCCCACCCGGTCAGGCCGGGCCGCAGGCGGTGGACGCCCGCCTCGGTGCGGAGGGCCACGAGGTCGTCCTGATTGAACAGGGCCGGCCGGGGCCCGACCAGGCTCATGTCGCCCTTCAGCACGCTCCAGAGCTGCGGCAGCTCGTCCAGGCTGGTGCGGCGCAGGAAGCGGCCCAGCGGGGTGATCCACTGGTCGGGGTCGGCGAGCAGGTGCGTGGCCACGTCCGGCGTGTCGGTGCGCATGGTGCGGAACTTCGGCATCGGGAAGATCCGGTTGCCGCGCCCGACCCGCCTCGACCAGTGCAGCGCCGGCCCCGGGCTGTCGAGCCGGACGGCCACCCCGACGGCGAGCAGCACGGGCCAGAGCACCACGAGCCCCGCCAGCGCTCCCACGATGTCCAGCAGCCGCTTCACCCGGGGGTTCTAGGACGCCGGGGCGCCGGCCGCCAAGTCACTCCGCCGGCGGCTCGGAGGGCGGGGCGGCGGCAGCCTTCGACTTCCGCGGCGCGGGCGACGGCGCGGGCGTGGGCCCTGCCTCCGGCAGCGCCTCGGCCGCCGGCGCGAAGCTGGCGGGTTCGGGCGCGGCCTCGACGACGGCCTCCAGCGCATGCTCCGCCTCGGCGGCGAGCTCCACGAACGGCTCCTCCACGGCCTCGACCGCGGCGAGCAGCGGTTCCAGCGCCATCATCGCCACCGCCGCCTCGGGTTCTGTCACGGCCTGCGGGTCGTCCCCTTCGGCCGGGGCGGGGGCGAGTTCGGGGGAGAGGCCGGCGAACCGGCGGGCGAACAGGGCCTCGAGGTTCTGCGGCTGGGTCCAGCGGGTCATCCACCAGAAGGCGACTCCGCTGGCCGCCACGCCGGCGAAGTAGCCCCACAGCGGCGAGGCCAGGCCGACCAGGGCCGGCGACAGGGATTGGGGGGTATGCTCACGCGTCTCGGACATGATCGCCTCCTGCGTCATTTGTGCGACGCAGCATACCACGGCAGAACCTCTCGCACGTGCGAAATTGCTATGACGATAGCGTGTAGACCCGCGCCGAGCCGCCGTCGCCCAGGGTACGGGCGGTCCAGTCACAGATCGCCTCGAGGTCGGGCGCCAGGTCCGCGGGCGCGCCCATCAGCACCAGGGCGCAGCCGTTCATCTTCATGGGATCGGTCAGGGGCCGCATCCGCGTCTCGGCCACAAGGAGCGGGGCGCGCACGCCGTCCTCCAGGTCGCGCAGGAAGGCGTCGAAGGTCTCGAGGTCCTTGAGCGGCAGCCAGACCAGCGCCATCGCCCCGCGGTTGCGCCGCCGGACGCCGCGCAGGGTCTCGACGATGCGCGCGTAGTCGTCGGCGCGCTCGAACGGCGGGTCGATCAGCACCAGCACGCGGCCGGAGGCAGGCGTGTTCTCCACGGCCGCCACGAAGCCGTCGGCGCAGACGGTTCGCACGTGGGCCCGGCCCTTCATCAGGGCCTTCAGGGCGCCGTGCTCGTCGGGCCGCAGTTCGCAGGCCAGATAGTCGTCCTTGGGCCGCAGGGCCTCGGCGATCAGCCAGGGGGAGCCCGGATAGCGGCGCACCGCCCCCTCCCCGTTCAGCCGCGCCACCTCGCCGGTGAGCGGGGCGAAGGCGCCCGGCGCGTCCTCCGCCGCCATCAGCCGGACGATTCCGGCCTCCGCCTCGCCCGACTTCCTCGCCTCGACGCCGGCCAGGTCGTAGAGGCCGCGGCCGGCATGGGTGTCGATCACCGCCAGCGGCGCGGGCTCGTCGTCCAGCCGCCGCAGGAGCTGCAGCAGGGCCGCATGCTTCACCAGGTCGGCGAAGTTTCCGGCGTGGAAGGCGTGGCGGTAGTTCAAGGGCGCTCCGTGGCTCTCTCGGCAGGAACCGGCCTCGCGCATACCACGTTGCGGCCGGGCCGGAGGAGTGTGCGGAACAGATGGCCAG
>NZ_DAISJG010000042.1:0-23563 GCF_036821595.1 Phenylobacterium sp.
TGATCGACACCAACAAGGAAGCGATCGCGATCCAGGAAGCCCGCAAGCTGAACATCCCGGTGATCGCCATCCTGGACACGAACTGCAATCCGGACGGCATCACCTATCCGATCCCGGGCAACGACGATGCGGCCCGCGCCATCCAGCTCTATTGCGACCTGATGGCCGACGCGATCCTGGACGGCCTGGCCGCCGGCCAGGCGGCCTCGGGGGTCGACCTGGGCGCCTCGGAGGCTCCGATGGAGCCGGCGCTGGCCCGCAGCCTGACGCCGGAAGCCCCGGCCGAGCCCGAGGTGAGCGCTCCGGAAGCGGCGGCCCTGGAAGCCGAGATGACCGGCGCGGAAGCCCCGGCGGAAGCCGAGGCCTCGCCGGAAGCCGCCTCCGAGCAGCCGAACTCGTAAGAGCCCCGGTTGGGCGCAGGATCTGCGCCCAGCCGACACAAGACCTTGATGGCGGGCCCCTAACAGGGGTCCGTCGACACCCAGAGCTTTGAAGGAGCTGACCATGGCGGAAATCACCGCTGCGCTGGTCAAGGACCTGCGCGAGAAGTCCGGCGCGGGCATGATGGACTGCAAGAAGGCCCTGCAGGAGACCAACGGCGACATGGAAGCCGCCGCCGACTGGCTGCGGACCAAGGGCCTCTCCAAGGCCGCCAAGAAGTCGGACCGCGCCGCGGCCGAGGGCCTGGTGGCCGGCAAGCTGGCGGCCGACGGCAAGACCGGCGTGCTCATCGAGCTGAACGCCGAGACCGACTTCGTGTCGAAGAACGACAAGTTCCAGACGGCGGCCCGCGAGATCGCCGACGTCGCCCTGACCCAGGAGGGCGTCGACGCCATCTCCGCGGCCAAGACCTCGTCCGGCGAGACGGTCAGCGACATGGTCACGAACCTGATCGCGACGATCGGCGAGAACATGCGCCTGCGCCGCTCGGCCCGCCTGAGCGTCGACCAGGGCGCCGTGGCCCTCTACCTGCACAACGTGCAGGGCGAAGGCGTCGGCCGCATGGGCGTGCTGGTGGCCATGGAAGGCGCCGGGGACGCCGCCAAGCTGCAGGACGTCGGCCGCAAGATCGCGATGCACGTGGCGGCCACCGCCCCGCTGTCGCTGTCGCCCGCCGACCTCGATCCCGCGGTCGTCGAGAAGGAGCGCGAGATCCAGACCCAGACGGCGATGGAGTCGGGCAAGCCCCGCGAGATCGCCGAGAAGATGGTCGAGGGCCGCATCCGCAAGTGGCAGGAGGAGGTCGTCCTCCTGAAGCAACCCTTCGTGATGAACCCGGACCAGACGATCGAGCAGCTGGTGGCCGAAACCGCCAAGGAACTCGGCTCGCCGGTGGCCGTGAAGGCGTTCGTCCGCTTCGCGCTCGGCGAGGGCGTGGAGAAGACGCAAGGCCCGGACTTCGCCGCCGAAGTGGCGTCGATGACCGGCCAGGCCTAACAGCCGTCTGACGAAAACAAGGGCGCGGCCGCGTCGACGCGGTTCGCGCCCTTGGTATATCTACTCCCCGCCACAGTTCTGGATCGCCCATGCCCGACGCCCCGCCGCGCTACAAACGTGTCCTGCTCAAGGTGTCGGGCGAGGCCCTGATGGGCGACCAGTCCTTCGGCATCGACACCGGCGTGCTGGACCGTACGGCGGAGGACATCGCCGAGGTGGTGAAGTCGGGCGTCGAGCTCTGCCTGGTGATCGGCGGCGGCAACATCTTCCGCGGCGTTTCCCTGGCGGGCCGCGGGATGGAGCGGGCGCAGGCCGACTACATGGGCATGCTGGCCACGGTGATGAACGCGCTCGCCATGCAGGGCGCGCTCGAGAAGATCGGGGTCTACACGCGCGTACAGTCCGCCATCCCGATGGAGGCCGTCTGCGAGCCCTACATCCGCCGGCGGGCGCTGCGCCATCTGGAGAAGGGCCGCGTGGTGATCTTCGCCGCCGGCGTCGGCGCGCCGTTCTTCACCACCGACACCGGCGCGGCGCTGCGGTCGGCGGAAATGGGCTGCGACGCCCTCTTCAAGGGCACCAGCGTGGACGGCGTCTACACCGCCGACCCCAAGAAGGACCCCGCCGCCGAGCGCTACGAGACGCTG
The DNA here is from genome assembly GCF_036821595.1 of Phenylobacterium sp. Taxonomy (GTDB): domain Bacteria; phylum Pseudomonadota; class Alphaproteobacteria; order Caulobacterales; family Caulobacteraceae; genus Phenylobacterium. The sequence continues at coordinate 2,085 of NZ_DAISJG010000042.1, forward strand.
AGCTACCAGGAGGTCCTGGCCAAGGACCTGCGCGTGATGGACGCCTCGGCGACCAGCATGATGCGCGACAACCAGATCCCGATCGTGGTCTTCTCGATCCGGGAGCGGGGCAATTTCCTGAAGGTGCTGAACGGCGAGGGGGTCTATACGACCATCGCCTGAGCCCTTCGACCTGAAGAACGTTCGAGAGACGGGAGACACGTCCATGGCCACTACGGAAAAGCCGGTGCTGTCGAAGTACAAGGATCGCATGGACAAGGCGGTCACCGCCCTGAAGGAGGAGTTCGCCTCGCTGCGGACCGGCCGGGCGTCGGCGAGCCTGCTCGACCAGGTGCACGTCGAGGCCTACGGCTCCTCCATGCCGCTCAACCAGGTCGCCGCCGTGAGCGTGCCCGAGGCGCGGATGATCTCCGTGAGCGTCTGGGACCGCGGCATGGTGGTTTCGGTCGAGAAGGCGATCCGTTCGTCGGGGCTCGGGCTGAACCCGGTCGTCGACGGCCAGAACCTGCGCATCCCGATCCCGCCGCTGACGGAGGAGCGCCGCAAGGAGCTCGCCAAGATCGCTGGCAAGTACGCCGAGCAGCAGCGCATCGCCGTCCGCAACATCCGCCGCGACGCCAACGACGACCTGAAGAAGGCCGAGAAGGACGGGGCGATCAACCAGGACGAGCACAAGCGCATGGAAGGCGAGGTCCAGAAGCTCACCGACGAGGCGATCAAGCGCGTCGACGAGGCCTTGAAGACCAAAGAACAAGAGATCATGCACGTCTGAGACACGTGCGAGCCCGCTCCGCGCCCAGGATCAATCGTATGGCCGCCCACAAGAAGACCCCGTCGACGGGCGCGCCTGGAGAAGGCGAGGGGGCCGCTGCGCCCCTGCATGTGGCCGTCGTCATGGATGGCAACGGCCGCTGGGCCAAGCAGCGGGGCCTCCCCCGGTCGCTGGGCCACCGGGCCGGGGTGGAGGCGCTCAAGCGGACGGTCTCGGCGGCCGCGGAGCTCAACATCCGCTGGCTCACCGTCTTCGGCTTCTCGACGGAGAACTGGAGCCGTCCGGCGGCCGAGGTCGCCGAGCTGATGGCCCTGCCCAAGCGGTACTTCGAGAGCGACATCGCCCGGCTGGAGCGCGAGGGCGTCCGGGTGCGGGTCATCGGCCGGCGCGCGGGCCTGTCGGGCGAACTGGTGAAGATCATCGAGGACGCCCAGGCCCGCACCGCCCACAACGACCGGTTCTTCCTGAACATCGCCTTCAACTACGGTGGCCAGGCCGACATCGCCGACGCCGCGCGCCGCTTCGCCGAGGAGGTGGCCGCCGGCCGCGCCAAGCCCTCCGACCTGGACGAGCAGCTGTTCGCCCGTCACCTCGCCACGGCCGATTCGCCGCCGCCCGACGTGATCATCCGGCCCTCGGGAGAGCAGCGCCTCTCCAACTTCCTGCTCTGGGAGGCTGCCTATGCGGAGCTGGTCTTCCAGGATGTGCTCTGGCCCGACTACGGCGCCGAGCACCTGAAGGCCGCCCTGCAGACCTTCGCCGCCCGTGACCGGCGCTATGGGGCCGTGGTGGCCGATGACGTCCTTGCCGCCGGCTAGACGCTTCGACTGGTCGAACCTGGGCCTGCGCGTCGCCTCGGCCGTGGTCCTGGTGCCGGGGGCGCTGTTCGCCACCTGGATGGGCGGCTGGGTCTTCCTGGTTCTGCTCGCCGTGGCCGTGGCCCTGCTCTCCATCGAATGGGGCGGCATGAGCGCGCCTTACGCGCCGGTCCGCGTCTCGCTGGCCGTGACCGTGGCGGTGCTGTCGGCGGTCTTCCTCGGCCATCAGGGAAACTACGTCCTGGCCTGGGGCGCCGTGCTCGTGGGCGCGGCCGCCGCGGCGCTCGTGGCCCGCGGCGTGGCCGAGCGCCCGGCCGACGCCGCGTTCGGCGTCTTCTACATCGCGCCGGCCTGCATCTGCCTCGTGTGGCTGCGCGACGCCGACCACACCATGTCCGTGCAGGGCCACTGGTGGACCCTGATGCTGTTCGCGGTCACCTGGGCCGCCGACATCGGCGCCTTCGCCGTCGGCAGCACGCTCAAGGGTCCCAAGCTCTGGCCGCGGTTCTCGCCCAACAAGACCTGGTCCGGCTTCGCAGGGGGCCTGGCCGCCGCGATGGTCACCGGCGCCCTGATGTCGGCGCTCTCGGTCTTCCAGCTGAACCTCGCGGCGGCGGCGCTCATCGGCCTGCTGGTCGGTCTCGCCACCATGGCCGGGGATCTCTGGGAGTCGGCCATCAAGCGCCGCTTCGGCGTGAAGGATTCCGGCGACCTGATCCCCGGCCACGGCGGCCTGCTGGACCGGGTCGACGGGCTGATGTTCGCCGTGGTCGTGATGTCGGCCGCGCGTCTCGTGAATCACTGGGGGTGGGGACATTGAGCCTGCCGCGTAAGGTCAGCGTCCTGGGCTCGACCGGCTCGATCGGGGTCTCGACCCTCGACCTCTTCGACAAGGCCAAGGTGGAGGTGGAGTTCACCGCGCTCGCCGCCGGCCGCAACGCCGAGCGGCTGGCGGAGCAGGCGCGACGCTGGCGTCCCCGGCTGGCGGTGATCGAGGACGAGAGCAAGCTCCCCGAACTGCGCGAGCGGCTGGCCGGGACCGGGGTGGAGACCGCCGCCGGCTCCGCCGCCGTGGCCGACGCCGCGGCCGCCGACGCCCAGTGGGTGATGTCGGCCATCGTGGGCTTCGCCGGGCTCGAACCGACCCTGGCCGCCGCGCGGGCCGGCGCGGTCGTCGCCCTGGCCAACAAGGAGAGCCTGATCTGCGCGGGCCCGACCCTGCTGCGGACGGCCCGGCTGGCCGGCGGCGTGATCATCCCGGTGGATTCCGAGCACTCCGCCATCTTCCAGGTGCTGGATCCGGAGAACGCCCAGCACGTGGCGCGGCTGATCCTGACCGCGTCCGGCGGCCCGTTCCGGGGCTGGTCACGCGAGCAGATGGCCCACGCCACGCCGGAGCAGGCGCTCGCCCACCCGAACTGGAACATGGGCGCCAAGATTTCGGTCGATTCAGCGACCATGATGAACAAGGGCCTGGAGGTGATCGAGGCCGCCTACCTGTTCTCCATGCCCGCGGAGCGCGTCGAGGTCTTGATCCACCCGCAGTCGATCGTCCACAGCCTGGTCGAGTACGCCGACGGCTCCACGCTCGCGCAGCTTGGACCGCCCGACATGCGCGCGCCGATCGCCTGCGCCTACGCTTGGCCGGACCGGCTGCCGTGGCCGGCCCAGCGCCTGGACCTGGCCAGGGCCGGCCAGCTCACCTTCGAGGAGCCGGACCTCGACCGCTTCCCGGCCCTGCGCATCGCCAAGGAGGCCCTGGCCGCCGGCGGACGGGCGCCGGCCGTGATGAACGCCGCCGACGAGGTGGCCGTAGCCGCCTTCCTTGACCGGAAAATCCGCTTTCTCGATATTGCCCGCGTCGTCTCGGAGACCCTGGAGCGCATGGCGCGCACGGACCTCGGGGCGGGCTCGGGCGATGCGTTGGAAGACGCCCGCGCCACCGACGCGGCGGCGCGCCGCGTTGCCGGCGACGTGGTGAGCGGTCTTATGGCCCAGGCCTGATGGAGTCCCGATGATCGGCTTCCTGCAAACCGCCCTGATGTACGTCGTCCCGTTCCTCATCGTCCTGGGCGTCGTCGTCACGGTCCATGAGCTCGGCCACTTCCTGGCCGCCAAGTGGCTGGGCACCAAGATCGACCAGTTCTCCATCGGCTTCGGCCGTCCCGTCGCCTCCTGGCGCGACAGGTCGGGGGTGCAGTGGCGGATCGGCTGGCTGCCGCTCGGCGGCTACGTCCGCTTCGCCGGCGACGACAACGCCGCCAGCGTGCCCGACACCGACGATCTCGACTCCATGCGCCGCGACCTGGTGGCGCGGGAAGGGGAGGCGGCGCTCGACCGCTACTTCCACTTCAAGCCGCTGTGGCAGCGCGCGGTGATCACCGCCGCCGGCCCGATCGCCAACTTCCTGCTGGCCGTGGTGATCTTCGCCGGCCTTCTGATGGCGCTGGGCGAGCCGATCCAGTCGGCGCGGGTCGCGCGGGTCGAGCCGGGGGCGCCGGCCGAGCGGGCCGGTCTCCGGCCCGGCGACGTGCTGGTGGCCGGCGAGGGTCGGACGATCCGCACCCCGGCCGACGTCAAGCAGCTCATCATCCTGAGGAGCGGCCTGCCCACCGACTTCACGGTCGACCGCGGCGGGCAGGTGATCCACCTCCAGGTGACACCGGAGCGCGGCGACGTCGCCGACGGCCTGGGCCGGGTCCAGAAGCTGGGCCGCATCGGGGTGGCGTTCGACGATTCCGCCGTCACCTTCGAGCGCTACGGCCCGCTGGAGGCCGTCGCCGGCGGGGTGCAGCGCACCCAGGACGTGGTGGTCACCACCGTCTTCTACATCGGCCGGATGATCAGCGGCCGCGAGACCGCCGACCAGCTCTCCGGACCGCTCGGCATGGCGCAGATCTCCGGCGACCTCACCAAGCAGAACGTGAAGTACTCTCCGGACGCCTCGGCGCTGGTGCGCAACGGGCTCCTGACCCTGCTCGTGCTGGTGGCCAACATCTCCGTCGGCATCGGCTTCCTGAACCTCCTGCCGATCCCCGTGCTCGACGGGGGACACCTGCTCTTCTATGGCTACGAGGCGATCGCCCGGCGCCCACTTGCTGCCAAGGTTCAGGCGGCAGGGTACAGGGTGGGCCTTGCACTGGTGCTAGGATTGATGTTGTTCGCGACCTGGAACGATCTGCAGCGCCTGCGTGTGTTCAATCTCTTCGGCGGGCTATTCTCCTAGCTTCCCGATTTTTCCCAGACGGCTGATTCGATGCACAAACACCGCGCCCGTAGCGCTGCGCTAGCCTCCGGCCTTGCCCTGCTGCTGGGCTCGACCGCCCTGGTCGCTCCGGGTCTGGCGCTCGCGCAGGACCCGCCTGCGCCCGCGCTGGCGGAAGCCTCTGGGACCGTCCAGCGGATCATCGTCCGCGGCAACGAACGGATCGAGCAGACGACCGTCGTCTCCTACCTGCCGATCCAGCCCGGCGAGCCGGTGAACCCCGAGCGCCTTGACCTGGCGCTGAAGGCGCTGTTCCAGACCGACCTGTTCTCGGACGTGAAGATCGACTTCCAGGCCGGCGACCTGATCATCACCGTCGTCGAGAACCCGATCATCAACCGGGTGATCTTCGAGGGGAACTCGGGGCTCAAGGAAGACAAGCTGCGCGACGAGGTCAGCGTGCGGCCGCGGGGCATCTTCACCCGCGCCAAGGTCCAGGCCGACGTCCAGCGGATCGTCGAACTCTACCGCCGCTCTGGCCGGATCTCGGCCAACGTCACGCCCCAGATCGTCGAGCTGCCGCAGAAGCGGGTCGACCTGATCTTCGCGATCGACGAGGGCCCCAAGAGCGGCGTGCTGCGGGTCAACTTCCTGGGCAACCGGGAGTTCTCCGACAACGACCTGCGCGACGTGGTCGTGACCGAGCAGTCCCGCTGGTACAAGTTCTTCTCGAACAACGCCAACTACGATCCGGACCGTCTGGAGTACGACAAGGAGCAGCTGCGCAAGCACTACCGCAACCGCGGCTTCTACGACTTCCGCGTCGCCTCGGCGGTCGCCGAACTCGCGCCGGACAAGAACGGCTTCGTGGTCACCTACACCCTCGACGAGGGCCGCGAGTACAAGTTCGGCAAGATCAGCGTCGAGACCGAGCTGCAGAAGCTCGACAAGGAGGTGCTGACCGCGCTCGTGCCCCTGCGCACCGGCCAGCTCTACGAGGACCAGGCGATCGAGCGCGCGACCGATTCGCTCACCTTCGCCGCCGGAGCCGCGGGCTTCGCCTTCGTGGACGTCCGCCCCCGCTACACGCCGAACCGCGAGACCGGTGTGGTGGACGTGGTGTTCCAGGTGAACGAAGGCCCGCGGGTCTACGTCGACCGGATCGACATCGTCGGCAACACCGCGACGCTCGACTACGTCATCCGCCGGGAGATGAACGTCTCCGAAGGCGACGCCTACAATCGCGCCCTCGTGGATCGCTCGCGCAACCAGATCCGGGCGCTGGGCTTCTTCAAGGAAGTCGAGATCACCGAGGTGCCGGGCTCCGCGCCCGACCGCACCGGCCTGCGGGTGCAGGTGGAGGAGCAGCCGACGGGCGAGCTGTCGTTCAGCGCCGGCTATTCCTCGGTGGACCAGCTGGTCATCGACATGGGGGTCACCCAGCGCAACTTCCGCGGCCGCGGCCAGAACGTGCGGGCGCGGGTCTCCCTGGGCTCGCTGCGCCAGCAGGCGGACTTCTCGTTCACCGAGCCCCGCTTCCTCGGCCGCGACCTCGCCGCCGGCCTCGACGTCTACTACTACAAGTACGACCTCACCGAGTACTCGGCCTACAAGACCGAGAGCATCGGCACGGGCGTGCGCCTGAACTTCCCGCTCAGCATCAACTCGCGCGGCTCGCTGGGCTACACGGTGCGTCAGGACGACGTGTCGATCGACGACGACCTCTGCCTGCAGGGCTTCATCTCGTCGGTGATCTGCGACCAGCGCGGCTCGTTCCTGACCTCGCTGGTGAGCTACGGCTACCGCCTGGATCGTCGGAACGACTACCTGAACCCGACCCGCGGCTTCTATGTCGCGGCGAACCAGGACCTCGCGGGCGTCGGCGGGGACGTGAACTACCTGCGCACCGAGATGGACGGCGGCTGGTACTACGGCTTCACCCGCGACTTCATCCTCAGCGTCACCGGCTCCGCCGGCTACGTGGACGGCTGGAACGGCGACGTGGTGCGGATCAACGACCGGTTCTTCAAGGGCGGCACCAACTTCCGCGGCTTCGAGACCGCGGGCGTCGGTCCGCGCGACACCTCGATCGGCCGCCAGGACGCGCTGGGCGGCAAGGCCTACGCCATCGGCGCGGTCGAATTGACCGTGCCGACCTTCCTGCCCGAGCAGTACGGCATCAAGGCCGCGGTGTTCACCGAGTTCGGCACCGTCGGCCTGCTCGACGCCGAGGACAAGCTCTGCCCGCGCGACGGCGGCACGGCCTGCCCGGCCGGGACCGAGAATCCCTTCGTGCGCGACGACCTGTCGCTGCGGGCCTCCGCGGGCCTCAGCATCTTCTGGCGCTCGCCCATGGGGCCGATCCGCTTCGACTTCAGCCAGATTTTGGCCAAAGAAGACTACGACAAGACCGAAACCTTCCGGTTCTCCACCTCAACCAGGTTCTAAGAACATCATGACTTCCAAGATTCTCGCCGCGACCGCCTGCGCCGCCGTGGCTCTGAGCGCGGGCTCCGCGTTCGCCCAGCAGGCCCCGGCCACGACCGCGGCGCCCGCCGTGACTCACGGGCCGGCCGCGCCCGGCGTCTGCATCCTGTCGGTGCAGGGCGCCATCGCCGGGTCGACGGTCGGCAAGTACGTCGACACCCGCATGCAGCAGATCGTCCAGCAGGTGAACGCCGAGCTGAACGGCGAGCGCACCACGATCGAGAACGAGGGCAAGACCCTCGAGGGCCAGCGCGCCACCCTCGACCGCACCACGCTGGAACAGCGCGCCTCGGCCCTGCAGGTCCGCGCCAACGCCCTGCAGCGCAAGGCCCAGCAGCGCGAGCGGGAAGTCGCCGCCACCGAGCAGAAGGCCGTCGGCCGCGTGGGCCAGGAGATGGAGCCGCTGATCCGTCAGGTCTACCAGCAGCGCCAGTGCTCGGTGCTGCTGAACCGCGACGCCGTGGTCATCGCCAATCCGGCCATGGACATCACCCCGGGCGTCATCACCGCGCTGAACGCCAAGATCACCCAGTTCGCCTTCGACCGCGAACGTCTGGACCAACAACCCGCGGCTGCGCAGACTGGCGCGGCGAGCGCTCCGGCGCCCGCCACCCGTCGCTAAGCCGGCCGGCCGAGAAGGCGCGGGTCGCGCCCGTTCCCAGGACGTCATGCCCGACCCGCGCTTCTTCGAGGACCTTGGCCCCGTGACCTTGGGAGAGCTCGCCGCCCTGACGGGCGCCGAGCTCTCCGAGCCGGGCGCCGCCGAGCGTCCGATCCGCGCCGTGGCGATCCTCGCCCAGGCGCGCCCCGACACCGTCACCTTCCTCTCCGACCGTCGCCACGCCGCCGCGCTGGCGCAGGCGCGGCCGGGCGCCTGCTTCCTTGCGCCGAAACAGGCGGAGGCGATTCCGGAAGGCTGCGTGGGCCTTCTGACGCCGGCGCCCCACGCCGCCTATGCGATCGCCGCCCAGCGGCTGCACCGCCCCCGCGCCAATCTCGGCCGCGAGGCCGTGGCGCCCGACGCGCGTCTGGAGGAGGGGGTGATCCTCGGACCCGGCGTCGTGGTGGGCCCGGGCGCGCAGATCGGCGGCGGCACGGTGATCGGCCCCAACACGGTCATCGGCCCGGGCGTCGCCATAGGCCGGCAGTGCGAGATCGCCGCCAACGTCACCATCGGCTTCACGCTCATCGGCGACCGCGTGCGGATCCTCGCGGGGGCGGTGATCGGCGAGCCCGGCTTCGGAGCGACGGTGGGCCCCGGGGGGCTGATCGACATCCCGCAGCTCGGCCGGGTGATCCTGCAGGACGGCGTGACGATCGGCGCCAACACCTGCATCGACCGCGGCGCCTTCGACGACACCGTGATCGGCGAGAACACCAAGATCGACAATCTGGTGCAGATCGCCCACAACGTCCGCGTCGGGCGCAACTGTGTGATGGCGGCGCACACCGGCATCTCCGGCAGCGTCATCATCGGCGACGGCGCCCAGTTCGGCGGCCGCGCCGGCGTGGCCGACCATGTGAGCATCGGCGACGGCGCGCGCGTGGGCGCAGCGGCCGGCGTCATGAAGAACATTCCGGCGGGCGAGACCTGGGGCGGCATGCCGGCCCGGCCGATCCGCAAGTGGATGCGTGAGACCGCCTGGCTCGCCAAGATGGCGACCCGCAAGGAAGGACCCGAGAATGAGCCGTAAGGCCCCGGTCAACGACGGAACCGGCGAGATCGACATCACCGAGATCCTGTCCCGGATCCCCCACCGCTATCCCTTCCTGCTCATCGACAGGGCGGAGGAATACCGAGCCAGCGAGTCCATCGTCGGCATCAAGTGCGTGACCGTGAACGAGCCGTTCTTCCAGGGGCACTTCCCGGGCTATCCGGTCATGCCGGGCGTCCTGCTGATCGAGGCCATGGCGCAGACCGGCGCGGTCCTGATGTCGAAGTCGCTCGAGGTGGACACCGCCGGCAAGGCGATCTTCTTCATGTCGGCCGACAACTGCCGCTTCCGTTCGCCGGTCCGGCCGGGAGACGTGGTGCGGATGCCGGTGCGGGTGGTCCGCCACCGGGGCGACGTGTTCAAGTTCGCGGGCCAGGCGCTGGTGGGCGACAAGGTCGCCGCCGAGTGCGAGTTCGCCGCCATGGTGGTCAACACCCAGTGAGCGTCGACATCCATCCCACCGCCCTGGTCGCCAAGGGCGCCGAGCTGGCCGAGGGCGTGTCCGTGGGCCCGTTCTGCGTCGTGGGCGAGAAGGTGCGCCTCGGTCGCGGCACCAGGCTGCACAGCCATGTCGTCATCGAGGGCTCCACCGAACTCGGCGAGAACAACCAGGTCTATCCCTTCGCGGTCCTGGGCGGGCCGCCGCAGCACACGGCCTACAAGGGCGAGGACACCCGCCTCGTCATCGGCGACAACAACCTGATCCGCGAACACGCGACCATGAACCTCGGCACCGTCAACGGCGGCGGGGTGACCCGGGTCGGGTCCGACGGGCTCTTCATGATCGAGAGCCACGTGGGCCACGACTGCGTCGTGGGCGACCACGTGATCCTCACCAAGCAGGCGACGCTGGGCGGCCACTGCCAGATCGGCGACTATGTGATCGTGGGCGGGCTGGCGGCCGTGCACCAGTTCACCCGGGTGGGCCGCCACGCCATGATCGGCGGCCTTGCGGCCGTGGTGAAGGACGTCATCCCCTACGGCTCGGTGTGGGGCAACCACGCCCACCTGGAGGGGCTCAACCTCGTGGGGCTGAAGCGGCGGGGCTTCAGCCGGGAGAGCATCAACACCCTTCGCGCCGCCTACCGACTGCTGTTCGCCGACGAGGGCACCTTCCAGGAGCGGCTGGACGACACCATCGAGACCTATGCCTCGTCCCCGGAAGTGATGGAGATCATCGACTTCATCCGCGCGGACGCCAGCCGGCCGCTGTGCCTGCCCGAACGCGAGGTCTGATGAGGAAACTCGGCCTGATCGCCGGCGGCGGGAGCCTGCCCGTCGAGATCGCCGAGCACTGCGAACGTTCCGGCCGGCCCCTGTTCGTGGTGCGGCTGAAGGGCTTCGCGGGCGGGGAGCTCGCCCCCTACGCCGGGGCCGAGGTCGGGATCGCCGAGCTGGGCAAGTGCTTCAAGGCGCTGAAGCGCGCCGGCTGCGAGGCCGTCTGCCTGGCCGGCAACGTCAGCCGGCCGGACTTTGCCGCGCTGATTCCGGACTTGCGGGGCCTGACCGCTCTGCCCGCGGCGATCGCAGCGGCGCGCAAGGGTGACGACGCCCTCCTGCGTTTCCTGGTCGGCGAGTTCGAGAAGGAAGGCTTCGCCGTCGAGGGCGCGCACGAGGTGATGGACGACCTCGGCCTGCCGCCCGGGCCGCTGGGCCGCTGTTCGCCGCCGGACGCGGCCGGCCCCGATGTGGTCCGCGCGCTGGAGGTGGCCCGCGCCATCGGCCGCCTGGACATCGGCCAGGGGGCCGTCGTCTGCGACGGGCTGGTGCTGGCGGTGGAGGCCCAGGAGGGCACCGACGCCATGCTGGCCCGGGTCGCGGAGCTGCCGGAGGCGATCCGCGGCCGGCCGGGCGCGGCCCGGGGCGTGCTGGCCAAGGCGCCCAAGCCGATCCAGGAGACCCGGGTGGACATGCCGACCATCGGCCTGGCCACCGTCCAGGCGGTGGCGCGCGCGGGCTTGGCGGGCATCGTCGGCGAGGCCGGGCGGCTGCTGGTCCTGGACCGCGAGGCGGTGACCGCCCTGGCGGACGAACTCGGCGTCTTCATCCTCGGCGTGGAGCCGGAACAGCCATGAGGGCGCGCCCGCTGACCGTCATGCTGGTGGCGGCGGAGGCCTCGGGCGACGATCGCGGCGCGGGCCTGGCCCGGGCGCTGAAGCGGCGGCTGGGAGACCAGGTGCGGTTCGTGGGCGTCGGCGGCGCGAAGATGGCGGCCGAGGGGCTCGAGAGCCCCTTCGACATCGCCGAGCTCTCGATCTTCGGCCTCGTGGAGGGGCTGCTGGCCTGGCGCAAGGTCGTGCGGCGCGCCGAGCAGACCGCCGCCATCGCCGCGCGGGAGAAGCCCGACGTCGCCGTACTGATCGACTCGTGGGGCTTCACCCTGCGCGTCGCCCAGCGCCTCCGGAAGGTGGATCCCAAGCTCCCCCTCGTGAAGTATGTCGCGCCCCAGGTCTGGGCCACGCGGCCGGGGCGGGCGAAGACGCTCGCCGAGACCTTCGACCACCTGCTGTCGATCCACGCCTTCGACGCCCCCTGGTTCGAGGCGCACGGCCTGCCGGTGACCTTCGTCGGCAACTCGGCTCTGAACGTGGACTTCTCGGGCGCCGACCCGGCGCGGCTGCGTCGGCAGATCGGGGCGGGTCCGGACGATCCGATCCTGCTCGTGTTGCCGGGGAGCCGTCCGAGCGAGATCGAACGCGTGCTGCCGGCCTTCGAACAGGCGGTTCACATCCTCAAGGACGCCGAGCCGGAACTGCACGTCGTCGTGCCTGCCGCGCCCACGGTGGCCGCGACGGTGAAGGGCAGGGTGGCCGGCTGGCCGCACCGCGCCTACGTCCTGGAGGGCGAGGCGGCGAAGCACGACGCCATGAAGGCCGCGACCGTGGCTCTGGCCTGCTCGGGCACGGTGACCACGGAGCTGGCGCTGGCCGGGGTCCCGTTGGTGGTGGGCTACCGGCTGGGACCGATGACCTACGCCATCCTGAAGCGGCTGATCCGGACGAGGTGGGTGACGCTGTTCAACATCGCCGCCCAGGACTTTGTCGCCCCGGAACTGATCCAGGACGCGTGCACGGGCCAGAGGCTGGCGGCGGAAGTCGCGCGGCGGCTCGACGATCCGGAGCTGCGCCGGACCCAGGTGGCGCGGCAGTACGCGGCGCTGGACCGGATGGGACGGGGCGGGCCGGACCCCGACGAGGCCGCCGCCGAGGCGCTCCTGCGGGTGGTGGACGGCCTTGCGGACCACGACCCGCCACAGGGGCCGTAGGGATTCACCGTGAGAAGGAGCGGCGCGTTCGCGCTCCGTTCACCCTCTCACAGGAAACCGCCGGCGGCCAGGAAAAGCCGCCGGCTTTCGAGGCGTCAGCCGCGCTTGTCGACGCCGACGTAGTCGCGCTGCGGGGCGCCCGTGTAGAGCTGGCGCGGGCGACCGATCTTCTGGGAGGGATCCTCGATCATCTCCTTCCACTGGGCGATCCAGCCGACGGTGCGCGCGAGCGCGAAGAGCACCGTGAACATGTCCGGCGGGAAGCCCAGCGCCCGCAGGGTGATGCCCGAGTAGAAGTCGACGTTCGGATAGAGCTTGCGCTCCACGAAGTAGGGGTCGTTGAGCGCGATCTTCTCGAGCTCCATGGCCACCTTCAGCAGCGGGTCGTTGGAGTGACCCACCTCTGCCAGGACCTCGTGGCAGGTGGTCTGCATGACCTTCGCGCGCGGGTCGTAGTTCTTGTAGACCCGGTGGCCGAAGCCCATCAGCCGGTAGCGGCGGTCCTTCACGCCCTGGACGTACTCGGGGATGCGGTCCACCGAGCCGATCTCCTGGAGCATGTTCAGCGCCTCCTCGTTCGCCCCGCCGTGGCTGGGGCCCCAGAGGCAGGCGATGCCGGCGGCGATGCAGGCGAACGGGTTGGCGCCCGAGGAGCCCGCGAGGCGGACCGTGGACGTCGAGGCGTTCTGCTCGTGGTCGGCGTGGAGGATGAAGATCCGGTCCATGGCGCGGGTGAGCACCGGGTTCGGCTTCCAGTCCTCGGCCGGCACCGAGAAGCACATGCGCAGGAAGTTCTCGGCGTAGGAGAGGTCGTTGCGCGGGTAAACGAACGGCTGGCCCTTGGAGTACTTGAAAGCGCGGGCCGCGATCGTCGGCATCTTGGCGATCATCCGGTGGGCGGAGATCATCCGCTGGGCCGGGTCATCGATGTTGGTGCTGTCGTGGTAGAAGGCCGAGAGCGCGCCGACCGCGCCGACCATGATCGCCATGGGGTGCGCGTCGCGCCGGAAGCCCTGGAAGAACCGGTCGAACTGCTCGTGCACCATCGTGTGATAGGTGATGTTGTGCTCGAACTCGGCGAACTCCGGCGCGGTCGGCAGCTCGCCGTGCAGCAGCAGGTAGCAGACCTCGAGGAAGTTCGAACGCTCGGCCAGCTGGTCGATCGGGTAGCCGCGGTGCAGCAGCACGCCCGCGTCGCCGTCGATGAAGGTGATCTTGCTCTCGCACGAAGCCGTGGAGGTGAAGCCAGGGTCGTAGGTGAAGACATCGGCCTCGGCGTAGAGCTTGCGGATGTCCACCACGTCGGGTCCCGTCGTCCCCTTCAGGACCGGAAGCTCGACCGATTTGCCGCCGATGCCGACCTTCGCCGTGTCGCCCATGCGAACCCCTTTCGCGATTGCGAGATGAAACGCTCGTTTGCGGCCTTATAGCGTTTTACGCGGACCTTGAAAGCGCATCGTCAAGCCGCCCAAGACTTTCGTCTTTTCCGAGCGCTACCAGCGTTCCGGCGAGGTCGGGGGCGGGCGAGCCGCCCGAAAGCACGCCCCGGAGCGCCGGGCCGAACTTGCCGATGCCCACGCCCTCCGCCTCGGCGAAGCTGCGGATCGCCTGCTCGAGCGCGGACACGGTCCAGTCCTGGCCCGCCACCCGGTCGCGCAGGCGGGAAAGCCGGCCACGGGTCTCGTCGTTGAGCATGCCCAGCGTCTTCTCCGGCAGCTCCAGCGGACGCTGCTTGAGGACGAAGACGGTGGCGTCGGCCAGCTCCAGCATGGTCTTGGCGCCGTCGCGGACCAGCGGGATCGTCCGCGCCAGGACCGGCAGGTCGGCCTCGCGCAGCTTCCAGTCGCGGCCCCTGTGGACGTTGGCGGTGAGCGTCGTCAGCCGCTCCACGTCCGCCTGGCGGATGTAGTGGTTGTTGAGGTGGTTGAGCTTGGCCCAGTCCAGCCGGGCCGGCGCGCCGACCACGTCCTTGATGTCGAACCAGGCGATGGCCTGCTCGTCGGAGAAGATCTCGTCGTCGCCATGGCCCCAGCCGAGCTTGGCCAGGTAGTTGCGCATGGCCTCCGGCAGGTAGCCCATGTCGTCGAACTCGCTGACGGCCTGGGCCCCGTGGCGCTTGGAGAGCTTGGCCCCGTCCGGCCCGTGGATCAGCGGCAGGTGCGCCCACACCGGCACGTCCCAGCCCATCCCCTGGTAGATCAGGGTCTGACGGGCGGCGTTGTTCAGGTGGTCGTCGCCGCGGATCACGTGGGTGACGCCCATGTCGTGGTCGTCCACCACCACGGCCAGGTTGTAGGTCGGCGTGCCGTCGGTGCGCAGCAGGATGAGGTCGTCCAGATCCTTGTTCTGGAACCTGACCTGACCCTTCACCTGGTCGTCGACCAGCGTCTCGCCCTCCTGCGGGCTCTTCAGCCGGACCACGAACGGACGGGCGGGCGCGTCGTTGGGGGTGGCGTCGCGCCAGGGCGAGCGGACGACCCGGCCCTCGGCGCGGGCCTTCTCCCGCTCCGCCTCGAGTTCCTCGGCGCTCATGAAATCCTTGTAGGCCGCGCCGCGGGCCAGCAGCTCCTGCGCGACCTCCCGGTGGCGATCCACGCGGGCGAACTGGAAGACCGGCGGCTCGTCGGCCTCCAGACCCAGCCACTTCAGGCCGTCGAAGATCACCTGCACGGCGGCCTCGGTTGAGCGCTCGCGGTCGGTGTCCTCGATGCGCATCAGGAACTTGCCGCCGGTGTGCCGGGCGTAAAGCCAGTTGAACAGGGCGGTCCTCGCCGTGCCAATGTGCATCATGCCGGTGGGCGAGGGGGCGATACGGGTGACGACGGGTCGGTCGGACATCGGGATCGGTGAGGCTGGGGAGGCGACGGCGCCGGGCGCCTGGGCGGCGCCTCTTAGCACGCGGATTCGGAGCCGTCCTAGCCTTGCCGATGCGCTGGCCTGGCTGCGCGCCCAGGGCGTGGCGCAAACCGACCGCTGGACGCTGTGGACGCCGGTGGCCCTGGGCCTGGGCGCGGCGCTGTACTTCGCCCTGCCGCGGGAGCCGCAGGCGTGGGTCGCCTGGGTCTGCGCCGGCGTGGTGGTCCTGCTGCTGGCGGGCGCGGCCGCGTCGCGCGCCCGGCTGCTCACCGTCGTGCTGGTGCTGGGAGCCTGCGCGGTCGGTGGGTTCGGCATGGGCAAGGTCCGCACCGAGCGGGTCTGGGCGCCGATCGCGCCGGCCGGCGGCGAGCCGCAGCGCCTCGAGGGCTGGGTGGTGGACGTGGCGAGCCCGGGCGAGGGCGGCCAGCGGCTGCTGATCGCCCCGGCCCGGATCGGCGACTGGCCGGCCGGTGCGACGCCGATCCGGGTGCGGGTGACGCTCCGGCCCGGGACGCCGGTCCCGGCGCCGGGCTCGCCGGTCAGCCTTCTGGCGATCCTCAACGCCCCGCCGCCACCGGCCAGTCCCGGGGCGTACGACTTCGGGCGCGACGCCTTCTTCGAGAGCGTGGGCGGGGTGGGCTTCGCGCTGACGCCGCCGGTGACCTGGGAGACCGAGGCGAGGCCGCCGTGGCGGCTGCGGCTGCGGATGGCGATCAATGCGGTGCGCTGGGAGCTGTCGCGGCGGATCGTCGACGAGTTGGGGCCTTCCAGCGGCGGGCTGGCGGCGGCGATGACCACGGGCCACGAGGCCTTCATCCCGCGCGAGCAGGAGGACAACCTGCGGGCCGCGGGCCTGGCGCACATCATCTCCATCTCGGGTCTGCACATGGCCATCGTCGGCGGCTTCGCCTTCGCGGGCGCGCGGGTCCTGATCGCCGCCTGGCCCTGGCTGGCGCTGCGCATCCACGGGAAGAAGACGGCCGCCCTGGTGGGGCTGGCGGCGGTGGGCGGCTACCTCGTGCTGTCCGGCGCCCCGCCGCCGGCCGAGCGGGCGGCGGTGACGGCGGCGGTGGCCTTCGGCGCCGTGCTCGTGGACCGGCAGGCGATCAGCCTGCACGCCCTGGCGCTGGCCGCCATGGCCGTCCTGCTGCTGCAGCCGGAGGCGGTGACCGAGCCGGGGTTCCAGATGTCGTTCGCGGCGACCGCGGCCCTGGTGGCGCTGGCCGAGGCCTGGCCCAGGCCGGTGAAGGAGATCAACACGCCCTGGCCGATCCGCTGGGTGCAGGCGGCGCTCGGCTGGACGGCGGTCAGCCTGGCGGCGAGCTTCGTGGCCGGGCTGGCGACGGGTCCGTTCGCCATGCAGCACTTCAACCGGGTCTCCACCTGGGGACTGGCGGCGAACCTCGCCGTGGCGCCGATCTCGTCCTTCCTGATGATGCCGGGCCTGGCCCTGGGGGCGGCCCTGACGCCAGTCGGCCTGGGCGCCGCGCCGCTGGCGGCGGCGGGGTTCGCCATCGAGCTGATGAATCGGGTGGCGGCGATGGCGGCGGCGGCGCCGTACGCCCAGCTCGTCGTGCCGAGCGGGCCCGGCTGGACGCTGGCCGCGGCCTTCCTGGGGATCCTGTGGCTGTGCCTGTGGAAGGGACCATTGCGGTGGGCCGGGGTTCCGTTCGCCCTGGCGGTGCTGCTGGTCCCCAAGCCCTCGCCGCCGGACGCCTGGGTCAGCGCCGATGGAGCGACGGCGGCGGTGCGGGAAGGGAAGGCCGCCCTGCTGCTCCGGCCCGACGTGAAGCTCTTCGGGGCCGAGCTGTGGGCGAGGCGGCGGGGGCTGACGCCCGAAGCGGCGGGTGCCGCCTACGACTGCGACCGGTGGAGCTGCGTCCCGACGGCCGGGGCGCCGGTGAAGCTGGCGGAGGCCTGGAACCTGAAGCGGCCGCTGAAGCCGGGACGGATCGAGGCGATGTGCGCCGGCGCCGAGGTGGTGGTGATCCGGAACGACGAACGCCCGGCGGGGTGCCGGGCGCCGCTGGTGCTCACGGGCGCCGATTTCCGACAGAGCGGATCGGCGGAACTGTATCGGCAAGCCGACGGGACCTGGCAGGTGACCTGGGCGCAGGACCTGCGCGGGCATCGGCCCTGGACGTGGGGGCCGGATCCGCGCCGCCACTGACCGCATCCCAACCTCCCACCGCCGGCCTCCAGACGCGGATCAGCTGATCACGCGGCTGCGACAGAAGCGGTCGGAGGCTCGCGCCGTCAGTGGTAGCGGCGGATGAGGCCGACGAGGCGGCCCTGCACGGCGACCTGGTCGGGGCCGAAGATGCGGGTCTCGTAGGCCGGGTTGGCGGCCTCCAGCGCGATGGAGGCGCCCTTCTTGCGCAGGCGCTTCAGCGTGGCTTCCTCGCCGTTGACCAGGGCCACGACGATGTCGCCGGAGTTGGCGCTGTCGGTGCGGCGGATGACCACGAAGTCGCCGTCGAGGATGCCGGCGTTGATCATCGAGTCGCCGGAGATCTCGAGGACGAAGTGCTCGCCGGCGCCCAGGATGGTCTCGGGGACCGGGATGCGGTCGCGTTCCTGCTGGATCGCCTCGATCGGGGTGCCGGCGGCGATGCGGCCGAGGATCGGCAGCTCGCGGGTGTCGTTGGCGGCGACCGGGGCGGCGGCGCCGGCCTCGACGAGCTGCGGCTTGAAGGGCGCGCGGCCCTTGGGCGGGGCGGCGGCGGTGGCCTGCTGCGGCAGCTTCACGACCTCCAGAGCCCGGGCCCGGTGGGGCAGGCGGCGCAGAAATCCGCGCTCCTCGAGCGCGGTGATCAGCCGGTGGATGCCGGACTTCGAGGCCAGATCCAGCGCCTCCTTCATCTCGTCGAAGGAGGGGGAGACGCCCGTCTCCTTGATCCGCTCATGGATGAACATGAGCAATTCGTGCTGCTTGCGGGTAAGCATCTTGCCGGCCCCTGAGGAACAAAGCGAAAACCTGTGGATGTTCTCTAGGTGTTCCTCGTTAATGTCAAGTTACCGTGCTAGCGCCTGATTTCGCTCCGGATTTCCTGGGGGCGCGGCCAGGGTCGGAGCGACTCAGGCGGCGAGCAGCGCCCTGGTGGCGGCGGCGACGTCGGCCTGGCGCATGAGACTCTCGCCCACCAGCATGGCCGTCGCGCCGGCCTTCTCGAGGCGGGCGGCGTCGTCGGCGGTGAAGATGCCGCTCTCGGTGACCAGCAGGGCGCCGGCCGGGGCCCGGGCCGCGAGGCGCTCGGTGACGGCCAGGTCGGTGACGAAGGTGCGCAGGTCGCGGTTGTTGATCCCCACGAGGTCGGCGCCGAGGGCCACGGCGCGGACCATCTCGGCCTCGTCGTGGACCTCCACCAGGGCGTCCATGCCCAGCCTGCGGGCCTCGGCCATCAGGGCGGCGGCCAGCGCGTCATCGACCATAGCGAGGATGACGAGGATGGCGTCGGCGCCGAGCGCGCGGCTCTCGGCCACCTGCCAGGGATCGACCAGGAACTCCTTGCGCAGGCAGGGCAGGGCGACCGCCTCCCGCGCCGCCTGCAGGAAGGCGTCGGCGCCCTGGAAGCTGGGCTCGTCGGTGAGCACCGAGAGGCAGGCCGCGCCGCCGGCCGCGTAGGCGCGGGCCAGAGCCGGGGGATCGAAGTCCTCGCGGATCAGGCCCTTGGACGGCGAGGCCTTCTTGATCTCGGCGATCAGGGCGAGACGGCCGGGGGCGTGGGCGCGCTCGAGCGCGGCGCGGAAGCCGCGGGGCGCAGAGGCGGCGGTGGCGGCGGCCTCCATCATGCGCTGGTCGCGCTGCGCCCTGCGGGCGGCGACCTCCTCGCGCTTGTAGGCGGCGATCCGGGCGAGAATGTCGCTCATGCGGCGGCCTGGGTGATGGCCACCAGGCGGTCGAGGGCGGCCAGGGCCTTGCCCTCGTCCACCACCCGGGCGGCCAGCTCGACCCCCTGGCGCAGGGTCTCGACCTTCTCGTCCACCAGGAAGGCGGCGGCGGCGTTCAGCAGCACCACGTCGCGGTAGGGGCCCTTCTCGCCGCCCAGCATGGCGCGCAGCGCCCGGGCGTTCTCGGCGGGCGTGCCGCCGGTGAGGTCGGCCAGCGCCGCCCGGGGCAGGCCCACGGCCTCCGGGGTGATGGTGAAGAGGCGGACCTGGCCGTCGCGGTACTCGGCGACGCTGGATTCGCCCGTGGTGGTCATCTCGTCCATGCCGCCGCCGTGGACGACCCAGGCCCGCTCGGCGCCGAGCGCGCCCAGCACCTGGGCGAGAGGGGAGACCCAGCGCTCGGCGAAGACGCCGACCACCTGCCGCTTCGCCCCGGCGGGATTGGTCAGCGGGCCCAGCAGGTTGAAGATGGTGCGGAAGCCGAGCTCGGTGCGGATCGGCGAGACGTGGCGCATGGCCCCGTGGTGGGCCGGGGCGAACAGGAAGCAGATGTTCGCCTCCGCCAGCGCCTCGAGATGGGTCTCGGCCGGGGCGGCGAGGTTGACGCCCAGCTCCGACAGCACGTCGGCCCCGCCGGACTTGGACGAGAGCGCGCGGTTGCCGTGCTTGGCGACCTTCAGCCCGCCGCCCGCCGCCACGAAGGCCGCGGCGGTGGAGATGTTGAGGGTGTGCAGGCCGTCGCCGCCGGTGCCGCAGACGTCGATGGTCGGGAAGCCCGGCTCGATGTGGATGGCGGCGCGGCGCATGGCCCGGGCGCAGGCGGTGATCTCGCCCATGGTCTCGCCGCGCATGCGCATGGCGGTGAGCGCCGCGCCGACCTGGGCCGGGGTGGGCTCGCCGCGCAGGCAGGCGGCGAAGAACTCGTCGGCGTCGTCCTCGGAGAGGGTCGCGCCGTCGGCCAGGCGCGAGAGCAGCGGCTTGAAGAGGTCGGACATGGCGTTTCCGGGGGCCCGGTCAGGCGTCGGCCAGGCGCTTCACGCCGGCGATGTCGAGGAAGTTGGCCAGGAGCTCGTGGCCGCATTCGGTGGCGATGGACTCCGGGTGGAACTGGACCCCGTGGATCGGCCGGGTCCTGTGGCGGACGCCCATGATCTCGCCGTCGTCGGTCCAGGCGGTGACCTCTAGGACGTCGGGCAGCGCCTGCTTCTCCACCGACAGCGAGTGGTAGCGGGTGGCGGTGAAGGGGTTCTTCAGCCCCTTGAAGACGCCTTCCCCGGTGTGGTGGATCTGGCTGGTCTTGCCGTGCATCAGCGCCTTGGCGCGGACGACCTCGCCGCCGAAGGCCTGGCCGATGGCCTGGTGGCCCAGGCAGACGCCGAGGATCGGCAGGTCGTCGGGAGCGGCCCTCAGGAGATCCAGGCAGATCCCAGCCTCGTTCGGCGTGCAGGGGCCGGGCGACAGGAGCACGCCCTGCGGCTTCAGGCCCAGCGCCTCGGCCACGCTCACCGCGTCGTTGCGGTGGACGACGGTCTCCGCCCCCAGCTCGTTCAGGTAGTGGACGAGGTTGTAGGTGAAGCTGTCGTAGTTATCGATCACCAGGATCATGGGTCCTAACTAGGCGGTGAGGGCGTGCTCGCCAAGCGCCGGATTGGCGGGCGGTGCGACTCCGCCGATCATCCGGCCCATGTCCGCCCTCGATCCCGAGGCCCTGGCCCGCGCCAGGGCGCTGGTCGCGCCGAAGCCGCGCCGGGAGCGGGTTTGGCCGGTGCTGGCCGCCGCGACGCTGGCGGCGGTCTCGGCCCTGACCTTCGCCACGGCCATGGTCATCGCCCCGCCGGTGGAGACGGAAGCGGTCGCGGGGACGGTGGAGTAGGGCTCCCGGTCGCGCTCTTCGGCGACGAAGAGGAAGGAACCACGGATTACACGGATCACACGGATGGGGGCGGCGCGGAACGTGCGAGCCGGGCGGCGCGGGGGAGCGTGAAATCGCGCGCCGGAGGCGCGCAGGGTGAAGCGGGCGTGGCCATCGGTGGGGCCCGCCTTCCGTGTGATCCGTATCTTCCGTGGTTCATCGCGCGCGCAGCGCGCCTGGGGCGCCGGCTCCGGTTCGGGGCCGTCGGATGAGCGGCTAAGAGGAGTCGGCGGTTTGGGGGGGCGCGGGCTCGGCGGGGTCGCGGATCTCGTAGAGCAGGCCGGGGTCGAGGCCGATGGCGTCGCAGGCCTCGATGACCAGGATGTCGAAGTCGGCGTCGAGGAGGTCGGGCCGCCGGGCGGCCGCGTCGAGGAAGGCGTCGAGCTTGCCCCACATGGGATCGGAGGCCGGCGGTCGCCGGGGCCGCCTGCGGGTGTCCTCGGGCTCGTCGAGCCAGTCGGCCGCCTCGTGCTCGGACCAGAACGCGTCGTCGATGCGGCGGCGCACCGCCAGCGTCCGGCGGACCGTCGCGGGATCGGGGGGCTCGGGGGCGAAGGC
>NZ_DAISJG010000043.1:0-23140 GCF_036821595.1 Phenylobacterium sp.
CTTTGCCCGCACCCCCGCCCCATGACCGGAAAGTCATGACCTCGATTTAAGCTGCCCCCGCCCGGCCGCGGGACTAGCGTCGCCTCCATCGGCTGGAGGGACGGCGATGAAGATTCAGGTGATCGGGCTGGCGGTTGCGGCGAGCGTGTCCGCGGGCGCGGCCCAGGCGGCCTCGGTGGAGATCCGGGATGCGGTGGCCCGCGTCACCGTCATCCCGGAGGACCGCAGCGACGTGCGGGTGGAGGTCACCGCGCCGAACCCGCGGCTTCCGCTGACCATCCGCACGGTGGGCGACCGCACGGTCATCGACGGCGACCTCGACCGGCGCATCCGCGACTGCCACGGCCGCGGCGAGCGGCAGAAGATCAGGGTCCGCGGCGTCGGCGAGGTCTCGCGGGCGGACACGCCCCAGGTGGTGATCCGCACGCCCCGCAACGTCGAGCTCTCCGCCGACGGCGCGGTCTCCGGCGTCATCGGCCGGTCGCGCTCGGTCAGTCTCTCCAACGCCGGCTGCTCGAGCTGGACCGTGGCCGACGTGGCCGGCCGGGCGACCATCCGGGAATCGGGCGCGGGCTCGGTGCGGATGGGGGCGGCCGAGAGCCTGGATGTGGACATCTCCGGGGCCGGCAGCGTGCACGCCACCCGCATCCGCAACGGCATGGACGCCGAGCTGTCGGGGGCGGGCGGCGTGAGCGTCGACGAGCTCTACGGGCCGGTGAACGCCGACGTCTCCGGCGTCGGCAAGGTGCGGGTGGCGGCGGGGCGGGCCAGCTCGTTGCGCGCCTCCGTCTCCGGCATCGGCGGCGTAGAGTTCGACGGGCCGGTGGGGGCCCTCAACGCCTCGATCTCTGGCATGGGCGGCGTGAGCGTCAAGTCGGTCTCCGGTCCGGTGCGCAAGTCGGTCTCGGGCATCGGCCGGGTACGGATCGCCGAGGGGTCCTGACGCGCAACCCGGCGTTGTGGCGCGCCGCCAGACCTCATTGCGGGGTTGCGCGCCGCCTCAGGAAAAACAACGTCTTATCAATTCGACATAACGCCGAAATTCCCGTTGCCGGCGCCCGAGTCGGGGCGCACAGTCGATCCGTCCGAGCGCGGGCAGACGTGTGCGAAGGAAGACCAAGATGCGCGTATTAGGGAGTTTCGCGGCCATGGCTTCGGCGATGGCCCTCATAGGATGCGGCGACGGGGCGACGAGCAGCGCCCAGGCCTCCGGCGGCGAGGCCCAGGGCGAGAAGGTCGTGGCCATCGGCTGCGCCAAGGCGCCGCAACCCGACTGCGTGACGATCTCGGCCAAGGGCCAAGCCTACGACGTCACCCACGCCGGCGTCGACCTCAGCCGCGGCGTGGCCGTGGCGGTGACCGGGCGGTCGGCCGGGGAGGTGACGGCCTGCGGGACGAAGCTCACCGACGTAAAGGTCGAGTACCAGGGCATCCAGTGCGCGGCGCCTGCGCCCGCGCCGGCGGCCGACTAGTCGTCGAGGTCCTCGGACCGACCGGCGTCTGACTGGTTCCGCGCGGGCGGACCGTCCTGCGGCGCCCCCGTGGCCGGATCGGTCATGGTCTTGTCGTTGCGGGTGGACGACTCGGCCCCGCCGGGCTCGTGCGAGGGGCGCGGCGGGCGGCCGGGCTTCATGTCCTCGTCGCGGTTGTACTGCTTCTGGATGTCCTGGCCGGCCATGTTCGCCTCGGTGGATTCGCCTTGCGGCTCCCTCGGGAAACGGCCCGCGCGGCGCTTCGATCCCGCCTTGCCCGAAGGGGGGCTCCCTGCTACACGACCCGGCTCCGGCGATGAGCCGAACGCGCCGGAAGGCCTAGCCGCTTCCCGGCGCGCTGTTCATTGTTCGGAGCGCCGGACCGCAATCGGGCTGGTCGTAGGAGTGTAGCTCAGCTGGTAGAGCATCGGTCTCCAAAACCGAGGGCCGGGGGTTCGAGTCCCTCCACTCCTGCCACCCTATATATGTCCGCGTGAAGTGAACCGGGGCGCGCCGCGAGGGCCGCTCCTAACGACGAGTTTGAAGACGCCGCCATGGCCAGGAAACCGGGCTCGACCCCGCAAGCGATGAGGAACCGCGCCGCGAAGACCGCCGCGGCGATGGCCTCGCCCGCGGGCGTCGCTCAGGCCCCGAAGAAGAAGACCAGCATCCCGCAGTTCGCCCGTGAGGTCCGCGCCGAGGCGCGCAAGATCACCTGGACGAGCCGCAAGGAGACCTGGATCACCTCGGTGATGGTCGCCATCATGGTGACCCTCGCCGCGCTCTTCTTCTGGGGTGTGGACACCTTCCTTCAGGTGGGCCTGTCCTTCATCCTCCGCCTGGCGACCGCGGGGTAATCGAATGTCCGAAGCCGCCCAACAGCAATCCAACCCCCGCCACAAGTGGTACATCGTCCACGCCTACTCGAACTTCGAGAAGAAGGTGGCGGAGTCCATCAAGGAGCAGGCCCACGCCCAGGGGCTCGACGAGAACTTCTCGGAGATCCTGGTGCCGACCGAGGACGTGGTGGAGATCCGCCGCGGCCGGAAGGTGAACTCCGAACGCAAGTTCTTCCCGGGCTATGTGCTCGTGAAGATGGAGCTGACCGACGAGGCCTATCACCTGATCAAGAACACCCCGAAGGTGACGGGCTTCCTGGGCTCGGGCTCCAAGCCCATCCCGGTCTCCGAAAAGGAAGTCGCCCGCATCATCGGCGCCATCGAGGAGGGCGTTGAGCGGCCGAAGCCGACCATCTCCTTCGAGATCGGCGAGCAGGTCCGCGTCACCGACGGCCCCTTCGCGAGCTTCAACGGCTCGGTGGAGCAGGTCGACGAGGAGCGCGCCCGCCTGCGGGTCACCGTCTCCATCTTCGGCCGCGCCACCCCGGTCGAGCTCGAATACGGCCAGGTCGAGAAGATCGGCTAGGTTCGAAAGAACCACGGAAGACACGGAAGGGCGGTGCCGCGGGGCCGCCCTTTCTCGTTCAGCCCCGCGACGGCGCAGCCGTCTTCAAGGACGCCAACGGCTGATCGCGCGGCTGCCTCGCGCCTGGCCATGCGCCCTTCCGCCTGGTCCGTGTATTCCAGGGTTCATTCCAAGGCTGCGGTTGTGGCGGAGGGGCGTTGCTGCTACATGCGCGCGCTTCGCCGGTTCGCTGGCGATTTCAAACCCGTGGAAGAGGGCGGCCACCGTAACCTCGCACCACGGCTCAAACCGGCCGGGTTTCCGGCCATGAGGAGCAAAGATGGCCAAGAAGATTCTGGGCTACATCAAGCTGCAGGTGCCCGCGGGCTCCGCCACGCCGTCGCCGCCCATCGGGCCGGCGCTCGGCCAGCGCGGCGTCAACATCATGGGCTTCTGCAAGGAGTTCAACGCCCGCACCGAGAAGGAACAGAAGGGCACGCCCCTGCCGACCGTGATCACGGTCTACCAGGACAAGTCCTTCACCTTCGTCACCAAGACCCCGCCGGCGACCTTCTACATCAAGCAGGCCGCGGGCATTAAGTCCGGCGCCAACAAGACCGGCCGCGAGACGGTCGGCAAGATCACCCGCACCCAGCTGCGCGAGATCGCCGAGAAGAAGATGAAGGACCTCAACGCGAACGACGTCGAGGCCGCCGCCCGCATCATCGAGGGCTCCGCCCGCTCGATGGGCCTGCAGATCGTGGAGGCCTAGGCACATGGCGAAGCAACCGAAGCGCATGCAAAAGTGGACCGGCGACCGTTCGGCCACCCTGACCCCCGAAGACGCCGTCAAGCTGGTGAAGGCCAACGCCAACGCCAAGTTCGACGAGACCGTCGAGATCGCGGTGAACCTGGGCGTCGACCCGCGTCACGCCGACCAGCAGGTCCGCGGCGTGGTGGCCCTGCCGTCGGGCACCGGCCGTGACGTCCGCGTCGCCGTCATCGCCAAGGACGCCAAGGCCGAGGAAGCCAAGGCCGCCGGCGCCGAAGTCGTCGGCGCCGAGGACCTGGTGGAGCGCATCCAGGGCGGCTTCATGGAGTTCGACCGGGTGATCGCCACCCCCGA
This sequence comes from Phenylobacterium sp., assembly GCF_036821595.1. GTDB lineage: Bacteria > Pseudomonadota > Alphaproteobacteria > Caulobacterales > Caulobacteraceae > Phenylobacterium. The sequence goes on from NZ_DAISJG010000043.1 coordinate 4,003, forward strand.
CATGATGGCCCTGGTGGGCCGTCTGGGTAAGGTGCTGGGCCCGCGCGGCCTGATGCCCAACCCGCGGGTCGGCACCGTCACCCCGAACGTCGGCCAGGCCGTGAAGGACGCCAAGGGCGGCTCGATCGAGTTCCGCACCGAGAAGACCGGCATCATCCACGCCGGCATCGGCAAGGCCTCCTTCACCGAGGAGCAGCTGCTGGCCAACGTGAAGGCGATGGTCGAGGCCCTGAACCGCGCCAAGCCGTCGGGCGCCAAGGGCACCTACATCAAGAAGATCAGCCTCTCCTCGACCATGGGTCCGGGCGTGCGGGTCGACACGGGCTCGTTCGGCGCCGCCTAGGCCCGACGACCGCCGCAGAGATCGAGGCGCGGGCCGCGAGGCCCGCGCCTTTTTCTTTGTCCGCAAGCTCGGCCGTTCGGCTAGGCTTCCCCAACACGAGCTGAGGGGAGGGCGTTGTGATGCGTGCGTTCCTGGGTCTTCTGGCCGCCGCCGTGCTGGCCGCCGCGGCGCCGGCGAAGGCCGAGCGGTTCGAGTTCGTGGCGCTGGGCGACACCGCCTACAACCTGCCCCAGGACCTGCCGGTCTACGACGCCCTGATCCGGAAGATAAACCAGGCGAGGCCCGCCTTCTCGATCCACGTGGGCGACACCTGGGGCGCGGAGCCCTGCACCGAGGCCAACCACCGCTATGTGCTGGCCCAGTTCGCCAAGTTCGACCACCCGGTCGTCTACACCCCCGGCGACAACGAATGGGTGGACTGCCGTCGGCCGGAGGTGCTGGAGGCCTATCACCGCTACATGGCCGGCAAGGCGACGCCGCAGGACCTCGGCCTGCTCCTGCCCCTGCGTTCTTTCGACGGGGTCTGGGAGAGCCGCGGTTTCGCCGACCCGCTGGCCAGTCTCAGGACCATCCGCGGGACCTACTTCGGCCGGCCGCAGAGCCTGGGCGGGCGGACCATGCCGCTGGTCCGCCAGACCGACGTCATGCCCGACACCCCAACGGCGGAGAACACCCGATGGGAGCGGGGCGGCGTGGTCTTCGCCACCCTCAGCGTGCCCGGCTCCGGCAACGGGGTGACGCTGAACGACGAGGTCCGCCTGCGCGAGGCGGTGGCCCGCAACCGCGCCAATGTCGAGTGGATCAGGGCGGCCTTCGCCGAGGCGAAGGCGAAGAACGCCAAGGCCGTGGTGCTGGCCCTGCAGGCCGGCCTGTTCGTGGAAGGCGAGGGCGGCGACTTCACCGGCAAGGCGCTGCGCGGCGGGACCGACGGACCCTTCTACTGGACGGTCTTCGCCATCCGCGACGAGGCGGCGAAGTTCGGCAGGCCGGTGCTGCTGATCAACGGCGACTTCCACGACCTGGTCATCGACCGCCCGTTCATGGTCAGCCAGGGCGAGGCCAAGCCGCCGCTCTACGGCAACATCACCCGGCTGCAGGTCTATGGCGCGCCGGAGCTGAAGGCGGTGAAGATCCGCGTCGACACCGACACGCCCTGGGTGTTCGGCTTCGAGCCGCTCTACTGAATGGCGGTCGAGTTGGAGCCCTGCGGGTCCGAGCGGCGCGAGGTGATCGCCAACCTCTTCCAGTTCTATGTCCACGACTTCGCGGAGTTCTGGACCACCCGGCAGGCGGACTTCCAGGAGGACGGCCGCTTCGGTCGCTATCCGCCGCTGGACGCCTACTGGGACGCGCCGGGCGGCGAGGCCCTGCTGATCCGCGCCGGGGGGCGGATCGCGGGCTTCGTCCTGATCAACCGCGAGGGCCATTCGGGCCTCCCCTGCGACTTCAACATGGGCGAGTTCTTCGTCGGCCGGCCCTACCGGCGCGAGGGCGTCGGCCGCGCCGCGGCGCTCGCGGTCCTGAGGTCCCGGCTGGGGCTCTGGGAGATCGCCGTGGCCCGGCGCAACCTGGCGGCCCAGGCCTTCTGGCTGCAGGTCGCGACGACGGCCGGCACCGTCGAGGCGCTGGACCGCGACGACGCCCACTGGAACGGTCCCGTCCTGCGGCTGTCCGTGGCAGGGTAGGGCGATGGAGCTCAAGGCCACCCACTACGCGATCGAGGACGGCGTCGCCGTCGTGACGCTCGCCCGCCCGAAGCGGCGCAACGCCTGGACCGGGCGGATGCACACCGAATACCGCTGGATCCTGGGCGAGGCCGACCGCGACCCGGCCGTGCGGGTGATCGTGGTGACCGGCGACCCGGAGGGCCAGGCCTTCTGCGCCGGCGCCGACCTGCAGGCGCTGGAGGGCGACTCGGAGAAGGGCGGCTACGATCCCGGCACGCCGCAGGACATCGCCGAGCCCGGCTTTGGCGTCGATCCGGCCTTCGACGCGGCGTTCGCCTACCACTTCGGGATCGGCAAGCCGATCCTGGCCGCCATCAACGGCGCCGCGGCCGGGGTGGGGCTGGTGCTGGCGGCCTTCGCCGACCTGCGGTTCTGCGCGCCGGGGGTCAAGTTCACGGCCGCCCATGGCCGCTTCAACTTTCCCGCCGAGTTCGGCCTCTCCTGGGTGCTGCCGAGGATCGTGGGGCTCACCCACGCCAACGACATCCTGCTCTCCAGCCGGGTGTTCACGGCCGAGGAGGCGATGGCCATGGGTTTCCTGAACCGGATCGTCCCGGCCGACCGCCTGATGGACGAGGCGCTGGCCTACGCCAGCCATCTGGCCCGCACCGTCGCCCCGGGCTCGGCCCGGGAGACCAAGCGCCAGATCTACCGCGACCTGCACCGCGACGCGGCCGGATCGGTGCGCGCCGCCGAAGCCCTGCTGGAGCGGATGGCCCGCGAGCCGGACTACAAGGAAGGCGTGAAGGCCTGGATGGAGAAGCGCCCGCCGAAGTGGGGCGGTTGAGTCCGCCGTCCGCTTCGTGTATGAGCCGCGCCTTCACGTCGGTCCCTCCGGGGCCCGGCGAGGGCAGGGGTGTCTCCGGACGCCCCTGAACCTGTCAGAGAACTGCGGGGATCCAGGGGCCGCCTGGAGCCATAACGCGAAGGAGAGCCCTCCTTCGGCCGCCGGGAGACGGGAAGATCAAGTTCCGCGACCCAGCCGAACGGCCCGGGCGCGTGGCTGCGGCTTCTCTCACTCGACAGGCAGCTTACCGGCTCGCGCACTCTCGCGCGGGTCGAACCTGAGTATGGAGACCGCAATGGACCGCGCTCAAAAGCAGGAAGCCATCGAATCGCTCAAGGGCGAATTCGCGGCTGCCGGCGCCGTGGTCGTGACCCACTACATGGGTCTGACCGTTGCGGAAATGACCGATCTGCGGGGCCGTCTGCGTGAGCAGGGCGCCCAGCTGAAGGTGGTGAAGAACACTCTGGCCCAGAAGGCTCTGGACGGTGCGATCGGCGAAGCGGGCGACAGCCTCTTCAAGGGTCCCGTCGCCATCGCCTTCGCGCCGGACCCCGTCTCCGCCGCCAAGGTCGCGACCCAGTACGCCAAGGACAACGACAAGTTCACCGTTGTCGGCGGCTTCATGGGTCAGCAGGTGCTGGACAAGGCTTCGGTGACGGCGCTCGCGTCGCTGCCTTCGCTCGACCAGCTCCGTGGCAAGATCATCGGCCTCCTCCAGGCCCCGGCGACCAAGGTCGCGGGCGTCCTGCAGGCTCCGGCCGGCCAGCTGGCGCGCGTCTTCAACGCGTACGCGACCAAAGACGCCGCCTGATCGTCATCTTCCCGACAACCCCAATCTACGTAAGGACCAACTGAAATGGCCGACCTGCAAAAGCTCGTGGACGACCTGTCCGCCCTGACCGTTCTGGAAGCCGCCGAGCTCTCCAAGCTGCTCGAAGAGAAGTGGGGCGTTTCCGCCGCCGCTCCGGTGGCCGTGGCCGCCGCTCCGGGCGCCGGTGGCGCGGCTCCGGCCGAAGCCGCCGAAGAGCAAACCGAGTTCACCGTTGTTCTGACCGCCGGTGGCGACAAGAAGATCAACGTGATCAAGGAAGTCCGCGCCGTCCGTCCGGACCTCGGCCTGAAGGAAGCCAAGGACCTCGTCGAAGGCGCTCCGCAGAACGTGAAGGAAAACGTTTCCAAGCAGGAAGCGGAAGAGATCAAGAAGAAGCTCGAAGAAGCCGGCGCCTCCGTCCAGGTGAAGTAAGCCGGAGCTTCGGATTCGAAGTCTCTGCGAAAGGGCCGGGGGGCGACCTCCGGCCCTTTTTCTTTGTGCTAGGCTCCACCCATGACCGACTCCGCCGCCCTGGTCAGCGCCTTCGTGCACGGCTTGGCCGCCGGCCTCACCCTGATCGTCATGGTCGGGATCCTGCGCAGCGGGCTGAGGCGCGAGGTGAAGGTCGCCGCCACCCTGTTCAGCCTGGCGGTGGTCGGCTGGATGATCGACGAATCCTACCCCCTCAAGATGGCCCTCGGCGCGCCCGGGCCGGTCTATGTCGCCGCCTGCGCGGTGGCGGGCCTGTTCTGGCTGTTCGTGCTCGTCGTGTTCGCGGACATGAAGGTGACGCCGCTGACGCTCGCGCCGGCCGCCGCGCTGCTCGTCGCGGGTCTGGTGATGGGCGCGGTCGAACCGCCTTTGCGCGACTGGCTCTGGTGGACCCGCAACGCCGTCTCCGCGCTCCTGGCGATCCACGCCGGCAGCGTCATCCTGCGCGGCTGGTCGGGAGACCTGCTGGAGGGGCGCCGTCGGTTCCGCGGCCTGCTGCTCGGCCTGGCCTGCCTGTTCGTGGTCTTCGAGGTCGGCGTCGGCTTCGCCTTCCGGCTGAGCCAGGAGCCGGTCTGGCTGCAGTTCGTGGTCGGCCGGACCTACGGCGGCCTGCTGCTCGTCCTGCTGACCCTGGCGCTCGCGGCCCTCATGCTGCGCCCCGATCCCACGGTGTTCGGCGCCCCACGCCGGTCCGAGCCTGCGCCGGACCCGCGGGCGGACGCCGCCGACCGCCTGACCCTGCAGAAGCTCGAGGCCCTGATGTCCGGCGGCGGCTGGCGGCGCGAGGGGCTGACGATCGGGGCCCTGGCCCGCGATCTCGACGTGCCCGAGCACCGGCTGCGGCGGCTGATCAACGGCCGGCTCGGCCACCGCAACTTCGCCGACTTCCTGAACGCCCACCGCATCGAGGCCGCCAAGCGCCGCCTGGCCGACCCGGCGGAGGCCCGCACGACGGTCGCCGCCATCGCCTTCGACCTGGGCTACGGCTCGCTCGGCCCCTTCAACCGGGCGTTCCGCGCGGCCACCGGCGCGAGCCCCACCGAGTGGCGCCGCGAGGCCCTGAACGGCGGCTCGCCGGAACTGAAAGAAGCGGTCTGATTCCGGAATCGGCGAGGCTCTTCCGTCCGCGGCGAGACCGCGGTCGGCGGCTCGGCTTCCCTTCGCTCACCAACTGCGAGGGGATCGCCCATGGATGCGTTTCTGATCGACGCCGGCCGGATCTGGCTGCGCGAGCTTGAGCCGACGCTCACCCGCTATGTGATCTTCACCTTCGGCGTGTGGCTGCTGCTGTGGGTGGCGCTGCGCCCGTTCCTGAGGGCGCGGAAGGTCCGCGAGGCCACGCCGCCGGCCCGCCAGCTCGCCGTCGAGCTGATGTTCTCCCTGCGCTCCATGGCGATCTTCGCCACGGTGGGCGTGCTGATGGTGTTCATGTACCGCGCCGGCTTCTATCCGCTGGGCAGGATCGCCGACGGCTGGGGGCCCGCCTGGTTCTGGGTGTCGATCCTCGCCGGCATCGTCGGCCTGGACGCCTGGTTCTACTGGGCCCACCGGCTGATGCACGATCCCCGGCTCTTCCGCCGCTTCCACCGCCGCCACCACCGCAGCAACAACCCCTCGCCGTTCACCGCCTACAGCTTCGACGTCGGCGAGGCGCTGCTGCTGATCGGCTATGTGGTGGTCTTCCCCATGGTCTTCCCCATGGCCTCCGGTTCGATGCAGTGGGTGATGCTCTACCAGATCGTCACCAACACCCTGCTGCACTCGGGCTACGAGCTGATGCCGGCCAGGCGCGACGGGCGCCCGATGCTGGACTTCATCGTCACCACCACCCACCACGACCTGCACCACGCCCAGGCGGGCTGGAACTATGCGGCCTGGTTCACCTGGTGGGACCGCTGGATGGGCACCGAGCACCCGCAGTACCGGCAGCGCTATGCCGAGGTCGCCTGGCGGCCCTTCGGGTCGCGGGTCCCGGCCCTGGCCGCCGAATAGGAAAAACAAAGCTCGGCCGCTTTTTTCGATGAACCACCGATGAACGGGCGGGAACTTCCGCGTGATCTCCCTGGTTTGGGGGATACGCGACCAGCGTAGACTATCGGAAGCTAGCACTACCCCCGGGTGTATGCCCGGGACTGACCAGAAGGGCGGCGTCGGGATCTCCACTCGGCGCCGCCCATTTTGTTGCAGAAGGGGGCTTTCCTTCCGGGGCCAAAAGGCCTATTTCGGCTCCTTCGCGAAATTTCCGATTCCGATGACGCGGTTCTTCGCGCGTGATTGCTCCGAGGCATGGCCAGCCGCCCTCAGGCCATGCGAGGGGGCGCCCCTGACGATACAGGGGCCTTCCAGCGTCCGGCTTCCCGCCACGGGAAGCACGAGGGTGGACGCAGGATATCAAAGCTCGACGGCGGGACTCCGTTCCCGCGCGTCCTCAAGGGACCAAAATGGCGCAATCCTTCACCGGTAAGAAGCGGATCCGGAAGTCGTTCGGCCGCATCCCTGAAGCCGTGCAGATGCCGAACCTGATCGAGGTTCAGCGTTCTTCCTACGAGCAGTTCCTGCAGCGGGAAGTCCGTCCGGGCGAGCGCCGGGACGAGGGCATCGAGGCCGTCTTCAAGTCGGTCTTCCCGATCAAGGACTTCAACGAGCGCGCGGTGCTCGAGTACGTCTCCTACGAGTTCGAGGAGCCGAAGTACGACGTCGAGGAATGCGTCCAGCGCGACATGACCTATGCCGCGCCGCTGAAGGTGAAGCTGCGCCTGATCGTCTTCGAGACCGACGAGGAGACCGGCGCCCGCTCCGTGAAGGACATCAAGGAGCAGGACGTCTACATGGGCGACATCCCGCTCATGACGGAGAAGGGCACCTTCATCGTCAACGGGACCCAGCGCGTCATCGTCTCCCAGATGCACCGCTCGCCGGGCGTCTTCTTCGACCACGACAAGGGCAAGACCCACGCCTCGGGCAAGCTGCTGTTCGCCGCCCGCGTGATCCCCTACCGCGGCTCGTGGCTCGACTTCGAGTTCGACGCCAAGGACATCGTCTACGTCCGCATCGACCGCCGCCGCAAGCTGCCGGCCAGCACCTTCCTGATGGCGCTCGGCATGGACGGGGAGGAGATCCTCTCCACCTTCTACGAGACCCTCGCTTACGAGAAGAAGGGCGATGGCTGGGCCACCGCCTACAAGCCCGAGCGCTGGCGCGGCGTGAAGCCGGAGTTCGCCCTGGTCGACGCCGACACCGGCGAGGAAGTGGCCCCGGCCGGCACCAAGATCTCGGCGCGCAACGCCAAGAAGTTCGCCGACGCGGGCCTCAAGACCCTGCTGCTCGCCCCTGAGGCCCTGACCGGCAAGTACCTGGCCGCCGACCTCGTGAACTACGAGACCGGCGAGATCTACGCGGAGGCCGGCGACGAGCTCGACCCGACCCTGCTGGAAGCGCTGGAGGCCCAGGGCTTCACCAGCCTCAACGTGCTCGACATCGACGACGTCACCGTCGGCGCCTACATGCGCAACACCCTGCGCGTGGACAAGAACACCGCCCGCGAGGACGCCCTGTTCGACATCTACCGGGTCATGCGCCCGGGCGAGCCGCCGACGGTGGAAGCCGCCGAGGCGATGTTCAAGAGCCTGTTCTTCGACGGCGAGCGCTACGACCTCTCCTCGGTCGGCCGCGTGAAGATGAACATGCGCCTGGAGCTCGACTGCCCGGACGACGTGCGCATCCTGCGCAAGGAGGACGTGCTGGCGGTGCTGCAGACCCTGGTGGGCCTGCGCGACGGCCGCGGCGAGATCGACGACATCGACAACCTCGGCAACCGCCGGGTCCGTTCGGTGGGCGAGCTGCTGGAGAACCAGTACCGCGTCGGCCTGCTGCGCATGGAGCGCGCGATCAAGGAGCGCATGAGCTCGGTCGACATCGACACGGTCATGCCGCACGACCTGATCAACGCCAAGCCGGCGGCCGCGGCCGTGCGGGAGTTCTTCGGCTCCTCGCAGCTGTCGCAGTTCATGGACCAGACGAACCCGCTGTCCGAGATCACCCACAAGCGCCGCCTCTCGGCGCTGGGCCCGGGCGGCCTGACCCGCGAGCGCGCGGGCTTCGAGGTCCGCGACGTGCACCCGACCCACTACGGCCGGATCTGCCCGATCGAGACGCCGGAAGGCCCGAACATCGGCCTGATCAACTCGCTGGCCACCCACGCGGTGGTCAACAAGTACGGCTTCATCGAGAGCCCGTACCGCCGCATCCGCGACGGCAAGATCACCGACGAGGTGGTCTACATGTCGGCCATGGAAGAGGCGAAGCACGTCATCGCCCAGGCCAACATCAAGCTCGAGGGCGGTGAGATCGTCGAGGACCTGGTCCCCGGCCGCGTGAACGGCGAACCCTCGCTGCTCGCCAAGGACACCGTCGACCTGATGGACGTGTCGCCGAAGCAGGTCGTCTCGGTGGCCGCCTCGCTGATTCCGTTCCTCGAGAACGACGACGCCAACCGCGCCCTCATGGGCTCGAACATGCAGAAGCAGGCCGTGCCGCTCATCCAGTCGGATGCGCCGCTGGTCGGCACCGGCATGGAGAGCGTCGTGGCCGTGGACTCCGGCGCGGTCGTGGTGGCCCGCCGCTCGGGCGTCGTCGAGCAGATCGACGGCACCCGGATCGTGGTCCGCGCGACGGAAGAGACCGACCCCACCAAGCCGGGCGTCGACATCTACCGCCTGCAGAAGTTCCAGCGCTCCAACACCTCCACCTGCATCAACCAGCGTCCGCTGGTGCGCGTGGGCGACCGGATCGCCGCCGGCGACGTGATCGCCGACGGCCCGTCGACGGAGCTGGGCGAGCTGGCGCTGGGCCGCAACGCCCTCGTCGCCTTCATGCCCTGGAACGGCTACAACTTCGAAGACTCGATCCTGATCTCCGAGCGGATCGTGCGCGACGACGTCTTCACCTCGATCCACATCGAGGAGTTCGAGGTCATGGCCCGCGACACCAAGCTGGGTCCGGAGGAGATCACCCGCGACATCCCCAACGTCGGCGAGGAAGCGCTCCGCAACCTCGACGAGGCGGGCATCGTGGCGATCGGCGCCGAGGTCCTGCCGGGCGACATCCTGGTCGGCAAGGTGACGCCGAAGGGCGAGAGCCCGATGACCCCGGAAGAGAAGCTGCTGCGGGCCATCTTCGGCGAGAAGGCCTCCGACGTCCGTGACACCTCGCTGCGGCTGCCGCCGGGCGTGGCCGGCACCATCGTCGAGGTCCGCGTCTTCAACCGCCACGGCGTCGACAAGGACGAGCGCGCGCTCGCCATCGAGCGGTCGGAAATCGACCGCCTGGGCAAGGACCGCGACGACGAGTTCGCGATCCTGAACCGCAACATGACCGGCCGTCTGCGCCAGCTGCTGGTCGGCAAGACCGCCGTCTCCGGGCCGAAGGGCCTGGGCCGCGGCGAGATCACCGCCGACAAGCTGGAGGAGATCGCGCCGGGCCTGTGGTGGCAGATCGCCCTCGACGACGAGAAGGCCATGGGCGAGCTGGAGGCCATGCGCCGCCAGTTCGACGAGGCCCGCAAGCGTCTGGACCGCCGCTTCGAGGACAAGGTCGACAAGCTGCAGCGCGGCGACGAGCTGCCGCCCGGCGTCATGAAGATGGTCAAGGTGTTCGTCGCTGTGAAGCGCAAGCTGCAGCCGGGCGACAAGATGGCCGGCCGTCACGGCAACAAGGGGGTCATCTCCAAGATCCTGCCGATCGAGGACATGCCCTACCTGGAAGACGGCACCTCGGTGGACATCGTTCTGAACCCGCTGGGCGTGCCCTCGCGGATGAACGTCGGCCAGATCTTCGAGACCCACCTGGGCTGGGCCGCGGCCGGCCTCGGCAAGCAGGTCCAGGGCCTGCTCGAGGCCTGGCAGAACGGCGGGCAGCGCAAGGCGCTCATCGAGCACCTGACCGACGTCTACGGCCCCGAGGTGGAGCTGCCGGAGTCGGATGAGGAGCTGGTCGAGCTCGCCCGGAACCTGTCGAAGGGCATCCCCTTCGCCACCCCGGTGTTCGACGGCGCCCACATCGACGACATCGAGAACCTGCTGGAGAAGGCGGGCCTCGACCGGTCCGGCCAGTCGTACCTGTACGACGGCCAGTCGGGCGAGCGCTTCAAGCGTCCGGTGACCGTCGGCTACATCTACATGCTGAAGCTGCACCACCTGGTGGACGACAAGATCCACGCCCGCTCGATCGGCCCGTACTCGCTCGTCACCCAGCAGCCGCTGGGCGGCAAGGCGCAGTTCGGCGGCCAGCGGTTCGGGGAAATGGAGGTCTGGGCTCTGGAAGCCTACGGCGCCGCCTACACCCTGCAGGAAATGCTGACGGTGAAGTCCGACGATGTGGCCGGCCGGACCAAGGTCTACGAGTCCATCGTCCGCGGCGACGACACCTTCGAAGCTGGCATCCCGGAAAGCTTCAACGTGCTGGTCAAGGAGATGCGCTCCCTGGGCCTGAACGTGGAGCTCGAGAACAGCTAGGCGCGGGAAGACCGCCGTCCGCAATTGGGCGGGGAGGGGCCCGTCAGCTCCTCCCCATCGCCCTTACGAATACTGACGAACTGGAAGTCCGATGAACCAGGAAGTCCTGAATATCTTCAATCCGGTCCAGGCCGCTCCGACCTTCGACCAGATCCGTATCGCTCTGGCCTCGCCGGAGAAGATCCGCTCGTGGTCGTTCGGCGAGATCAAGAAGCCCGAGACCATCAACTACCGCACGTTCAAGCCCGAGCGTGACGGCCTGTTCTGCGCGCGCATCTTCGGTCCCACCAAGGACTACGAGTGCCTGTGCGGCAAGTACAAGCGGATGAAGTACAAGGGCATCATCTGCGAGAAGTGCGGCGTCGAGGTCACCCTGGCCCGCGTGCGCCGTGAGCGCATGGGCCACATCGAGCTCGCCTCGCCGGTCGCCCACATCTGGTTCCTGAAGTCGCTGCCGTCGCGCATCGCCCTGATGCTGGACATGGCGCTGAAGGACGTCGAGCGCGTGCTCTACTTCGAGCACTACATCGTCACCGAGCCGGGCCTGACCCCGCTGAAGCAGCACCAGCTGCTGTCGGAAGACGACTACATGCGCTTCCAGGACGAGTTCGGCGACGACAGCTTCACGGCCGAGATCGGCGCCGAGGCGGTGCAGGGCCTGCTCCGCGCCCTCGACCTCAACAAGGAAGCCGACAAGCTCCGCGAGGAGCTGGTCACCACCACCTCCGAGATGAAGCTGAAGAAGGCGTCCAAGCGCCTGAAGCTGATCGAGAGCTTCCTCGAGAGCGGCAACAAGCCGGAGTGGATGATCCTGACGGTGATCCCCGTGATCCCGCCGGAACTGCGCCCGCTGGTGCCCCTGGACGGCGGCCGCTTCGCGACCTCCGACCTGAACGACCTCTACCGCCGGGTCATCAACCGGAACAACCGCCTGAAGCGCCTCATCGAGCTGCGCGCGCCGGACATCATCATCCGCAACGAGAAGCGGATGCTGCAGGAAGCCGTCGACGCCCTGTTCGACAACGGCCGCCGCGGCCGCGTCATCACCGGCGCCAACAAGCGGCCACTGAAGTCGCTCGCCGACATGCTGAAGGGCAAGCAGGGCCGGTTCCGCCAGAACCTGCTCGGCAAGCGCGTCGACTACTCGGGCCGTTCGGTCATCGTGGTGGGTCCCGAGCTGAAGCTGCACGAGTGCGGCCTGCCCAAGAAGATGGCGCTCGAGCTGTTCAAGCCGTTCATCTACGCGCGCCTGGACGCCAAGGGCCTGTCGGGCACCGTCAAGCAGTCCAAGCGCATGGTCGAGCGTGAGCAGCCGGCGGTGTGGGACATCCTCGACGAGGTGATCCGCGAGCACCCGGTGCTGCTGAACCGCGCGCCGACCCTCCACCGCCTGGGCATCCAGGCGTTCGAGCCCAAGCTGATCGAAGGCAAGGCGATCCAGCTGCACCCGCTCGTCTGCGCGGCGTTCAACGCCGACTTCGACGGGGACCAGATGGCCGTCCACGTGCCGCTCTCGCTGGAAGCCCAGCTGGAAGCGCGCGTGCTGATGATGTCGACGAACAACATCCTGTCGCCCGCCAACGGCAAGCCGATCATCGTGCCCTCGCAGGACATCGTGCTCGGCCTCTACTACCTGTCGCTGGTGAAGGACGGCGAGCCCGGCGAGGGCAAGGCGTTCGCGGACCTCGGCGAGATCGAGCGTGCGCTCGACGCCGGCGTCGTGACCCTGCACTCGAAGATCCGCGCCCGCCACACGGAGATGGACGCCGACGGCAACCTGGTCCGCAAGGTCATCGAGACCTCGCCGGGCCGGATGAAGATCGCCGCCCTGTTCCCGCAGCACCCGGCCGTGGGCCACCGCCTTCTGGAGAAGAACCTCACCAAGAAGGAGATCGGCAACCTGATCGACGTCGTCTACCGGCACTGCGGCCAGAAGGCGACGGTGATCTTCGCCGACCAGGTGATGGGCCTGGGCTTCCGCGAGGCGGCCAAGGCCGGCATCTCCTTCGGCAAGGACGACATCGTCATCCCGGCCCGCAAGGCGCCGATCGTCGAGGAGACCCGCAAGCTCGTGGAAGAGTACGAGCAGCAGTACGCGGACGGCCTGATCACCAAGGGCGAGAAGTACAACAAGGTCGTCGACGCCTGGGCGAAGGCGACCGACCGGGTGGCCGACGAGATGATGGCCGAGGTGTCCTCCGCGCCGGTCGGGACGGACGGGCGTCAGGCCGAGATCAACTCGATCTTCATGATGTCCAACTCGGGCGCCCGGGGCTCGCAGGCCCAGATGAAGCAGCTCGGCGGGATGCGCGGCCTGATGGCCAAGCCGTCCGGCGAGATCATCGAGACGCCGATCATCTCGAACTTCAAGGAAGGCCTGACCGTCCAGGAGTACTTCAACTCCACCCACGGCGCCCGTAAGGGCCTGGCCGACACCGCGCTGAAGACGGCGAACTCGGGCTACCTGACCCGCCGTCTGGTGGACGTGGCGCAGGACTGCATCATCAACGAGGAAGACTGCGGCACCACCCGGGGCATCACCCTGCGGGCCGTGGTCGAGGGCGGTGACGTGCTGGTCTCGCTCGGCCAGCGCATCCTGGGCCGTTTCGCGGCCGAGGACGTGAAGGAGCCGGGCGGCGGCGACGTGATCGTGCCGGCCGACACCTACCTCGACGAGAACATGATCGAGCTGATCGAGACCGCGGGCGTCCAGTCCGTGAAGGTCCGCTCGGTGCTGACCTGCGAGGCCAAGAACGGGGTCTGCGGCGCCTGCTACGGCCGTGACCTTGCGCGCGGCACGCCGGTGAACATCGGCGAGGCCGTGGGCGTTATCGCCGCCCAGTCGATCGGCGAGCCGGGCACCCAGCTTACGATGCGGACCTTCCACATCGGCGGCACCGCCCAGGTGGCCGAGCAGTCGTTCTTCGAAAGCGCCAACGAGGGCGTGGTGCGGATCTCGGGCGGCAACACGGTGACCAACGCCGAGGGCCACCTGATCGGCATGAGCCGCAACCTGCAGCTCACGGTGCAGGTCGACGGCAAGGACCGCGAATCCTACAAGCCGCCGTACGGCGCCCGCCTGCGGGTGAAGGACGGCGAGAAGGTCAAGCGCGGCCAGCGCCTGGCCGAGTGGGACCCGTACACCACCCCGATCATCACCGAGGTCGGCGGCCGCGTGCGGTTCGAGGACCTGGTGGACAACTTCTCGGTCCGCGAGGAAGCCGACGAGGCCACCGGCATCTCCAACCGCGTCGTCATCGACTGGCGCGCGTCCACCAAGGGCTCGGACCTGCGTCCGGCCATGGCGGTCATCGGTGAGGACGGCGCCTACAAGCGCATCTCCAACGGCGGCGAGGCCCGCTACCTGCTGCCCGTGGGCGCCATTCTCTCCGTCGGTGACGGCGACGATGTGAAGCCCGGCGAGGTGATGGCGCGGATCCCGACCGAAAGCGCCAAGACGCGCGACATCACCGGCGGTCTGCCGCGGGTGGCGGAGCTCTTCGAAGCGCGGCGTCCGAAGGACTGCGCGGTCATCGCCGAGATGGACGGCCGGGTCGAGTTCGGCCGGGACTACAAGAACAAGCGCCGCATCAAGATCACCCCGGAAGACGGTGGCGAGGCGGTCGAGTTCCTGATCCCGAAGGGCAAGCACATCGCCGTCCACGACGGGGACGTGATCCGCAAGGGCGAGTACATCATCGACGGCAACCCGGATCCGCACGACATCCTGCGCATCCAGGGGATCGAGGCGCTGGCCGACTTCCTGGTCAACGAGATCCAGGAGGTCTACCGACTCCAGGGCGTGCCCATCAACGACAAGCACATCGAGACGATCGTCCGTCAGATGCTGCAGAAGGTGGAGATCCTGGAGCCCGGCGACACCGGCCTGCTCAAGGGCGACCACCTCGACAAGATCGAGGTGGACGAGGAGAACGCCAAGGCGGAGGCCCGTGGCGGCCGCCCGGCGCTCACCCAGCCGGTCCTGCTCGGGATCACGAAGGCGTCGCTGCAGACCCGCAGCTTCATCTCCGCGGCCTCGTTCCAGGAGACCACCCGCGTCCTCACCGAGGCGTCCGTCCAGGGCAAGATCGACACCCTGGAGGGCCTGAAGGAGAACGTGATCGTGGGCCGGCTCATCCCGGCGGGCACGGGCTCCTATCTGCGCAACCTGCAGCGCATCGCCGCCAAGCGCGACGAGGCCCTCACGCAGAGCCGCGAGGAGGCCATGGAGCCGCTGCCGGAAGCCATCGCCGTCGAGGCGGAGGAAGCCGAGCGCGTCGAGTCCTAGCCTCCACGCCAGTCGAACTAGCGAGCGGCCCGGGAGCGATCCCGGGCCGTTTCGTTTGTGCCCGGAACACTTGACGGCGCCTTCCACCCGCAGTTGCATGGACCGCGGACGCGGGGGCGTTCGGGTCTCGGGGGGTTTTCACTTGCGTCTGTTCGTCTCGACCGCTGCGGCGGCGCTCATTTCGGCTGCCTCGGTCCAGGCCGCGCCGCCGCCGGCCTCCGCCTTCGGCCGCATCCCGGCCGTCGTCGACGCCGAGCTTTCGCCCAGCGGGCAGAAGATCGCGATCCTCGGCGGCGCGGCCGACCAGCGGATCCTCTCCATCGCCACCATCGACCAGCCCGGCCTGCCGATCCTGCAGCTCGGCGACGTGGAGGTGGTGAACCTCACCTGGGCTGGCGACGCCTATGTCCTGGCCAAGATCGCCTACTGGGAGAAGGTCGACGCCAAGCGCAGCTACCGGCTTGAGCGCTACATCGCGGTGACGCCCGAGGCCAAGGCGGTCTCGCGCTTCTTCGACAACCGCATTTCCGGGTCCTACATGGCGACGCAGCCCTTGCTGGGCGTGACCTCGAACCCGCCCCGGGCGCTGGTCCTGGACCTGGCCGCGTCGACTGGCGCGGCGGGGACCATGGACAGCCGCATGAAGAAGAAGGACGCCGGAGAATCCTTCTCCGTCTGGAGCGTCGATCCGGCCAACGGCCAGGGCAAGCTGGTCCAGAAGGGCGACGTCGACACCGCGAACTTCGAGGTCGACAGCGCCGGCGAGGCGCGGGTGCGCCTCGACATCGACAGCATCAACGACCGTTTCTCGATCTACGGCCGGCCACCCGGCAAGAGCCAGTGGGCCGTCGTCCATGCAGGCGCCGACTTCGAGAGCCGCCGCGACTACTACGGCTACTCCGAGGCGGACCAGGCCGTGTACCTGATGACCGACCAGGGCCTGGTCCGGAAGCGGCTGGCCGACGGGACCGTTGAGAAGTTCGCCGATAGCGCGCCGTCGCTTAGTCTCGTCTGGGACGAGCACCGCAGGACCGCGGTCGGCGTCTCGAGCGGCCTGGAGATGCCGGCCGTCCGCTGGCTTGATCCGGACGTGGGCGCGGCCCACGGCCTGCTCTCGCGAGCCTTCAAGGGCAAGTCCGTGGAGATGGCGGGCTGGTCGGCGGATCGGAACCGCTTCATCGCCCGGGTGGGCGGGCCGAACGCGCCGGACGTCTGGTATCTCTACGACAAGGCCCGCAAGGAGGTCTCGCCCCTGGCCGAGGCCTATCCGGAGCTGAAGGGCGCCGAACTCGGCAAGACCCGCTGGATCACCTACAAGGCGCGCGACGGCCTGGAGATCCCCGCCTATCTGACCCTGCCGCCCGGCTCGGCGCCGGCAGGCGCCAAGCGCCCCCTGATCGTCCTGCCGCACGGCGGACCGGAGACGCGGGACACCTACGACTTCGACTACCTGGCCCAGTTCCTGGCGACCCGCGGATATGCCGTGCTGCAGCCTCAGTTCCGCGGCTCCTGGGGCTTCGGCGACGCCTTCCGCAAGGCCGGGCGCGGGGAGTGGGGCGGCAAGATGCAGACCGACCTCGTCGACGGCGTGGCGGCTGCGGCCGCCACCGGCGAGATCGACGCCTCGCGGGTCTGCATCGTCGGGGCGAGCTTCGGCGGCTATGCGGCGCTCGCGGGCGCGACCCTGCACCCGGACGCCTACCGCTGCGCCGTCTCGATCGCCGGCATCTCCGACCTCGGCCAGCTGATCCTCGAGGAGAACCGCCTCTACGGCCGGGAGTCCGCCGGCATGGAGGAACTGCGCGATGAACTGGGGGCCGCCGACAAGACCAGGCTCGTCGCCATGTCGCCGGCCCGGAACGCCGCCGCCGTGCGCGCGCCCGTCCTGCTGATCCACGGCGACAAGGACACCGTCGTCCAGGCGGCGCAGTCCGAGCGGATGGCCGAGGCGCTCAAGGCCGCCGGCAAGCCGCACGAGCTGATGATCCTGACGGACGAGAACCACTACTTCACCAAGGCCGCCAACCGCACGCGCATGCTGGAGGCGATCGAGGCGTTCCTGGCCAAGAACCTGCCGGTGGCGAACTGAGGGCAGGCTCCCTAGATCAGGCGGAGCCCTAACGGAGGAAACCCCCGGTGCCCCTGCTGCTTTGCCCGAACGACAACACCTCGATGCAGAACGTGAACCGCGGCGGCGTGGAGATCGACATCTGCCCCACCTGCCGCGGGGTCTGGCTGGACCGCGGCGAACTGGAGAAGCTGCTGGAGGGGACCCGCGAGGAGCGCGCCGCCCAGCAGCAGGACGTCCAGCGCTTCGACCGGGAAGTGCAGGAGTTCCACCGCAATCCGGACGCCTGGAAGCAGCGCCATCCCTACGACAGCCAGCACGGCCGCTACCGGTACGACGACGACTACCACTACCGGAAAAAGAAGAAGAAGTTCGACATCTTCGACATCTTCGACTGACGGCCGCGCCTGGCCGGAACGGGCGGGGGCGTTTGACCGATGTCAAAGATGACGCCCCCGTCATTTTTTATCCTTTCTGACGTCCTGCAAGCGCCGGGACAAGGGAAGGAACGAACGCCATGCTGAACGTGCACGTGGTCGAGGGACCGCCGACCGAGGTCCAGACCTTCGACGAGGACGACCTCGCCCACCGGCTGACCGACCACGACGTCGAGGTGATCCGGGAGATCTTCCGGACCCCGCTGACCGGCTCCTACAACTGGGACTACGAGGCGGCGAACTCCCGGATCCGGCGGCTCTACGAGCTCGGCAAGCGGTTCAACTGGAACGCCGAGCTGGACGTGGACTGGAGCCAGGCCATTCCCGCCGACGCCGCCGCCGCGGCCGCCGCCCAGGAGGGGCCGGAGGGCTTCGCCCAGCATCCCAAGTGGCAGAAGCTGACCCCCGAGCAGAAGCGCGAGTTCGCCGCCCGCTCCCAGGCCCAGACCCTGTCGCAGTTCCTGCATGGGGAGCAGGGGGCCCTGATGGTCGCCTCCCAGCTGGTCAGCTGCGCGCCCACCCACGACGCCAAGCTCTACGCCGCCTCCCAGACCTTCGACGAGGCGCGCCACGTGGAGGTCTTCCACCGCTACCTGATGGAGCGGTGCCGGATGATCTACCCCATCAACCCGAACCTGAAGTTCCTGCTCGACAAGGTGCTCACCGACGAGCGCTGGGACCTGAAGTTCATCGGCATGCAGATCCTCATCGAGGGCCTGGCGCTGGCCGCCTTCCAGACCATCCGGGAGCAGACGAAGGACCCCGTGCTGCGCGACGTGCTGGAGCTGGTCATGCGCGACGAGGGCCGCCACGTGGCCTTCGGCGTGAACTACCTGGAGGACTGGATCCGCGCCCTGCCCGAGGAGGAGATCGAGGAGCGCGCCCAGTTCGCCTACGAGGCCTGCGTGGTCATGCGCAACCGCCTGGTCTCCACCACCGTGGCCGAGGAGTTCGGCTTCACCACGGAGGAGGCGCTGGAGATCAACAACGCCAGCCAGGGCGGGGCGGCGTTCCGCAAGTTCCTGTTCGAGCGGATGATCCCGAACCTGAAGCGCGTGGGCCTGCTCACCGAGAAGATCCGGCCCAAGTTCGAGGAGCTCGGCGTGCTCGAGTTCGAGAACCTGCAGAACGACGGCATGATCGACTGGGCGACCCTCGAGGCGCCGCTGAAGAAGAAGACCGGCATCGCGGCCTAGCCCGGGGGCAGCTCAGGGCGGCAGGCCGTCCAGCCGCCTTGCCGCCCGCTTGCTGGGCGGAGGGTTCGCCTGGCCGAACAGGCTCTCGCCGGCCCCGGTGATGTGCGGCTCGCCGTCGTAAGTGTTCCCCTGCGGGTCCGGCAGGCCCACGGGCGGGCTTACCGGGCGTCCCTGGACGGCGACCCGCGCCTCGCGGGCGGCGGCTGCGGCGTCGAGTTCCGCCCGCCTGGCCCGGCTCATCCCCAGGCCCGGATGGATGAAGGGGGCGTCCTTGGCGCCCTTGCCGAGCCGCTCGTCGCACGCCTCCCGCTCGCGCCGGTTCAGGCCCACGGCGGCGGTGTTGGCGCAGCCCACGTCGCTGCGGCGCAGGACGGTGCGCAGCTGGTCCTTGGGCCCCTCGGGGAGCGGGGCGGGGTGGAAGCCGCCGCGCCGCTCGCCCGCGGCCGGGGCCGGCGCGGCCGCGCGCGGCTCCTCCGG
>NZ_DAISJG010000044.1:0-20232 GCF_036821595.1 Phenylobacterium sp.
GGGTCAGGCTCATGGCCGCGAGCTCGGCCAGCATGGCCGAGTGGCGGTCCTGGGCAGGGGCGTCGGCGGACATGAACGTAACGGGAACATGGGTTCGCCGGAAAGGCAAATATTGGGTGGGGGAATTTTCAGGCGTCAGCCAGACGGGCGACAATACTCCTCCTCCTCCCACCGGGCCCCACGCGGCCCGGAGGGAAAGGACTCAGACGAAGCGCCAGGACTCCTCGGCGGCGTCGCGGAGGGCGCGGGCCTTGTGGAGGGTCTCGTCG
Source organism: Phenylobacterium sp. (assembly GCF_036821595.1). Lineage (GTDB taxonomy): Bacteria > Pseudomonadota > Alphaproteobacteria > Caulobacterales > Caulobacteraceae > Phenylobacterium. Next base: position 270 of record NZ_DAISJG010000044.1, read on the forward strand.
TATTCTGCGTCGGGGTCGCTGTCGGCGACCACCCCGCCGCCGGCCTGGACGTACATGGTCCCGTCCTTGAACAGGGCGGTGCGCAGGACGATGCAGGTGTCCACCGAGCCGTCCGCGCCGAAGTAGCCGACCGCGCCGGCGTAGGCGATGCCGCGCTTCTCGATCTCCAGCTCGTCGATGATCTCCATGGCCCGGACCTTGGGCGCGCCGGAGAGGGTGCCGGCGGGCAGGGCGGCCATCACCACGTCGACGGGGTCGAGCCCCTCCGGCGCGTCGCCTTCCACGTTCGAGACCAGGTGCATCACCCGGGCGTAGCGTTCGACGAAGAAGCTGTCGGTCACGCGCACGCGGGGCCCGCGGGCCGCCGGGGTCGGCGGCTCGTTGGCGCCCTTGCTCTTGAGCATCGCCACGCGGCCCACATCGTTGCGCCCGAGGTCGAGCAGCATGAGGTGCTCGGCCCGCTCCTTGGGATCGTTGACCAGCTCGTGCTCGAGGCGGCGGTCCTCCTCGGGCGTAGCGCCACGGGGGCGGGTGCCGGCGATCGGGCGGATGGTGATCCTGCCGTCGCGCAGGCGGACCAGGATCTCCGGCGAGGAGCCGGCGAGCTGGAAGTCGCCGAAGTTCAGGTAGAACAGGAAAGGCGAGGGGTTCGACCGGCGCAGCGACCGGTAGAGGGCGAAGGGGTCGCGCCCGAACGGGCTGCGGAAGCGGTGGCTGGGCACCACCTGGAAGATGTCGCCGGCCCGGATGTAGCCCTTGGCCTGTTCGACGATCTCCCGGTAGCGCTCGCGGCTGACGGGGGTGGTGAAGCGGTCGGGCTCCGGCCGGCCGGTGTGGGTGAGCGGCGGCGTGGGACGCCTCAGGTCGGCCATGACGCCGGCCAGCCGCGCCTGGGCGGCGGCGTAGGCGTCCTGCGCCGAGGCGCCGTCGGGCCGCACCGGGGTGACCAGCACGATCTCCTGGGCGATGGCGTCGAAGATGGCGACGATCGAGGGGCGGGTCATCACCCCGTCGGGCAGGCCGAGCGGGTCGGGGTTGACGTCCGGCAGGCGCTCCACCAGCCGGATCATGTCGTAGCCGATGGCCCCGAACACGCCGGCCGAGGGCGGCGGCAGGCCCGGCGGCAGCTCGATCCGCGAGGAGGCGACGAGGTCGCGCAGGCTGTCGAGGGCGCCCCCCGGCTGCGGCGTGAACCGGCCGGCGGCGATGTCGACGCCGGTGGCGATCTCGGCCTGGTCGCCCCGGCAGCGCCAGACGAGGTCCGGGTTGAGGGTGATGATCGAATAGCGGGCCCGGAAGGCGCCGCCCTCCACGCTTTCGAACAGGAAGGCGTAGGGGCGGCCGTGGCCGATCTTCAGATAGGCGGAGACCGGGGTCTCCAGGTCGTCGATCAGGCGCGTCCAGACGAGCTGGGGGGCGCCGGCCTCATAGCGCGACCGGAAGTCGGAGAACTCGGGCTCCGCCTTCACTTGGCGGGTTCCTGGGCCTTCCCGGCGGGGGTTTGGGTGGTCTCCAGGCCGAGGGCGGCGCGGGCGCGGGTCTCGTCGATCCGGACCTTCATCGACCGGCGGGCGCCGGCGCGGGCGGATTCCTCCAGCTCGCGGAACAGCTCCATGGTCATCTGGTCGCGGCCGAACTCGGTGACCTGGGCGATCATCGCCGGGTCGCCGGGGCGAACGGCCTCCAGCTTGCCGACCAGCAGGGCGAACTGCACGTCGCGGGCGGTGAAGGCCTCGCCCGGGCGCACGGCGAAGGCCTGGCCCAGCAGCTCGCGGGAGAGCTCGCGGTTCTGGCCGGCGCTCTGGCGGCTGAGGCCCGCGACGCGGCGCACCTGCGCCCCGGTGGAGGCGGCGACGGCGTCGATGGCCTCGCCCTTGCGGATCCGCTCGGCGAGGGCGTCGGCGCGGGTCTGCATGCGGCGCAGGGTCTCGCGGCCGGTCCAGACGCGGGAGAGCTCGGCCCGCAGGGCGGCGTCGAGCGGCGGCAGGGCGGGCGGGATCACCCGCTCGACGCGGACGGCGAAGTACTCGCCCTCGGAGACTTCCACGAGGTCGCTCTCGCCGCCGGCCGGCAGGGCGAAGGCGGTGTCCATCAGCTTCTGGTCCAGCCCGGCGACCGGCTGGTTCTGCTGGTCGCGGCCGGCCTGGGAGACCGGGCCGAGGGTCATGGTGGGCACGCCGGCCTTCTGGGCGGCCTCGGCGAGCGTGCCGCCGGCCGTGTGGGCCTCCTCGTAGGCATTGGTCAGGGCCAGCACCTTCTCGACGGCGGCGTCGCGGCGCATCTCGGCTTCCAGCGCCGGGCGGGCCTCCTCCAGGGTGACGACGCGGCCGGGGGTCACGGAGACGACCTTGACCACCTGGGCGCCGAGCTCGCTCTGCACCGGCGCGACCTGGCCGGCCTGCATGCGGAAGGCGGCGGCGGCGACGCCGCGGTCGGGGATCGCGGTCTGCGGGCGGTTGTCGTAGGTGATCAGGTCGACACCGATGGACTTCGCCACGGCGGCGGCGTCCTCGCCGCGCTGCAGACGGGCGGCGACCTGCTGGGCGGTCGCCGCGTCCTTGGCGGGAATCTGCACGACGGTGCGGGTCTCGGGCGTGGAGAGGGTGTCCTTGCGGAACTCGTAGCGCTTCTTCAGCTCCGCCTCGTCGATGGCGACGGCGCCGCCGGCCAGCGACGGCGTGAAGCGGACCACGGTGAGGATGCGGAACTCCGGCCGGGTGAGCTGGGCGGCGTTCTCGCGCATGAAGGCCTGGAGCTGGGCCTCGGTGGGCGCGCCCGGCGCCTCGACGCTGCCGGGGCCGACGCTGAAGAAGGCGATGTCGCGGCTTTCCAGCCCGTAGAGGGCGTTCAGCGCCGACATGGCGCGCGGCGCGCGGACCCCGGCGACGATGCCGGTGAGCGCCATCTGGCCGGCGATGTCGTCGCGCGCCATCTGCTCGAACTGTTCGGTCGTGAAGCCGCCCTCGGCGAGCTGGCGCTCGTAGGCGGTCTTGTCGAAGCGGCCGGAGACCGGATCGAAGAAGGCCGGGATCTTGGCGATCTCCTCGACCACCAGCTTGTCGGAGGGCTTCAGGCCGATCTTGGTGAGCAGGGCGGCGAAGGCCTCGCGGGCGGCCATGAGCTGCAGCACCTGCTTGTCGAAGCCGCGCTCGACGGCAAGCTCCAGCGGCACCGGCTGGCCGGCCTGCTGCTCGATGCGGCGCTTCTGGGCGTCGAACTCGCGGCGGAAGTCGGCGGAGCTGACCACCCGGTCGCCGGCCTGGATCACCGCGTCGCGGGCGTTGCCCTGGAAGACGTCGTTGATGCCGAAGACGGCGAAGCTGACGATCAGCAGGCCGATGAGGACGGCGGCGACCCAGGATTTCGCGAAATTGCGAATGGCGGTGAGCATCTAATCCCTTTCCGGGGCGCGAACTTGAGCGCGGGTATAGTGGACGCGCTTCCGTCCCCGCAAGGAGGTGACAGCGGCGGCCGCTTGGCTTAACCGCGCCCGGCACAGGACAGAAGTGAGGCCAAATGACCGCTCCGACGCCGCTGATCGCCGGGAACTGGAAGATGAACGGGCTGTCCGCCTCCCTGGCGGAGGCCGAGGCGATCGCGAACGGCGTGGGCGGCTGCCCGGGCCGGGTGGCGATCTGCCCGCCGGCGGTGCTGACCCACCAGATGGCCCAGGCGCTGGCGGGGACCAAGGTGCTGGTCGGCGGCCAGGACGCCCACTGGGACGACTTCGGCGCCTTCACCGGCGACATCTCGGCCCAGATGCTGGCCGACGTGGGCGCGAGGCTGGTGATCCTCGGCCATTCCGAGCGGCGCGAAGGCTACCGCGAGACCGACGAGATCGTGGCGAAGAAGGTGCAGGCGGCGCTGCGCGCGGGCCTGGAGCCCATCGTCTGCGTCGGGGAGACGCTCGAGCAGCGCAAGGCGGGCGAGGCGCTGGCCGTCGTGACCGGGCAGGTGAGAGGATCCCTGCCGCCGGAGCTGGCCGGCCAGGCGTTCTCGGTGGCCTACGAGCCGGTCTGGGCGATCGGCACGGGGCTGACGCCCACCACGCCCGAGATCGAGGAGGTCCACCGGGCGATCCGCGCGACCCTGGTGGAGATCTTCGGGGAGGCCGGGCGCGCGCCGCCGATCCTCTACGGCGGCTCGGTGAAGCCCGCCAACGCCGCCGAGATCCTGCACGCCGACGAGGTGGGCGGGGCGCTGGTCGGCGGGGCGTCCCTGAAGGCCGCCGACTTCCTGGCGATCATCCAGGCGCTCTAGGGCTTGCCGACGTCCGCCGACCGGCGTTCCCTCAAGGCCAGGCTTCGAGGGATGGCCAGGATGCGGGTGTGGAAGAGCCTGAGAGCGTCGCTGCCGATGGTCGCCGTGCTCGCGGCCCTGCTCCTGGTCCCCGCGGGGCTGGCGCCGGGCGGGACCTGGCGGTGGACCGAGGCCTGGCTGTTCCTGGGGCTCTACGGCGGCCTGGCGGTCGTGGGCTCGGCGCTGCTGGCGGTCTACCGGCCCGAGAGCTTCGAGGTCCGCCAGCAGGGCGTGGTCGCGGCCAGGGAGCGCAAACAGCCGCTGATCGACGCGGTGGGCTCGGTGATCTACGCCGCCTACCTGGCGTCCTGGACGGTGTTCATCCCGCTCGACGTTTTCCGGCTGCACCTGCTGCCGGAGCCGGGCCTGCCGCTGCGGATCGCGGGCCTCGCCGCCACGGTGGCGGGCGGGAGCGTGGCCATGCTGGCGGTGGCCCAGAACCGCTTCGCCGCGCCCACCGTGCAGGACCAGTCGGCGGACGGGCAGCAGGTGGTCGATACCGGGCTCTACGGGGTGGTTCGCCATCCGCTCTACGCCGGCAACCTGCTGGCCTTCGCCGGGGCGGCGCTCTGGCTGGGCAGCACGGCGGCGCTGGTCGGGGTCCTGGGGATGCTGGGCTTCACGCTGGCGCGCATGCACGTCGAGGAGAGCTGGCTGCGGGCCAACCTGCCGGGCTACGCCGCCTATGCGGGGCGGGTGCGGAGCCGCTTGATCCCGTTCCTGATCTAGGGCGCCCGGCCTAGGCGCCGGGGCCCTTCAGCTCGACGGTGTTGCCCTCGGGGTCGCGGACGTAGAGCGAGAACCCCGTGCCGTCGGCGCCGTAGCGCTGGCCTTCCTCGACGACCTCGCAGCCGTGGGCGGCGAGGTGGGCGCGGATCGCCGCCTCGTCGAAGGGGCGGACCTGCAGGCAGAAGTGGTCGAGGTTGCGACCCTCGGGACCGGGGGCGGCGCCGCCCGTCCGCCCGAGCGGACCGTCGAGCGTGACGAGGTCGATCATCTGCGGGCCGCAGCGGACGTGGGTCAGGCCGATCTCCGGCCGGTCCCGGTCCACGGAAAGGCCGAGCACGCCCACGTAGAAGCCCAGCATCCGGTCCTTGTCGCGCACCCGCAGCACGATGTGGTCGAAGCCGGCGACGGCGATGGGGGAGGGCGCGGACATGCGGGGGAGATTACCTCCTTTCCCGCGCAGCGGGAGAAGAAGGCTACAGCGTCAGGCCGAAGAGGCGGAAGTCGCGGCGGTCGCCTTCCTCGCGGATGTGGCCGCGGACCAGGCCCTCCTCGTGGAAGCCGAGCTCCTCCAGGACCGATTCGGAGCGGCGGTTGCCGAGGTGGGTGCGGGCGGTGAGTTTCCGCAGGCCGCTGGCGGCGGCGTAGGCGACGACGGTGCGCATGGCCTCCAGGGCGTAGCCCTCGGCCCAGGCGTCGCGGCCGAGCATGAAGCTCACCGCGGCGCGGCGGTGGCGGCGGTCGATGTCGGAGAGTTCGCAGGCGCCGACGAAGGCAGAGTCGGCGAGCGCGCGCATGGCCCAGTGGATGGCGCGGCCGGCCTGCATGGCCTCGACCTGGGTGCGGACCACGCCGGCGACCACGTCGGGATCGTCGATCTCGGGCCAGTCCCAGTAGGCCATCACCTCGGGATCGTCGACGATGGAGAAGACGCCCTGGGCGTCGGCCTCGGTCAGCGGATCGAGCCGGAGGCGCTCGGTCTCCAGGATGGGCAGGCGCGTCAGGTCGAGAATCATTCTTGCCACGGGGCTGCGACGTCCTAGGTATGGCCTTGGCGTAAGCTCAGTGATAGAGCGCGCGCTTCATTTCAGGGTGGTGAACCGCCCGGACGCACGGACGCGCAAAAGAAGCTCATGCTGCTCACCATCCTCCTGGTCATCGAGATCCTCGTCAGCCTGGCGCTGGTCGGCGTCGTGCTGCTGCAGCGTTCGGAAGGCGGCGCGCTCGGCATGGGCGGCGGGCCGTCGGGCTTCATGACGGCGCGCGGGGCGGGCGACCTGCTGACCCGCGTGACCTGGATCCTGGGGGCGCTGTTCTTCGTCATCGCGCTCACCCTGACCATCCTGGCCGGCCGCGAGCGCGGCGCCTCGTCGGTCGTCGACCGGCTGAAGGTCAACGCCATCGACCCGACCACCCTGAACCAGCCGGCCCAGCCGCCGGCCGGGACCGCCCAGCCGGGCGCCCCCGGGAGCGCGCCCGCGCCGCTGACCGCGCCGACGCCGACCGTTCGCAACCCGTTCCTGGGCGACGCGCCGGCGACGACCGCCCCGGCCGCGCCCCAGCCGGCCCCGCAGTAAGCCGTGGACGAATCGCATCGAAGGCGAGGTCCGGCCGGCGAATCACGGCTAATCTGAACGCCCATGGCCCGGTACATTTTCATCACCGGCGGCGTGGTCTCTTCCCTTGGCAAAGGTCTCGCGTCCGCCGCCCTCGGCGCGCTTTTGCAGGCGCGAGGCTACAAGGTCCGCCTGCGCAAGCTCGACCCCTACCTGAACGTCGATCCGGGGACGATGAGCCCCTACCAGCACGGCGAGGTCTTCGTGACCGACGACGGGGCCGAGACCGACCTCGACCTCGGCCACTACGAGCGGTTCACGGGCGTCAACGCCACCCGCGGCGACAACATCACCACGGGCCAGATCTACAAGACCATCATCGAGAAGGAGCGCCGCGGCGACTATCTCGGCGCGACGGTGCAGGTGATCCCGCACGTCACCGGCGAGATCAAGGAGTTCGTCCTGGCCGATCCGGGCGAGGGCGTGGACTTCGTGCTGGTCGAGGTCGGCGGCACGGTGGGCGACATCGAGGGCCTGCCGTTCTTCGAGGCGATCCGCCAGCTCGGCCAGGAGCTGCCGCGCGGCCACGCCTGCTACATCCACCTGACGCTGCTGCCGTACATCAAGACGGCCGGCGAGATGAAGACCAAGCCGACGCAGCACTCGGTGAAGGAGCTGCGCTCGATCGGCATCCAGCCGGACATCCTGCTGTGCCGGACCGAGTATCCGATCCCGGAAGGCGAGCGGAAGAAGATCGCCCAGTTCTGCAACGTCCGGCCGAGCGCCGTCATCCAGGCCATGGACTCGGCGAACATCTACGCCGTGCCGCTGGACTACCACGTCCAGGGGCTGGATTCCGAGGTGCTGGACGTGTTCGGCCTGAAGGACCAGGCGCCGGCCCCGAACCTGGCGCGCTGGGAGCAGATCTCGCACACCCTGAGCCACCCGGACGGCGAGGTGAACATCGCCATCGTCGGCAAGTACACGGGGCTGACCGACGCCTACAAATCGCTCGTCGAGGCGCTGATCCATGGCGGCGTGGCCAACAATGTCCGGGTGAGGTTCGACTGGATCGAGGGCGAAGCCTTCGAGAAGGACGAGGAGCTGATCGGCGAGCGGCTCACCGGCGTGCACGGGGTGCTGGTGCCCGGCGCGTTCGGCGAACGCGGCTCGGAGGGGATGATCCGGGCGGTGCAGTTCGCCCGCGAGCACGACATCCCCTATTTCGGCATCTGCTTCGGCATGCAGATGGCGATGATCGAGGCGGCCCGGAACCTGGCCGGGATCGAGCAGGCCTCGTCCACCGAGTTCGGCCCGACGTCGGAGCCGATCGTCGGCCTGATGACCGAATGGGTCCGCGGCAACGAACGCGAGGTCCGCCGCGAGGGCGGCGAGCTCGGCGGGACCATGCGCTGCGGGGCCTATGACGCGGTGCTGACGCCGGGGTCGAAGGTCGAGGCGATCTACGGCTCGGCCGCCATCTCCGAGCGCCATCGGCACCGCTACGAGGTCAACATCGCCTACCGCGACCGGATCGAGCAGGCGGGGCTGAGGTTCACCGGCCTGTCGCCCGACGGCGTCCTGCCGGAGATCTGCGAGCGGGCGGACCATCCCTGGTTCGTGGGCGTGCAGTTCCACCCCGAGCTGAAGAGCCGGCCGTTCGACCCGCACCCGCTGTTCGCCAGCTTCATCGGCGCGGCCAAGGAGCGGAGCCGGCTGGTCTGACGGCCTGCCAGACGAAGGGCTCAGGCTTCGCTTGAAACCCCGCGGGGATTCGGGCATAAGCCCGCGCTCACGTCGGCGGCCCTCACCGGCCGCCGCTTCCATTTCCACGCCTGCGAGATCCTCCCATGGCCGTTCCCAAGCGAAAAACCTCGCCGTCCCGGCGCAACATGCGGCGCTCGCACCACGCGCTCGGCGCCAACTCCTTCGTCGAGGACAAGGAGACGGGCGAGCTGAAGCGTCCCCACCACGTCGACCTGAAGACCGGCATGTACAAGGGCCGCCAAGTCCTGACGCCGAAGGAAGACTAGGCGCTTCTTCGAGCCGTCTGGCTTACGAGACGCCGGCCGAGAGGCCGGCGTTTTGATTCCGGCCGCCCCGGCCGGGAAGAGAAGGAACCACGGACCACACGGAAGACACGGACGGGGTCGGCGTTGGTCGTGCTTGCCCGGCGAAGGCGAGGCCGGACTCGATTGCGCGCCGGAGGCGCGCTCTCCAGCGCACCTATTCCGTGTCTTCCGTGTGGTCCGTGGTTGATCTTCCTTGGGCCCCGGCTTTCGCGGGATGAGCGAAGGTTGCCCGGCGGGCGGAAGGTGGCTAAGCCACGGCCGCCCCCCGAAGCCCCAGAGGAAGACATGACCGAGATCGTCGACATCAACGCCCGCGAGATCCTGGACAGCCGCGGCAATCCGACGGTCGAGGTGGACGTGGTGCTCGAGGACGGCTCCATGGGCCGCGCGGCGGTGCCGTCCGGCGCCTCGACCGGCGCCCACGAGGCGGTGGAGAAGCGCGACGGGGAGAAGGGCCGCTACGGCGGCAAGGGCGTGCGCCAGGCCGTGGAAGCGGTGAACGGCGAGATCTACGACGCCCTGGCCGGCATGGACGCCGAGGACCAGCGCCGCGTCGACCGGACCCTGATGGAGCTGGACGGCACGCCGAACAAGAGCCGGCTGGGCGCCAACGCCATCCTGGGCGTCAGCCTGGCGTCGGCCAAGGCGGCGGCGAGCTCGGCGGCCCTGCCGCTCTACAAGTACGTGGGCGGGGTCTCGGCGCGGGTGCTGCCGGCGCCGATGATGAACATCATCAACGGCGGGGCGCACGCGGACAATCCGATCGACATCCAGGAGTTCATGATCCTGCCGACCGGCGCCGACAGCTTCGCCGAGGGCCTGCGCATGGGCGCGGAGATCTTCCACGGCCTGAAGAAGGCCCTGAAGGACGCCGGCCACAACACCAACGTCGGCGACGAGGGCGGCTTCGCGCCGAACCTGAAGAGCGCCGAGGAGGCGCTGGCCTTCATCGTCAAGGCGGGCGAGGCGGCCGGCTACAAGGTCGGCGACGACTTCGTGCTGGGCCTGGACGTGGCCTCCACCGAGTTCTTCAAGGGCGGCAAGTACGTCATGGAAGGCGAGGGCAAGACGGTGGATCCGGCCGGCATGGTCGACTACCTGGCCGGCCTCGTCTCGAAGTTCCCGATCGTCTCGATCGAGGACGGCTGCGCCGAGGACGACTTCGACGGCTGGAAGCTGCTGACCGAGCGCCTGGGCAAAACGGTGCAGCTGGTCGGCGACGACCTGTTCGTGACCAATCCCGCGCGCCTGAGCCAGGGCATCGACCAGGGCCTGGCCAATTCGATCCTGGTGAAGGTCAACCAGATCGGCACGCTCTCGGAGACGCTGGACGCCGTGGATATGGCCCACCGGGCCGCCTACACGGCGGTGATGAGCCACCGGTCGGGCGAGACCGAGGACTCGACCATCGCCGACCTGGCCGTGGCCACCAACTGCGGTCAGATCAAGACCGGATCGCTGGCCCGCTCCGACCGGACGGCCAAGTACAACCAGCTGCTGCGCATCGAGGAGGAGCTGGGCGACCAGGCCATCTACCTCGGCCGCAAGGCGCTGAAGGTCGGCTGAGCTTGCAGGCGCCGGGCGAGGACATCGGCGCCGATCTCGCCCGGCGGCTCGTCGCCGAACAGTTCCCGCAGTGGGCGCACCTGCCGGTCCGGCTGGTCGACCGCTGCGGCTGGAACAACCGCACCTTCCACCTGGGCGACGAGCTGAGCCTTCGGCTGCCGGCGGCGCGCTGGTACGCCTCGGCGATCGAGAAGGAGCAGCGCTGGCTGCCGGTGCTCGCGCCGCACCTGCCGCTGCCGATCACCGCGCCGGTGGCGGTGGGCCAGCCGGGCGACGGCTATCCCTGGGCGTGGTCGGTCTGCCGCTGGCTCCCGGGCGAGACGGCGGAGCAGGATCCGCCGAAGGACCTTGCGCGGTTCGCGGAGGACCTCGCCGACTTCCTCCTGGCCCTGCAGCGGGCGGCCGCCACCGACGGGCCGCCGGCCGGCAAGCACAGCTTCCACCGCGGCGGCGACCTCGCCGTCTATGACGCCGAGACCCGCGAGGCGCTGGGCAAGCTCCACGGGCAGGTCGACACCGGCCGGGCGCGGGCGCTCTGGGACGCGGCGCTCGCCAGCCGCTGGGAGCGGCCGCCGGTGTGGGTCCACGGGGACGTGGCGCCGTCGAACCTGCTGGTCCAGGACGGGCGGCTCTGCTCGGTGATCGACTTCGGCCAACTCTGCGTCGGCGACCCGGCCTGCGACTACGGGATCGCCTGGACCTTCTTCGACGCGGAGGCCCGGAGGGCGTTCCGGGCCAGGCTGGCGCCGGACCCGGGAACATGGGCGCGGGCCAAGGGCTGGACGGTGTGGAAGGCGCTGATCGTGGTGGCCGGCCTGCCGGGCAGCAACTTCCGGCAACTGGCCCTGTGGCGCCGGGCGCTGGCGGAGGTGCTGGCGGACGAGGACAAGCCCGGGGACGACGATCCTTAGCGGCCTATTAAGCATGCCGGACGACTCTCTCGCTCGCGTCCCAGAAGGATTCGCCGTGTTCGCCCGCCTCCGCCCGTACCTGCCGACCGCAGCGCTGGCCTTCCTGATCTTCTACTTCGGCTTCCACGCCTTCACCGGCGAGGGCGGCCTCCTGCAGTCGGACCAGCGCGACGCGACGCTCGTGGCCAAGTCCCGCGAGCTCGCCGCCCTGCGCGCCCAGCGGCAGGACCTGGAGATGCGCGCCCAGCTCATGCGCGACACGAGCCTTTCGGCCGACCTGCTGGAGGAAAGGGCGCGCTCCCTGCTAGGCTTCGCCGATCCAAGAGACTATGTGATCCGGATGAAGCCGTAGGGCCGCTTCGTCGGTTCTATAGAAGCGCAAAAAAAGACATCACGGAGAGACGCATGGCGCGTGGTCAGGCTGGCGGCGCCGGCCGGCGAAAGGCCAATGGCTCGAATCCCAAGGGTGACGCTGGGGTAGGGGCCACGAAGGACGAGCTGCTCGGTTACTACCGCGACATGCTGCTGATCCGCCGCTTCGAGGAGCGGGCGGGCCAGCTTTACGGCATGGGCCTGATCGGCGGCTTCTGCCACCTCTACATCGGCCAGGAAGCCATCGCCGTCGGCGTACAGGCGGTGAAGCAGCCGGGCGACCCGGTGATCACCGGCTACCGCGACCACGGCCACATGCTCGCCTGCGGCATGGACCCGCGCGAGGTCATGGCCGAGCTCACCGGGCGGGCCGGCGGCTCGTCCAAGGGCAAGGGCGGCTCCATGCACATGTTCTCGACGGAAGCCGACTTCTACGGCGGCCACGGGATCGTCGGCGGCCAGGTGAGCCTGGGCACGGGCCTGGCGCTGGCCAACCGCTACCGCGACAACGGCAAGGTCTCCTGGACCTATTTCGGCGACGGCGCGGCCAACCAGGGCCAGGTCTACGAGAGCTTCAACATGGCGCAGCTGTGGAAGCTGCCGGTGGTCTACATCATCGAGAACAACCAGTACGCCATGGGCACCTCGATCGAGCGCTCCTCGTCGGAGACCCACCTGCACAAGCGCGGCGCCTCGTTCCGGATCCCGGGCGAGGAGGTGGACGGCATGGACGTGCTGGCGGTGAGGGCCGCCGCCGCCAAGGCCGCCGAGCACGCCCGCTCGGGCAACGGGCCCTACATCCTGGAGATGAAGACCTACCGCTACCGCGGGCACTCCATGAGCGACCCGGCCAAGTACCGGACCCGCGAGGAGGTGGACGAGATCCGCAAGACCCGCGACCCGATCGACCATGTGGAGGAGCTCTTGGAGAAGCAGGGCTTCGCCGACGAGGCCGCGCTGAAGGCGATCGACGCCGAGGTGAAGAAGATCGTCGCCGACGCGGCCGAGTTCGCCCGCACCTCGCCCGAACCCGACCCGTCCGAGCTCTATACCGACGTCTACACGGAGGCCGCGCAGTGACCGACGTACTCATGCCGGCCCTGTCGCCGACCATGGAAGAGGGCACGCTGGCCAAGTGGCACGTGAAGGTGGGCGACACGGTCCGCTCCGGCGATGTGATCGCCGAGATCGAGACCGACAAGGCCACCATGGAGGTCGAAGCCGTCGACGAGGGCGTGATCGAGGCCATCCTGGTGCCGGAAGGCTCCGAGGAGGTGAAGGTCAACACCCCGATCGCGCGCCTGGCGGGCGAGGGCGGGGCCGCGAGCCCGGCGCCGGCCGCCCAGCCGGCCGAGCAGCCGGCTCCCCAGCCGTCGACGACGGGCACCGGCGGCGGCAAGGGCGAGGGGGAGGCCTCGGCCGGCGATCCCGAGAAGCAGCCGCCGGAAGCGGCGAAACCCCAGCCCGAGGGCGAGGGCCCCGCGGCGGTGACGCCCGCCCAGCCGCTGGCCGACCCGGAGATCCCGGCCGGCGTGAACCTGGTGAAGACCACGGTCCGCGACGCCCTGCGCGACGCCATGGCCGAGGAGATGCGCCGCGACCCGGACGTGTTCCTGATGGGCGAGGAGGTCGCGCAGTACCAGGGCGCCTACAAGGTGTCCCGCGACCTCCTGCAGGAGTTCGGCGACCGCCGGGTGATCGACACCCCGATCACCGAGTACGGCTTCGCGGGCGTCGGCGTCGGCGCGGCGATGGCCGGACTGAAGCCCATCGTCGAGTTCATGACCTTCAACTTCGCGATGCAGGCCATTGATCACATAGTGAATTCCGCCGCAAAGACCCTCTACATGTCCGGCGGGCAGCTGCACACCTCCGTGGTGTTCCGCGGCCCGAACGGCGCGGCGGCCCGGGTGGCGGCGCAGCACAGCCAGGACTACGCCGCCTGGTACGGCCACGTGCCCGGCCTGAAGGTGATCGCGCCCTACGACGCGGCCGACGCCAAGGGTCTGCTCAAGGCCGCCATCCGCGACCCGAACCCCGTGGTCTTCCTGGAGCACGAGATGCTCTACGGCCAGGAGTTCGACGTGCCGGAGGGGATCGACTGGGTCGTGCCGATCGGCAAGGCCAAGGTCCGCCGGGAAGGCGACGGCGTCACCATCGTGGCCTACAGCCGGATGGTCGGCCTGGCGCTCAAGGCCGCCGAGGAGCTCGCCGCCGACGGCATCGAGGCCGAGGTCGTGGACCTGCGCACCATCCGGCCGATGGACATCGGCACGGTCGTGGAGAGCGTGAAGAAGACCAACCGCCTGGTGACCGTCGAGGAAGGCTGGGGCCCGATGGGCGTCGGCGCCGAGGTCTGCGCCCGGGTGCTGGAGGAGGCGTTCGACTACCTCGACGCCCCGCCGGCGCGGGTCTGCCAGGAAGACGTGCCGCTGCCCTACGCCGCCAATCTCGAGGCCCTGTCGCTGCCCTCGGTCGACAAGATCGTGAAGGCCGCGAAGCGGGTGAGCTACAAGTGATCTTCGCCTGCCCGCTCATCCCCGCGAAGGCGGGGACCCAGGCTTTGTCACGGCCAGCGTGCGGGCCGGCGAGTGCGCGGGTCGGACATGGGCGGAAACAGCAAAACACCTGGGTCCCCGCCTTCGCGGGGATGAGCGGGGTGTGGTGATGGCATTGGGCCAGGAGCGCGAACGGTTGGATGGTGGTGCGGGCTCTGAGCTGGGTGGAAAGGCGTTGGTGGGCGCCGGCGCCCGACGGAGCCTTGATCGTCATCTCACTGCGCACACCACCATCCCCGGCCCTTCCTCCATCGAGGAGGAAGGGGGCGAGCCTCCTTCAGCGGCTCGGGCGGATGCCGGAGACTTCCGATGACCGACGCCTTCACCTGGCGCGCCGGAGGCTGCCATTGCGGCGGGGTTCGGTTCGAGGTGGCGCTGGGCGAGACCGTCGAGGCGCAGACCTGCAACTGCTCCATGTGCGCCAAGACGGGCTTCGTGCACGTCATCGTGCCGGAGAGCCGGTTCCGCATCACCAAGGGCGCGGAGCGGCTGGCCGAGTACACCTTCAACACCCGGGTGGCGAAGCACCTGTTCTGCGCCGAGTGCGGGGTGAAGAGCTTCTACCGGCCCAGGTCCAACCCCGACGGCTGGAGCGTCAACGCCCGCTGCCTGGACAGCCTGGAGGGGGTGAGCCTCGACCTCACCGCCTTCGACGGCCAGAACTGGGAAGCCAACGCCCACGAACTCACGCACCTGTCGAAGGAGCCGGCGTGACCGCGCGCGCCCGCCTTCCCCAAGCCCAGACCAACGCCTGAGAGAGCGCATGCCGATCGACGTCCTCATGCCCGCCCTGTCGCCCACCATGGAGGAGGGCACGCTCGCCAAGTGGCACGTGAAGAAGGGCGACACGGTCCGCTCCGGCGACGTGATCGCCGAGATCGAGACCGACAAGGCCACCATGGAGGTGGAGGCCGTCGACGAGGGCGTGGTCGAGGACATCCTGGTGCCCGAGGGCTCCGAGGGGGTGAAGGTCAACACGCCGATCGCCCGGCTAGCCGGCGAGGGCGGGGCCGCCGCGCCGGCGCAGGCCGAGGCGCCCAAGGCCGAGCCCGCCAAGGCTGAGGCGCCGAAGCCGGAACCCGCGAAGGCGCCGGAGCCGGCCAAGGCCGCGCCGGCCCCCGCGCCCGCGCCTGAGCCGGTGAAGGCCGCCGCCTTCCAGGCGCCGCGCGGCCCGCGGATCTTCGCCTCGCCGCTGGCCCGCCGGATCGCCGAGCAGAAGGGCGTGGACCTTTCGGCCCTGCAGGGCTCGGGCCCGCACGGCCGGATCGTCAAGGCCGACGTGGAGAAGGCCCAGCCGGGGCAGGCCCGCGCGCCCGCCGCCGCGCCGCAGGCTCCCGCCGCCGCGCCGCAGGCTCCCGCCGCCGCCCGCGCCGAGCCGCGCCAGGTCCAGAGCCTGGAACAGATGGGCATTCCGGCCGGTAGCTACGACCTCATCCCGCTCGACGGCATGCGCAAGACCGTGGCGCGGCGGATGACCGACAGCTTCCGCGACGTGCCGCACTTCCCGCTGAACATCGACCTGGAGATCGACGGCCTGCTGGCCGCGCGGGCCAAGATCAACGGCCTCCTGGAGAAGGAGGGCGTGAAGGTCAGCGTCAACGACCTGGTGATCAAGGCGGCCGCCATCGCGCTGAAGCGTGTGCCGGAGGCCAACGCCTCCTACACGCCGGAAGGCATCGCCATGCACCACCACGCCGACATCGCCATGGCGGTGGCGGTGCCCGGCGGGCTGATCACCCCGATCATCCGCAAGGCGGAGCTGAAGGGGCTGGCCGAGATCGCCACCGAGGCCAAGGACCTGGCCGAGCGGGCGCGGACCAAGAAGCTGAAGCCGGAGGAGTTCCAGGGCGGCACCTTCTCGGTCTCCAACCTCGGCATGTTCGGGATCAAGTCGTTCGCCTCGATCCTCAACGAGCCGCAGGGCTGCATCCTGTCGGTGGGCGCGGGCGAGAAGCGGCCGATCGTGCGCGGCGACCAGATCGCGGTGGCGACGGTGATGACCGTCACGCTCACCTGCGACCACAGGGTGGTCGACGGGGCCGTGGGCGCGCGCTGGCTCGCCGCCTTCAGGGCCCTGATCGAAGACCCGATCACGATGATCGTCTGAGGACCGGCGCATGGATTTCGATGTCGTCATCATCGGCTCGGGGCCGGGCGGCTATGTGACCGCCATCCGGGCCTCGCAACTCGGCCTGAAGACCGCGATCGTCGAGCGGGCGGAGCTGGGCGGGGTCTGCCTGAACTGGGGCTGCATCCCGACCAAGGCGCTGCTGAAGTCGGGGGAGGTCTACGAGACCCTCGACCACCTGGCCGACTACGGGCTGTCGGTGGAGAAGCGCGGCTTCGACTTCGACAAGGTGGTGCAGCGCTCGCGCAAGGTCGCCGCCCAGCTGAATTCCGGCGTCGCCTTCCTGATGAAGAAGCACAAGATCGAGGTGATCGAGGGGACGGCGAAGCTCGAGAAGGGGTCGCCCGCGCCGAAGGTGGTGGTCGCGCTGAAGGCCGGCGGGTCGCGGACGGTGCAGGCCAAGCACGTGATCCTGGCGACCGGCGCGCGGGCCCGGACGATCCCGGCCATCGGCCTGGAGCCGGACGGCGAGCGGGTCTGGACCTACCGCGAGGCCCTGGTCCCGAAGGCCGCGCCGAAGAGCCTGATCGTCATCGGCTCGGGGGCCATCGGCATCGAGTTCGCGAGCTTCTTCCGGGCCCTGGGTTCGGAGGTGACGGTCGTCGAGGCCCTGCCGCGCATCCTGCCGGTGGAGGACGAGGAGGTCTCCAAGGCCGCCCACAAGGCGTTCGAGAAGCGCGGCATCAGGTTCCGGGTCGGCGCCAGCGTGAAGCGGCTGAACAAGGGCAAGACGGGCGTCTCCGTGGAGATCGAGACCGGCGGCAAGGCCGAGACCCTGTCGGGCGACGTGGCGATCGTGGCCGTGGGCATCGTCGGCAACGTCGAGGACCTGGGCCTGGAGGCGCTGGGCGTGAAGATCGAACGCACCCACGTGGTGACGGACGGGCACGGCGGGACGGGCGTGCCGGGGCTCTACGCCATCGGCGACGTGGCCGGGCCGCCCTGGCTGGCCCACAAGGCGAGCCACGAGGGGGTGCACTGCATTGAGCACATCGCCGGCCTGAAGCCCACGAACCTGACCTCGCCGATCCCGGGGTGCACCTATTCCAACCCGCAGGTGGCGTCGGTGGGGCTGACCGAGGCGCAGGCGAAGGAGCAGGGGATCGAGGTCAAGGTCGGCCGCTTCCCGTTCAAGGTGAACGGCAAGGCGATCGCCTCGGGCGAGACCGAGGGCTTCGTGAAGACGGTGTTCGACGGCAAGACCGGGGCGCTGATCGGGGCGCACATGATCGGCGCCGAGGTCACCGAGATGATCCAGGGCTATGTGCTGGCCATGACGCTCGAGGCCACCGAGGCCGAGCTGCACGCCACGGTCTATCCGCACCCGACCATGAGCGAGGCCATGCACGAGGCCGCCCTCGACGCCTTCGGGCAGGTCCTGCACATCTAGGTTCATGTATTGTTCTGGTTTGTGCCTGCGGCTAGGCTGCAGGAATGAACCACGGAATACACGGACCACACGGAAGGCTCCTGTGCGGCGAGGAGACGTTCCGGATCCGCGGCGCCGTGTTCGAGGTCTATCGCGCCTTCGGCGCAGGCTTTCTCGAAGGCGTGTACCACGACGCCCTGGCGATCGAGTTCGAGCACCTGGGGATACCGTTCGTGTCCCAGCCGCAGCTCAAGCTGACCCACCGGGGGCGGGAGCTTGGACACCGCTATGCGCCGGACTTCGTCTGTTTCGAGCAGGTGATCGTCGAGCTGAAGGCGGTGCGCGAGTTCGCCCCGGAGCATCGGGCGCAAACCATCAACTACCTGCGGGCTTCAGGGCTCAAGGTCGGGCTCCTCGTGAACTTCGGGACCACACCGGAGGCCCGGATCGAGCGCTTCGCGTCGTGAGGCGCCCGTCCGTGTGGTCCGTGTATTCCGTGGTTCCTTAGACGGCCTAGGCCGCCCTTCTGATCTCAGCGTCGACGATGCGCTGGAGGGCGACGTAGTCGGTCTTGCCGGTGCCCAGCACGGGGATCTCGGGGACGCGGATGATCTTGCGGGGCACGGCGATCTCCGGCGCGCCGATCGACTGGGCGTGGGCGAGGAGCGGGGCAGATTCCGCGTCGCGCTTGTCGGTGACCAGCACCAGGCGCTCGCCCTTCTTCGGGTCGGGCAGGGCGACCACGGCGTGGCGGCAGTCGGGCCAGACGGCGGAGGCCAGGTCCTCGGCGGCGGTCAGCGAGACCATCTCGCCGCCGACCTTGGCGAAGCGCTTCACCCGGCCGAGGATCTTCACCCACTGGTCGTCGGAGATGGCGACCACGTCGCCGGTGTCGTGCCAGCCGTCGTGCGGGGGCTCGACCCCGCCTCCGGGCGTGAGATAGCCGGCCATGACGTTGGGCCCGCGGACGTAGAGCTTGCCGCCGCCGGGGATGCCCTCCACCGGCTCCAGCTTCACCTCAATGCCGGGCAGCAGGCCGCCGACCGTGCCGCGGCGGTTGTCGGTGGGCTTGTTGACGGCGATCACCGGCGAGGCCTCGGTGGCGCCGTAGCCCTCCAGCAGCGGGATCGGGCCGAACCGCTCGGCGATCAGGTTGTGGGTCTCCTCGCGGACCTTCTCGGCGCCGCAGACCACGAACTTCAGGCCGGAGAGCTCGCCCGGCTCGGCGGCGCGGGCGTACTGGTTGACGAAGGTGTCGGTGGCCAGCAGCACCGCGGCCTTGGAGTCCTTCACCAGCGGCGGGATCTGCTTGGTGTGCAGGGGCGAGGGGTATTCGAACGCCTTCATGCCGGTGAGCAGCGGCAGGAGCACCCCGCCGGTCAGGCCGAAGACGTGGAAGATCGGCAGGGGGTTGAAGAACACCCAGTCCGGGTCGAGGTCGATGTGGGCGGCGATCTGGCGGCAGTTGGCAACCAGGTTGGCCTGGGTCAGCACCACGCCGCGCGGCGCGCCGAAGCTGCCGGAGGTGAAGAGGATGACGCCCGGGTCCTGCGGGCTGGTGGGGGCCCGGAAGCGCTTCGGGAAGGCGCCGGCCGCGGCCGCGAACAGCTTGTCGGGCAGGCCGATCGTCTCGCGCACGTCCTCCAGGTAGGTGACGGCCGTCATGGTCTCGAGCGCGTCGATCAGGTCGTGCAGCTTGCCCTGCTCGACGAAGCGATGGGAGGTGAGCACGCGCTTGACCCCGGCCAGCTCGCAGGCGGCCCGCAGGTTCCGGATGCCGGACGTGAAGTTCAGCATGGTCGGCGTGCGGCCGAAGGCGTGGAGGGCGAAGAAGGTGACCACGCCGCCGGCGCTGGCCGGCAGCATGACGCCCACCCGTTCGCCCGGCTTCGTCAGGCCCGCGATCTTGCGGCCGAGCGCGAAGGCGGCGCGGATCAGGTCGCGGTAGGAGAGGGGGTTGCGCTCCTGGTCCTCCAGGATCGGCTTCTTCACCCCGTACTTGTGGCTGGCGTCGACCAGGGCGTCGAAGAGGGACGTGTTGACCTGGTTCAAGTCGAAGGTACGCGACAAGGGCGTACGCCTCCCCGGCTGTTCTCGTTGCCGGGCAACCTATAGGCGGGGTTCCCGTCTGAAAAGGTCGGTAACAGTGCGTGAGTTCCGGCGGCCCCTGGCCGGCGGAGCTCGCGGGCTATGGGCTAGCCGAGGCCGAACACCACGCAGGCGCTGCCTTCCAGCCGCTCGAGCGGGGGCTGGACGGGCAGGCGGATGGAGTCCGGGTCGAGGCCGACCTCCTGCGCCCGCCGGCCAGCGGTGACCACGAGCTCCTCCAGGCCCTGGCTCGACCCCGGCGGGGGCGGCGGCGCGGGGGCGGCCACGCGGTAGGCGGGGGTGTCGGCGTAGGGCCGG
>NZ_DAISJG010000045.1:0-20189 GCF_036821595.1 Phenylobacterium sp.
GACCAGGCGGGGTCCGAGCCCGAGGTGGGGTAGGGGACGGGCTGGAGGATCCGGCCGGTGACGTCCACGCTCCAGAGCCTCGGCGCGCCGCCACGGGTTTCGCGCGAGAACATCAGCACGCGGCCGTTCGGCGCCCACGTCGGGCCCTCGTCCAGATAGCCGGAGGTGAGCAGCCGCTCGTCCGTCCCGTCGGCGCGCATGACGCCGATATGGAACTGGCCGCCGGACTGCTTGGTGAAGGCGATGAATTCGCCCGTCGGGCTCCACACCGGCGTGGTGTAGCGCCCGCCGCCGAAGGTGATGCGGCGCGGGTTCGAGCCGTCCGCGCCCATGACGTAGAGCTGCGGCGAGCCGGAGCGGTCGGAGTTGAAGACGATCCGCGAGCCGTCCGGCGAGAACGAGGCCGAGGTGTCGATTCCCGGGTCCGCGGTGAGCCGCGCGGTCTGGCGGCTCCGGAGGTCCATGACGAAGATGTCGGAGTTGCCGCCGCGCTCCACCGAGAAGGCCACCTTGCCGCCATCGGCGGAGAAGCGGGGCGCGAACACCATGCCGCGAAAATCGCCCAGGCTCTCGCGCCGGCCGGTCTCCAGGTTGAACAGGTAGATCGACGAGCCCTCGGGCCGGAGCGCCATGTAGGTGATCTCCTGGCTGTTGGAGGAGAACCTCGGCGTCATGACGATGTAGGAGCCGTCGGTCAGATAGGAGGGGTTGGCGCCGTCCTGGTCCATGATCGCCAGGCGCTTGGTGCGCGCGCCGCGCCCGCCGCTCTCGGCCACGAAGACCACGCGGGTGTCGAAATAGCCCTTCTCCCCGGTCAGACGCTCATAGACGGCGTCGGAAATCTTGTGGGCCACACGCCGCCAGTTCTCCGGCGAAGACGTGAACTGCAGACCGAGCAGCTGCTGCTCGGCGAACACGTCCCACAGGCGGAAGTCCACCCGCAGCCGTCCGCCTTCCACGGTCACCTGGCCGTTGACCAGCGCCTGGGCGTTAATCTGCTTCCAGTCGGCGAAGCGGGGCTGCACAGCGGCGTTCAGGTCGCGCTCGAGGAAGCTGGCCGGATCCAGCGGCCGGAAGAGGCCCGAGCGCTGCAGGTTGCCGGAGATCACGCCGGCGATGTCGCCCCCCACCTGGCCGCCGCCGAAGGCGGGAACGGCGACGGGAAGGGGCTGGACATCGCCCCGGTTGACGTTGACCTCGATCTCGGCGTGCGCGGCGGGGGCGGCCACGCCGACGGCGAGCACCGCCACGAGGGCCAGCATCAGGGTCTTCAGCCGCATGGATAGGCTCCGGGGGATCATAGCTTGCAGGCCTCGCGGGCGTTGAAATTCACGGCCACGCGCTGTCCGTAGAACTCGCGGGGCAGGTTGCGGAAGGGCGACGCGGCATAGACGGCCCGCACCGCACGGTCGGCGGCGGCCTGGGCCACCGCATTGCGCGCGCCGCGGATCTCGGCGGCAGGCTCGCCGACCAACTGGCCGCCGGCGCCGAGGGCGAAGGTGACGCGCACGACGACTTCGCGGCCGCCCTCCACCTCGCAGTTCGGGTTCCAGCGGCGTTGGAGCTCGTCGGCGAGGCCGGTCATGGCCTGGGCGGCCGACAGGCCGGAGCCGAGGTTGGGTCGCGCCTCGGCGGCCGTCTCCGCCTGGGAGGAGCCCTTCTGCGCCGAGGAGGGCCGGGCCGGCGCGCTCTTCGCCTTGGGGATGCTGGCCAGCAGGGCGTCGAAATCGAGGCTCTTCTCGGCCGGCTTCGGCTGGGACTTCGCGGGCGCGGTCTTCGGCGCCGGCGTCTGGACGGCTTTCGGCGCGGGCGTTGGCGCCGCCTTCGGGGGCGCCGCCTTGGGTGTCGGGGTGGGGGCCGGCGTCGGCGGCGCGGGTGGCGCGGGCGTAGGCTCGGGCGGCGAGGACTCCGGCGGCGCGTCCGGAACCGGCAGCTCGGTCTGGGCGGTCTGCTCCACCGGCGCCTGCTCGGCCGCCCGCAGGTCGGTCACCGGCGCATTGGCCACGATCGTCACCGGCACCACCGCGCCCACCTTCAGGTCCCGGGTCCAGGGCCAGGAGATGAGCAGGGCCGCGGCTACCCCGGCGTGGAGAAGGACGGAGCCTGCGGCGGCCGGTGACAGCTCCCTGCGGATCACGGGGCGGCCGCCTCCTCGGGGCTGGCGCCCGACGACGGGCCGCCGGTGTCGGTGATCAGGTTGATCGAGGTGAAGCCGGAGGTGGAGAGCGAGGCCATTACCTGGGCGACGACCTCATAGGATGCCTGGCCGTCCGCGCGGACGTAGATCGGCTTGGTGGTCGCGGGGCCGGCCATCTCCTTCAGCCGGGGGGCCAGGCGCGAGAACGCGATCGGATCCTCGCCCACGAAGATGGAGCCGTTGGCCTGAATCGACACGGTGATGGGCTCGGCCTCGTCCTGCATGGCGCCGGCCTCGGTCTTCGGCAGCTCAACCGGCACGCCGGCGGTCAGCAGGGGCGCCGAGATCATGAAGATGATCAGCAGCACCAGCATGACGTCGACCAGCGGGGTGACGTTGATCTCCGACAGCGTGCCGCGCCGGCCGCGGCCGTAGCGGCGGCGGTTGCGGCGGCCGCCGGCGGCGAAGGCGTCGTTGGCCGAAAGCCCCATCTCAGACCCGCTCCGCCAGGCGCCGCTGGATGGCGGTGGAGAGGTCGTCGGCGAAGCCCTCGAGTCGGGCGGTGTACTTCCCCGCCTTCGTCGAGAAGGCGTTGAAGGCGATGTAGGCGGGGATCGCCGCCACCAGGCCGATGGCCGTGGCGAACAGGGCCTCCGCGATGGACGGCGCGACCACGGCCAGCGAGGTGTTCTTCTGGATCGCGATGGACTGGAAGGCGTGCATGATGCCCCAGACGGTGCCGAACAGCCCCACGAAGGGCGAGGCGGTGGCGACGATGGCGAGCGTGCCCAGCCCTTCCTCGATGCGCTGGCTCTCGCGGGCGATGATGGTGTCGAGCACCCGGTCGATGCGCTGGACGAGGAAGGCGGCCTGACTGTCGGTCTGGCCCTTCTGACGGGCGTCGCGCCATTCCTTCAGCGCACCCTGCAGCATGCGGGGAAGGGCGTGGCGCGGGCGCTCGCCGGCCTCGGCGGCGATCTCCTCCAGGCTGCGGCCCGAGGCCACGGCGTCCTCGAAGCGGTTGGCCTCGCGGTTCAGCGCGGCGAAGCGGAACAGCTTGTCGAGGATCACCGTCCACGACCACAGCGAGGCGGCGGCGAGCCCGATCATCACCAGCTTCACCACCCAATCGGCGCGCAGGAAGAGGTTGAGGGCGTCGAAGGTGTCGGGGCTGACGGCGGCGGCTGAATCCATGGGGTTTCCGGAGCGAGGGGCTTGAGTGTGTGGTTTGCGCGGTCCTGCGGCGAACTTAAGGCGCCTCGGCGAACAGCGGCCTAAGCGCCTCCACGAGGCCCGACGGCGGCTTGCGCGGCCGGCCGGCCAGGTCGATGCAGGCAGCCTCTACGTCGGCGGTGGCGATCAGTTCGTCTCCCCGGACGATCCGCTGGCGGATGAACAGCCTGGGCCCCTTCACCGACTCGTAGAGGGTGCGCACCTGCAAGGCGTCGTCGATGCGGGCAGCGCGCCGGTACTCGATGCAGAGCTTCACGACCGTGAAGGCGGCTGGGTCCGGGCGCTCAAGCAGGGCCGCGTGGCTGATCCCGGCCACCCGCAGGAAGTCGCTGCGGCCGCGCTCGAAGAAGCGGGCGTAGTTGCCGTGGTAGACCACCCCGGTGAAGTCGGTGTCCTCGTAGTAGACGCGCACGGGCAGCACGTGCTCGCGACCTTCGAGCCAGCCGGCGGAGGGTTGATTCGCATCCATCGGGCGTGAGTCTAGCGGCTCCCGGCGAGGAACGGTGAACATGCGGGCGTTATGCCCGGGTCACTATTTGTCGAACAGGTCGGGCTCGACGCCACGGGCCTGGGGCGCGGGCGGCGCGGTCAGGCCCAGGTGCTCGTAGGCGCGCGCCGTGGCCATCCGGCCGCGCGGCGTGCGCTGCAGGAAGCCCTGCTGCAACAGGAAGGGCTCGATGACGTCCTCCACCGCGTCGCGCGCCTCGGCGATGGCGTAGGCCAGCGTCTCCACGCCCGCGGGCCCGCCGCCATAGTTCTCGATAAGGGCGCGGAGGTAGCGGCGGTCCAGCGCGTCCAGCCCGTGCTCATCCACGTCGAGCCGTGCGAGCGCCGAGGCGGCGGCCTTGCGGTCGATCACCGTGGAGCCGTCGGCCGCCGCGAAGTCGCGCACCCGGCGCAGAAGACGGCCGGCCACCCGGGGCGTGCCGCGCGAGCGCCGGGCGATCTCGGCCGCGCCCTCCGGCGCCAGCGACAGGCCGAGCTTGCCGGCGGCGCCGGTGAGCACCTGGGAAAGCTCCTCGTGGGTGTAGAACTCGAGCCGCAGCGGGATGCCGAAGCGGTCGCGCAACGGCGTGGCCAGAAGGCCCGCCCGGGTCGTCGCGGCCACCAGGGTGAAGGGGGCGAGGTCGATGCGGATGGAGCGCGCCGAGGGGCCTTCGCCGATCACCAGGTCGAGGACGTGGTCCTCCATGGCCGGGTAGAGGATCTCCTCGACGTTGGCCGCCAGCCGGTGGATCTCGTCGATGAACAGGACGTCGCGCGGCTCAAGGTTGGTGAGGATGGCCGCCAGGTCCCCGGCCTTGGCGAGCACGGGGCCGGAGGTGGCGCGGAAGTTCACGCCCAGCTCGCGGGCGACGATCTGGGCGAGCGTCGTCTTGCCGAGCCCAGGCGGGCCGAACAGCAGCACATGGTCCAGCGCCTCACCCCGGCCGCGGGCGGCGTCGATGAAGACGGAGAGGTTCGCCTTCGCCTGCTTCTGGCCGACGAACTCGGCCAGCGTCTGCGGCCGGAGCGCCCGGTCCTGCCCCTCCAAGGGCTGCGCGTCGCCGGAAACGAGGCGGGTCACCGCCCCAGCTCCTGGAGGCCGGCCTTGATGAGGGCCTGGACCTCGGCGTCTTCGCCAAGCCGGAGGGAGGCCTGTTCGACGACGCGGCGGGCGGCGGGCTCGGCGACGCCCAGACCCATGAGCGCCGCGACCGCCTCGCCGGAGGCCGACGGCTTCACGGGGACGGATGGGGCGGCCGTGGCGTGGAAGGCGGCGACGGGGCCCTCGGTGATCGGCTTGCCCTTCAGCTCCAGCACGATGCGCTGGGCGAGCTTCGGCCCCACCCCCTGCGCGCGGGCCACGGCGGCCCTGTCGTCGCGGGCGCAGGCGGCGGCGAGCTCGGCGGGGCTCAGCACGTCGAGCACCGCCAACGCCGCCTTCGGCCCGACACCCTGGATGGTCTTCAGGATCACGAAGGCGCGTCGCTCCTCGCGGCCAAGGAAGCCGTAGAGGGTCAGGCCGGTCTGCTCGCCCCACTGGCTTTCCACATGCACGACGGCCTCGCCGCCGACCTCGGGCAGGCGCGACAGGGTCCTGGCGCCGCATCGGACGACGTAGCCGACCCCGGCCACGTCGATCAGGGCCTCCTCCTCGTCGACCTCGGCGACGATCCCGTGCAGGCGGCCGATCATCTGGGCGATCCGGCGGAGAGGCGATGGGCTCGGGGAATCATGTTCGGCATCTGTTCCAGCCTGCCTAGATCAGGTCAACAGCCTTGATCAAACGTGAACGGCGGCCCGCATCCCGGCTGCTGCAGAACGTTCACGCGGCGTCGCGCGTTGGCAAGACCCGGCCGGAGCCCGCTCCGCCGGGATCCCGGCAACCACGAGGAGACCGCCATGCCCGAGAAGCACCCGAACACCATCCGCTGGGGCGGCCCGGGCGCGAGCCACGAGGACGCCACCAAGCCGATGCCGGACCCCGTAGTCGGACCGCCGGAAGGCGCTGTGGGCTCCCGGCCGCGGGTCAGCCAGGTGTCCGGCGGCGGCGGCGAGCGGGACGAGAAGCACAGCCACGTGGACGGGGTGCGCAGCTCCAAGTCCCACGCCACCGACAGCCCCAGCCCGACGGACACCCGCGCCTGGCGCAAGAACCGCTCGCGCAACGACCGGGCGGCCGACGCCGCGCGGCTGGAGGACGACACCGAGGTCGGCGAGGAGGCGCGGAGCTTCCAGGACGCTGAGGAGGCCGGAGGCGACGACGCGGCCGATGTCTCCGCTCCGGCCGGGGCCGAGCGCGGCCTGCAGGTGCTGGTGAACACCGACAACCACCTGCCGGGGACCGAGAGCGTCGCCGGCCAGGTGGAAGCCGCCGTGCGCAAGGCCCTGCGCCGGTTCCAGGGTCAGCTCACCCATGTGGAAGTGTTCCTCGCCGACGAGAACGGCTCGCGATCCGGCCCCGGCGACAAGCGTTGTTCGATCGAGGCGCGGCCGGCCGGCTCCGGCCCGCTGGCGGCCAGCGATCACGGCAGCTCCATCGACGAGGCGGTGGCGGGAGCGCTCGCCAAGCTGTCCCGCGTGCTCGAGAGCGAGCTGGGCAAGCGGCGCGACCACCGCCGGCGCGGCGAGACGATCCGCGGCGCCATGTAGGCGGCGGCCCGGCGCGGCGTGCGGCTCAGGCGGCCCGGTGGGCCGCCCGGGCCGTGTGGCCGCGGGCCGTGCGAGCGTGGGCGTGGGCGATGGCCACGGCCAGCGCGTCGGCGGCGTCGGCGGTGGTCCTGCCGGCCGCCGGGAGCAGGCGGGCGATCATGAAGCCGACCTGCGCCTTGTCGGCCGAGCCGGTGCCGACCACCGCCTTCTTCACCACGGTGGCGGCGTATTCCGCGACGGTGAGCCCGGCTCGCGCCGGGGCCAGCATGGCGCAGGCCCGGGCGTGGCCGAGCTTGAGGGCGGAGGCGGCGTTGTTGTTCATGAAGGTCTCCTCCACGGCGGCCTCGTGCGGCGCGTGCAGGGCGATGACCTCGGAGATCGCCTCGAAGAGCGTCAACAGCCGCTCGGCGAAGGGGGCGGCCGTGTCCGGCGTGATCACCCCGTGGGCCACGTGGGAGAGCCTGGCGCCCTCGCACGCCACAACCCCCCACCCCGTGCGGCGGAGGCCGGGATCGAGGCCCAGGATGCGCACGGGCGCCGGACCGGAAGGGCGAATCGCGTTCGTCATCTGTTCACCAGGGTGACGGATGCGGCCGGCATGGTGAAGGGGGGGTTAAGAGGGGGATCGTCTGCCTTTGGCGCGAAGCAGCCGCAGGATTGTCGGCGATTACGCCACGCGCTCGAAGGTCATGACCCAATTGACCTCCCAGGTCGCGCCGTCGTCGGCCGAGAACGCCTGCTCCCAGCGCGCCGTGGTCACGGTGATGTCGGACCAGACGAAGCGGACGAGTATCGGCCGGCCGTTCAGGGTGTCCTTGGCGAGGAAGGTCCCGAGGCCATCCTGGAAACCGCCCTGCACGGGCGACTCCAACGCGCCTGAGCGCCCGTCGTGCCACCAGATCGACCACTGGCCGGTCTCGGGATCGCGGCGGCGGAAGGCGGCCGCCCGATAGGCTCCGGCGGGATCGTCGAGGAAGTTGTCTTCGACGTTCGCGTCGCCGCCCATGACCTCGAAGGCTCGACAGGTCCCGGCGAATTCCACCCATTCCGATGAGCCGACCAGCCGCTGCTTCAGCTTGCGGTGGCGTACGCGCCACTCCCCGGTCTGAAAGCCGAAGTCGCCCATCGTCCGTTCTCCGTGTTTCCGTTCGGCGCCCGGAGTAGCGAGGCGCTGCTGCCAGGGCTTGTCAGCAACACACCCTCAGCACGGGATGCGTCCAGGCATGTAGGCTAGGGCGGCGATGCGGTGGCG
Organism: Phenylobacterium sp.; assembly: GCF_036821595.1. GTDB lineage: Bacteria > Pseudomonadota > Alphaproteobacteria > Caulobacterales > Caulobacteraceae > Phenylobacterium. Next base: position 7,758 of record NZ_DAISJG010000045.1, read on the forward strand.
GCGCGCGGCGGACCGGAGCGTGCGGGATGAAGGCCTATCTGGTGCTCGACTTCGAGGTGACGCACCTCAGGGACTTCATGGCCTATGTGGCGGCGATCCCGGCGCACATCGGTCGGCACGGCGGCCGCTATGTTGTGCAGGGCGCGAAGCCGACGGTGGTGGAGGGCGACTGGCGCCCGCAGCGGCTGGTGGTCATCGAATTTCCGTCGCGGGCGGACGCCGAGGCGTTCCTCGCCGATCCGGATTGCCGGACGCTGTTCGAGGTGCGCCGCCGGACGACGATCAGCCGGCTGGTGCTCGTGGACGGGCCGCCCTAGCGGCGCGGCCGGGCGGGTCCCGGCGGGCCAAGAAAAAGCGGCTGTCGGGAACGGCGCGGCCGGGGGATTCAGCCTGCACCGGAGAAATTCCTGGCGCCCGGCCGCGAAGTGTGAGATAAGGAGTTATCGAATATCGTTTTCGGTTCGGTTGCTCTCCACGCTTGTTCTTCGGATCGAGCCCGAGCCTGCCTAGACCCTCTCCGACTTTCTGATCTCGCGCCCTGTCCGGGGCGTGCGACAACTCGCACTATATATGGTGATTATCATGACTACCGGCACCGTGAAGTGGTTCAACCCCACCAAGGGCTTCGGCTTCATCCAACCCGACGACGGCGGCGCGGACGTGTTCGTCCACATCTCCGCGGTCGAGCGCGCGGGCCTCGGCTCGCTGCACGAAGGCCAGAAGCTCGGCTTCGAGATGGAACGCGACCAGCGCAGCGGCAAGATGTCCGCTGGCCAGCTGCAAGCGGCCTAAGACGCCTCCCGCCGCGTGAGCGGCGGGTCATGGACAGGGCGGCGGGCGAAAGCCGGCCGCCTTTTTCATATGCGGATCAGATCATCATGACCCTCTCGACCATCGAACGGGCGTACGCCCTGGCCCGCACCGGCCGGTACGCCAACCTGGCGCAGCTCCGGCGCCAGCTGAACGAGGACGGCTGCCGCGCCGTCGACGCGCTCCTGTCGCCCCGCAACATCAAGAGCCACCTGGAAGCTATCTGCGCCGCGTCCTCCAAGGGCGAAGGCTAGGCTCCGCGACGACCGCCGGGCTGGTCAAAGGCCCTGGGGCGCCCCACATCGGATGCGGCGCTGCGGATGGGTCGGCGCCGATCAGCCGATCAGGAGCCGAGCATGAGCGAGACAGCCGCCTATACGCCGCCGAAGGTGTGGACCTGGAACAGGGCGAACGGGGGCCGGTTCGCCAACATCAACCGGCCGGTGGCCGGGCCGACGCAGGACAAGGACCTTCCGGTCGGCAAGCACCCCTTCCAACTCTACTCCCTCGCCACGCCCAACGGGGTGAAGGTGACGGTGATGTTCGAGGAGCTGCTGGCGGCCGGACATGCGGGCGCGGAGTACGACGCCTGGCTGACGGTGATCGGCAACGGCGACCAGTTCGGCTCCGGTTTCGTCGCCGTGAACCCCAATTCCAAGATCCCGGCGCTGATGGACCGATCCGGGCCCGAGCCCGTCCGGGTGTTCGAGAGCGGGGCGATCCTGCTGCACCTGGCCGAGAAGTTCGGGGCCTTCCTTCCGCAGGACGGCGCCGCGCGGGCCGAGTGCCTGTCGTGGCTGTTCTGGCAGATGGGCAGCGCGCCCTATCTGGGCGGCGGGTTCGGCCACTTCTACGCCTATGCGCCGGAGAAGTTCGAATACGCCATCGACCGCTTCGCCATGGAGACCAAGCGGCAGCTCGACGTGCTGGACCGTAGGCTGGCCGAGGCTGAGTACTTGGCGGGAAGCGAGTACACAATCGCCGACATCGCCGTCTGGCCCTGGTACGGCGGCCTGGTGAAGGGCGTGCTCTACGACGCCGGAGAATTCCTGTCGGTGCACGAGTACAAGAACGTGATCCGCTGGGCCGACCAGATCGCCGAGCGGCCGGCGGTGAAGCGTGGGCGGATGGTCAACCGCACTTGGGGGGATCCGGCCAGCCAGCTGCACGAGCGCCACGACGCCTCCGATTTCGAGTCCAAGACCCAGGACAAGGTGGCGGCGGCGGCCTCCTAGGGCCGCTGGCGCCGGGCGTCGGCGGTCGCGGCGACAAGCTTGCGGATCCGCTGCTCGTAGAGGCCGGCCAGCCGCTCGGGATCGTCCACCCCGCTGCGCGCGTCCCGCCAGACCAGCTGGCGCTGGCGCAGCAGGCTGCGGTCGGCGTGGGCCTCGAGCGCCTCGGCATAGGCCTGGCGGAGCTCCCTTTGCAGGCGCTGCAGCGCCGGGTCGGCGCAGATCGCGCGGTCGGCCGGCGTCGGCTCCGACGAACAGGCGTCGGGTCCGGCCGCGGACAGCCGTTCGGGAGCGCCGGCGGTGGCCTCCTTCAGCGCGTCGGGGAACTCCGGCGGGGTCAGCACGACGTCGAGTCCTTCCAGCGCGGGCGCGTCCGCAGCGGCGGTCTCAACCGGCGCGGCGGGCGACGGGCCGATCTCGGCGACGGCGGACGTAAGGCCGGCCGGTTGCTGGACCGCGGCGGCCTGGGCCGCCGGCGGCGCAGGAGACAGGGCGCGGGAGGCGCCGACGCCGGTCCACATGGCGAGCGCCACCCCGGCGGCGACACCCACCGATGCGCCGGCGGCGAACACCACCAGTGCCGGCGGACCGCGGCGCCCGCGCGGGCGTTTCGCAGGCGGTCCCGGCGGCGGGCTGGCCAGGGTGAGGCCGGCGAGCGGGTCGGCGTCGCCGTCAGCCTCCGCCGTCGACGCCGGCGGGTCTGGCATGGCCAGTTGGTCGTCCTCGTCCCGACGCTCCAGCGGGTCGCCGAGGTCGAGCTCGATGAACCTGGGCTCGGCCGGACGGCGGCGGCCAGGGGGCTTCGGATCGCCCTCGCGACGCCGGGCCATCTCCTGCAGGATCTGATAGGACTGGGCGGCTTGGCCGCGGCCGCGGGCGGAGTCCAGGAGGCTCCGGAGCTCCGAAGCGCTGAGGCTCGTAAGGTCAAGCTGCATGAGGCGAGGAATCCCGGGCGCGTCACATCGTCTTGCCGGCGCCCGTCTCACCTGCGTGACGATCATGGCTCCGCCGGGCCGTTAGGCAAACGCGGCATTTCAGCGCCGCCCGCCGAGCGAACGAAATCCACCGAACACGGATATTCCGTATCGGGACAAAATTGGTTGACGCGGGAAGGCGCCTGGACTTCCTCCGCGCCGATGCCGAGCCTCCCCCAGCTCCCCGCCGACGTCGCCGAGCGCCTGGCCGAGGCCGAACGGCGCCATGCGTCCGGCCGCCTGGAGGCGGCGGCCGCCACCTATCGCGAGGTCCTGTGGCTCGCGCCAGGGCAGGCGGAGGCTGCGGCTAACCTCGGGGCCATCCTGCGGAGGCTCGGCCGCCCCGCGGAGGCCCTGGCCATCTACGACGCCTGCCTGGCGCTCGAGCCGGAGGCGCCGCTGGTCCTCGCCAACCGCGCCAACCTGCTCAACGACCTGAAGCGATGGTCGCAGGCGCTCGCCAGCGCCGACAGGGCGCTGGGGATCGAGCCAGACCTGGCCACCGCCCAGAACGCCCGCGGGAACGCGCTGATGGGACTCGGGCGGTTCGCCGAGGCCCTGGCGGCCTTCGCTCAGGCCGGCGACGCGGGATTGATGAACGCGGGTCGGGCGTGCCTGGCGCTGGCGCGGCCGGCCGAGGCGCTGGACTGGGCGGACCGCGCGGCGCTGGCTGCTCCGGACGCGGCCCGGCCGCGGATGGTGAGGGGGCACGCGCTCGGGGCTCTCGGCCGCTGGGGTGAGGCGGCGGAGGCCTATGACGCGGCCTTCGCGCGCCGTCCGGACGAGCCGTTCCTGGCCGGCTACCGGCTGCACGCCCGGATGCGCGCCTGCCGGTGGGACGGCTTCGACGCGGCCGTGGCGGACCTCGCCGGTCGGATCGACGCCGGGGCGCCCGCCAGCGCGCCGTTCCCCTTGGTGGCAGTGCCGGTGGGGCCCGACATCCAGCGCCGCTGCGCGGAGGCCTACATGGCCGCGACCAGCGCGGCTGTGCGAGTTCGGACGCCGCCGCCTCCGTCGGCGCGGATCCGGCTGGGTTATTTCTCGGCGGATTTCCACGACCACGCCACGGGCCGCCTGCTGGCTGAGGTGGTCGAGCTGCACGACCGCAGCCGCTTCGAGGTGACGGCCTTCTCCTTCGGACCCGACACTGGCGACGCCCTGCAGGCCCGCCTGAAGTCGGGGTTCGACCGGTTCTACGACGTGCGGCGGATCGGGGACGCCGACGTGGCCGGCATGGCTCGCGGGCTCGGCCTCGACATCGCGGTGGACCTGAAGGGGCTCACCGCCGGCTCCAGGCCGGAGATCTTCGCCCACGGCGCGGCGCCGGTGCAGGTGAGCTACCTCGGCTATCCCATGACCCTGGGGGCGGCCTTCATCGACTGGATCGTGGCCGATCCGGTCCTCGTGCGGCCGGGCGAGGAGGGGCTCTACGCCGAGCGGGTGGCGCGACTGCCCGGCTGCTACCAGCCCAACGACCGGACACGGCGTCCGGGGCCGCCGACGCGGCGCCTCGACCACGGCCTGCCGGAGGACGCGCTGGTGCTCGCCAGCTTCAACGCCTCCTACAAGATCACGCCGGAGGTCTTCGGCCTATGGATGCGCCTGCTGGCGGAGACGCCACGGGCGGTGCTCTGGCTGCTGCAGGACGACCGCGACGCGGCCCGCAACCTCGGCCGGGAGGCCCGGGGCCACGGCGTCGATCCCGCCCGGCTGGTGTTCGCCCCGGCCGCGCGCCCGGCGGAACACCTGGAGCGGCTGGCGCACGCCGACCTATTCCTGGACACTTGGCCCTGCTCGGCCCACACAACGGCGAGCGACGCCCTCTGGGCCGGGCTGCCGCTGCTCACGCGGGAAGGCGACACCTTCGCCGGCCGGGTCGCGGCGAGCCTGCTGCGGGCCTCCGACCTGCCGGAACTCGTCGCCATCGACGCCGACGACTACCTGGACCGGGCGCGGCGTCTGCTCGCCGAGCCGGCTGCGCTGGGGGCGATCCGCCGGAAAGTGGCGGCCGCGCGCGAACGGTCGCCGGTGTTCGACACCCCGGCCTATGTGGCCGCCCTGGAAGCCTTGTACGTCGGGATGCTGGGGCGCGGGCCCTGACCGCGTCGCCTCAGCGGCGCTTGCCGAGCTCGGCGGCGATGTCCTTGGTGAGCCGTCCGACCTTGCGGTGGGCGGCGGTGAGCTGGTCCCGGGTGACGCCCCAGCGTTTCATCCAGTACTCGACCGCCTTGCGCTCGGAGAGGTCCAGGCGGTCCTTGTCGATGAAGCCGCGCTTGTCCTTCAGGCCGGCCATCTACTTCTTCATCCAGGGCTTGGAGGCGCCGGCGGCGACGCGGGCCGTCTGCTCGCGCTGGAAGCGGCCGCCGCGAGGCGGCTTCGGCTGGGCGTCCAGCGCCGCCTTCTTCAGGCGCAAGGCCCGCTGCATCGGGGTCTCGGCCGGGCCGTCGTCGGAAGGGTCGCTCATCGATGCAGCCTAGCACATGCGGGGCGGCGGGAGCTAAACCCGCGGCTGGGGATCTCCGGGAGGGTGCGATGAGCGACGGCGAGTTCGTCTATGACGAGGCCACGGGCGAGTGGATCAGTGCGGCGGAGGCGGCCGATAAGGCCAGGGTGGCCGGCCAGGTGGAGGTGCGCGACTCGGCGGGCAACCTGCTCGCCGACGGGGACGCGGTGACCCTGATCAAGGACCTCAAGGTCAAGGGCGCCGGCCAGACGCTAAAGCGCGGCACGGTGATCCGTTCCATCCGCCTGACCGGCGATCCGCAGGAGATCGACTGCCGTCACGAGGGCATCAGGGGCCTGGTGCTGCGCGCGGAGTTCGTGCGCAAGGCCTGACAACAGGATCGGCGGCGGCTCCTCCGTCCCAGGGAGCCGCCGCCGGACCTCAGCTCAGGACGGCCTCAGCTCAGGACGACGATCGCCACGCGCCGGTTCTGCGACCGGCCGTCGGGGGTGTCGTTGGGGGCCACGGGGGCCTCCTCGCCGTAGGAGATGGTGGCCATCCGGTTGAGCGCCACGCCCTGCTGGCTCAGGTACTTGCGCACGGCTTCGGCGCGGGCCTCGCCAAGCTGGTCGTTGTAGGCCTCGGGACCGGTGGCGTCGGTGTGGCCCTGGATCTCCAGGTAGACGTTGCGGTTCTCCGACTTCAGCCGCTGGGCGAACTCCGCGAGCCGGGCCTCGGCCTCGGGCGAGAGCGCGTGGCGGTCGACGGGGAACTTCACGGAGTCGTCGGACAGGACGACCTCGTAGAGGAACTTGCCCTCGGCCAGCTTGTGGGCGGCATTGGCGCGGGCCAGGGCCTCGCCGGCGGTGCCTTCCACCCCGGTGACGCGGGTATCGACGACCGCCACCTGGTCACGGACGAAGCGGTGGCTGGCGCAGCCGCTCGCCAGCAGCCCGGCCATCGCGACCGCGCCCGTCACGGCCACCATCCTAGTTCTTGCGTGGGTCAATTTGCGTTTCCTTTCAGCAAAGTCCCCACCCCCAAGGCTCACGCCAATGTGTACGTGCCGTTCGGCCGGTGGCGGCCTCATGACGCGAGCGTGGCCGGAAGACGGCAGCTTGGCTGTACCGTCTGCCATGCGGCGCGGCGCCACGATCCTGACGCGAGCCCGTGGTCCAGAGGCGGGGATGGAGACGCAGAGCCCCAGGCCGGCGACGGACCGGGCGGCGCGCTTGCGGCGCGCCCGTCGTCGGCGCTGGGCCGCCGGCGGGGCGAGCCTAGCCCTGCACCTTGCGATCCCGCTGGTCTTCCTGGCCACGCGCGGCGACGCGCCGACGGAGATGGCGCACCTGCCGGATCCGGTGGTGCTGAGCCTCGTGACCCCGCCTCCGCCGCCGCCGCTGGAGCCGGAGCCGGCCGCCGCAGGGCCCGCCAGGGCCTCGCCTTCGCCGCCGGTCCGTCCCGAACCGCCGAGGCCGGCCCCGCCCCGCGCCCTCAGGCCCGTACCCCTGCCGCCCGAGGTGACGCCGGTGGTCCTGCCCGCCACGCCTGCGCCGCAGCCGGTCCCAGGGCTGTCGGAGTCGCAGCTGGCGGGCGCGATCACCGCCGGAGGTGGATCGGGCGTGGGCGGCGGTGGGGCCGGGAGGGAGGGGACGGGCCAGACCTGCGACATGGTCCGTCGCCTGCAGGCGGCGCTGCGGGAAGATCCGGAGGTGCGCGCCGCCGCCGCCGAGGCGCAGCGCTCGGTGGTCGGGGCAGGCAAGGCCGCGGTGCTGGTCTGGGACGGCGACTGGGTGCGGAGCGGCGCCCAGGCGGGCAAGGGCCTGGCCGGCGTGCGCCAGGCGATCATCATGGAGGTGGGCTTCGCCCCCGAGGCCTGCCGCCGCGAGCCGGTGGAGGGGCGGGTGGTGCTCTCCATGGCCGACGGGCCCGGCTCGCCCAGGCTGGTGCTGGGCTCGGGCCGCTGGCGCTGGACGGATCTGCTCGGACGGAGCATCGCCCGATAAAAATCGGCTTGGCCGTGAAACCGATCACGGTTTCGTGCGCTCAACCAGGATAGGGGAACCTATCAAAGGAGAAGACTTCCGATGCGCGCTATCACCGCGATTGCGGCCGCCTGTGCGGCCCTCAGCCTCGCCGCCTGCACCAACAGCGAAGCCGACAAGGCCGCCGAGGCCAAGGCCGACGCCCTGGAATCCCAGGCCGCCGCCACCCCGAACGAAGCGCAGGAAAGCGCGCTGAACGCCCAGGCCGACGCCATCGAGCAACAGGCCGGCAACGCCGACGGCGGCGCCACCACCGCCAACACGCCGACCACCGAGGCTCCGGCTACCAACCCGTAAGGACATTCCCCAGCCGCGGAGCGGAGCCGCGGCCGAGGCTATCCCGAGAGCCCCGCCGTCCCTCACCGGACGGCGGGGCTTTTCGTTGAGCGCGATTGCGGCCAGCTTGGCGGCGGGCGCCAGCGGCGCCATGCTCGGTCTCGTTGCTGGGAGCAGCGGAGGTGGGATGAACACGCCATTGCCGGGGCAGGCGGTCGCCTTCATCCAGGTGTCCGACCGCGAGCGGGCGCTCGCCTTCTATCGCGACACGCTCGGCATGCCGATGCACGCGGCGGACGAATTCGGGGATTTCCTGCTCGCGGGCGGCGCCCTGTTGCGGATCACCGTGCTGCCGGACTACCAGCCTCATCCCCACCCGGTGTTCGGCTGGAATGTGCCGGATCTGGAGCCGGTGGCCAGGGACCTGCGGGACCGGGGCGTGGTGTTCACGGTCTACGACGGCATGGGCCAGGACGACCTGGGAATCTGGAGCTCGCCCGACGGGCGCACCAAGGTGGCCTGGTTTCCGGACCCGGACGGCAACGTGCTGAGCCTGTCCCAGACCGGGGGCGCCTGACGAAAAGGGCGCCGCTGGCGCGGCGCCCTCTGCTCGGAGACGGTGCTAGCGGCGGTAGCCGTAGCGATCGTAGCCGTAGCGATCATAGCCGTAGCGGCTGTTGGTGCGGCCGTAGTACGCGCGGCTGTCGGACGGGTAGCGGGCGCCGTAGTAGGGCTGCGTCGTCCGATAGCGGGAACTGCGGTAGGTCTTGCGGTCGTTGCTCTTGTCCACAGCGTAGCCCAGGGCCGCGCCGGCCACCGCGCCGATCGCCATGGACTCGGTCTTGCCGTTGCCGACCGCCGCGCCGGCGACGCCGCCCAGCACCGCGCCGATCAGGGCGCTTTCGGTCTTGGACGTGCCCGCGGCGGCCTGGCTGGCCGGCAGGGCGAGCGCACCGGCGGCCGTAAGGGCGACCGCAACCTTGGTCATCGTCTTCTTCATGGCTCAACTCCTCTGCCTGCGCCGGGCGCCCTGACCTGGGCGACATCGGCGATGCTGAGGACGAACCTAACGGTCACGGTCTGAACCCCTCCGGAGCCCCCCGTTCATCTGGGCGACAGGTTGCAGGGTTAACCCAGCTGCGCTGCCAGCGCCGTGAGCGCCTCCGCCGACACCTCGCGAAGGACGGCGTCCGGATTGCGGTAGATGGCGCTGTTGGCGCCGTGCTCGCGGCACTCCACCTCGGCGATCCAGCAGCGGCCGCCGGTGGTCTTCTCGATCATCGGCTGGGCCGCTTCGAACACGAAGCGGGCGAGCATCTCGCAGCTTGCCCCGGGCACAATCTGAATCCGCGCAAGCCCGAGCTCCTGCAGTTGAGCCAGCTCAGGGCGGGCGGGGTCGTCCTCAGCCACCAGAAGGGTGTGGTCGAAGGTGGCGTGAAGCCATTCCCGGATCGCCCCGAAGCCGCCGGACCCGAAGTCCACCACCCAGCCACGGGCGTCGAGCTGCTCGGCGGCGAAGGTGAAACGGAAGGCCAGCGAATAGCCGTGCAGCAGGGCGCAATGGCTGTCGGCGGGCCACTGGCGCAAGGCGCACGTCAGGCCGCGCTCCGCGCCGTAGGTCTTGGTGGAGATCCAGGCCATGGGGGCCTCCGGCGGGGCGGGCCGGCCTCAGGCCAGCCGGATGAAGTCGATGATCACTCCGGCCGGAGATCGCTGCAGGTACTCCACCTGCAGGGTCTCGCCGAAGCGGGCGTCGAGCTGCGCCAGCAGCGGCAGCGGGTCGTGGTCGTTCACGAACCGCATCGCCTCGCCCGGGCCCAGCGCCTCCAGCGCGCCGAAGATGGCCGCGTGGCGGAAGCGCTTGGCGACGCCGCGGGCGTCGAACGGATAGGCGGGGATGTCCTGGGTCTCGGCGGTCATGGGGGGCTCCGGTTTGCGGCAGACCCTAGGGGTGCGCGGCGGCCGCGACTTTGCGCGTGGACAAACTGCGCCCCTCCCGCCCCCTTGAGCGGGGAGGGAGGGGCGCGGCCGCTCTCCTGGCTAGAAGCTGTAGCGCAGGCTCGCCTGCACGTTGCGGGTCGGGGCGTAGAAGGCCTGGTCCCAGTAGAGGCTGGCCAGGTAGGCCTCGTCGGTGACGTTGTTGACGCGCACCGTCGCCTTGACCCGGTCGGTGACCTGCCAGGCGGCCACCAGGTTGAGGGTCGCGTAGCTCTCCTGGCGGATGGCGCCCAGCCAGTTCTCAAGGTGGATCTCGTCCTGCCACTTGAGATTGCCGCCGAGCTCCAGCTCCGGGACCGCCGGGGGGCGCCAGACGGCGGAGAGGACCAGGGTCTTGCGCGGGATGAAGGTGCGCACGTCCTCGCCCTCGCGACCCTCGATCTCCAGCTGGGTGTAACCGCCGGAAAGCTTGAGGCCCGGAGCGACCTCGCCCGCCACCTCCAGCTCCACGCCCTTGGATCGGGTGTCGACGCCACGGTAGTAGCTGATGCCCTCGGGCGTCGCGCCGGCGTATTCGGCGTAGTTGTCCTGCCGCGCCTTGAAGACGATGGCGGCGGCGTAGAGCCGCCCGCCCATCCACTCGCCCTTCACCCCTGCCTCGTAGCTGTCGCCCCGGGCGGCCCCAAGCGGGCGGAAGGTCTCGTCGCTCTCGCCCTGGGGCTCGAAGATGTCGCTGTAGCTGGCGTAAAGCGACAGGCCGGGCGCGAAGGTCCAGGCCATGCCGACATAGGGGCTGACGGCGCCCTCCTCGCTCGCCATGGACTCCCCGAAGCTGTTCCCCTCTGCTTTCACGTCGATGGCGTTGAAGCCGACGATGGCCTTGAGGCTGTCCGCGAGATCCAGGTGGACGACGCCGAACAGCCGGTTCATGCGGTAGGTCCAGTTGGCCTCCTGGTGCGGCGCGCCCCAGGCCGGCTCGGCGATCTCGGAGCCCGTCCAGCCGGGGAAGGCGGGCAGGGGCCCCCACGCTGGGTGGTCGGCCGGCGCAGGATAGGACAGGTACCCGGACTGCATGTCGGAGAGGCTCACACCCAGCATCGCCTCGTGGCGGCGGCCGAAGGCCTCGAACGGGCCTGCGACGCTGGCGTCGAACAGCAGGCGGTTGGAGTTCTGCTCGTAGTTGGCCGGCCAGCCGAAAAGACCGAGACCCGTCTGAATGTCGGGGTTTCCGTAGGTGTAGAAGAGCACCGAGCGCTCGTCGAAGTCGTTGTAGGTGACGATGCCCTTGGCCTCCCAGTCGCCGGGAAGGGCATAGATCAGCTCGACGAAGGCGGTGTTGGAGAGGGTAGCCCACTGCGTCCAGTCCATGGAGGTGGTGGTGGACGGGTCGTATCGGGTCTGCGTTCCGTCGGCGTACTGCATCGGCAGCGCGCCCCAGAGCACGCCGTCGGATTTGTTATCCTGGCGGGTGTAGCCGGCGGTGAGGATGGCGTTGTCGCCCACTTGGCCTTCCGCCACGCCGTAGAGGAAGGTCCGGTCATTGCCATAGAGGTCGAGGTGGCTCTCCTTGTCCTCCACGACAGCGACGACTCGGCCGGCCCAGAGACCCGAGGCGGTGAACGGCCCGGAGGCGTCCACCTCGCCCCGCACGCGGCTCCAGGAGCCGACCGTCAGCTCGCCCTCGCCGCGGAAGTCGTTGGTGGGGCGCTTGCGGACGTAGTTGATGGTGCCCGACGGGTTGCCGGTGCCGGTGAGCAGGCCGTTGGCGCCGCGCACCACCTCCACCTTCTCGTATCCCGCGGTGTCGAGCGCGCCGACGACGTTCCAGGTGAAGGGGAGGCCTACCCCGTCCACCTGCATGCTTTTGATGTCGAAACCCCGAGCGTTGTAATAGGTCCGGTCGGTCTCGACCGCCTCGACGTTCACCCCGGTGACCAGGGACAGCACCTGATTCACCTCGTCGAGCCCGAAGCTGTCCATGAATTCGCGGTCCACGACCGTCACCGCCTGCGGCGTCTCGGTCAGGCTGAGGTCGAGGCCTGTCGCGCCCTTTGAGGTGCGATCGTCGCGCCGCGCCGTCACCAGCACCTCGGCGACCGTGGCCGCCTCGTCCTCGGCAAGGGCGGGCAGGGCGGCGGCGAGCGCGCCGGCCAGCACGGTGGCGGAGAGGAGGCGGCGGCGGAGATGCATCGGAAAGGCCCCTTGGACATACATGCGAATGATTCTTAGTTGCGTTCTTGATGCGAATAACTCCTATTTGCAGGAAATCAAGGGAAGCTTGGCCGGGCGGCCGAGGAGAGACGCATGCGGACGTTGTGGGTGGCGGTGCACCGTTGGCTGGGGCTTTCGACCGCGGCCTTCCTGTTCATCGCCGGCCTGACGGGGGCGGTGATCTCGTGGGACCACGAGCTGGACGGCGCCTTGAACCCCGGGCTCTACGATGCCCGCACCGAGGGTCCGGCGATACCGACCCTGGCGCTGGCCCAGGCGCTGGAGCGGGCGCGGCCGGAGCTGCAGGTGACCTGGGCGCCGATCGCCCTGGAGCCCGGCGAGGCGGTGCTGTTCGGGGTGGAGTCGAGGCCCGACCCAGCCACCGGCAAGGCCCGGCCGCTGGACTACAACCAGGTCGCGATGGACCCGGCGACGGGGGAGGTGCAGGGCCAGCGGTTCTGGGGCCGGCCCTCGCTCAGCCGCGAGAACCTGCTGCCGTTCCT
>NZ_DAISJG010000046.1:0-19958 GCF_036821595.1 Phenylobacterium sp.
GTGGACGACGTTGCGGTCGGTCATGTCTCGTCCCCAGGGCGATCAGGGTTGGGCGGGTCGGGATTGGCGGCGAGGTAGTCGCCGAGGCGATCGAGGCGCCGCTCCCAGGCCGTGCGGCGTTCGTGGATCCACTGCTCGGCGCGGCTGAGCACGGCGGCGTCGAGCTGGCAGGTGCGGACACGGCCGACCTTCTCGGACTTCACGACGCCGGCCGCCTCCAGCACGGCCAGGTGCTGCACCACGGCCGGCAGGCTCATGTCGAACGGCCGGGCGAGGTCGCTCACCGAGGCGGGGCCGCGGCTCAGGCGCTCCAGCATCGCCCGCCGCGTGGGATCGGCCAGCGCCTGGAACAGGGCGTCGAGGCCGGGGTTCACGCCGCCTTCCGGCCCGGGAACATGTGCATGACCGGCTGCGCCTCCTCGAGGACCCGGGCGAAGGACGGCCGCGCCTCCAGCCGGTCGAGGTAGCCGCCCAGCGCCGGATGGGTGGCCCGGAAGGGCAGCACCTTGTCGGCGTAGTGGAGCGAAGGCGCGGCGGCGCAGTCGGCCAGGGTGAAGGCCTCTCCCGCCGCCCAGGTCCGGCCGGCCAGCTCGCCCGCCAGCCAGTCATAGGACTTCGCCAGCAGCGCGTCGGCCTGGGCCACGCCGACGGGATCCTCCCCGCCGCGGAAGTTCTCCGCCACGATCCGGGACATCGGCTCCATGACGTAGCTGTCGAACACACGGTCCAGCAGCCGCACGCGGAGCGCCGCCTCCGGGTCCGCGGGGATCATCCCCGCCGACGGCGCGTGGAAGGTCTGGGCGTATTCCACGATGACGCTGGTCTCCGGGACCACCCGGCCGCGGGCGGTGTCCTCCAGGACCGGCATCTTGCCGATCGGCCAGCGGGCGTAGTGCGCGGCCCGCGAGGCCTCGTCGTGGAGCTCGACCAGGCGCGCCTCGAACGGCACGCCCATGTCGTAGAGGGCGACCTTCGCCTTCCAGCAGAAGGACGAGAGGGGATGCTCGTGCAGGATCAGGGTCATGGCGTCGCCTTCACTTAAGCACTCACTTAAGTATCAGCGATCGGCGGCGCGGGCAATCCCCGTGGACGCGTGGCCAGGAGTTCCAGCAGGCCCCGGGCCGCCGCGCTGAGGTAGCCGCCGCGGCGCACGACGCTGGCCACCGGCCGGGCCGCCTTAAGGTCCGCCACGCCGATCCGGCCAACGGTCCCCTCCTCCAGGGCCGCGGCGACGAAGCTCTCGGGCATCAGCGCGACGCCGAATCCCGCCTCCACGAGCCGCCTCTGGGCCGTCAGGCTGTCCACCGCCGTCCAGTCGACCTGGCCCAGGCCGCGGGCCCGGAAGACGCTGAACACATGGCTGGCGGCGATCTCCTCGCGGCCCGGGGTGATCGGAAAGGCCAGCCACCGCTCGCCCTGCAGCTCCGCCAGTGTGGTCACCGCACGGCCGGCCCGCGGGTGCTCCGGCGCGCAGACCACCACCAGGGACTCCGCCCACAGGACCTCGCAGGCCAGGTCGGGGGACGGATCGGCGTGGTAGCGCAGGCCCAGCGTCGCCTCGCCGCGCCGCACGAGGTCGCTCACCTCGGCGCTGGTGGCGGTGCGCAGGCGCAGGTCGACGCCGGGATGCCTGGCCGCAAACCGGCGCAGCACCGGGGCAAGATCGGTGTCGGCGAGCGTGCCCACGATGGCCAGGGACACCGGGCCTACCGCGTCCGACGCCAAGTCGCGTACCGCCCTGCGGGCGTCCTCCACCGCCGCCAGCGCCCGCTCCGCATAGGGGACGAGGGCGCGGCCGGCCTGGCTGAGCACCGCCCCGCCCGCCGTGCGGTCGAACAGCGGCGCGCCGAGTTCGGCCTCCAGGAGCCCGATCCGCCGGCTGATCGCCGGCTGGGTCCGGCCGAGCGCCTCGGCCGCCGCCGAGAACCCCTTGAGGCGGCTGACGGCCAGGAAGGTCGCGAGTCCGTCGACGTCCATCCGGCGTCTCCTATGCGCAGAACTGATCCAAGGCAGTCATACTATGCATTGGGCTGATATCCGACCGTCCGCTAGCGTCCGAAGGCAAGCCAAGGAACCCTGCATGCCGCCTTCGACCCGTGGCGAGACCTTCCTCGCCCTCCACCGCCGCCCCAGCGGCTTCGTGATGCCAAACGCCTGGGACGCCGGCAGCGCGATCCTGCTGGCGGAGGCGGGCTTCGAGGCCGTCGGCACGACGAGCGCCGGGATCGCCTTCTCCTTGGGCCTGCAGGACTACGGCTCCGCCGCGGCCCTTGGCGTTTCCCGCGAGGCGATGTTCGAGCGCATGGCCGAGATCGCCCGGGCCGTACGGGCGCCGGTGAACGGTGACCTTGAGGCGGGCTACGGCGACACCCCCGAGGCGGTGGCGGAGACGGTCCGGCTGGCGATCGACGCCGGCCTGGCCGGCGGCAACATCGAGGACAAGGTCCCCTTCGAGCCACGGCTCTACGACGAGGGACTGGCGGTGGAGCGCATCGCCGCCGCCCGCGAGGCCATAGAGGCCAGCGGCGAGGCCTTCGTGCTCACCGCCCGCACCGACGCCCTCGCGGTCTCCGGCGACCTGGACCAGGCCATCCGGCGGGCCAACCTCTACCGGCAGGCCGGCGCGGACTGCCTCTTCGCGCCCGGGCCGGCGGACGCGGAGACCAGCCGCACGCTGGTCCGGGGGATCCAAGGTCCCGTGAACGTGGTGATCGGCCTGGCGGGCGCGGCGCCCAGCACGTCGGCGCTGCTGGCGCTCGGCGTGCAGCGGATCAGCCTGGGCGGTACGATCGCGCGGGCGGCCTTCGCCTTCCTCCGACGGGCGGCGCGGGAGCTGCGCGAGCACGGCACGCTGGACTTCGCGGCGGACCAGATCCCCGCCAGCGAACTGAACCGGATCTTCGCGGACGCCCGGTCCTCCATTGAGCCCGCGCCCGCAGCCCTCTAGCTTCCGGGCTGCCTCACCGGAGCTCTCGATGCGCATCGCCACCTGGAACGTGAACTCGATCAACGCCCGCCTGGAGACCGTGGTGCGCTGGTTCGAGGCTGCCCAGCCTGACGTGGCCTGCCTGCAGGAGCTCAAGTGCGTCGACGAGAAGTTCCCGGCCGAACCCTTTGAAAGACTTGGCTACAACATCGCCGTCCACGGCCAGAAGACCTACAACGGCGTGGCCATCCTTTCGAAGACGCCGCTGGAGGACGTCCGCCGCGGCCTGCCGGTCCATCCCGACCACGGCGGCGAGGAGGACGACCACGCCCGCTACATCGAGGCGGTGATCTCCGGGCCGCGTCCGGTGCGGGTCGCCTCCATCTACCTGCCCAACGGCAATCCCATCGGTACGGAGAAGTTCGCCTACAAGCTGGCCTGGATGGGCCGCCTGAACGCCCACGCCCGCGAGCTCCTGGCGCTGGAGGAGCCGCTGGCCCTGGTCGGCGACTACAACGTCATCCCCGAGCCGCGCGACGCGGAGTACCCGAAGAACTGGGAGACCGACGCCCTCTTCCAGATCGAGAGCCGCGAGGCCTTCCGGGCGCTGAAGTGGCTGGGCTTCACCGACGCCTACCTGGAAGCCGACGGCGCTCCGGGCGCCTATACCTTCTGGGACTACCAGGCCGGCGCCTGGCAGCGGAACAACGGCATCCGCATCGACCACGCCCTGCTCTCCCCCCAGGCCGCCGACCTGCTTCGCGGGGTCTCGATCCACCGTGACGTGCGCGGCTGGGACAAGCCCTCCGACCACGTGCCCCTGGTGGTTGAGCTGGACGTCTGACCACCCGTTTGGGGGGACTCACCAAACAGGCTTAGCCTTGGCGCGATGGACGAAGTCGCGCGGCTCATCCTGCTGCTCGCGCTGGCGGGCGTGGCCCTGACCCTGCTGGGGACGGCCGCGATCCGGCTTTCCGACGAGAGCCGGCGTATCCGGCGCAGCCTCCGCAAGGTGCTCAAGGGCGAGCCGCATGCCCTGCTGGTGGCCCGCGGGCGGGGCCGCGGCGTGGGCTTCAACTTCACCTCCAACACTCTGGCAGTCGCCTGGGACGGCGGGGCCTGGTGCCTGCTCTACCGGATCGACGAACTGGTGGGCTCGGAGGTGGTCGTCGACGGCCAGGTCTGCGCCCGCGCCCACCGTGGCGAGGCGCGGCGGGCGCTCGACACCCTGACCGGCGCCGACAGGCTGGTGCGCCTGCGGCTGATCTTCGACGACCCGCGCCATCCGGATTTCGATCTCGACCTGTGGACGGCCGAAGACGAGAGCCGCAAGGGGGCGCTGAGCGCGCCGGAGGCGGTGCAGGAGGCGAACCGCTGGATCGCCCGCACCGAGTCGCTCGTGCGCCGCCACGTCCCGCGCCGGGAGGCGGTCCCGGTCGCCGCGCGGCCGGAGCCGGACCCGGAACCCGACTCTGAAGACGCTATTGTTGACAGCGTAAATCCATAGCCGCAGTGTCCGGCCCCAGGAGGACCTGAGCCATGTCCAGTCTGATCGCCGCGGCCGTCTTCTTCGTCCTGATTCACCTCCTGATCTCCGGCACCCGGGTGCGCGACGCCCTGATCGGCCGGATCGGAGCCGGACCCTACCTCGGCCTGTTCGTGGTGCTGTCGTGGATCGGGATCATCTGGCTGGGCTGGGCCTTCGCGCTCACCCGCGGCGCGCCGGGCAATACGACGATGTGGCAGATGACGCCGGCGACCCACGGCCTGCAGCTCCTCCTGCAGCTCGTGGCGGTCCTGTTCATCGTCATCGGCCTGACCACCCGCAACCCCACCAGCGTCCGCCAGGAGGGCGCGCTGGACAATCCGGAGGTGGTGCGCGGCATGCTGCGCGTCACCCGCCACCCGTTCCTGTGGGGCGTCGCGCTCTGGGCGCTGGGCCACCTGATCGTCAACGGCGACGCGGGCAGCATCATCCTGTTCGGCTCGCTGCTGGCGCTGGCCCTGTTCGGCACGGCCAGCATCGACGCCAAGCGCCGCCGGGCGCTGGGGAGCAAGTGGGACGCCTTCGCGGCCCAGACCTCGAACATCCCCTTCCTGGCCATCGCCTCGGGCCGCCAGCGGCTCAGCCTCGGCGAGATCGGCTGGTGGCGAATCCTCGTGGCGCTCGTGGTCTACGGCGTCCTCGGCTGGGCCCACCCCTACCTGTTCGGGGTCCCCGTCTTCATTTGATCTGCCGCATGGCGCCCGCCGGCGCGTAGGATCGGTTGCGTCATGCCCAGCTTCGCCCCCACGACCCGTCTCGAGACCCATGAGGTCATGAACCAGCCGCCGGAGTTCGGCGGGCGGAACCTCTACGCCATCGACGCGGCCTTCCGGGAAGGCGCCCAGCGCGAGGGCGGCGCCTGGCTGGACGAGCCGCTCTCCCGGCTGGGCGCGGCGGTTGGCTCCGAACAGGTGCTGGAATGGGGCGCGGAGGCGAACCGCTTCCCGCCCGAGCTGGTGACCTTCGACCGCTACGGCCGGCGCGTCGACGAGGCCCGCTTCCATCCGGCCTACCATTCCCTGATGGCGCTCGCGATGGAGCACCGGATCCACGACATCGCCTGGACCGCCGAGCGGCCCGGCGGCCACGTGGGCCATCTGTCCCTGCTGGCGCTGTTCACCCAGGCGGAAGCCGGCGTGATGTGCCCGATCAACATGACCTACGCCGCGGTCCCGGCGCTGCGCGTGCAGCCGGACGTCACCGGCCCCTGGCTGGAGAAGCTGCTCGGCGGCCGCTACGACGCCCCGCTCAGGCCCATCGCCGGCAAGGCCGGGATCACGGTGGGCATGGCCATGACCGAGAAGCAGGGCGGCTCGGACGTGCGGGCCAACACCACCCGCGCCTACCGGCTGGAGAGCTCCGACCCGCGCGCCTACCGGCTGGTGGGCCACAAGTGGTTCTGTTCGGCGCCGATGAGCGACGGCTTCCTGACGCTGGCCTACGCCGAGCGCGGCCTCTCCTGCTTCCTCGTGCCCCGGATCACGCCGGACGGCGAGCGCAACGGCATCCATGTGATGCGGCTGAAGGACAAGCTGGGCAACAAGTCCAACGCCTCCAGCGAGATCGAGTACCACGACGCCTACGCTCAGCTCCTCGGAGAGGAAGGCGAAGGGGTGAAGGTGATCATCGACATGGTCCACCACACCCGGCTGGGGACCATGGGCGGGACGCTCGGCATCATGCGCATGGCCCTGGCCCAGGCGGTCCACCAGGTGAGCGGCCGCCGCGCCTTCCAGAAGACCCTGATCGACCAGCCGGCGATGACCGCGGTGATCGCAGACCTGGCGCTGGAGTACGAGGCCGCCGTGGCGCTCTCCATGCGGGTGGCGCGCGCCTTCGACGCCGAGGACCTGGCCGGCCGGGCCTTCGCCCGGCTGTCGGTGGCGGTGGGCAAGTACTGGCTGACCAAGCGCAACCCGAACTTCGTCTACGAGTGCATGGAGTGCCACGGGGGCGTGGGCTACGTGGAGGAGACGCCCCTGCCCCGGCTGTTCCGTGAGAGCCCTCTGAACGCCATCTGGGAAGGCTCCGGCAACGTCATCGCGCTCGACATCCTGCGCACCCTGGCGCGCGAGCCGCTGGCGCTGGACGCCTACGCCGCCGAGATCGCCGAGGCGCGCGGCGCCGACGCCCGGCTGGACGCCGCCGCCGGGGCCCTGCTGGACGGCCTCGCCCGCCATCGCCCGACCGAGGGCGAGGCGCGGATGACCGCCGAGCGCATGGCGCTGGTGCTGCAGGGCGCGCTGCTCGTGCGCCACGCGCCGCCGGCGGTGGCCGACGCCTTCTGCGCCACCCGGCTGGCCGGCGACTGGGGCCGCTCGTTCGGGACGCTCCCGGCCGGGGCGGACATCGCCGCCATTGTGGCGCGGCAGCGGTTCGACTAGCCGCCGAGGGCGAAGTCCACGGCGGCCTCGCAGTGGGCCACGGCGCTGTCCACGGTGGGCAGGGCCATCTGCGCGGGGTCCAGGAGGAGCCCGATCTCGGTGCAGCCGAAGATCACCCCGTCGGCGCCGGCCGCCCGGCCGCGGTCGATGATCTCGAGGACCGCGGTGCGGGACTCCTCGCGGATCACGCCCTGGCAGAGCTCGTCGTAGATGATGGCGTGCAGCCGCTCGCGGTCGGCCTGCTCCGGCGCGAAGCCGTCCAGCCCCTGGCCGCGCAGCCGGTCCAGGTAGAAGGGCTTCTCCATGGTGAACCGGGTGGCCAGCAGCAGCGGTCTTCTCACGCCGCGGGCGGTCAGCGCCTGCGCCGTGGCGTCGGCGATGTGGATCACCGGAACCCCGCCGGCCTCCGCCACCTGCGGGGCGTTCAGGTGCATGGTGTTGGCGCAGATCAGCATGGCCTCGGCGCCGGCCGCGGCCAACCGGCGGGCGGCCTCGCCGAGCTGGCGGCCCGTCTCGTCCCAGTCGCCCTTAGCCTGCAGCTCGGCGATCGGCGCGAAGTCCACCGACCACAGGATCAGCTTCGCCGAGTGCAGCCCGCCCAGCCGCTCGCGCACCAGCCGGTTGATCAGCTGGTAGTAGACGACGGTGCTCTCGGCGCTGATGCCGCCGATCAGGCCGAGCGTGCGCACCTCAGAGGTCCGCGTAGACGTGGGTCTCGGCCTTCGCGCCCGGATGGGTCACCGCCCCCAGGTGGGCCGGACCGACCCCCTGGGCGAACTTCCAGATCGAGCCCGTTTGGTAGTTCGTCCGGCGGGGCGGTTCCTGGGCGAGCAGGTGCGCGCGGTGCTCGAGCTCGATGGGGTCGACCTCCAGCTCGATCGTCCCCGCGTCGGCGTCGATGGTGATGATGTCGCCGTCCTTCACGAGCGCGATCGGGCCGCCCGCGGCAGCCTCCGGGCCGACGTGGCCGATGCAGAGGCCGCGGGTCGCGCCCGAGAACCGGCCGTCGGTGATCAGGGCGATGTTCTCCACCCCCTGGCCGTAGAGCGCGGCGGTGGTGGCCAGCATCTCGCGCATGCCGGGGCCGCCCTTCGGGCCCTCGTAGCGAATCACCAGGACGTCGCCTTCCTTGTAGTCACGGGCGGTGACGGCGGCGAAGCAGGCGTCCTCGCCGTCGAACACGCGCGCCGGGCCGCGATGCTTGGTGTGCTTCAGGCCCGCGACCTTGGTGATGCAGCCGTCCGGGGCCAGCGAGCCCCACAGGCCGACCACGCCGCCGGTGGGCGACAGTGGGTTGGACACCGGGCGGATGACCTCCTGGTCGTCGCGCCAGACCACGTCGGCGACATTCTCGGCCAGCGTCTTGCCGGTGACGGTCATGACGTCGCCGTGGAGGTAGCCGCCTTCCAGCAGCGTCTTCAGCAGCATGGGCGTGCCGCCGGCCTCTCCCATGTCCTTCGCCACGAACCGGCCGCCCGGCTTCAGGTCGGCGATGTACGGCGTGCGGGCGCAGATCTCGGCGAAGTCGCGCAGCGTGAACTCGATCCCGCACTCGTGGGCCATGGCCGGCAGGTGCAGGCCGCCGTTGGTCGAGCCGCCACTGGCCGCGATCACCACCGCGGCGTTCTCAAAGGCTTCTCGCGTGCAGATGTCGCGCGGGCGGATGTTCTTCTCGATCAGCCGCATCACCGCCTCGCCCGAGGCGCGGGCGAACTGGTCGCGGTCGGTGTAGGCGGCCGGGAGGGCCGAGGAGAGCGGCAGGGCCAGGCCGATGGCCTCGGAGACCATGGCCATGGTGTTGGCGGTGAACTGGCCGCCGCAGGCGCCGTCGCCGGGGCAGGCGTGCTGCTCCACCTGGCAGAGCCGCTCCTCGCTGATCGTACCGGCGGAGAACTGGCCCACCGCCTCGAAGACGTCCTGGACGGTGAGATCCTTGCCATCGAGCCGGCCCGGCAGGATCGAGCCGCCGTAGATGAACACCGACGGCACGTTCAGGCGCAGCATGGCCATCATCATGCCCGGCAGGCTCTTGTCGCAGCCGGCGACGCCGACCAGGGCGTCATAGCCGTGGCCGCGCATGGTCAGCTCGACCGAGTCGGCGATTACCTCGCGGCTGGCCAGCGACGAGCGCATGCCTTCGTGACCCATGGCGATGCCGTCGGTCACCGTGATCGTGCAGAACTCCCGCGGCGTGCCGCCGGCGGCCTTCACGCCCTCGGCGGCGGCGTTGGCCTGGCGCATCAGGGCGGTGTTGCAGGGGGCGGCCTGGTTCCAGCAGGAGGCCACACCCACGAACGGCTGGGCGATCTCACGGCTACCGAGGCCCATGGCGTAATAGTAGGACCGGTGCGGGGCCCGCGAGGGGCCTTCCGTCACGTGGCGGCTGGGCAGCCTGGTCTTGTCCCAGGTCCCGTCTGGCTTCCGGTGCATAGCGACGCCTCCGACTAGAGGCGCCTTCCTTAGAGGTGCGAAAAGCGGCGGGGAAGAGCTGCGGCCCCGAAAGCAGCCGGCGCGAGCAGAAGCGCTACTTGTAGATGTGCCGCCCCGGCGCCGGCCAGCGGCCGACAGGCCTCGCCATGTCCCGTTGGCCGAACGACGCTATCCCTTGTGGCGCAAGCGATTGGCGGACCAGGCGCCTCGCCCCCCACGGCCCGTTCTGCGTGACGAATACCGTATGCGGACAAGAAAAGAGGCGCGCCGAAGCGCGCCCTCAGGTTGTTCTCTGGGAAGAACAAAGTCAGTAACCGCGGAACAGTGCGCCGGTCTTCTTACCGCCACAACCCATCCAGGGTTGAATTCTCACCGACAACCGTCCGACAAGGTGAGGCTTATTTAGTTATCAATGTTCAGTTTGCGACGCGCACGTTGACGCCTGATCGCGGCTGCTTCAGCTTGACCGTCAAGCGCAGGCAATAGCGCTCATTCAGAAGCTGCGGGGAGGCGGCTGACAATGCATCGCAAACTCTACTTCATGGCGTCCAGCGCCCTGCTGGCCGCTGTCTTGGGCACGACTGCGCACGCGCAGACCGCCAACACCATCGAAGAGCTCGTGGTCACCGCCGAGAAGCGGGAGCAGAGCCTGCAGGACGTGCCGGTCGCCGTCTCCGCCTTCACCTCGGAGAACCGGGACATCATCGGCATCACCAGCGTGGCCGACATCACCAACTTCACGCCGGGCCTGCAGTACTCCAGCCAGACCGACCGGGTCAGCCTGCGCGGCGTGGGCCGGACGAGCAACGTCCACTCGGCCGACGCCTCGGTGTCGGTCTATTCCGACGGCATCTACACCACCTCGACGGTGGAGGCCGGCAAGACGCCGCTGTTCCTGGAGCGGACCGAGATCCTTCGCGGGCCCCAGGCGACGCTCTACGGGCGCAACGCCGTGGCCGGGGCGATCAACCTGGTCTCCAAGCGGCCGACCGACGAGTGGTACGCCGAGGCCCGGGCCCAGTACCAGAACTACAATCACCACCTGCTGGAGTTCGCGGCCTCCGGGCCGACGATGGTCCCAGGGATCACCTTCCGGATCGCGGCCAACTGGGAGAAGCAGACCAAGGGCTGGATCGACAACATCGTCCCGGGCTTCCCGGACGAGGGCAACGTCATCGACACCAACATCGTCGAGGGCCAGCTGAAGTTCGACTTCAACGAGAACTTCGAGGGCTGGGCCAAGCTCACCTGGATCGAGTGGCGCAACGGCGGGGGCGGGCCCGGCGCGCGGGCGACCTGGACGCCGGCCCCCTACCCCACCACCGAGGCCCTGTTCTCGACGGCGATCACCCTCAACCCGGGCTACGGGTGCAACCCGAACACCAGCAATGTGGTGAACCTGTCGCCGCAGGGCTGCGTGAACCCGGCCCTGACCAACCCGCGGAAGATCGCCTCTTCCGTGCCCTACGACGTGGACCTGAACGGCACCTACATCTTCGCCAGCGAGTGGACCTACCACTTCCAGGGTTTCGACCTGCGCTACCTGACCGGGGCGGTGAACTACAACTACGCCCTGAACGGCCCCACGCCGGCCGACCAGACCGCGCCGATCGTCGCCTACACCCTGCCGTCGCTGATCCCCGGCGGCAATCTCACCGTCCGCCCGCGTTACGCCTTCAACTACCAGGAGCGGGAGCAGTGGTGGAGCAACGAACTCACCCTGATATCGACCGGTGACGGACCGGTCCAGTGGCTGGCCGGCCTCTACCACTGGGACGAGAACTACACCCAGCCGGTGTACACCTACCTGCCCGACGAGCCGCGGGTTCAGGGGCCGTTCGGCGTCCCGGCGCTCCTCTGCGCCCAGCGGCAGGGCGTCTGCGCGCCCAACCCGAGCCAGCGGATCTTCGACACCCAGCCGGAGTTCGACATCACCTCCAAGGCCGTCTACGGCCAGATCGACTGGGAGTTCGTGCCCACTTTCACGCTCACGGTCGGCGCCCGCTATTCGGTCGACAAGAAGGAGGGCGTCGAGAAGGGCCGGCTTCTCTGCTACCTCGTCGCCGGCTGCTTCGCCGCGCCGGAGCTGAACGGCGCCGTGCCGGGCGGCATCCCGCCCGTGGACATCACCGAGAACCAGTGGGGTCCGAGGCCCACCCTGCCGCCGGGGGTCTCGGGTCCGACCACCTTCGACCAGGCCACCGGCTTCGCCACCCGGCCGCTCTCGGACACCTGGAAGGAGGCCACCGGCAACATCGGGGTGAAGTGGGAGCCGGACGCCGACACCAACGCCTACGCCCGCTACAGCCACGGCTACAAGCCGGGCGGCTTCCGGATCGGGATCGACGTCGGCTTCTCACCCAATCCGCGGACCGAGAAGGAGACGGTGGACGCCTTCGAGGTCGGCATGAAGAAGACCTTCGGCGGCCGGCTGCAGACCAACCTCGCGGCCTTCTATTACGACTACCAGAACGCCCAGATTCCGCTCAGCGTGATCAACACCTCGGGGGCCGTCGCCGCCTCGGAGGCCATCCTCTACAACGTGCCCAAGGCGACCTCGAAGGGCGTGGAGCTGGAGTCGATCTGGCAGCCGATCGACAATCTGCAGATCCTCTTCAACTACTCCTACCTCGACGCCGAGATCACCGAGGGCACGGCGGTGGATCCGGTCGATCCCGCGGCGCTCCACGCGCGGGCCACGCCGATCACCAACCGCGCGAACTGCCGGGCCGTCGTCTACGGCGACACCTCCACCACCTGCGCGGCGGACGTCTATACGAGCCCCCGACCCGTGGTGAGCGCGGCCGGCGCCACGACCCAGGTATCCTCGACGCCGGATCCCAACGGTGGCTTCCAGCGGGTCCAGGACCTCGACGGCAACTCCCTGCCCAACGCGCCGAAACACAAGGTGGCGGTGAACGCCAACTACACCTGGGACCTGCCGGCGGGCGGGGCCCTGATCGGGTCGGTGAGCTACATCTGGCGTGACGCCCAGTACGGCTCGATCTTCAACCGCGACTATTACAAGTCGCCGTCGTGGGACCAGTGGGACGCCCGCGTCACCTGGCAGGCTCCCGACGACAAGGTGACGGTCATCGCCTTCATCAAGAACATCTTCGACGACCTCGGCTACGAAGGCGGCGCCGGGGCCGCCCGGCGGGCGGGCAGCATCTACACCCCGCCGGCCGGCGCGCCGATCGTGAACGTCGTGCAGGGCGTGGCGAGCACCTATCCGCTCACCCCGCCGCGCACCTACGGCATCGAGCTGCAGTACAAGTTCTTCTAGGGCGCTGAAGGACGGGACGCCCTGCGCAAGACGCGCGGGGTGCCCCCATCCGTTCCGGCGTCGACGAGCCCGGCGACCCGCTCCAGGCGCTCGGCCCAGGCGCGCTCGAACTGCGGCGTCCACTCGGCGCCCAGCGCCTCGCGGCAGACCTCGCGGACGATGGGGAAGAACCGGGCGAAGGCCGCGGGCGCGACCCCGAAGGCGTCGTGGTTCACACGCTCGGCGGCGATGAAGTTGGCCCCGTAGCTGCCGTCCAGGTCCAGCAGGCACTGGAAGGCCACCGCCAGCATCTCGCCGCGCACCGCGCCCCGGGTGTCACGCACGAACAGGGCCTCGGTCTCCGGGAGCTCGGCGAACAGGCGCGCATAGACGAGCGGCGTCGGGTCGCCGACGCGCTCGGCAAGCAGGTCCAGCGAATGGGAGACGGCGTCGGGGGTCAGAGCGCTTCCTCGATCGCGTCGGTGACCTCACTGTCGAGCGGATCGGTGCGGGGGCCGAAGGCGCGGATCGCCTCGCCGTTCTTGCCCACCAGGATTTTATGGAAGTTCCAGACCGGCACGGCCGGTTCGCCCAGCTCCTGCTCGGCCCAGCGGTAGAACGGGTGCGCGCCCTCGCCCTTCACGTCCACCTTGGCGGTCAGCGGGAAGTCGATCTTGAAGCGGGTCTCGCAGAAGTCCTTGATCTCGGCCTCCGTGCCCGGCTCCTGGCCGGCGAACTGGTTGCAGGGCACGCCCAGCACCACGAGGCCGCGATCCCTGTACTCGGAATAGAGCTGCTCCAGCCCATCGTACTGCGGCGTCAGCCCGCACTGGGAGGCGGTGTTGACCACCAGCACCACCTTGTCCCGGAAGGTGGTGAGCGGCAGGGGCTGGCCGTCGATGGTGCTGAACGAGAGCTCGTGCGCGCTGGATGTCATGGGTGTCCTCCCTGGACGTCTCGGCCCGAGGCTAGCGCCCTTACGCGGCGTCTTCCAACGCCTGTTCGACCGCGAGCGCCAGGTCGAGCGCCCGGATCGCCTCCTCGGCGGTGACGATCGGCCGGGGCGCCTCGCCGCGCACGGCCTGCAGGAAGCCCTCCACGCTCGCTCCTAGCGGATCGGTGGCGGCGGGTGTGTCGGCGAAGTCAGGGTTCAGCGCGAACGGCGTGGTGTTGCGGAACTCGCGGGTGACGAAGTCGATCTCCACTTCGCCCGATGGATAGACCACCTTCATGTGGCGCCGGCGCTCCGGAGCCATACGCGAGACGTCGAAGCGGGCGGTGAAGCCGTCCTCGAAGCTGACCTCCGCCCGCACCACGTCCCAGACGCCGCCGGGTCCCCGCTCGCCCTCGCTCTCGGCGGTCACCGGATCGGCGGCTGAGATCGAGAGCGCCAGGTCCAGGTCGTGCACCATCAGGTCGAGCACGGCCGAGACGTCGCGGCTGCGCTCCGAGGGCGGGCCATGGCGCAGGGCTTCCAGGAACCGCGGCTGCTCGGGAACGTCCAGCAGTCCCATGGCGCGGAACACTACCCGTTCCTGGTGTCCGCAGGCGACCACCAGCCCCCTCGCCTGCGCCAGGCTGCGCACCTTCTCGGCGTCGGCGACCGTGACCGCGATCGGCTTCTCCACATAGACGTGCTTGCCGGCCTCGAGCGCGGCCAGGGCCTGGGCCGCGTGGTGGCTGGCGGGCGAGGCGATGGTCACCACGTCCACGGCCTCGAGGAAGTCCGCCATCTCGTGGAAGGCGCGGCCGCCCAGCGGCACGGCGACCCGGGCGGCCCGGTCGGGATGGGGGTCGAGGACCGCGGACAGGACCACGCCGTCGAGCCGGGCGTACTGGCGGGCGTGATAGCCGCCGAAGACGCCGGCCCCGATCACGCCGCCGCGCAGGGACTCAGCCATGGGGAACTCCGGATTGGGGCGAGCGCCTAGCAGAGGAGCAGCCTCGACGCCACAGCCCCGTCCGGTCTAAACACTCGTTTGAACCAGAGAGAACGAGAGGGACGTCCATGACCACGGTGCGCGAAGTCCGGCTGAAGAGCCGCCCGGTGGGCAACCCCACCCACGACAATTTCGAGATCGCCGCCGTCGAGCTGAAGGACCCCGGTCCCGGCGAGGTCCAGGTGAAGAACCTCTGGATGACGGTCGATCCCTACATGCGCGGCCGCATGAACGACGTGAAGAGCTACGCTCCGCCCTTCCAGCTGGGCGAGGTGATGACCGGCGGCGCGGTGGGCCAGGTGACGGCCTCCAACGACGCGAACCTGAAGGAAGGCGACCTCGTCCTGTCGCAGCTCGGCTGGCGCGAGGCGTTCACGGCGCCCGCCAACACCCTGCAGAAGCTCGATCCGCGCGGCCTGCCGGTCCAGGCCTTCCTGGGCGCGGCCGGCATGCCGGGGCTCACCGCCTACGCGGGCCTGCTGCGCGTGGCCGCCCTGAAGGAAGGCGACGTGGTGTTCGTCTCCGGCGGGGCCGGCGCGGTGGGTTCGATGGTCGCCCAGATCGCGAAAGCCAAGGGGCACCGGGTGATCGCCTCGGCCGGCGGGCCGGAGAAGGTCGCCTTCCTGAAGTCGATCGGGGTCGATCACGCCATCGACTACAAGGCCGAGAAGGACCTGACGGCGGCCATCCTGGCCGGCGCGCCGGACGGCATCGACGTCTATTTCGACAATGTCGGCGGCGAGCACCTGGAGGCGGCGCTCAACGCCGCGCGCCTGTTCGCCCGCTTCGCCATCTGCGGGATGATCTCGATCTACAACGCCACCGAGCCGCAGCCCGGCCCGAGCAACCTGGCCCTGCTGATCGGCAAGAACATCCGCATGGAAGGCTTCATCGTCTCCCACCACTTCGACATGATGCCGAAGTTCATCGAGGACCTCTCCGGCTGGGCGCGCGAGGGAAAGGTCACGTGGAAGGAGACCGTCTTCGAGGGGATCGACAAGGCGCCCGACGCCTTCATGGGCCTCTTCAAGGGCGACAACCTGGGCAAGATGCTGGTGAAGCTCGCGTGAGGTGAACATCGCGGCCGTTGGCCCGTTCCTCCGGAGGGGCTAGAAGCCACCCGTCCCCGCCTAATGGAGCCGTCAACGTGCCGCGCCTCTTCAGCGCCTATGTGATCGTCGACTGGAGCGCCGCTTCCAAGCCGACCACCGGGGCGGACTCCGTCTGGATCGGCGTGCTGAAGCGCGACGTCCGCTTCCGGCTGGCCTTCGAGAGTTTCAATCCGCCGACCCGGGCCGAGGCCGAAAAGCGCCTCAACCTGATCCTGGACGACTTCAAGAAGCGCTCCGAGCGGGCGCTGGTCGGCTTCGACTTCCCGCTCGGATTCCCGCGGGGCTTCGCCGAGGCGCTGAAGCTGCCGGGCGAGCAGCCCTGGCGCGCGGCCTGGGACCAGATCGACAAGATGGCCAAGGACAAGGCCGACAACACCAACAACCGCTTCTCGGTCGGCTCGGAGATCAACCGGCGGCTCACCGGCGGACCCTTCCCGTTCTGGGGCTGCCCGCCGAAGGACGCGCTCACCACCCTGCAGCCGAAGCGCACGCGCACGCACGGTCCCGACGACCTGCCGGAGTTCCGCCATGCGGACCTCGCTGCCAAGGGCGCGGCTTCGATCTGGAAGCTCTACTACAACGGCTCCGTGGGCGGCCAGGCGATCCTCGGCATCCCGGCCGTGCGGCGGCTGAAGCTCGCCCGCGGCGAGGCGGTGAAGGCCTGGCCGTTCGAGACCGGTTTCAAGGCCCTGACCGAGGCGGACCTCGACGGCGTCGACGTTGTTGTGGCCGAGGTCTACCCCTCGCTCCTGAAGGTGCAGCCGGGCCCCGGCGAGGTGAAGGACCTGGCCCAGGTGCGGGTCACGGCCGAGCATTTCGCGAAGCTGGACGAAGCCAACAAGCTGGGCGCCCTGTTCGCGCCTCCCAAGGGGACCGCCGCCGAGATCGTGCTCGAGGCGGAGCGCGAAGAGGGCTGGATCCTGGGCGCCGGCGCCTAGCCGCGGAGCGCCTCCAGGGCGGGACGGAAGCGGCGCGAGAGGGGCGCCTCCAGCAGCCCCAGCTCGATCGCATAGTCGCCGGAGCCCTCCGGCCGCAGGCCGCGCACGCGCGCGGAATTGACCAGCCACGAGCGATGGGTCCGCACGAAGCCGTGGGGGCCGAGCCGCGCCTCGAGCGCCGCCAGCGAGCTGCGCATCAGCGGCCGGCGCCCGTCCTCCAGCAGCACCTCCGCGTAGTTGCCGGCCGAGCGCACCGCCAGGATCTCGGCCAGGGGCGCCCGCACGAGCCGCGCGCCGTCGCGGATGTCGAGCTGCGCCGGTCCCGGACGGGGCTGCACGGACGTCGCGTCGCGCCAGCGCAGCAGCAGCCAGAACAGTCCCCCGGCGAACGCGAACGCCGGCACGTCCTTGGTCGCCTCGTACAGGAACTCGGCCGGAAAGGCGCCGAAGTCGTAGCGTCCGCCGAGCAGCAGCGGATAGGCCAGGCTGCGCAACGCCACGAAGCCCCCCACGTGCAGCACCGGATAGAGGGCGCCGCCGCCGATCCAGGCCAGGGCCAGACGCCAGCGGGGCGGCGCACGGCGGCGCGTCCAGAGGGCGAGGCCGATCGGCAGCAGGAGCACCACGGCCGTGGACAGGGCGCTCGACGCCTCGTCCAGGATCGGCCGCCCCCAGCCCTCTTCCGGCGCGTCGTGGGCGCGGGTGACGATGTTGATGGCCATCACCAGCGCCGCGATGGCCAGGCCGATTCCCCAGCCGACCAGGAGGATGGGCGCCGTCCCACCTGGCGCGCCGTTCGGCGCAGCCGGGCGCGATCCGTCACCGCCAGGCCGCCGCTCGTCCCCGGCGGCTTGGCCGGCGCGGCCCGCGCGGTTGACTGCGGCGTCCTTCGACGCACCGCCAGAGTTGACGATGACCTCCATGCGCACGGCCCGGCTCCCCCTCCTGGCGAGCTTACTCGCACTGGCCGCCTGTTCGCCACCGCCCGCGCCGCCCCCGGCGCCGGACGTCGGCTGGGCCCACTACGGCTCCGACGCCGGGGGCACGCGGTTCTCGCCCGCGGCCCAGATCACGCCGGCCAATGTGCGGGGACTGAAGGTCGCCTGGACCTGGTCCACGGGCGAGATGGCGGCCAAGGGGGAGGCCATGGAGCGGGCCTCCTTCGAGGCCACCCCGATCCTGGCCGGCGGGCGGCTCTACCTCTGCTCGCCGTTCAATCTCGTCGCGGCGCTCGATCCGGGGACGGGCCGGCCGCTCTGGCGCTTCGACCCGAAGGTCGATCCGCACGTGAACTATCCCAACGATTACGTGTGCCGGGGCGTCACCTACTGGCGCGATCCGCAGGCGCCGGCGAACGCCCCCTGCGCGGAGCGGATCTTCACCGCGACCAACGACCGGCGGCTGTTCGCCCTGGACGCGGCGAGCGGCCGTCCCTGCCCCGGCTTCGGCGCGGGCGGCGTCGTGGACGTGGGCGCGGGGGTGCGGCTGGCGAGGCCCGGGGCCATGCAGATCACCTCGGCGCCGGTCGTGGCGCGCGGCGTAGTCGTCGTGGGCTCCTCCATCGACGACAACCAGCGGATCGACGAGGTGCGCGGCACGGTCCGCGCCTACGACCTGCGCACCGGCGCACCGCGCTGGTCCTTCGACCCCCTCGCGGCGGCGGACCCCGGCGTGAAGGCCGGCGCCGCCAACGTCTGGGCGCCGATGTCGGTGGACGAGGCGCGGGGGCTGACTTTCCTGCCCACCTCGAGCCCGAGCCCCGACTTCTGGGGCGGCGCGCGGCTGGGCAGCGAGGGCCAGGCCAATTCCGTCGTCGCGCTGGACGCCGAAACCGGACGGCCGGCGTGGAGTTTCGCCACGATCCACCACGACGTCTGGGACTACGACGTCCCGGCCCAGCCGACGCTCGCCGACGTCGCCTGGGGCGGCCGTGCGACGCCGGCGGTGATCCAGCCGACCAAGCAGGGCCTGATCTTCACCCTCGCCCGCGACGACGGGCGGCCGGTGATCCCTGTGGAGGAGCGCCCGGTCCCGCAAGGGGCGGCGCCCGGCGAGCGCCTGTCTCCCACCCAGCCCTTTCCCCTCGCGCCGCGGCCGCTGACGCCGATCCGTGTCACAGCCGACGATGCCTACGGCCTCACGCCCTGGGACCGCGGGGCGTGCCGCAGGCTGATCGCAGGGGCCCGGAACGAGGGCATCTACACGCCGCCGTCGACGCAGGGAACGATCCTGCACCCGTTCACCGGCGGCGGGGTCAACTGGGGTGGGCTGGCCTTCGATCCCGGCCGGCAGGTGGCGTTCGTGAACACCTCCAGCCTGCTGCACCGGGTGACCCTGATCCCGGCCGAGCGGGTGGCGGCTGAACGCGCCGCCAACCCTGGCGTGGAGATCTCGGCCCAGGCCGGCGCGCCCTACGGCATGCGCCGCGAGGTGCTGCTCTCGCCGCTCGGCCTGCCGTGCAACAAGCCGCCGTGGGGGCGGCTGCACGCCGTGGACATGCGCACCGGCGAGGTGCTCTGGGAGGTCCCGCTCGGCACCACCCGCGACCTCGCCCCGGGCAGCCAGCTCCTCCTCGGGACCGTCGGCGTGCCAGGCTTCGGCGGGCCCATGGCCACCGGCTCTGGCCTCGTCTTCATCGGCGCGGCTGTGGACAACTACCTGCGCGCCTTCGACGGGCGCACGGGCAAGGAGCTGTGGAAGGGCCGGCTGCCGGCCGGCGGCCAGGCCACGCCGATGACCTATGTCTGGAAGGGCCGCCAGTACGTGGTGATCGCCGCCGGCGGCCACTCCAAGTCCGACACCAAGCGCGGCGACACGCTCGTGGCTTTCGCCCTGCCTACAGCGGACGGCGGCTGAGCAGCCAGAAGCGGCCGAGCAGCAGGACGGCGGAGATCACGCTGGCGATGACCACGGCCCAGACGACGCCGATGAGGTGCAGCCCCATCGGGATGGCCAGCACATAGGCCAGCGGCATCATGATCACGATATAGCTTGCCAGGTGGGTGAAGGTGGGCAGCCAGACGTCGCCGCGCGCCCGCAGCGCCTGGGCGGCCACCACCTGCAGTGAGTCCGGCAGGAACATCAGGCAGGCCAGCACGAGCGCCGGGGCGGCCATGGCGATGGTCGCCGCATCGCGCGTGTAGCCGCTGGAGATCAGCCCCGCGGTGGGCCAGATGGCCAGGGTGACGAGCACGCCGAAGACGGCGGTGACGCCGAACACCACCAGCCCTGCGCGGTTCACGCCCACGGGGTCGCGCGCGCCATAGGCGGTGCCGACCAGCACCGCCCCGCCGGTGGCCAGGCCCAGGGGCACCATGAAGACGATGGCCGCGACGTTCAGCACGATCGCCCAGGCGGCGACCGCCAGCCCGCCCAGCCAGCCGGCGATGACGTTCATGCTGGCGAAGGAGGCGACCT
>NZ_DAISJG010000047.1:0-19642 GCF_036821595.1 Phenylobacterium sp.
CACCGGCCACGCGGGCGCCAACAACCTTCAGGGCGGCGCAGGCGCCGACCGGCTGATCGGCCAGGGCGGCGACGACTACATGGTCGGCGGCGGCGGCGGTGACGTCATCGACGGCGGAACGGGCGCGAACGACGTGGCCGCCTTCGAACTGCCGCAGGGCACGTCGGGTTCGCTGCGCGTGGTGGAAACCGCCCAGGCGAACGTCTTCAACGTCGAGCTCGTCAACAACGGCTCCGGCGTGGCGGTCTTCCGGGTCACCGTGAACGGCGACGGCGCCGCCACGGTGGAGGGTCTGGGCGACCAGGCCTGGCAGGGGACCGACACGGTCGCCAACATCGACCAGCTGCACTTCCTGGTCCCGCCCTTCAACCAGGGCCAGTTCGTCAACCTGCCGCTCTCCGTGCGCCAGCTGGTCTCCAACGGCCGGCCCGTCACCCTTGGCACGGCGGGGAACGACGTCCTCGACCTCGCCACCATCCATCCGCAGGCGAGCGCCGACGGCGAGTACCAGGTCTCGGCCAGCTTCGGGGACGACACCCTCAGCGGCACGATCGGAACGGACTTCCTGGTCGGCCAGGCCGGCGCCGACTCGCTCTCCGGCGGTGCGGGTGACGACTATCTGGCCGGCGGCGCGGGCAACGACGTCCTGGACGGCGGCGCCCACAGCTCCGTCATCGGCCTGCGTCGCGAGGTGGGCGGCGACATCGCCGCATACCTGGATGCGACCTCCGGCCTGAACATCGATCTCGCCGTTACCACCGCCCAGACGGTGGGCGGCGGCGCGGGCGTCGACACCATCGCCAACATCGAGAACGTCTACGCCGGCGCCTTCGACGACGCCGTCAGCGGCGATGGCGGCTCCAACTACGTCTACGGCGGCGGCGGCGCGGACACCCTCGCCGGCCGTGGCGGCGACGACGTGCTGGAAGGCGCGGCGGGCGACGACCGGCTCGACGGCGGAGATGGCCAGGACTGGGCTGTCTACATCGAGGGCGCGACGACCGGGGTCCGGGTGGACCTTGCGGTCGCGGGCGGCCAGGCGGTGAGCGCCGACTTCGGCTCCGACACCCTGGTCGATATCGAGAACCTGGCCGGCACGACGCACGCCGACACCCTGAGCGGCAATGACGCCGCCAACATCCTCGACGGCGCGGAAGGCTCGGATTCCCTCGTCGGGCGCGGCGGGGCCGACCAGCTCTGGGGCGACGACGGTGACGACACGCTCGACGGCGGGGCCGGCGACGACACGCTCGCGGGCGAGGGCGGCGTGGATACCGCCGTCTTCTCCGGCGAGCGCGGCGACTACCTCATCAACGTGCTGAACGACGGCAGCGTGCAGGTCACCGACCAGCGCGAGGGCTCGCCGGACGGCGCGGACGTCCTCAGGGGCGTGGAGTTCCTGAAGTTCACCGACCAGACCCTGTCACTCACCGACGTGGGCGGCACCCTGTTCGGCGGTACGGGCGCCGACACGATCGTCGGCGGGGCCAACGCCGACACCATCTCCGGCCTGGAGGGCGCCGACATCCTCGAGGGCGCCGGCGGCGGCGACCGGCTGCTGGGCGGCGCGGACCGGGACATCCTGCGCGGCCAGGCGGGCGACGACACCCTGCTGGGCGGGGACGGGGCGGACCTCCTGGTCGGCGGCGGCGGCGACGACGTCCTGGACGGCGGCGCGGGCGTCAACCGCGCCAGCTTCTACGGCGCGAGTGCCGCCAACGTCAGCCTGCTGCTCCAGGACCAGCCCCAGAACACCGGCAACGGCAACGACACGCTAATCAACATCCAGCACCTCACCGGGACGGCGGGCAACGACA
Organism: Phenylobacterium sp.; assembly: GCF_036821595.1. Classification (GTDB taxonomy): domain Bacteria; phylum Pseudomonadota; class Alphaproteobacteria; order Caulobacterales; family Caulobacteraceae; genus Phenylobacterium. The sequence continues at coordinate 1,818 of NZ_DAISJG010000047.1, forward strand.
CCCTCGTGGGCGACGGCGCCGGCAACTGGCTGTGGGGCACCGAGGGGACCGACTCCATGGTCGGCGGCGGCGGCGACGACCTGTTCACGGTCGGGGCCGGCGCCCATACCCTGAACGGCGGCGAGGGCCAGGACGGAATCGACTTCGACGGGGTGACGCTAACCCAGCCGGTCAGGGTCTCGCTGGCGGTGACGGGCGCCCAGGACACCGGCCAGGGCCTGATGACCCTGACCGGCATCGAGAATCTGAGCGGCACCCGCTACGGCGCAGACACCCTCACCGGTGACGATGGGGCGAACGTCCTGGCCGGCTGGGGCGGTTCGGACTCGCTCGTGGGCGGGCAGGGGAACGACACCCTGCTCGGCGACGGCGCCCTGGGCGTCGACGACAACGCCACCATCATGGCCTTCGAGGACGGGATCTTCGGGGATCTCCCGGTCGGCGCGGACACGCTGATGGGCGGCCAGGGTGACGACACCCTCCTGGGCGGCCGCGGCTCCGACCGTCTGGACGGCGGGGACGGCCAGGACGTGGCGCGCTTCAGCGGGGCCCGGGCCGACTACCAGTTGGCGCTTCAGCCTGGCGGCGCGATCACCGTGACCGACCTGCGCTCCGGCTCGCCGGACGGGACGGACACCCTGAGCGGCGTGGAGATCCTGCGCTTCAGCGACATCGACGTGGCGGCCTCCAATGTCGGCAGCAACACCGCGGGCACGGCCGGGCCCGACACTCTGACGGGCGGCTCCGGCGGCGACACGCTCTCGGCTCTCGGGGCCGCCGACGTGGTCTTCGGCGGCGGCGGGGCGGACAGGCTCAGCGGCGGCGATGGCGACGACGGGCTTCGCGGCGAGGCCGGCGATGACACCCTCCTCGGTGAGGCGGGCGCCGACTTCCTGGTGGGCGGAGACGGGAACGACCGCCTCGACGGCGGCGAGGGCTACGACCGCGCGGCCTTCTCGGCCGGAGCGACCGCCGGCGTGCGGGTCGACCTCAATGTGCAGGGGGTCGCGCAGGACACCGGCCAGGGGCTGGACACCCTGATCGGCATCGAGGCCGCGTCGGGCACGCGCTTCGACGACACCCTCACCGGCGACAGCGGCGCCAACTGGCTGTGGGGCGGCTCGGACGGCTCGGGCGTCACCGGCAACGACCGGATCTCGGCCGGCGGCGGCGACGACCTCGTCCAGGTAGGGGCCGGCGACCATGTGCTCGACGGCGGGGCCGGCGCCGATGCGCTGTCCTTCCACGGCAACGGCACGGACATCAGCCCGGCGGGCGTGAACGTCTCCCTGGCCCTGCAGGGCGCGGCCCAGGCGACGAACCAGGGCTCGATGGAACTCGCCGGCTTCGAGAACCTGTCGGGTTCGACGCACGGCGACACCCTGGGCGGCGACGCGGGCGCGAACCTGCTCGCCGGCTACGGCGGCGCCGACTCGCTCTCGGGGGGCGAGGGCGCGGACCTGCTGCTGGGCGACGGCGTCATCGTCGCGCGGTCGGAGTTCGGCACCGCCGGTCCGCCCGTGGTGGAGGAGGACGCCGGCTCCGGCGCCGACACGCTCGACGGCGGCGCGGGCGCCGACACCCTCAAGGGTGGCCAGGGCGACGACCGGCTGGTCGGCGGCCTTGGCGACGACGTCATCGACGGCGGCGCGGGCCTGGACACGGCCGTCTTCAGCGGGGCCAGGGCCGACTACGACGTGGTCCGGCAGGCGAACGGCGACCTCTGGGTCACGCACCGCAACGGCGGCGTCGACGGCGCGGACACGGTCTCGGGCGCCGAGTACCTGCAGTTCTCCGATGGGCTGGTGCTGGTGTCCGGCGGTCTTGCGGCCACGCCGGGCCCCGACAGCTTCGTCGGCACGGCCGGCCCCGACACCTTCGCGGGCCTCGGCGGCGCCGACAACCTGGTCGGCGCGCAAGGCAACGACCTGCTCGATGGCGGCGAGGGGGATGACGTCCTCATCGGCGCGGAGGGGGACGACACCCTGCAGGGCGGGGCGGGTCTCGATATCCTGGTCTCCGGCCCAGGGGCAGATCGCTTCGACGGCGGCGCGGGCGTGGACCGCCTGCTGTTCCAGGGCGGGCCGGCGGTGAACGTCGACCTCGCGATCACCGGGCCGCAGACCACCGGCCAGGGCGTGAAGACCATCGTCGGCGTGGAATGGCTCTACGGCACGACCGGGAGCGACACGCTCTCTGGCGACGCGGGCGCCAACCTCCTGTGGACCTACAACGGGGGCAATGACGTCCTATCGGGACGCGACGGCGCCGACCTCCTGCTGGTCTACAACGGCGACCACGTGCTGGACGGCGGCGGCGGCGTCGACGCCGTGGTGATGAGCTACAACATCACCGGCGGCTCCGGCGTGACCATCAGCCTGGCCCAGCCGGGCGTGGCACAGGCCACCAACGTGGGCTCGATGACCCTCACGGGCGTCGAGAACCTCTCCGGCACGGTCTTTGACGACACCCTCACGGGCGACGCGGGCGCCAACACTCTGGCTGGCATGAAGGGCGCGGACAGCCTCTCCGGCGGGGACGGCTCGGACCTGCTGCTCGGCGACGGCGAGATCACCTTCGCCAACGGCGAGTTCGTGATCCTCCAGGCGCCGGCGGCGGGCTCCCCCTCCGGGTCCGTGGGCGCCGACACCCTGCGGGGCGGCCAGGGCGACGACAGCCTGGTCGGCGGCGGCGGCTCTGACGTGCTGGACGGCGGCGCGGGCCTCGACGTGGCCATGTTCTCCGGTGCGCGCGCGGACTACGAGATCGTGGTCAATCCTGACGGGACGACGACGGTCACCGACCTGCGCGATGGCTCGCCGGACGGGGTCGACACCCTGACCAGCGTCGAGACGCTGAGGTTCTCGGACGCGACCTACCAGGTGGGCGTCAACATCGTCGGCAGCCCCTCGGGTGAGCTGATCTCCTCCGGCGCGGCGGAGGACACTCTGAGCGGCGTCGGCGGGTCGGACACCCTGCTGGGCGGCGGCGGGAACGACCGCCTCGACGGGGGCGCCGATCCCGATTCCCTGTTCGGCCAGGACGGCGACGACACCGTCCAGGGCGGTGACAGCCACGACTTCCTGGTCGGCGGGCTCGGCAATGACCGGCTTGACGGCGGCGCGGGCGTGGACCGGGCGGCCTATTCGTCCAACGCCACGGCCGGCGTGCGAGTGGACCTCGCGCTCCAGGGCCAGGCTCAGGCGACGGGCCAGGGCAACGATACGCTGGTGAACATAGAGGCCGTGTCGGGCACCGCCTTCAGCGACACCCTGTCGGGCGATGCGGGCGCCAACTGGCTCTGGGGCGGCTCTAACGGCTCGGGTGTCACCGGCAACGACATGATCGACGGCCGGGCCGGCGACGACCTCGTCCAGATCGGGGCGGGCACGCACCGCGTCGAAGGCGGGGCGGACCTCGACACCCTGTCGTTCCACGGCAACGGCACGGACATCTCCTCGGCCGGCGTCAACTTCTCGCTGGCCTCGCAAGGAGTCGCCCAGGTCACCGGCCAGGGCACGGTCCGCGCGGGGGGCTTCGAGAACGTCTCGGGCTCGGCGTTCGGCGACACCCTCTCGGGCGACGCCGGGGCGAACCTGCTGGCGGGCTTCGACGGGGCGGACTCGCTCTCGGGCGGCGCGGGCGGGGACACCCTGCTCGGGGACGGCCTCGTCCATGTCGACGCGGCGGGCCTCGGCTTCGGCGGCCCGACCGTAGTCGTCGACGCCCAGGGCGCGGGCGCGGCCGACACCCTCGACGGCGGCCTCGGCGACGACATCCTCAAGGGCGGCGGCGGCGACGACCTGCTGTTCGGCGGACTGGGGGCCGACACCCTGGACGGCGGCGCGGGGCTGGATACGGCCAGCTACGCCGGGGCCACCGCCGCGGTGAGCGTCGACCTGTCCACCGGCGCAAGCTCGGGCGGCGCGGGCGCGGACGTCCTGACCGGGATCGAGCGCGTGCTGGGCTCCGGCTTCGACGATGCGCTGACCGGCGACGGCGGTGCGAACACGCTCGGCGGCGGGGCGGGCGACGATATGCTGCAGGGCGGAGCCGGCGACGACCGGCTCGAAGGGGGCACCAACAATGGCGTGCTCTCGGTCCGTGGCGGGTTCGGCGGCGACACCGCGCGCTATTCCGACGCCTCGAGCGGCGTGACGGTGAGCCTGGCCGCCACGGGCGCGCAGGACGTCGGCGGCGGCCTTGGCCTCGACACCCTGGTGGAGATCGAGAACCTGTGGGGCAGCGCCCACGCTGACGCCCTCACCGGAAACGGGATGTCCAACTTCCTGTTCGGCGGGGCCGGCGACGACACCGTGCTCGGCGGGGCCGGCGACGACATCCTCGAGGGCGGCTTCGGCGACGACGTGATTGACGGCGGCGACGGGATCGACGTGGCGGCCTTCACCCAGGCGTCGAGCGGGCTCACCATCGACCTGGCCAGCGCCAACGGCTCGCAGAACGTCGGCGGCGGCCTTGGGCAGGACAACCTCGTCAGCATCGAGGGCATCACGGGCTCGGGCTTCGCCGACACCCTCACCGGCACCTCCACCGCCAACTACCTCGACGGCGGCGCGGGCTCGGACTCTATCACGGGCGGCGGCGGCTGGGACACCCTGTTCGGCGGCGCTGGCGACGACACCGTCTCGGCTCAGGCCGGCGCCGGCGAGTCCGTCACGGTGGGCCTGGGCGGCGGCGCCGACCGGCTGGTGGTCAGCCCAGCGCTCGCAGGCTCGCTGACGGTCACCGACTTCCAGACCGGCGCGAGCGGGGACTTCCTCGACATCCGCGCGCTGCTCGAGGCCCGCGCGCCGACCTGGGTCACCTCGGAGAACCCGTTCGAGAAGGGCTTCCTGCAGCTCGTGCAGTCCGGCTCGGCGACACTGCTGCAGATCAACATCGACGGTCAGGGTGACGACTTCACGACCCTGGTGACCCTGGAGAACACCAGTTCGCTGCTGTTCAAGCAGGAGAACCTCGGCTTCACGCCCCTGCCGCGCGTGGTCGGCGGCTCCACCGGCGACACCTTCGTCTTCGACACTACGGTGTTCGATCCGAACGCCGTGGACGACAATGGCGACAAGATCGTCTTCCAGGTGGACGGCGGCGGCGGGACCGACCTGCTGCAGATCTCGACGCCGACGCTCGATCCGGGCCGGACCGCCACGATCAAGCCGAGCGATCCGGACCCTGTGACCGGCAAGCAGGTCCTGCTGATGGACCTCGACGGCGACGGCACGACGGACATCCAGCTGGAGAACGTCGAGGAGGTGGAACTCAACGGCGAGCGGGTGGTGATCACCGGCGACCTGTCCCGCACCGGCCTCGCGCCCAACACCATCTACCTGAACGGCACGACCGGCGACGATCTGCTCGATGCCGGCGGCATGACCTCGCTGGAATCCGTCCGCGCCCACGGCCTCGAAGGCAACGACACCCTGGTCGGGGCCGGCGACGACGACACCCTGTGGGGCGAGGACGGGAACGACAGCCTCGTCGGCAACGGCGGTCCCGACATCCTGGAGGGCGGCGCCGGGAACGACACCATGGTGGGCGGCGCGGGCAACGACGTGGCCGTGTTCTCGGGCGACAGCTCGGATTACACGATCACCGAGCTGAGCGCGGGCGTCCTGCAGGTGACCGGTCCGGACGGGACCGACCGGCTCGAAGACGTCGAGCGGCTGCAGTTCGACGACGGGACCTTCGGCAAGAACACCGCGCCGTCGGGGGCCGACCGCTCGGGCAGTCTGCTGACCACCGGCACGCGGGTGATCACCCTCGACGACTTCGGGTTCACCGATCCGGACGGCGACGGAATGGCCTCGGTGACGATCACCGCGCTCCCGGCGAGCGGCTCGCTCACCCTGGCCGGGCTCGAGGTCGAGGCGGGGGACGTGATCACCGCCGCCGACATCGAACTTGGCGACCTCGTGTTCACCCCGGACGAGGCCGGGGCCGTCACCCTGAGCTTCACGGTGAAGGACGACGGCCTGGCGACCTGGGGCTCCAATGCGGACGCCTCGGCCAACACCCTGACCCTCAACGTCTCGGCGCCCTCGGGCGGCGGCGGCGGCGGTGGTGGTGGCGGTGGCGGTGGCGGCGGCCCGGTGATCATCACCACCGGGACCTACGGCACCACCGGGGCCGACCTGGCCACGCTGGGCGGCCTCGCCGACACCTTCTCCGCAGGCTTTGGCGGGGACACCGTGTCCTCGGGCGACGGCAACGACTGGGTGCACGGCAACGCCGGCAACGACAGCCTCAACGGCGGCGCCGGGGATGACATCCTCTACGGCGGCCAGGACAACGACCTCCTGGCCGGGGACGAGGGGGACGACTACCTGTCGGGCGACCTGGGGGCGGACACGCTTTCCGGTGGGGCCGGCGACGACCGGGCCTTCGGCGGCGAAGGCGACGACGTGCTCTCCGACGATGAGGGCGCCAACTACCTCCGCGGCGGGGCCGGGAACGACACCGTCTCCGGCGGCGCCGGCTTCGACGACGCCCACGGCAACGAGGGCGACGACACCGTGCGTGGCGGCGGCGGCGACGACTGGGTGGTCGGCGGCAAGGACCATGACCGGCTGTTCGGCGACGAAGGCGGGGACATCGTCTACGGCAACATGGGCGACGACACCTGCGAGGGCGGCGCGGGCGCCGACATCGTCCGCGGCGGCCAGGCCAACGACGTGGTGCTGGGCCAGGACGGCGACGACTGGCTTTCCGGGGACCGCGGCGACGACACCCTCACCGGCGGCGAGGGCGCGGACATCTTCCACACCTTCTCGGAGGCCGGGATCGACCGCGTGCTCGACTTCAACTTCGCCGAGGGCGACCGGGTCCAGCTGGACCCGGACACGGTCTACGCCCTGAGCCAGGTCGGGGACGACACGGTGATCGACATGGGCGCCGGCGGCCAGATGATCCTGGTCGGCGTCCAGCTCTCCACCCTGCCCTCGGGGTGGATCTTCGGCGACTGACGCAGCCCAGCCCCAAACGGGCGCGTCAGGGCGGCCGCGTCGCAGGGCGCGGCCGCCCAACCCGTCTTCAGGGGGCGGCGGTCACCGGCCGATGCGCCCGATGCGGACGGCGTCCGAGCCGACCGGCAGGGTGTAGAGGCTCCCGTCGTCGGCGACCGTCCAGTCGCCGTCGCGCACCCGGTCCACGCCGCGTACGAACATACGCCGGGCGACCAGGTTATCGGCCGCCGGCAGCAGGTGGTAGAAGGCCAGCAGCTTCACGTCGGCCTGGTTGGCCAGTACGGCCGCCTCCTCGGGCGAGAGGTGGTAGTCCTGCACGTCGTGCATGATGGCCGCGACCCGGTCGCGGCCGGTCTCGCGCGCGGTCGTCTCCAGGATCCGGATCATCGGCCGGGCGATCGCCTCCGACAGCATCAGGTCTGCGCCGCGCGCGGCCCGCGCCAGCGGCAGGTGGGCCTTGGTGTCGCCGCTCACCACCACCGAGCGGCCCCGGTAGTCGAAGCGGTAGGCGTAGGCCGGCTGGATCGGGCCGTGGTCCAGCTCGATGGCGGTGATGCGCAGAGTCCCGTCGTCGAGCACGACGGCGGTGCGGTCCCGCGCCGGCGTCGGCGGACCAGTCAGCGCGACGGGATGGGCCACCAGCGGCCAGGTCGCCGCCGGCATCACCTGCGCCCCGTGGTGTGCGGTGCGATAGCCCTGGTCCAGCCGGTAGGCCTCGTTGAAGCCGGCGACCACCTGCTCGACGCCCGGACCGCCGTAGACGGCGAGGGGCGCGGGCCGGCCCTGGGCCCAGGTCTGCAGGTTGAGCTCTCCCAGGTCGCCGATGTGGTCGGAGTGGAAGTGAGTGACGAGGACGCCGCCGATGCTGGAGAGGGGCAGGCCCCACTGCATCAGCCGCTCGACCGACTCCGGGCCCACGTCGACCACATAGAACCGGCCGCCGGCCATCACCGCCACGCAGGCCTTGGCGCGTGCGTCGCTGGGCAGGGGGGCGGAGCTGCCGCAGACCGCCACGCGCAGGGCGTCGGGCTTCAGCAGGGCGGAATTGTCGGTGCTCAGGTTGCGCTCGGCGACGCGGGTCATCAGCGCCGTCTGCACGGGCGGCGCGGCGAGCGCCGCGGCCCCGCCGACCGCCGCGACCAGCAGGACGCCTGCGGTGATCCAGCCGCGCCGACCGCTTCGCTCCGCGCCGGGCAAGCCGCGCACGTGCAGGACGAGGATGGCCGCGCCGACAATCTCGACGATCAGGGGGACGAAGACCTCTCGCGATACGCCCGCCAGAACGAACCCGATCAGCCGCCCCGCCACGATGACCGCCAGGACCGCCGCGGCGGCGAGAAGCAGCGCGCGTTGCTTGCGGAGGAGGCCCACGCCGCTGAGCCCCGCCAGCGCCAGGAACAGCCCTCCGAGGTCGCCACGCAGGCTGGACAGGCCGGGCGCGCCGATCGCCTCGAGGTGCAGGCGCTGGGCGGCGATCTCCGGCGCCGCCCAGAATCCGAGGGCCAAGGCGGCGAACAGGAGAGCGTAGAGGGCGACGAGGACGGCGGTGATCCGCATGGCGGCCTCCGGGTTCAGGGATGTCGGGCGAAGACTTCGCCGGCGGCGCGGGCGGCGATCTCGCGGGCCTCGGCTTCCGGCGCGCCGAGGCCCCGCAACAGGCCGAAGGCCAGGTCGCGGGCCAGCCCCTGGGCGCCGGCCGGCCTCTGCAGCCCGCGGGAGACCGCGATCTGGACCACGCCCACCGCCATCAGCACCGCGGCCTCCAGCGGCAGGCCGTCGAAGCGCCCGGCCGCGAGGCCGGCCTGCACCGCGGCGCGGACGCCCCGGTCCATGGGCGCGTCGGGCACGCCCGCGCCGGGGAACAGGCGCAGCATGACGCCGGCCGGCTCCGGGTGCTCGGCGGCCTGGCGGGCGAAGAAGCAAACCGCGCGGGCCACCTGCTCGGCCGGATCGGCGACGCCGGCGTTGAGGGCCGCGACCCGCGCCTCCACGGCGCCGCGCACCTCGGCGGCGACCTCGCGGGCGAGCGCCTCCTTGTCCGGGAAGTGGTTGTAGAAGCTGCCCTTGGCCACGTCGGCGCAGGCGACGATGTCGTCGATGCTGACCCCATCCACCGACCGCTCTGCGAACAGCGCATGGCCGGCCCGCAGGAGGGCCGCGCGGGTCCGCGCCCGCCGCCTGTCCACCCGCTCCGCCAGCGCCATCCCGCCGCTCCCAGAATTGACTATTTGGTCATTATTAGACTAATCGGTCATTATTGCCAAGCTGGGTGGAGGAGACGCCGTGTCGCTTGAGGTGGAGGTCTTCTGGTCGTTCCGAAGCCCCTATTCCTACCTGGCCGCCCCGCGGCTGGCGGAGATCGCCCGGGACTACGACGTCGAGATGCGGGTGCGGCCGGTCTATCCGCTCGCGGTGCGGGTGGAGGGCTTCTTCAAGCGCCAGGACCGGCGCTGGCCCATGTACGTGGCGCGCGACGCCTTCCGCACCGCCCAGATGCTCGGCCTGCCGTTCGGCCCGCCGCGCCCCGATCCCATCGTCATGGACTTCGCCACCGGCGAGGTGGCGAAGGACCAGCCCTACATCGGCCGGCTCACCCGCCTGGGCCAGGCCGCCGCGGAAGCCGGCCGCGGCCTGCCGTTCATCGTGGAGGTCAGCCGGCTGATCTGGGGCGGCGAGATCCAGGGTTGGGACCAGGGCGACCACCTTGCCCAGGCGACAACCCGCGCCGGCCTCGACCTCGCGGTCCTGGAGCGCACGATCGCGAGCGACGCGGAGCGGCTGGAGAGAGCGATCCAGGAGAGCCACGAGCGGATGGAGGAGGTTGGACACTGGGGCGTGCCGACCATGGTTTTCCAGGACGAGCCGTTCTTCGGCCAGGACCGCATCGAGACCCTGCTCTGGCGGATGCGCCAGCACGGACTCTCGGCGCGGAGCTGATCGGCCCTCAGGCCGGCGTCGCCACGCCCCACTCGTTCCAGCCGGCGAAGCGCGGCGTCTTCGGCAGGTACATCCGGTCGACGCTCTCCAGTCTGAAGCCGCCGGCGGCGATGCTGCTGGAAACCGGCCGGGTCAGGTGGCAGCCGCCGGCAATGCGCTTCCACACCGGCTCGATCCGCCGCTGCCAGTTGGCGACGCCGGGATCCGGCGCGAGGCCGTGCTCGCAGAACAAGAACTTGCCGCCCGGCTTCAGCACCCGTCTGGCCTCAGCCAGCGCGGCCGTCGGCGTGTGCACCGAGCATAGGGTGAAGGTGCAGACCACGCAGTCGAAGGTCCTGTCCGGGAAGGGCAGGGCCTCGGCCGTTCCGTCCTCCACGGAGACCTTGAGGGCCGGATCGTGCGGCGCGGACTGGGCGCGGGCGCGGAGCTCGGGGGATGGATCGACGCCCTTCACCTCGGTCACCTTCGCCGGATCGTAGTAGGCGAGGTTGAGCCCCATGCCGATGCCGAGCTCGAGCACCCGGCCCTCGGCCTTCGGCACGATCTTGGCCCGCTGCTTCATCATCGGCGGCGAGGAGCAGGCGCAGGTGAGCAGCTTCGGCAGAAGCCAGCGGTCGTAGAGCGACGCCATGATGTTGTTTCCCCCGTTTTCGACAGCATGGCCGAACGGCGCGCCGCGCGCCACGGTCAAGCCCCGCCTCAGCGGCGCTCGTAGACCTTCGGGGCCGGGCCCAAGGCGACGGGGCCCAGGGTCGTCTGGCCGGCCTGGAAGTTGATCGTGGCCCGCGCCGCCTCGCCCTGGCCCTGGCGGGCCTCCGCCACCGCCGCGGCGGCGCCGGCCGCCTCGGGCTGGATTACGCCGGCCTGGCCCATGGCCCCCAGCGCCATCGGCGCCTGGCGCAGCGTGACGTCGAGCATGCCGCGCAGCCGCCCGTCGGTCCCCACGGTGAGCGTGCCGGCGTTGGAGCCCAGAACCGCCTCGCCGGCGGTGACGCCGCCCTGGACCACCCGCATCTGGCCGCCGGCGTCCGACCAGGCGCGCACGGCGGAGGGCCAGTCTGGGCCGGCGAAGGCGCTCATCCTGGTCAGCCGCGAGTTCCAGGTGATCGACACCGGCTTTTCGCCGGCGATGCGGCCGAACAGGCCCGAGAGCCGGGCCTGGCCGTCCTTGACCTCGGCGGCCAGCAGCCCCTCGTCGTCCGGACCGGGCCGCAGGTGAAACTCCACGAGCTCCGCGGCGGTGAGGCCGAACGGCTGGGCGCCCGCGACTGGCCGGAAGGTGAGCTTCGAGGCCTGAAGGGAGAAGCTGGGCGGTCGCTTGTCGAGGTCCCTGAGGCTCGCGCGGATCACCTCGCCCGTCACCGCCACCGGTCCGCCGATCGGCCGCACGAAGGTCAGCCCCTGCGGCGCAGCCAGCATCCAGTGGGTCGGCGCGTGCATGTAGGCCTGCCCCTCCAGAACCGGCGCCTCCAGGCCCCAGCCGGACGGCTCGCGGACGCGGGCTTCGCTCAGGGTGACGTTCAGGCGGAACGGATAGCCGCCGATCCCCCGGTCCTTCCAGCTGACCTCGTAGCCGGCCCGCTTCAGGTCCTCGACGGCGGCGTCCATGCGCGCGCGGGCCTCGCCGCGCGCCCAGAGCCACAGGACCGTCCAGCCGATGACCACCAGGAGGGCGATGCCGAACGGGATGTAGAGGCCGAGACGGCTGTGTTTGCGGGGCGGCGGGAGATCGTGCAGAGACATGGGCCTTCGTTTAGCGCGGGGCGGGATGTCGGACGAGCGTTGGGTCTTCGGCTACGGTTCGCTGATGTGGCGGCCGGGGTTCGATTTCGTCGAGCGGAAGCCCGCCACCCTACACGGCCGCAAGCGCGCCTTCTGCATCTATTCCGTCCATCACAGGGGCACCTACGAACGCCCGGGCCTGGTGCTGGGCCTCGCGCCGGGCGGGGCGACCCGCGGCATGGCCTACCGCGTCGACGAGGCCGCCTGGCCGGAGGTCTACGCCTACCTCGTGGAGCGCGAGCAGCCCACCGAGACCTATATGGAGGCGAGGCGCGCGGTGCGGCTCGCCGACGGCCGGCGGGCGGAAGCCCTGGTCTTCCTCTCCGACGTGCGCCATCCGCAGTGGGCCGGCGCGCTGGGCCTGGAGCGGCAGGCGGAGCTGATCGCCGGCGCGTCGGGTCTGTCTGGCCGCAACGTCGACTACCTGCGCGACCTCGTGGATCATCTGCGCGAGGAGGGTGTCCGCGACCTGGGCATGGAGACGCTGCTGGGGCTGGTGGAGCAGCGTGAGCTGGCCGGCGGCTAGAGCGCCAGAAGCTTCGCCGAGGCGGCCTCGATCCGCTCTTCCAGGGTGCGCATGAACTCGGCGCGCTTGAGGCCGGGCGGGATCGGCTCCAGGTACTCGAAGACGATGGTCCCGGGTCGGCGGAGGAAGCCGTGCGCCGGCCAGTGGACGCCGGAGTTCGTGGCCACCGGATAGACCGGCACGTCCAGCTCCCGATAGAGGGCCGCGATCCCCGGCTTGTAGTCGCCCTTCACGCCGGGCTCCCCGCGGGTGCCTTCCGGGAAGATCACCACCTGCCGGTTCTTCGCGAACAGGGCCTTGGCCCGGCGGACCATGTTCTTCAGCGCCGTGGAGTGGCCGCTGCGGTCGATGTCGATGGTCCCCACCTTGGCGGCGTACCAGCCGAACCAGGGGATCCAGTTCAGCTCCTTCTTCATGACGAAGACGGAGGCCGGCAGCCAGGTGAACTGGGCGAAGACGTCCAGCATGCACTGGTGCTTGGGGGCGACCAGGGCCGGGCCCTTCGGGATGTGCTCGCGCCCGCGCACCTCGACCCTGATGCCGCAGATGGCCAGCATCGCCACGACGCCCCGCCCCCAGAAGTGGAACATGGCCAGGGTCCAGCGGGCCGGGCCGAGCAGGATTGGAGTCGCGGCGACCGCGATCACCGCCGTCCAGAGATAGAACAGCGCCACGTAGAGCAGGGATCGGACGGCGATCACGGTCAGCCCTTCTGTTGCGCCGGGGACGGGTCGCGGGGGCCGAGCCCCAGCACCGCCTCGCGGCCGAGGATCGCCAGATACTTGCTGTACTCCACCACCATCAAGCGCGCTGCGGCGGGGTTGCGCCACCAGCCGCGCGCCCTGAGGGCCGGGGTCGCCACGGGATAGGCCTGAAGCCGCATCTCCGGCTCGCGCAGGACGGCGCGCAGCTCCAGCATGGCGCGGGGCATGTGGTAGTCGGCGGTGACCACGATCAGGGTGTCGTAGCGCATGGCGGTCGCCCACTCGGCCGTCTCCCGAGCGTTGCCCACCGTGTCGGCGGCGGTGAAGCCAAGGTCGACGCAGCAGTCGTAGAGCCGGCGCACGGCGCGGCTGACGGTGCGGATGTCCTCGCGGCTCGCCTCCGGGTTCACGCCAGAGACCAGCACCCGCTGGCCGAGGTCGCGCGCCAGGAGGTTCACGGCCGCGGAGATCCGCTGGTTCGAGTTCGCCCCGGTGAGCGCGACGATGCCGTCGGCGGCCTCCGGCAGCGGCGCGGGGGTCGAGTCCCGCACCCGCGCGGCGAAGGCGAAGAGGCCCGCCGTCCAGATCAGCAGCAGGACGAGGAAGGCCGCGACGGACTTCATTCCATCTCCCGGATCAGCGCCGACGCCGTCAGGCGCGCGGCCACCGCGGCCACCAGCGCCGCCAGCACCGGGCAGGGTAGCACCGCCAGGAGGTCGTTCCACGCGATCGGCAGGGCGGGCGTCAGGCCCTCGCCGCCGCCCGCCAGCCGGGCCAGGGCGCCCACGCCCGCCGCGCCCGCCGCCCCCAACAGGCCGGCGAGCCCCGCGATCCTGGCGAACCGCAACTGGAAGAGCCGCGCGATGAAGGCGTCCTCGGCGCCTGAGAGGTGCAGCACCTCGACCACGTCCTTGCGGGCCGCGAGTCCAGCCCGGGTGGCGAAGGCGACCACCGCGGCGGCCGCCCCGGCGATCAGCAGGAAGACCCCGGCGCCGGCCCACCGCACCACGCCCGCCGCCCGCCGGATGTCGTCGATCCAGACGCTGTGGTCGTCCACCACGGCGTCCACGCCCTGGGCCTTCAGCGCCCGGTCGAGCGCCGCGCCGCTCGCCGGCTGCTCGTCGTCGAGGGTCACGGCGACGAGCCTGGGCACCGGCAGGTCCTCCAGGTCGGCCACGTCACCCAGCCAGGGGCGGATCAGGTCGTAGGCCTTCTCCGGCTCGAGGGCGCGGGCCTCGGCCACGCCGGCGACCCCCGCCAGCACCTCGGTCGCCCGGGCGGCCGCGGCGTCGGGGGTCTCGCCGCCGCGGGCGCGGACGATGACCGTGGCCTCGCCCACGAGCTGGCCGCTCCAGCCGTGCGCGGCGCGGTCGGCGGCCAGCACCCCCAGCGCGGTGAGGCAGGCGAGGAAGCAGAGCACGGCGACGACGAAGATCAGGGCGCCGTCGCGCGCCTCCGCCTCGGGCAGGAAGGGGGCGGGACGCCAGCGCGCGGGGTCGAACATCTGGCTCATGCCGCGCCCGGCCCCAGCGGCCCGCGCGGCGTCAGCCGGCCGCCTTCCAGGTGCAGCACGGGTCGGCTGGACCGGGCGACCAGGTCCTGGTCGTGGGTGGCTATGACCACGGTGGTGCCCAGGCGGTTCAGCTCGACGAACAGGCGGAAGATGCGCAGCGCCATCTCGTGGTCGACATTGGCCGTGGGCTCGTCGGCGAGCAGGATCTCCGGCCGGTTGACCACAGCGCGCGCGATGGCCAGCCGCTGCTTCTCGCCGCCCGCCAGCGTCGCCGGCATGGCGTGCATCCGCTCGCCCAGGCCCACCCAGGAGAGCAGCTCGGCCACGTCGTTGCGGTAGTCGGCGGGCTTGGCGCCGGCGATCCGCAGCGGGATCGCCGCGTTGTCGAAGGCCGAAAGGTGCTCCAGCAGCAGGAGGTCCTGGAACACGACCCCGATCCGCCGGCGCAGGTGCGGCCGGGTCTTCGCGGTGAGCCGGGAGACGTCGTGGCCGAACAGGTGGATCAGCCCCTTGGACGGCCGCGCCGCGAGGTAGATCAGCTTCAGGAGCGAGCTCTTCCCCGCGCCGGACGGCCCGGTGATGAAGTGGAAGCTGCCGGGGGCGAGGGAGAAGTTGAGGTCGCTCAGAATCTCCGGTCCGCGGCCGTAGCGCATGGACACGTCGTCGAAGCGGACCACCTCGTCGGCGGCGGGGTCTATCGCCGCAGCGGCGTTCGGGTTTCTGGACATGGAGGCCGAAATCGGCGACCTCGGAGAGGGTTGCTGGAGCGTCGCGATTCGGCCGTCATGATACTGACCTGTCCAGAGTGCGCCACCAGCTATTTCGTCGACGACTCCCGGATTCCGGCCGGCGGCCGCACGGTGAAGTGCACCAACTGCGGCGCGCGCTGGCACACGGCCCAGAACGCCGGGACCCCCGACGACGACAGTGAACTGTTCGAGGAGACGCCGGCCGCGGAAGCTGCGCCGGAGCCGGCCGCCGAGGCGGCGCCGCCAGCCGACGGCCCAGGCGAGGACGACCTCGTCGTCAGCGGCCCGAAGCCTGGGACCCGTCCGCGGCCCGCGATTCCGACCGGCCTGCGCAAGGCGCCGACCGGGCCGATCCTCGCCTGGGGCCTGATGGCGGCCCTGGTCGCGGCCTTCGTGGTGGGCGCGGTGCTGTTCCGCGACGACGTGGTGCGGCTGGCTCCGCAGACTTCCGGCGCCTACGCCGGCCTCGGCCTTCCGGTGAACAGCCTGGGCCTGGCCATCGAGCAGGTGAAGGTCGAGCCCACCTTCCAGGGCGGCCGGCCGGTGCTCGCGGTCTCCGGCTCGATCCGCAACCTGCGCGACCAGGCGGCCGAAGCGCCGGCGGTCCGCATCGACATGCTGAGCCGGTCCGGCAAGCCGCTGGCGGCGAAGGTCGTCCGGCCCATCGACCCGCACATCCCGGCGGGTGCGACGCGGCACTTCGCCATCGCCATCGCCGATCCGCCGTCCAGCCTGCAGAATCTCGAACTCACCTTCGAGACCGGCGGAAGGCCCGCCGGCCCGGCGGCAGTCCGGGCCGAAGCCGCCGCCCCTCGGGCGACGCACGCCCCCCAGCCCGTGGAGGCCCAGCCGCTTCCCGCCGACGCCCCGGACGCGCTATCGGAACATCATGGCTGACCCGATCACCGAAGTTCTCCTCACCGAAGCCCAGGTGGCCGAGCGGGTGGAGGCGATCGCCCGCGCCATGGCCCCGCGCCTGGACGACGACACCGTGGCCGTGTGCCTGCTCACCGGCGGCCTCTGGTATTGCGCCGACCTGATGCGGGCGCTGGCCCGCAACGGGCGGCACGTGCGCTTCGACGCCCTGTGGCTCGCCTCCTACAAGGACCAGCGGGTCTCCACTGGCCGGTGCGAGGTGCGCGCCGACCTGCAACGTCCGCTGGTCGGCCAGAAGGCGCTGATCGTCGACGATGTCTTCGACACGGGCCTCTCGCTGTCGGAGGCCGTGCGCCTGGTCCGCGACGCGGGGGCCAGCGAGGTCCTGACCACCGTCTTCGCCCGCAAGCCCTGGCCCCAGCCGCGAGGCCTGGAGCCCGACTTCGTGGCCTGGGAGGCGCCGGCCCGCTTCCTCGCCGGCTATGGCATGGACGTGGCGGGCCAGTACCGCGGCCTGCCCTTCGTCGGGGCGATGGACTAGCCACGCCCAGGGTCCCGCATGGTAGCTTGGCCACATGCGCAACATCTTCCGGCTCGCCTCGGTCGTGCTCGCCAGCGCCTGGCTGGCCGGCTGCCTCGCCCCCGACATTCCCTACCCGCAGCTTGAAGCGAAGTACGCCAACAGCGCGTCGCAGTATCTGACGCTCCCGAGCGGCGTGCGCATGCACTACCGGGATGAAGGCCCGCGCGGCGCGCCGGCCGTCGTGCTGGTTCATGGCTTCGCGGCCTCGCTGCACGCCTGGGAGCCCTGGGCGCAGTCGCTGAAGGGTGACTACCGGGTCGTGACCCTGGATCTGCCGGGACATGGCCTGACACAGGCGCCCGCGGACTATCGGAGCTCCGCCGCGGCCAATGTCGCCGCCGTCGACGAGCTCACCCGCCGCCTTGGCGTCGAGCGGTTCGTGCTGGCCGGCAACTCCATGGGCGGAGCGGTGGCCTGGTCCTATGCGCTCGCCCACCCGGAGCGGCTGGACGGGCTGGTGCTGGTGAACGCCGCCGGCTGGCCTTCAGCCGCGCGGTCGGAGGGCGGACCCGCGGTCTTCAAGCTCCTGGCGAACCCCGCAGGACGGGTGCTGCTCCGCAACCTCGATCCGCGGCCGCTGGCGGCGCGCGGCCTGGAGCAGGCTTACCAGGACGAGGCGCTGGTGACGCCGGCGCTGGTGGATCGCTACGTCGAGCTGGCGCGCGCCCCGGGCCACCGTGCGATCCTGACCCGGCGAGCCGGCGGCGGGGCCCCGGTGACACCCGAGACCTTCGCCGCCATCCGGACTCCGACGCTGGTGATGGTGGGGTTGAAGGACCAGGTGATCCCGGCGGCGCAGTCGCGGGCCTTCGCCTCCGCAATTCCAGGCGCGCAGCTGATCACCTATCCCGAGGGCGGCCACGTGCCGATGGAGCAGATGCCCGAGGAAAGCGCCCGCGACCTGCGGGCCTTCCTGCAGGGCCTGGCCGCCCGCTAGAGCCAGGGCGCCGGGCGTTCCCGCTCCAGCATGTCGTCGTAGGTGGGGCGGGGGCGGACGACGGCGTACTCGGCGCCGCGCACCAGCACCTCCGGCGCGAGCAGGCGGGAGTTGTACTCGCTGGCCATGGCCGCGCCATAGGCCCCGGCGCTCATGAAGGCGATCAGGTCGCCTCCCTCGACAGGCGGCAGGGCGCGGTCGCGGGTGAAGGTGTCGCCGGTCTCGCAGACCGGGCCCA
>NZ_DAISJG010000048.1:0-19282 GCF_036821595.1 Phenylobacterium sp.
CCGGCGCCGGGCTCGCTCTCCAGGGCCACCCAGCCGCCGTGCAGCTCGGTGAGCGCCTTGACCAGCGCCAGGCCGAGGCCCGGGCCGCCACGTTCCCGGCCGATGAAGCGGTCGAAGATGTGCGCCTGGACGTGGAAGGGGATGCCCCGCCCGGTGTCGGAGACCTGCAGCTGGATCTCGCCCAGGGCCTTGCGCGCGGCGATGGTCACCGCGCCATCGGCCGGCGTCTGGCCGAGCGCGTTCTCCACCAGGTGGTCGAGGATCTGGCCCAGCCGCTTGGCGTCGCCGCGGATCAGGCCGAGGTCGGGCGCGGGCTCCACGACGAGCGACACCCGCGCGGCCTCGGCGTCCTTCTGCCAGCGGCTGGCCACCGAGATCAGCAGGTCGGAGACGCGGACGTCCTCCAGGTCCAGCGCCATCTCGTCGGCGTCGATCTGGGCCATGTCGAGCACGTCGTCGATGGAGCGGGCGAGCTGGGTCGCCGCCGATTTCACCGCCGCGGCGTGGGCCCGGCCGCGCTCGGAGAGGCCCTCGCCCGAGCGCTCCAGCAGCTCGGAATAGCCGATGATGGTGGTGAGCGGGGTGCGCAGCTCGTAGGAGACGTTGCCGACGAAGTCGCGCTTCAGCCGCTCGGCCTCGGCCAGCGCCGCCTCGCGGGCGGCCAGCGCGCTCTCCAGCTTGCGGGCGTCGGTGACGTCGGTGAAGGCGATCAGGGTCGCGCCGTCCGGCAGCGGCCGCGACTGGTAGGCGACGATGCGGCTGTCGGAGGTCTTCACCTCGCCGGTCATCGGGGCGCGGGCCGACGGGTCGGGATCGGCCACCCGGCCCTTCAGCTCGCGCCAGAAGCCCATGTCGTGCAGCTTGGGCACGCAGAGGTCGACCACGCCCTCGAAGTCGCCGGCCGCCTCCAGCTGCGGCGGGGTGATGTGCCAGAAGCGCTCGAAGGCCTCGTTGTGCAGCCGCAGCCGCCCGTCGGAGCCGAACACGGCGACGGCGTCGTTGAGCTTGTCGAGCGTCGCCTGCTGGACCTGGATCAGGGCGTTGTACTGGGCCTTCAGCCGCAGCTCGCCGGTGATGTCGGAGAACAGCAGCAGCAGGCCGCCCATCGGGTGAGGCTGGCGCACCACCTTCAGCGTCCGCCCGTCGGGCAGGCTCCAGAGGTCGTCGGGGGTGGGGGCGAGCTGTTCGTAGCGGTCGAGCTCGGCGGCCTTCCACCGGCCGTAGTCGGCGGTCTCCGGCAGCCGGCGGCGCTGGCGCAGGCGGTCGAGGATCTCGGAGTGGGTCGGCTGCTCCACCAGCCACGCCGGCTCCAGGCCCCACAGCTCGGCGAAGGCGGTGTTGTGGAAGATCAGCTTCTTGCCCTGGCTGAACACCGCCACGGCCTCGGCGATATGGTTCAGGGTCTCGTCGTGGGCCTCGACGTTGCGCTTGAGGACCTCGCGCATCTCCTCGATCTCGGTGACGTCGTCGGTCCAGACGCCGACGCCGCCGCCCTCGAGCGGCTGGGCGGTGATGCGGAAGGCCCGGCGCCGCCCGCCCACGGTGGCCCAGCGCACGGCCTCCCGGCGCTGGCCGAGGTTGGCCGCCTCGCTGGCCAGCGCGTCGGCGCCCTTGTCGAAGGCCGCGCCGCGGGAGGCGGCCTCGTCCAGGCTCTGGGCGTCGGCGGCGGCCAGCCAGGCGGCGTTGACCCACACCGGCGAGCCGTCGGCGGCGGCGATCCAGGCCGGGCAGGCCCGCGCGTGCAGGAAGGCGGCGAAGCGCGGCGCCGTGGGCAGGCCGGCGTCCTCGCCGATGATCCCGGAGAGCCGCAGCCAGGCCAGGGCGCCCGCCGCACGGCCCTCGACGGTGACGGCGCCGTTCGGGCCCTGGATGTCGAAGGCGCAGGCCTCGCCGCGCTCGAACAGGGCGCGCAGCCGGCGGGCATGGTCGGGGTCGGCGCGCATCAGGGCGTTGACCAGCCCCTGGGGATCGGCTTCCGGCAGGCCGAGCGCCTCGGCGCAGGTGACCAGGCTCTCCTCGCCGGACGCCAGCATGGCGCGGCCGTCCTCCACCGCCAGCAGGGCGGAATCGAAGGCCTCTGCGGAGGCCTGGGCGGCCTCGGCGCGCGCCTCCACCCCGGCCAGCCGCTCGGCGAGTGCGTCCACCCGCGCCTGGGCGTGCCGGCGCTGCGCCAGCGCCCAGAGGACCGCGCAGATGGCCAGCGACACCGCGCCCGCCGCCGCGGCCAGGATCAGTTGGTCGGCGCTCATCGCTACTCCAGGCGGCGCTCCGCCGCCCCAACGGCGAATCACCCCGTTCGGAGATTACGGCGACCCGGCGGCGGCCGCACGGCCCTTGCCTTCCGTTCGGCGCGTTTCGTGCCTAGGTGTTTTGCCGCATATGATCAGCCACATGACCGCCATCCTCTACCCGGTGGCCGCCAACGCCGAGCTGGCGCTGTCCAGCCCGCTCGGCCGCGCGACCCGCGAACGGGAGGCCCGCGCCGCGGCCCGCGAGGACGTGGTCTTCACCACCGACGCCGTGGGCCCGGCCTTCGCCACCCGCGAGGCGGCGCTGGACGCCTACAGGAACCGCGTGGACGACGACCGCACGGGGGCCTCGCCTGCGCCGGAGGACCGCTTCTGCCGCCTGGCCGAGCAGGTGGTCGCGGAACCGGGAAAGATGGCGAGGCTCGCGCCGGTCGCGCCCACCTTCGAGGATGGCCGCCGGTGGCCCGTCCCGCCGGCCGAGCGGCCGCGCACCGCCTGGCGGCTGATGGTCAGCTACTGGCGGATCGCCACCGCCGAGCGGCCGATCGAGGCGCCGCAGGCCCGCAAGGCCCGCCGCACACGCCAGAACCTGGACAGCGAGACCCTTCGCGCCATCGCCCGCCAGCCCCTGCGCCCCGTGGAGCCTCAGCAGCCGCTGGACATCGGCCTGTTCGACACCCGCCTTCCCGAGAACCCCAGCATCGTGGTGCCCGATGAGTGAGCCGACCGCGCTGCCCCAGATCGGCAAGGCCCCGTCGCTGGACGACATCGCCGCCCTCGCGGAGACCGCCTTCCAGGCGCTGCCGGAGGGCTTCCGGCGGATGACCGGCGAGGTGGTCTTCCAGGTGCACGACTTCGCCACTGAGGATGTGCTGGCCGACCTCGGCATGGAGGATCCGTTCGAGCTCACGGGCCTCTACCACGGCGTCGACCTCGCCCGCCGCTCGGTGTTCGACCCGGCCCCCCAGGCCTCGATGATCTTCCTCTACCGCCGGCCGATCCTCGACGAGTGGGCGGAGAACGGCGAGGTGACGCTCGAGGAGTTGGTCGCCCACGTCCTGGTGCACGAGATCGGCCACCACTTCGGGCTCTCCGACGCCGACATCGACGCCATCGAGGCGGCGGCGGAGTAGCCGCAAAGTTGACGCGCCCGTCATCTTCCTTGACGCAACACGGTTCATGGGCCAAGGTCGCCCGCCTCTGGACGGGCCGAAAGAACGCCCGGTGAGGTGAGGAGAACGGGTCATGGCCGCTGACGGCAACATCACCAAGGACATCATCTACGACGCCGTGGCGCCGGACGACTTCGAGTCCATGCTCGAGCTCGACCGCTACAACGCGCGCTCGACGGCGTTCGACAAGATCATCTCGGCGACCCACGACCACTTCTGGGATCCGCTGGACGCCAAGTACATCGACTTCGACGAGCCGTTCGACATCGAGAACGAGTTCATCCTGCCCGAAGACATGATCGTCTCGATGCAGACGGACTACGTCTCCAGCCGGCTGAAGACCCACAAGGACCGTGTCCGCTTCGCCAACCTGTCGACGCTTCGGACCTTCTCCTCGATCCTGCACGGCGAGCAGGGCGCGCTGAACCTGTCGGCCAGCCTCTGCCATGTGCTGAAGGACCAGGGCGCGCAGGAGTACGCCGCCAACCAGACCCGCGAGGAAGCCCGCCACGTCACCGCCTTCGCCAAGTACATCAAGGCCCGCTGGGGCCGGCCGGTGGAATGCGGCCCGACGCTGAAGGCGCTGCTGGTGGAGATCATCGGCAGCCCCGAGGTCTACAAGAAGATCATCGGCATGCAGATGCTGGTGGAAGGCCTGGCCATGGGCGCCTTCGCCACCATCTTCAACAACATCCGCGATCCCATGGGCAAGAAGCTGCTCCAGCTGGTGATGACCGACGAGGCCTTCCACCACAAGTTCGGGAAGATCTGGGCCGACCGGACCATCCCGCACCTGACGGAGAAGGAGCACGAGATCATCGAGCTGTGGGCCGCCCACTGCTTCCAGACCCTGCTCTTCAACCTCGTGGCGCCGAGCCAGCAGCGCGACCTCTACGAGGAGTTCGGGCTCGATCCGGACCTGGTGATCGCCGAGATGGCCCAGATGGTCACCGACGAGACCCGCCGCGAGAACATGAAGGAGCAGTCCAACATCTTCCGCGTCCTGGTGAAGACCCTGCTGAACGCCGGCATCATCACCGACCGCACCAAGGCCTTCTACGCCACCTACGTGGACATCGAGGAGCTGAAGGGCGAGGGCGACAAGATGGTCGGCGACGACATCGCCGAGGAGGGCATCAAGTACCTCCAGGAGATCAACTTCAAGGACAAGGCCAAGCAGATCCTGATCGCCGCCGAATAGGCGTCCGGGACAGCCGAGCGAGACAGCGCCCGCCGGGGAGACCCGGCGGGCGTTTTTGCTTGCCTCGCCCCTTCGCCGGCGCGGTGGGAAATTGACGGGGGCGTCAGAGAGGCCGACACTTCCCCCTTAGCGCCCCGAGACCCGCGGCAGACGGGCCGGGCGCGGGAGGACAGCGGCATGGCCGACGGCAACATCACCAAGGACATCATGTACGGCGCGGTGGCGCCGGACGACTTCGAGTCCATGCTGGAGCTGGACCGCTACGGCGCCCGCTCCACCGCCTTCGACAAGATCATCTCGGCGACCCACGACCACTTCTGGGATCCGCTGGACGCCAAGTACATCGACTTCGACGAGCCGTTCGACCTGGAGGCCGAGGCCCTGATGCCCGAGGACCAGGTGCCGTTCCTGCGGCTGGCCTATGTGGACGAGAGCCTGAAGGACCCGAAGCTCCGGGTGGCCTTCATCAACCACCTGCAGCTGCGCAACTTCTCCTCCATCCTGCACGGGGAGCAGGGGGCGCTGAACCTCTCGGCCAGCCTCTGCCACGTGCTGAAGGACCAGGGCGCCCAGGAGTATGCGGCCAACCAGACCCGCGAGGAGGCCCGCCACGTCACCGCCTTCGCGAAGTACGTGAAGGCCCGCTGGGGCCGGCCGGTGGAGTGCGGCGCGGCGCTGAAGGCCCTGCTGGTGGAGATCATCGAGGCGCCGGAGGTCTACAAGAAGATCGTCGGCATGCAGATGCTGGTGGAGGGCCTGGCCATGGGCGCCTTCGCGCACGGCTTCCGGCACAACCGCGACCCGCTGGCGAAGAAGCTCTTCCAGCTGGTCATGACCGACGAGGCCTTCCACCACAAGTTCGGGAAGATCTGGGCCGACCGCACCATCCCGCACCTCACCGAGGCCGAGCGGAACCTGGTGGAGGACTGGACCGCCCACTGCGCCCAGAAGCTGCTGTTCGACCGCGGCGCGCCCAACCAGATGGCCGAGATCTTCGGCGCCTTCGGCATGGACCCGGAGCGGGTCACCGCCGAGATCGTCGAGCGGCGCAAGACCCGCGACCCGGCCCGCCGCTACCGCAGCGACACCAACGTCTTCCGGGTGCTCATCAAGACCCTGCTGAAGGCCGGGCTGATCACCGAACGGACGCGCTCGTTCTACGCCATGTACGTGGACCTGGACGAGCTGGCCGGCGAGGGCGACCGGATGGTCGGCGACGACATCGCCGAGGACGGCATCCGTTACCTCCAGGAGATCAACTTCAGGGATCGCGCCCGGGTGGCGGTGGCGGCCGAGTAGCCCCGCGACCATTGGCGGCAGCGTGGCCGTGGACCGCCGCTGTTTGAATTGTCACGCGCCCACGGTATTCCGGTCGTCCATGCTCAAGCGCCTGACCCTCGCGGCCGCCGCCGCCACGTGTCTCGCCGCCGGTCCGGCCGGCGCGCAGCCCAAGCCCGTGGAGCGGATCGAGCTCACCAGGATGATGGGCCGCTGGTACGAGGTGGCGCGCCTGCCCAACAAGATCCAGGCGGACTGCCAGGCCGGCGCCTCGGACTGGGTCCGGGTCTCCGACGGCTTCGCCGTGACCCAGACCTGCCGCAAGGGCGCGCCCGACGGGCCGCTGGCGCAGTGGAAGGCCAAGGCCCGCGTCGCCGACGCCGCCTCCAACGCCAAATTCAAGATGAGCTTCTTCGGCGGCCTGGTCTCGCAGGAGTACTGGGTGCTGGAGCACAGGGCCGACCAGGGCTGGATCATCCTCTCCACCCGCGACGGCAAGTACCTGTGGCTGATGAGCCAGAAGCCCACCCTGCCGGCCGCCGTGAAGGCCCAGGCGGTGAGCCGCATCCGCCAGCTCGGTTTCGACCCCGGCCGGCTGGAGTTCCCGCTGCCGTCGCGCGGCTGAGCCTTTGGCCGTCGTCCTCTTCATCCTGGGCGCGGGCGCCCTCTACCTCGCCGTCCAGGCGCTGCGCACCGCCTTCAGCCGCGGCGAGATCGGGTGGCTGACCACGGTGCGGCGGGCGGACAATCCCGGCCTGTTCGGCGTCCACGTGGCGCTCGCCGTCCTGCTGCTCCTGGCCGGCATGTGGTCCGTCGGCCGCGCCGCCATGGGGCTCGGCTGACGGCCCCGCTTGCATCAGGAACGAAGGCGGAACACAGTCTCGCCATGGACGTCCAGGTCACCGTCGTCTCGGTCCGCCGGCCGGAGACCACAGCCCAGGTCACCCGCGGGGCGGCCCGGCTGCTCAGCGCGCTGGGCTATGCGCCGCTGGCCGAGGTCACCCTGCCCAACGGCCGCCGCGCCGACCTGATGGCGCTGGGCCCCAAGGGGCAGATCTTCATCGTCGAGGTGAAGAGCTCCATCGAGGACTTCCGCACCGACCAGAAGTGGCACGAGTACCAGCCCTACTGCGACGCCTTCGCCTTCGCGGTCGGGCCGGAGTTCCCGCGCGAGGTGCTGCCGGAGGAGCCGGGCCTGATCGTCGCCGACGGCTTCGGCGGCGCGGTGCTGCGCGAGGCCCCCGCCGCGCCCCTGGCCGGCGCCCGGCGCAAGGCGCTCACCCTCGCCTTCGGCCGGCTGGCCGCCATGCGGGCCGCCGGGGTCCAGGCGTTCGCGCTGGAGTAGATCCTACCCCCGCTCCAGCGTCGCCGCCTTCAGGCCGCCCAGGTGGCGGCGGGAGACGGGAACCTCGGCGCCGGTGGAGAGGACCACGGACGTGCGGCCGGCGGTGCGGCGTACGCGCACGATGCGGTCGATCCGCACCAGGCTGGAGCGGTGGACGCGGACGAACTGGCGCGGGTCCAGCCGGTCCTCCAGCGCTCCCAGCGGCAGGCGCACCAGGAAGCTGCGGGCGCCGGCGTGCAGACGGACGTAGTCGCGCTCGGCGGCCACCCAGTCGATGGCCGCCACCGGCAGGCTGACCCGGTCGCCGCGCTCCTGCACCCAGACCTCGCGGTCGTAGGCGGCCGGTTCGGGCGGGCCGCCGCGCAGGTTGGCGACGATCTCCTCCAGCTCGCGCACCCGCTCGGCGGCGCCGCGGCGGGCCAGCGCCTCGCGGGCCCGCCCGATCGCCTGGGCGAGCCGCCCGGGCTCCACGGGCTTCAGCAGATAGTCGAAGGCGGCGCGGTCGAAGGCCTCCACGGCGAAGCGGTCGAAGGCGGTGACGAAGATCACGATCGGGGCGTCCTCGCCGGCCCGGGCGACGCCGTCGAGCACCTCGAAGCCGGAGAGTCCGGGCATCTTGATGTCCAGCAGGACGAGGTCGGGCCGCAGGTCGTCGATCAGCCGCCTCGCCTGGGCGCCCTCGGCGGCGACCCCGGCCACCTCCACGCCGTCGACCTCCCGCAGCAGGATGTCGAGGCGCCGGCGCGCCAGGGGCTCGTCGTCGACGATCAGGACCCGCAGCGGCGTCATCGGCGCTCCAGCGGCAGCTCGATCTCGGCCGAGAAGCCGCCGCCGGGCCGGGGTCCCACGACCAGCCGGCCGGCCTCGCCGTAGAGGGCGGCGAGGCGGCGGCGCACGTTCTCCAGGCCGACGCCCAGCTTCGGCGGCTCGCCGGAGAGGTTGGCGCGGGCGTCGTCCCGGACGGTGACGCGCAGGCGCCCGTCGCGGGCCTCGGCGGCGATCTCGATGGCCACCGGGTCGCTGGAGCGGGCGACGCCGTACTTCACCGCGTTCTCGACCAGCGGCTGCAGGATCAGGCTGGGGACCAGCGCCTCGCCCGCGCCGTCCAGCCCCGTCTCCTCGAAGCGCAGGCGCTCGCCGAAGCGGATCTGCTCGATGGCGAGGTACTGGCGCTGGGCCTCGATCTCGTCGGCGAGCGTGCTCTTCTCGCCCGTCGGCTTCTCGAGCGAGGCGCGCAGGAAGCGCGACAGCGACAGCACCACCTGCTCGGCGCGGACGTAGTCCTTCTGCAGGATCAGGGCGGAGAGCGCGTTGAGGGTGTTGAACAGGAAGTGGGGGTTGATCTGGTAGCGGAGCATCTGGTTCTGGCTCTCCGCCGCCAGCGCCTGGGCCTGGACCAGCCGGAGCGTCTTCTCCCGGACCTCCTGGTCGTAGTCGAGGGCGAAGACGATCGCGCACCAGGCGATGAACGACCAGATCAGCACCGTGAAGTTCATGAACTGGCCGAGCAGGATCTCGCCTGTCGTGCCCTGCCAGTGGATCACCGGGTCCAGCACGTAGAAGGCCAGGTGGTTGGCCACGCCCCAGGCCGCCCCGCCGAGGGTCGACAGCCCAAGCGCCAGCAGGGCCCGGCGGCCGAGGTCCCAGGGGCGGGCGGCGAACAGGGCCCGCTGGATCAGCATGCAGATGGCGACGCCGACCAGGCAGACGACCGCGCGCCGCCAGGCCATCTCCCAGAAATAGGGCCGCAGGCTCTCGTCGCCGACCATACGGGCGGTGATCAGGGCGTAGGCCACCACCCACAGCAGGATGTTGGCGGCCAGGTAGCGGTCCGGGCGCAGCGCCCGGCGCCGGACGCCCGGCGCGCCCGCGGGTTCGGTCATGTCCGGCGAGGCCCTCCCGCACCGATCATAGCCGCTTTCCGCAAAGTCGCGCCGGCAAGCCTGACTGTTCGTCGCGGCGGAACGACCGCTCGCCGCAGCGACTGCAGTTCACAGCGCGCGACGCAGCGCCGGTCGAATTGAAGCTGCTTGCGGCCCCGACTGCGCCGATGCTGGCGGTGACGGTTGTGCGGGGAGGCGGCCATGAAGCTGTGCGGTCAGATTTCGGTCGAGCTCAGCGTCGACGACTTCATCGAGGCCGCCGACCACCAGCGACGGCTCGAGGACATCCTCCGGCTCGTCCGCGACAGCTATCCCGAGGCCACCCTGGCCATGCGCGAGCGCCGCCAGCGCAAGCCCCTGTCGCTAGCCCGGGCGCCCGAGGCCCCGGCCGCCGGCGCGCTGCGCCGCTACGTGGACGGGTAGGCGGCCGTGCGCGCCCGCAACGCCATCCTGCAGGCAATCCACCTGTTCAAGGGCCTCGACCCGCGGGTCAGCGTCAACGAGGTGATCGCCTTCCTCTATGTGTGCGAGAACGAGGGCCTGACGGTGCAGGAGCTGGCCGACGTGGCCGGCCTCACCCAGTCCACCGCCTCGCGCAGCCTCCGCGCGCTGGGTCCGGAAGGCTCGGAGTGGTCCCAGGCGCCGGCGCTCGGCCTCGTGGAGGCCTTCCTCAACCCGGCCGACGCGCGCAGCCACGTCATCCACCTCACCGACCGCGGCCACGAGGTGCGCCGCCGCCTGGACGCGGTGATCCGCCAGGCCACGCCGATCGTGCCTGCGGAGGAGCTGCGGGCGGCGGGCTGACTACCGCGGCGCGCGCTTGGCGAGGATCCGCTGCAGGGTGCGGCGGTGCATGTTGAGCCGCCGGGCGGTTTCCGAGACGTTGTGGTTGCAGAGCTCGTAGACCCGCTGGATGTGCTCCCAGCGCACCCGGTCGGCGCTCATCGGGTTCTCGGGCGGAGCGGCCGACATGTCGCCCCGGGCCAGCAGGGCGCGGGCCACGTCGTCGGCGTCGGCGGGTTTGGAGAGGTAGTCCACCGCCCCGGCCTTCACCGCCTGCACGGCGGTGGCGATGTTGCCGTAGCCGGTGAGCATGATGATCTTGGCGTCGGGCCGGGCGTCGCGCACCGCCTCCACCACCTTCAGCCCGGAGCCGTCCTCCAGGCGCATGTCCAGCACCGCGAAGGCCGGCGGGTGGTTCTTCACCGCCGCGATCGCCTCCGACACGCTGCCGACGAGGGTGGGCTCGAAGCCCCGCTGCTCCAGCGCCCGCCCCAGGCGCGTGCGCAGCGGCGCGTCGTCATCGAGGACCAGGAGCGACTTGTCTGGCAGGGCGGCGACGTCGGCGGACAGATCGGTCATTCACTCACCCCAGCCAGGGGCCTCCCTAAACGCGGGTATGCGGCATCCTGTCGCAGCATCGTACCTTTCGGCAAGCGGTGTGCGTCGTCAACCGGCTCCCACCTCAATCCTCGAACGAGGCCAGCGGGCGGACACAACCGCACCGCGAGGCCTTCCGTTCTGAAACGTCACAACAGCCCCTGTTCGTTCCAGCAGGGTCTTGGAGATGAAGAAGCCGAGGCCCATTCCGATGTGGCCGGTGCGGCCGCCCTCCACCCCCGGGCGGGAGGTGACGTAGGGCTCGCCGAGCTTGGCGAGGATCTCCGGGGCGAAGCCCGGGCCGTCGTCGCGCACCTCGATGGACACGCTGTCGGCGTCGAAGCGGGCGGAGACCAGCACCTCGGCGGCGGCGAAGTCCACGGCGTTCTCCACGAAGGAGGTCATGGCGTGGGTGATCTCGGGCAGGCGCCAGACGTCGGGGGTCTTCACCCCCGGCGCGCCGGTGACGATGGCCTCGACGCGGACGTCCTTCACCCCGGCGTGGGGCTCGATCACCTCCTGCACGAGCTGGCGCAGGCTCATCCGCTCGTGGACCTCGTCCGACGCGGTCTCGGGCGTCTCCGACAGGCGCTTGAGGATCTCCCGGCAGCGCTCGGCCTGGGCGATCAGCAGCTCGGCGTCCTCCTTCACCTGCGGCGTGGTCGCCTCGCGGGCCATCTCCTTGGAGACGATGGAGATGGTGGCGAGCGGGGTGCCGAGCTCGTGGGCCGCGGCGGCCGCCAGGGCGCCCAGGGCCGAGAGCCGCTGCTCCCGGGCCAGCACCGCCTGGGTCATGTCCAGCGCCAGCGCCATGCGGGCCGATTCCTCGGCCGCCTGGCGGACGTAGCCGGCGATCAGGGCGATGCCCGCCATGTTGGCGATCGCCGCGCCGATCCGATAGCTCTCCGGGATGACGTACTCGCGCCCGGGCGCGTCGGGCAGGGGCAGGGAGAAGAAGGCCAGGGCCACCGACAGCGCGCCCGCCAGGACGCCCAGGGCCGTCACCGGCCGGGCCGGGAGGGTCGCCGCCGCCAGGGTCACCGGCGCGATCAGCAGCAGGATGAAGGGGTTGGCCGTGCCGCCGGTCAGGTAGAGCAGGGCGCCGATCTGCAGCAGGTCGACGGCGAGCTGGCCGGTGGCCTCCATATCGCCGAACACCCGCTGGCCCGGCGAGGCGACGCCGGTCAGCAGGTTGATCCAGGCGCCGGCCCCGATCACCGCGAAGCACAGGGGATAGGGCGCCTGGAACCCGAGCCCCAGCCCCATCACCAGCAGCAGCAGCACCTCGCCGGCGATCACCAGCCAGCGCAGGGTCACCAGGGTCCGGACGCGGAGCTGGCTGCGCCGGACGCCGAAGCTGACGGGCTCGGCCTCGCCTTGCGCCGTGTGGTGGCCCGTCCTATCGAGGCTCACGGGCTTCAGCGCCTTGGGGGCTGGGGTCCGCACGCTCGCCATGGCTCAGGGCCGCGCCCCGCGGGCCCGCCACGCCGCAAGGGAACCCCGAATGGGCCGCCGTACGCTCGCCATCATCGCACTCCTGGCCCTGGCGTTCGCCATCCTCACCGGTCTCGCCGTCCGCTCCGGGATCCTGAGCCCCACCCCGAAGCAAACCGCCGCCGTGGGCGGGCCGTTCCAACTGGTGGACCAAACCGGCCGCAGCGTCGACCAGCGGCTGCTCAAGGGCAAGTGGAGCGCGGTGTTCTTCGGCTTCACCCACTGCCCCGACGTCTGCCCGACGACGATGTTCGCGCTCGGCGGCGCCGAACAGGCCCTGGGCGGGCAGGCGAAGGACTTCCAGACGGTGCTGATCTCCGTGGACCCCGGCCGCGACACGCCGCAGCAGATGGCCGCCTACCTGGCCAATCCGGCCTTCCCCAAGCAGGTCTGGGGCCTCACCGGCAGCCAGGCCCAGGTCGACGCCGTCGCCAAGGCCTACCACGTCTTCCACCAGAAGGCGGGCGAGGGGGAGGACTACACGATCAACCACTCCTCCATCACCTACCTGATGAATCCGCGCGGCGAGTTCGCCTGCGTCATCCCTTACGGGACCGCGCCCGACGCCATCGCCGCCAAGGTCCGGGCCGCCATGAAACAGGGACCCCGCGCGACGAGCTGCTAAGGCGCCGCGCCGCACCCTCGCGGGTGGGACAAGCTTCGCCTTGTGCATCCGATTAACCGCTCGCATGTTATGTTGCGGCGCAAAAAGGATCGGGCATGCTCTATACGCTCTACGAGGCCGGCTACTACGCGACGACGCCGATGCGTTTCGCCGCCAGGCTGACGCGGGAGTTCTGGAACTCGCCCCTCAATCCCGCCGCCGAGACCGACGTGGGCCGCCGCCTGTTCGCCGGCGCCGACCTGTTCGCCAATCTCACCCGGCGCTACGGCAAGCCCGCCTGGGGGATCGACTCCGTCGAGATCGAGGGGCAGCCGGTGCGGGTGCGGACGACCGAGGTCTGGTCCAGCCCCTGGGTCAAGCTCACCCACTTCACCCGCGACATGGCCGACATGCGCAAGGCTGGCCGGCGCGAGCTGGAGCCGGCGGTGCTGATCGTCGCCCCGCTCAGCGGCCACTACGCCACCCTGCTGCGCGGCACGGTGCAGGCCTTCCTGCAGGACCACGAGGTGTTCATCACCGAATGGTCGAACGCCCGCGACGTGCCGGTGATGGAAGGCCGCTTCGACTTCCACGACTACATCGACCACATCCGCCAGATGCTGCGCCAGCTCGGCCCGCGCCCGCATGTGGTCGCCGTCTGCCAGCCGGGCCCGCCGGTGCTGGCCGCCGTCAGCCTGATGGCCGAGGACGGCGAGGAGTGCCGGCCCGCGACCATGACCTTCATGGGCTCGCCCATCGATGCGCGGCTGTCGCCGACGGTCACCAACAAGCTCGCCGAGGAAAAGCCGTTCGCCTGGTTCCAGTCGAACATGGTCTACACCGTGCCCGGGCCCTACCCGGGCGCCGGCCGGCGCGTCTATCCGGGCTTCGTCCAGCTCGCCAGCTTCATGTCCATGAACCTCGAGAAGCACCAGGAGGCGCACCGGCGTTACCTGCAGCATCTCATGGACGGCGACGGCGACAGCGCCGAGGCCCATCTGGCCTTCTACGACGAGTATCTGTCCGTCCTCGACCTGTCGGAGGAGTTCTACCTCCAGACCGTGGACGTGGTGTTCCAGCGCTACCTGCTGCCGAAGGGCGAGTTGGTCCACCGGGGCCGGCTCGTCCGCCCCGACCTGATCACCGACGTCGGCCTGCTCACCGTCGAGGGCGAGAACGACGACATCTCCGGCATCGGCCAGACCCAGGCGGCCCACGACCTCTGCTCCGGCCTGCCGGCCGAGCTGAAGGAGGACTACGTCCAGCCGAAGGTCGGCCACTACGGGGTGTTCAACGGCAAGCGGTTCCGCGGGGAGATCTACCCCCGCGTCCGCGCCTTCGTCCGCCGCGCCGAAGCCGGCTTCGACAAGCAGCGGCGGGCCGCCTAGATTCGGCTCCGATGATTCTCCTCGGCCGCCAGCTCGCCGACGGCGACCGGCTGGAGGTGGCCGGCGCGGTCGTGACCCTGAAGGTGCACCGCCGCGCGCGCCGGGTGTCCCTGCGGCTCGACCGCACGCGCCGCGAGATCGTCGCCACGGCCCCCTCCATCCGCCGCCTGCCGGAGGCCGCCGCCTTCGCCCGCGAGCGCGCGGCCTGGATCGTCGAGCGGCTGGCCGAGCTGCCGGCCGCCGCGCCCGTCGCGCCCGGCATGACGCTCCTGGTGTTCGGCGAGGCGGTGCGGCTCGAGGCCGGCGCCGGCCGGGCCCGCTGGATCGAGGCGGCGGACGGCGAGCCGCACCGGATCACGGCCATGGGCGAAGGCGAGGGCTACGCCCGCGCCGTGATCCTGCTGATCCGCAGGAGGGCGCTCACCGTACTCACCGCGCGCACCGCCCACTACGCCGCCCGGCTCGGCGCGCCGATGCCGAAGGTGAGCGTCGCCGACGCCAAGTCCCGCTGGGGCTCCTGCCGGCCGGGTCCCCGGGGGACGGCGGGCTCGATCCGCTATTCCTGGCGCCTGGCCCTGGCCCCCTTCGATGTCGCCGACTACGTGGCCGCCCACGAGTGCGCCCATCTCCTGGAGCTCAACCACGGCCCGCGGTTCTGGGCCCATGTGAAGGCCCTGGTCGGCGACGAGCGCCGCCACCGCGCCTGGCTCCGCGCCGAGGGCGCGAGGCTGCACGCCTTCGGGCGGTAGGGCGCCGTCTTCCTCAGAACGGCGGGTCGGCCGGGCGTGGGCGGTCGAACTCGGAGGGCGGCTCGCGGCCGCCGCCGCCGAACAGGTCGCTGATGCCGTCGATGACGTCGCCGATCGGATCGGGCTCGGGGGGCTCGGGCTCGATGACGCCCCCGGGAATCGGCTGGACCTTCAGGCGCGGCAGGGCCGCGGACATGTAGGCCTTCCAGATTCCGGCCGGCGCGCCGCCGCCGGTCACCCGCCGCATCGGAGTGTTGTTGTCCTTGCCTACCCAGACGGCCGTGACGAAGCCGCCGGTGTAGCCGACGAACCAGGCGTCCCGGTAGTCGCTGGTGGTGCCGGTCTTGCCGGCCAGGTCGTAGCCCGCGACGTTGGCCCGCGTGCCGGTCCCGGCCACCACCACCTGGCGCATCATCTGGTTCATGTACTGCAGCGCCGGGGTGCCGATCACCGCCTGGCGGGGCGGCTTGTCCATCCCGTGGTCGTAGAGCACCCGGCCGCCGGCCGTGCGGATGCGCTCGATGCCGTAGGCGCGGGCCATGAAGCCGCCGTTGGCGAAGGGGGCGTAGGCCTGGGCCATCTCCAGCGGGCTCACCTCGACGGCGCCGAGCGCCATGGAGGGGTCGAGCTGGATCTGCGAGGTGATCCCCAGCCGCCGCGCGGTGGCCGCCACGTTGGAGGTGCCGACCTCGTTGGCGAGCCGGGCGGCGACGGTGTTGACCGACTCCTCCAGCGCCTTCTCGAGGGTGATCGGGCCCAGGTATTCCTGCGTGTAGTTGCGCGGCTCCCAATTGCCGATCTTCACCGGCTCGTCGACCACGGGGGTGGCGGGCGTGCGGCCCGCCTCCATGGCGGTCAGGTAGACGAAGGGCTTGAAGGCCGAGCCCGCCTGGCGCCTCGCCTGGGTGGCGCGGTCGAACTGGCTCTGCAGGTAGTTGGTCCCGCCGACGTAGGCGCGGACGCGGCCCTCGCCGTCGATGGAGACCAGCGCCCCCTGCTCGACGCCCTGGCTCTTGGCGGCGGCGACGCCGGCCTGCAGCGCCTGCTCGGCCGAGGCCTGCAGCGGCAGGTCGAGCGTGGTCTCCACCACCAGGTCCTCGGTAGGCTCGCCCACCAGGCTGCGCACCTGGTCGTCCACCCAGTCGGTGAAGTACTGCGCCCGCTGGTTGGCCAGGACCGGATTCACCCGCACCTTGGTGCGGAAGGCGGCCTCGCGCTCCTCGGGGGTGATGAACCGCGCCTCCACCATCTCGTCGAGCACTATGGTCGCGCGCCGCGCGGCGCGGTCGGTGGCGGCCACCGGCGAATAGCGCGAGGGCCCCTTCATCATCCCGGCCAGCAGCGCGCTCTCGCCGAGCGTGAGCTGCGAGGCGGGCTTGCCGAAGTAGCGCTGTGAGGCGGCCTCGATGCCGTAGGCGCCAGCCCCGAAGTAGACCCGGTTCAGGTAGAGCTCGAGGATCTGCTTCTTGGAGAACCGCGCCTCCAGCCAGACCGCCAGGATCAGTTCCTGGGCCTTGCGGCGGTAGTTCTGCTTGGGCGTCAGGAAGAGGTTGCGGGCGAGCTGCTGGGTGATCGTCGAGCCGCCGCGAAGCGGCCCCTCGCCGCGGTGGGTCCAGTTGTAGATCTGCGAGCGGGCGATGCCCCACGGGTTGAACCCGAAGTGGTAGTAGTACCAGCGGTCCTCGATGGCGATGAACGCCTCGGGCACGTAGCCGGGCAGGGTGTCGAGGTCGACGGGCGGCGCGTACTGGCTGCCGCGCACCGCCACCAGGGCGCCGGAGCGGTCCAGGTAGGAGATCGAGGGCTGACGCTTGACGTCGTAGAGCTTGGACGTGTCCGGCAGGTCGACGGCGAACACCGCGAAGAAGGCCACGACGAAGATCAGGCCCCAGACGCCCAGCACCATCGTCCAGTAGAGGAGCGCCTGCAGGGGCGACCGCCGGGCTTTCGGCGGGCGCGGGCCGCGACCGCCCGGTCCTGGCGACTGCGCGTTGGCCATGTCGTCGTCCTAAGAAGTGGCCGCCCCCGGCCGAGGGCGATCCTTATCACCGCCACCTGAGGCCAAACAATGTTGACGAGATATGAACGGTGGCGCTCGCGTGGGGCTCTTCATCCACGCATGGCCGCGTTGCGAAAAAAGCGGTTGCCCTCGATCTTAACACTGTTATCTTAGCGTTGCTTAGTTCGCTTCGCGTCACGGGTGGGGATACCCGCGGCGGTCCACGGAGGGTCCTTAAGCCGGCGTCTTGAGCAGGGACGCCGCCACTCCCCGAAACGCTGGAGGGCTCTCGTGAAGCTCCAATTCCTCGCGGCCTGCGCCGCCCTGTCCACCCTCGCCGCCGGTTCCGCCCTCGCGGCCGAGCCCGTCACCGCCAAGCTGCAGCAGCCGGTCGCGGAGAAGACCAAGTTCATCGCCGGCGGCGCAATGTTCGTCTGCGAAGGCGACGCCTGCGTGGCTCAGGCCCCGACCTCGCAGACCTTCTCCGCCCAGGCCTGCAAGACCATCGCGACCAAGGTCGGCCCCGTGGCCGCCTTCTCCGGCCGCAAGGCCATGGACGACGGCCGCATCGCCGACTGCAACGCCACCGCGCTCGCCAAGGCTGGCGGCCAGCAACTCGCCAAGCAATAGGTCTCCCAGCAGCTCTCTCTCGAGCTCTGTCACTGCAAGGGCGCCGGCTCGCCGCCGGCGCCCTTTCTTTATCCGGTGATCCAGTCCGAGGCGCCGATGCGGCTGGGCGCCACGCCGTCGAGGGTGGTGATCAGGAACGGCCACTCGCCGCCGGCTCCGTCCACGTCCACATAGACCTGGGTGTTGCCGGCCCCGTCGCCCCGGAACTCCACCTGGCCGGCCGCGCTGGCGATCGCCGACAGGTCCAGCCTGTCGACGCCGGGCGTGAAGTCGGTGACGTGGCCGGCGTTCCAGGGCAGGGCCCCGAACACGAACCGGTCCGCGCCGCCCGCGCCCGTGAGCTCGTCCGGGCCCTGGCCGGCGTTCAGGGTGTCCGCCCCGCCGCCGCCGACCAGGGTGTCGCCGTACTGATCGGACGTGAGCACCTGGCCCGGCTCGGAAGGCGGCGGCGGCGGGTCCTCCGGGCTGGAGCCCGAGGTCCCCGCGAGGTCCGCCCAGCTGACGTCCCCGGCGGCCACGCCGTCCAGGGTGATGATGTAGTTGGCCCACGGCTGCCCCGCCGCCGTCCCGTCGCGGTCGAACAGCACCAGGGTGTCGTCGTCCCGGCCCAGCAGAATGATGTAGCCGTCCGCCATAGGATCGGAGCCGGTGTAGCCCGACGTCTTGAACAGGGCCGAGAGGTCCAGCCGGTCGGCGCCGACCTTGAAGTCCGTCACCGTCGCCGGCGACCAGGGCTCGCGCGCCCAGGCGAAGACATCGTCGCCCTGGCCGCCGGTCAGCACGTCCGAGCCCTGGCTGGCGTTGATCGTGTCGTCGCCCGCGCCCGCGGTCACGGTCGAGCCGGGGCCGGGGGAGGTGTAGACCTTGCCTTCGTCGCCACCGTCGGGCGGAGGCGGCGCGGCCTGGAGGCTGAGCGTGAGCACGGCGGCCGCCTCGTCCCCGTCGCCGTCGGCGGCCCAGTAGGTGAAGCGCTCCACCGCCCCGGCGGGGGCGTCGGCCCGCGCCGCGTAGCTGTAGACGCCGGTCGGCGAGACGCTGAGCACGCCGTACTGGCCCTGCAGGGTGTAGCGGCCGTCGGTGTCGGCGGTGGTGTCGAACACCGTGCGGTCGGCGTTGCCGATGCGGGTGACGCCGCCGAAGCCGTCGGCGCCGAAGCTGTCGGGCGTGCCGCTGGTCACCAGGTTGCCGGTCGCCGACGCGCCCGCCGTGACGCTGGCGGAATCGTTGGTCAGGTGCAGGCCCTCGTCGTCGCGGATCTGCACCAGCAGGGTGGATTGCGCCGCGTTGCCGTCGCGGTCGGTGAGCAGGATGTCGAAGCTGCGGAGGTCGCCGTAGCGGGTCTGGCTCCCGGGGCTGCTCTGGATCGGGCCGGTGAGCTGGAAGGCCAAGCCGACCGTGCCCGTCGACGCATCGAAGCTGGTCACCGACAGTCGGCCGTAGCCGAGGTCGGTCCCGCCGGCGGTGAAGACCCCATCGCGGATGGCCACGTAGCCGCCGACGGTCAGGTCGTCGATCCCGTCCTCGGCCGCGATGGTGAAGGTCCAGCTGCTGGAGGTCGTCGCCTGGCCGGGCTGGCTGCCCTGCGGCAGGCCGGCCTCGGCGCCGTACAGCTGACCGCCGGGCGGGGTCGGGTTGGATATGGTGGGGACCGCGCCGGGCATCACAGACTCCGGGCGACGGCCCGGGTCGGCGACCCGGGGCAGGCAGGCTTGAACATCGGAAGCACCAGAACTCGAATAAGACGCCGCCCGAAGGCGCCGCGACCAGGCGGACCGCGGCGCATGACGCCACGACCCGTTCCTCAACCCCGCTCCGCGCCGGCTTGTTCCTAGGGCGGAGCTTCCTTTCTTCAGGACTTTCCGAAGGTTGCCCGGCGCCCTAAGAGCAGGCCCCCATGACCGCACCCGCCC
>NZ_DAISJG010000049.1:0-18597 GCF_036821595.1 Phenylobacterium sp.
CGCCCAGACGCCCCGGCCACACCACCACCCAACCCTCCTCCATCGAGGAGGAGGGCTTCCTATGTCGCGGGTGGCTTGGCCGTCTCCTCTCCCGCCGAGCGCAGCTCGGGAGGGAGAGGCCGGGTGAGGGCGGCGCAGGACGGAAGGGTGTCGCTCGGGTTGGATCCGTCTGCACGGGTCTAAGGCCTGCGCGCCAGCTCCACTCGCGTCGCGCCTACCCCCCGAACGCGTCCGGATAGGCCACGGTCATCGGCGCATCGAACGCGCCCGGCTCCAAGGCCACCGCCATGAACCCCGGCTGGCCCGCATACGGCGAGCTCACCTTCGCCGCCGCCTCCGCCGAGAAGCCGAAGCGCGGGTAGTAGGCCGGATGCCCCAGTACGATCACCCCGTGGGCCCCGAACTCCTTGGCGCTCTCCAGGCCCGCGCGAACCAGGGCCGAGCCCAGGCCGGTCTTCTGCAGGTCCGGCCGGACGGCGAGTGGGGCCAGCGCGGCGAACATCTCGTAGCGGTCGGCCCACAGGCGGCTGAACAGGATGTGGCCTACGACCTCGTCGGCCTCCATCGCCACCAGTTCGAAGAGGGCGTCCTCGTCGGCCCGAAGGCGCTCCACCAGCCGCGCCTCGGCGGGCTGGCCGAACGCCACCTCGACAACGGCGGCGATGGCGGGGTGGTCCCCGGGGCGGGCGTAGCGGATCATGGGCCGAGCTTACGCGGCCCGCCCGGCGCGCGGGAGCTATTCGGCGGCCCTGAGGCGCTCCGGGTCGCCGCGGCCGTTGTCCTGGCGCTCGTTGCGCATCGCCTCGGCGGCCAGCTTGCGCCAGCCCTCGGCGATGCTGAGGTACACGGCCTTCTCCGTCGGACTCTCCGCCCGGACGGCGAGGCGCGCGACCGCATCGGCCTGCGCGAGGTATCGCTCACTGTCTCTCATCGGCCTGCACGCTCTCCGCGTCACCAACCTGTCAAAAGGCGGTGCGGTTGCGGCAGGACGGCCCGATCAGGCGAAAAAACCGCCTAACCCATTGGTGAAGCTCACCAAGCTCCGATCTTCTCGGCCTCGGCGTGGCTGATCGGCTTGTGCGCCTTGGCGTGGTCCTCCTCGGCGAGGAACCGCACCGCCTCCAGCGCCGCCATGCAGCCCATGCCGGCGGCGGTGACCGCCTGGCGGTAGACGTCGTCCGTGACGTCCCCGGCCGCATAGACGCCCTTGATGGCCGTCGACGCCGTGCCGGGCTTCACCTTCAGGTAGCCGGAGGAGTCCATCTCCAGCTGGTCCTTGAACAGCTGCGAAGCCGGGGCGTGGCCGATGGCCACGAAGACGCCGTCGCACGGGATGGTCCGGGTCTCGCCGGTCTTCACGTTCTTCAGCCGCACGCCGGTGACGCCCATGGGGTCGGTCTCGCCGATCACCTCGTCGATGGCGTGGTCCCAGACCACCTCGATCTTCGGATGGGCGAACAGCCGCTCCTGCAGGATCCTCTCGGCCCGGAACTCGTCGCGCCGGTGCACGACCGTGACCTTGGCGGCGAAGTTGGTGAGGAACAGGGCCTCCTCCACGGCCGTGTTGCCGCCGCCCACCACCACCACGTCCTTGCCACGGTAGAAGAAGCCGTCGCAGGTGGCGCAGGCGGAGACGCCGAAGCCCTGGAACCTCTGCTCACTCTCCAGGCCAAGCCACTTGGCCTGGGCTCCGGTGGCGATGATCAGGGTCTCGGCGAGCCACACCTGGCCGCTATCGGTCTCCAGGCGGAACGGCCGCTGCGACAGGTCGGCCTTCAGGACGATGTCGTTGACGATCTCGGTGCCCACGTGCTCGGCCTGGGCCTGCATCTGCTCCATCAGCCAGGGGCCCTGGATGACGTCGGCGAAGCCCGGGTAGTTCTCCACGTCCGTGGTAATGGTGAGCTGGCCGCCGGGCTGGATGCCCTGGATCAGCACCGGCTTCAGCAGCGCGCGGGCGGCGTAGATGGCGGCGGTGTAGCCGGCGGGGCCGGAGCCCACGATCAGGCAGCGGACGGAGCGGGGATTTTCGGACATGGCCCCAATGTAGTGACGATTCCGTCCGGCCGCGACGGCCGACCGGCGCTTGCGGCGCCATGCCCCCACGCCGTAAGCCAGCGGGGATGAGCGAAGACATCCTCGACATCGCCGCCCGCGGCGCGAACATCCGCTTCCACGTGGGCAACGGCCGGCTGCGCGTGTGGGCCGAGCGCTACGAGGAGATCGAGCCTGAGCTCCTGGACCTCGTCGACGCCCTGCCGGAAGGGACCGTGCTCTACGACGTTGGCGCCTCGATCGGCCTCTTCTCGCTCTACGCGGCCATCCAACGCGGCTGCCGGGTGGTCGCCTTCGAGCCGGAGGCGCAGAACTACGCGACCCTGGAGCTCAACCACTTCCTGAACCGCGACCGCCTGAAGACCCCGCTGACCGCCCTGAACGTCGCCCTGTCGGACGAGGCGGGGCTGGGAGCGATCCACACCCGGGTCTACGGCGCGGGCGAGCACGGCAAGATCCTCGACCAGGCGGTCGCCCAGGACACCAAGGAGCGGTTCGACCCGGCCCACGTGCAGTCGGTGCTCAAGCAGCGGCTGGACGACCTCATCGTCCTCTGCGCCCTGCCGCCGCCGCAGGTGCTGAAGGTGGACGTGGACGGCGCCGAGGCGGCAGTCCTGCGCGGCGCGGAGAAGACGCTCCGGTCCCCGTCGCTCCACACGGTCTTCATCGAGCTGTCCGACCAGAGCGGCTCCGACGAGGCGGCCATGCTCGAGGGCCACGGCTTCCGGTTGGCGGAGAAGCACCCGGTGGTACGCCTGCGGGGCGGCCACTACCCGGGCCTGTTCAACTGCGTCTTCCGCCGCTGAGGCTCAGCCGAACAGGGCCCGGATCTGCTCGGCGGTCGGGAAGTCCGCCACGTACTGGTCGCGGTGGACCGTCCGCTGGTAGGCGGTCGGATAGCCCCGCGCCACGAAGGTCGGCTCGGCGGCGTCGTCGAACCGCGTCGACAGCGCCAGCCGCAGGCGCGCCGGGTCCCCCTCGCGGCGGCTGCGGTGCACGGTGAACATCGACAGGAACACCACGTCCCCTGCCATGGCCTCGACGGACCGCCACTCGGCGTCGCCAAGCGCCTCCGGCCGGATCTCCCAGCCGTTGCGGGTCTCCTCCACGTCCGTGATCAGGCCGCGGCGATGGCTGCCGGGGATCACCTCCACCGGCCAGCCGTCGCGATCCACGTCGGTCAGCGGGATCCAGGCCACCACCCCGTCAAGGCTGCCCTGCACCGACGGGAAATCCTGATGGGCGCCCAGGCCGAAGTAGCCGCCGGGGATCTTCAGGTCGGCCGCCATCAAGAGCGCCACCTCGCCGCCGGGCAGGAAGACGTCCGACCACCCGAACGCCTCGCGCAGGAAGCCGAACAGCGCCGGATGGCGCATCAGGCCCGTCACCTCCGCCTTGCGCCACAGGGCGCCCAGCACCCGCTTGTAGCGCTCGATGTCGGCGGCGTGCAGGGCGCGCAGCGCGCTGTGCAGGTCGTCTCCCGCCGCCGTGGCCCCGACCTCCCGCAGCTGGTCGCGGATGGTGCGATGGACGCTGTCCAGCGTCGCCGTCACGTCGGCCTTCGGCAGCAGGCCCCGGACGACGCAGAAGCCGTCACGGCGCAGGGTCTCGAACTCTTCCGACATCGGCGTCCTGTCTGGCGGGCGGTGGTGGCCAAGACATACAGCCCCGGAGACGCCGAGGCGACTTCGTGTCATAGGCGCGGGCATGGGGGAGCCCGAGGCCCGCGCGGACACGGTTGCGATCATGCAGCCCTACTTCGTCCCCTATGCGGGCTATTTTCGCCTGCTCGCCGCCGCCGACCTCTTCGTGATCTACGACTGCGTGCAGTTCCCGCGCCGCGGCTGGGTCCACCGCAACCGCCTGCCGGACGCGGCGGGCGAGCTGCAGTGGCTGACCCTGCCGCTGGCCAAGGCGCCCCGCGACGCCGCCATCCGCGACCTCGTCTTCCGGTCCGACGCCGCGCAGGCCATGGCCACCGAGATGCGCCGGTTCCCGCTGCTGGCCGGCGATGATCTCCACGGCCTCCTGGACGCCGTCCGCGACGTGCGCGGCGCGCCTCTGGACTACATCGAGCGCCTGCTGGCCCTCGCGGCCCGCGCGCTCGGTCTGCCGTGGCGCGTCCTGCGCTCCTCCAGCCTGGAAATCGCGGCGGAACTCCGAGGCCAGGACCGCATCCTGGCCATCGCCCAGGCCGTCGGCGCCCGGCGCTACGTGAACCCGCCCGGCGGCCGCGAGCTCTACCAGCACGACCGCTTCGCCGGGGCCGGCGTCGAGCTGCGCTTCCTCACCGACTACGAGGGAAGCTACGCCTCGATCCTCGCCCGCCTGCTTCAGGAACCCGCCCAGGCCGTGGCCGACGAGATCCGCGCCAACACCCGGCTCATCGCCTAGGCCGCGCTTTCGGGCGCCGAATTTTGGACTTTCCACCGGCTGTCCCGCACGATCGGCGGTTCGGTCTTTGTCATCGTCCAAACAGCCCGGCGCCCCTAGGCGAACACTCCTGTGACCAACCCGAACAAGGGTCAGTCCCAGACGGCGAGCCCGAAGCCCGAGCGGCCGAAGCCGTTGCCGCAATAGAGCATCCAGCGCCGCCCGAGCTGCTCGAAGACGTGCGGATAGGCGATCATCTCGCTGTCCCAGCCGCTTTCGGCCGGCTCAAGCCCCGCGAGCTCCAGCGCGCGCGTCCAGGTCTCCCCGTCGGCCGACCGCGCCGCGCGCAGGCGGTAGGGCCGGGTGCGGGTGCGGGCGCAGAACCACATCAGCCACCCCTCATCGACCTTCAGCACGCTGGGCCGCGCCAGCGCGTACTCGTCGCCCTCCAGCGGGATGGCGGTGCGGCCGCGGTC
The DNA here is from genome assembly GCF_036821595.1 of Phenylobacterium sp. Classification (GTDB taxonomy): domain Bacteria; phylum Pseudomonadota; class Alphaproteobacteria; order Caulobacterales; family Caulobacteraceae; genus Phenylobacterium. The sequence continues at coordinate 4,905 of NZ_DAISJG010000049.1, forward strand.
CCGCCAGGACCGCCCGTCGTCCGAGCGGGCATGGCGGATGTCGTAGGAGGGCGACCAGCGGCCGTCGATCTGGTGCCAGCCCAGCCCGCCCAGGTACCACATGCGCCAGCCGTCGCCGTCCGGCAGCACGCAGGGGTTCGAGCAGAACCACGGGTCCTCCTGTGTCCGGTCGAGGGTCGGCCCCTCTGTCCGATGCCAGTCGCCGTCCGCAGCCTCGGCAAACCCGATCGAGACGTGGAAGGGCACCGTCGCGCGCACGTTCCAGCCGATGTAGTAGAGCCGCCCGCCCGCCAGCCACGACATCATCGCCCCGCTGTCGTCGAAGGCCCCGGCGGGCCCGCAGCCCAGCACCGGCGCGTCGGCGCGGTCCAGGATCACGTCGGGCCGCTCCAGGTCCACGACCAGCCAGGTCACATGGGAGCGGTTGGCGGCGTCCCTTGGCGAGAACCAGATCCGCACGAGCCCGCCCTCCAGCGGCTCGGCGAACGGCACGGAGGCGTGGGAGGCCAGCCACGGCGCCTCGCCCCGTGGCTCGTAGATCCGGCCCAGCCGGCGCCAGCCCAAGGTCAGATCCGGACGCGGGAGGAGGGGACCCGCGAGGCGGGCGTCGGCTCGGCCATGAACACCTGCTCCGGCTGGGTGTCCCCGAGGATCAGGGCGCCGGCCCCCACCAGGCAACGTGGGGCCACGGTGATGCCGTCGCGCAGGGTCGCATTGACCCCGATGAAGCAGTGGTCGCCGATCGTCACCCCACCGGAGACCACGATGTGCGAGGCCAGGAAGCAGTGGTCGCCGATGACCGAATGGTGGCCGATGTGATTGCCGGCCCACAGCGTCGTGTCCGCGCCGATCCGGGCGAAGGGCTGCACCACATTGTGCTCCATGACGAAGCTGTTCTCGCCCACCTGCAGCCCGTCCCACACCTGGGCCTTGGGGCTGACGTGACTGCCCAGCCGGTAGCCCGCGGCCTTGGCGGCGGCGAACTTCTCCGCCCGGATGCGGTTCATCCTGGCGTAGCTCAGCGCCACGAACATCTCGTGCTCGTCGGGGCCGAACCGCTGCGTCACCTCCTCGAAGGCGACCACCGGCCGGCCCTGGAATGTGGTGTCGGTCAGGAACTCGCCGTCCACCGTGAAGGCCTCGATCCGGTAGTCGCTCTCGCGTTCGATGTACCAGGACAGCACCTCGGCGATCTGCCGGGTGCCGAACATCACCAGCTTGCGCGTCATCGCTTCCACCAGTCTTCCCGCGCCAGCGGCGCCGGCCGCTGCGGCTCCCGCCAGGCGAAGGCGGTGAACTCGTAGAGGCCGTAGTCGGCGCGGAACGCCATGTGCCGGGTGACGTCCCGCCTCAGGAAGGCCGCCACCTCGTCGAAGCCCCAGTGGAACAGGTCGTCGCGCTCCCAGTCCACATGCTTGCTCATGGCGTTGAAGGCGACGCCGTGGCGGGCGGCGCGGAAGGCGGCGGCCACGATGCTCTCCGCGAGGTTGACCATGCGCTCGCGGGGGATGCCCTGCCGCTCGGTGAGCACCCCGTTCATGATCGCCACGTCGACGCTCTCCGGCTCAAGGGGCTCGGCGACCACGTCCCGGACCTCGAAGCTGTGGCCCGGCCAGCGCGCCTGCGCCGCGGCGATCATGGCCGGCGAGATGTCGACGCCGCGGTAGCGCACCTGCGACAGCCGGCCGGTCTCGGCGAGGTAGTCCAGCAGCAGCCCCGGGCCGCAGCCGAGATCCAGCAGGAGCGGCGGCTCGCCGCCCGCGGGGACCGCATCCAGCACGCCAAGCTGGGTTGCGAAGCGCGCTTCCAGGCCCCGCCCATCCGGCCAGTCGACGCCCTGCGGCGTCGCGCCGTCCTCCCGCAGGCGCCGCTCGTAGTGGTCCTGCAGGGGAAGCCAGTCGCTGGGCATGCGAGCGGCGTAACACGACTGTTCCCGAGGCGGGAAGGGCGGCTCAGGTGAGCGCGCGCGCTGCGATCAGCTTCAGGAAGGCCTCGGCGGTGCGGCTGGCGCCCTGGCCGTCGCAGATCTCGGCGCTGGCCTCGGCAAGCTGGCGGCGCAGGTCGGCGTCCTTCAGGAGCTTCGTCACCGCCCGGTCGAACTGGGCGTCGAAGTCGGGCGCGGCGGCGTCCACCACAAGGGCCGCGCCCCGCTGGGCCAGGGCCGCGGCGGCCGAGCGCTGGTTCTCCGCCACCACCACCAGCACGGAAGGAAGGCCCAGGGTGCAGCGTTCCCACGTGGCCGAGCCGGCGGCCCCGACGCCGATGTCCGCCTCGGCCGTCAGCCGGGCCATGTGCGGTGTATCCACGTGCAGGGCGAGCCGCGGGTCGCGCCGGGCGATCTTCTGGAAGCCAGGCAGGCTCGGCGCTCCGCTGCCCAGCACCACGTCGATGCCCGCCTCGCCCACGCGCAGGCGCAGCCGCTCCACCACGCGGGCGGTGATCCCGCCCACGTCCGTGAGGCCCATGGAGATCAGGAACCGCTGCACCGGCTCGCCGCGCCAGGCGAGCGCCGTCTGGCGCAGCGCCGCGAACTCCGGCCGCACCGGGGCGTAGCTGGGCCCCAGCAGCAGGCGGGCATGCTCTGGGATCAGGCCGTCATAGTCCTGCACCCGACGCTCGGGCCCGGAGTCGAGGACCAGGTCCGCGCCCAGCGGCCGGTCGGCGAGGTCGTCGATGACCAGCACCGGGCGGCCCTGGCCCATGGCCCGGTGGTCGCGCTCCGAAAGGCCGTAGTGGTCGAAGACGATGGCGTCGAACTGCTCGGAGCCGATGGCGGCGGCGAGGTCCCGCGGCTCGGTCGAGGCCGCCGCCAACTGCTGCGCGGCCGGGGCGAAGCTCTCGAGGATCGCGCTCACCGCCGGCGGGCCCATGAAGGCGCAGGTGGCGCCCTGGGCGGACAGCGCGCCGGCCAGGGTGAGGCAGCGCATCACATGGCCGCCACCCACCTTGGCGCCGGCGTCGACCACGAAGAGGATCCTGGGCCCGGTCATATACGCCGATCACTTCCGAATGCGGCCGAAGCGGGGCGAGGGCGTCGAGTCATGGCCGCGGGAGAAAACGGCGCCTTGCCCGGAAAAGCAAAGGGCCGCTCCGAAGAGCGGCCCCCGCTGTAGCCCGATGTAGGGCCGATCAGATGATGTTGCCGGATGCGATATCCGTCAGGCTCTTGCCGATCAGGCGCACCGCCTCATCGGCGTCGTTGTCGCCGTCGGAGTCGTAGAACACCACCACGTCGGAGCCCACCGCCACGGCGACGTAGAGCACGGTGCCGTTCATCAGAGCCTCCGCCGCCGTCTGGGCCGCGCCGAAGTCGGTCTGGGCGGCGCCCACCTCGGCGTAGTTCGTGCCGCTGCCGGCCGCTCCTGCGAAGTCGAGGCCGTCGGTGCCACCGAAGTCGGTGATCCGGTCGATGCCGGCCAAGCCCCCACCCACGCCGGAGTCGCCGTTCGCGAAGGTGAAGGTGTCCGTCCCGCCGTTGCCGGTCAGGATGTCGAAGTTGCCGCCACCGGTCAGCGTCTCGTCGCCCGAGCCGCCGACGATGGTGTCGTTGCCGGCTGCCCCGTTGATGTGGTCGGCTCCGCCGCCGCCGGAGATGGAGTCGTCCCCTCCGCCGGAGCTGATGCTGTCCGCGCCGGTGCCGCCGAAGATCGCGTCGGCGCCGGTGCCGGAACCAACGGTGTTGGTCCCTTCGCCGAGGTTGATCTGGTTGCCGCCGTTGCCGGCCACCACGTGGTCGTTGCCGGCGCCGCCGGTGATGGTGTTGGCGCCGTCGCCCAGGGTGATGGAGTCGTTGCCGTTGCCGCCGTCGACGATCGAAGCGGTGTTCCCGCCGGTGATGGTGTCGTTGTCGTCACCGCCCTGGACGCCGCCCTGCCCGGTGAAGTCGATGCTGTCGTCGCCCGCGCCCCCGTTCAGGATGTCCGAGCCGGAGCCGCTCGTCCCGCCCGAGGTGATGGTGTCGTTGCCCGCGCCGCCCGACAGGGTGTCGTTGCCCGCGCCGGAGGTGATCGAGTCCGCGCCCCCGCCGCCGAAGACCGAGTTGTTGCCGGAGCTGGCGGCGATGGTGTCGACGCCGTCGCCGGCGGTGATGGTGTCGTTGCCCGTGCCGGCCGTGATGGTGTTGGTGCCGCCGGTGTCGGTGATGCTGTTGTTGCCGTTGTTCGCCGTCACCTGATCGTTGCCCGCGCCCACCGTGATGGTGTCCGCGCCGCCGCCCGTCGTGATGACGTTGTTGCCGGCGCCGGCCGCCACCGTGATCGCGTCGCTCGCGCCGCCCGCGATCAGGGTGTCGTTGCCCGTGCCCATGGTGACCGAGCCGCCGCCGGTCATGGTGACGCTGTTGGCGCCGTCGCTGACCGTGATGGTGTCGGTGCCGCCGCCGCTGTTGATGGTGTCGTCGGCGACGCCGGTGGCGATGGTGTCGTTGCCGTTGCCGCTCGTGATCGAGCTGGCGCCGGCCCCGCCGTCGATGCTGTTGGCGCCCGAGCCGGCAGTGATGGAGTCGGCCCCGTCGCCGCCGCTGATCGTGTCGTCGCCCGTGCCGGCCACCAGCGAGTCGTCGCCCGTGCCGCCGAACAGCGAGTTGTTCCCGTCGTCGGCCGAGATCGTGTCAGCCCCCGCGCCGGCGTCGATGTTGTCGACGCCCGTGCCGCCCGTGATGACGTCGTTGCCGCCGCCGGCCGTCAGGGTGTTGGCGCCCGCGCCCAGGTCGATGGTGTCATTGCCCGAACCGGCGTCGACGTTGTCGTTGCCGTTGCCGCCGTTGATCGTGTTCTCGCCGTCGCCGGCGGAGATCGAGTCGTTGCCGTCGTTGCCGGAGATGTTGTCGTCGCCCTCCTGCCCCTGCAGGGTGTCGGAGCCGTTACCCCCGGCCAGCGTGTCGTTGCCGAGGTTGCCCAGCAGGTAGTCGTCGCCGTCGCTGCCGCTGATGTTGTCGTTGCCCTGGCCGCCGAGCAGCAGGTCGAAGGCGGCGCCGCCGGTGATGGTGTCGTCGCCCTTGTTGCCCTGGGCGAAGTTGTCGTTGGTCCCCAGGTCGATGGTGTCGTTGCCCTGGCCGCCGTACACCACGTCGTTGCCGGCCCCGCCGGTGATGGTGTCGTTCCCCTGGTTGCCCTGCAGCACATCGGCCCCGGCGTCGCCCACGAGGCTGTCATTGCCGTCGCCGCCGTAGATCCCGTCCGACGCGGCCGTGCCGGCCTGGCTGTCGTCGCCGGTGGTGCCGGCGTAGAGCTTCGTGCCGTCGGGGAAGATGACGGCGCTCGGCTGGTTGCGCAGCGCGGCGTCGTCGAAGGTCAGCGACTTGCCCGGCGCGACCAGGGTCACGCTGGCGGGGCTGTCGATGGTGAACGGATTGAACACCACGGCGACCTGGGCGGCCGTGCCGGACGTGAAGACGATGCGGTCCGACGAGGTGAAGGCCTGGGCCTGCGCCGTCGTCATTTCATCCCAGAAGTAGATCGCCACGTGATGGCCCCCGACTCAGAATTCCGAAAGAGAGTGCTGCACCCTAGGAGCAGGGTGTTGCGATTTTCTTGCCAAGGTTGAAGGACGTTAACCCTCTGGGCAAGCTCGCCTTTGGGGCGAGCGCGACTATTCGCGCGCGTCAAAGCGGCGCAGCAGCTCCGCTGCGGCGCGGTCGGTCTCGGCCAGCGGGGGATAGCGCCAGGTCGGGAAGTCGCCGGCGAAGGGCCGTGCGATCCCACGCCGGGCAAGTTCCTCGTGAAATTTCCGGAACTTGTCGCTGCCCCGCCCGGCCATGGGCAGGACGTGAACGGGCTTCCCCGTCGCCGCCGCGTCCGTGGCGAGGTTGGTGGAGTCCTCGGTGATCAGGATCGCGTCGGCCGCCGCCAGAAACGCGAAATAGGGGTTCTCTCCCCGGTCGTCCCAGATGATCCCCGGCAGGCCGGAGAGGGCGTCCCGCATCGCCTGCCGGGCCGGCTCGGGGGTGCGCCGGGTAAAGCTGAGCAGCAGAGACCCGCCGGCGCGTTCCACGGCCGCGGCGATACGGTCCGCGAGCGCCGCGGCGTGAGCCACCGGCAGGTCGAAGGCGCTGGACCGGCCACCGACGATCACCGCCACCCGCGGGCGGGGGAGGGTGGAGATCCGATCCTGCCACCGCGCGAGCTCCTCGGCGAGGCGCTCGGGCGTCAGGCGGTTCGGGGCGCCGAGGATCGGGAAGACGTTGGCGCCCACGAGGTCGTCATGCGTGGGCGGGACCACGAGGTCGAAGGGGGTGAGAGGGACCCGCGGGTGCTGCGTCTGGACCACGAAGGTCCGGCCGCAGGAGCGCGCGCGCATCCGCACGGAGAGCGGCAGGGTGGCGCGGCCGGCGGCGATCCAAAGGTCGGGCCAGGGCGGCGCGATGGGGCCGCCGGCCGCCAGGGTCCACGGCAGCCCGGGATTCAGGCGTGTGGGAAGCCGGCCAAGACCCCACCTCCAGCCGATCCGCCTGACGGTGATTTCGGCCGGCCGCAGGCGCGCAACCGCCTGCGCCAGGCCCAGGGCTTGGGCTTCGATGCCGGCGCGGCCGTCGGAGACGGCCCAGATGGTCAGGGGAGGCTTGGCGGCCCGGCCCATGCGGAGTGGGTCAGACCCACTCCACCTTGAGGATCTCGTAGGCCTTCACGCCGCCGGGGGTGTTCACCTCGACCACGTCGCCCGTCTCCTTGCCGATCATCGCGCGCGCGATCGGCGAGGTGATGGAGACCCTGCCCTGCTTCACGTCGGCCTCATGCTCGCCGACGATCTGGTAGCGCGCCTCTTCCTCGGTGTCCTCGTCCACCACCGACACGGTGGCTCCGAACTTCACCTGGGTGCCCGAAAGCTTGGAGACATCGATCACCTGGGCGCGGGCCATCTTGTCTTCGATCTCGGCGATCTGGCCTTCGATCCAGCCCTGGCGCTCCTTGGCGGCGTGGTACTCGGCGTTCTCGGAGAGATCGCCGTGCGACCGCGCTTCGGCGATGGCGGCGATCACCGCCGGCCGTTCCACCGTCTTCAAACGCTTCAGCTCTTCGTCGAGGGCCTGATAGCCCTCGGCGGTCATCGGGACTTTTTCCATAGAGGTGATGACTCGGGTCCGCCCTAAGTGAGAATTCCGTCCAATCCGGCCGCGGGCGCAGGCGTCCGGGGGGGAAGAAACTAGGATTGTGCGCCGCAAAACTCAAGAGCGGCGGTACCGGAGCGGTTCCGGCCGCGGCCCGCGGGTCAGCTTTCGCTGATGATCGCCCCCTCGAGTTCCGCCGGCTCAGGGGGCTCGAAGACCCCTTCGACGAACTCGAACATCTCGGGGGTGACCTCGATGGCGAAGTTCTCACCCCTCACCACGTTGCGCTCGGCCACCCGCGCCCGGCGGGTCTCCGCCGACGCGGTGACGTAGTGGAACTGCAACGGCAGGCCCGCGGCCTCGGCGATCTCGCGGACACGGTTGCGATCGGCCGTCCGCATCAGGCCGATGTCGAGGATCACCGGGGCGCCGGCGGCGAGCACGCCGGCCGCCACGGACCAGATCTGCGCCTCGCAGCGGGCGACGCGCTGGATCATCCACTCGTATTCGATGGGCTCGGGCATGTCGGGGGCGAAGAGGCGCGCCATCCACTCGTCGAGGATGAAGGCCACGGCCCCTTCGCGCCGGGCGAAGGCGTTGGCGTAGGTCGTCTTGCCGGCTCCGGAGGGGCCGAAGATCACGTGCAGGGTCGCGGGCATGGCCGCGGTCTAGCGGACCGAGAGACCTCCGTCGATCACCAGCTCCGCGCCCGTGACGTAGCGGCTCTCGTCGGACGCCAGCCACAGCACGCCGTTCGCGATATCGACTGGCACGCCCTTCACGCCCAGCGGCACGGCCAGTTCGGAGAGGGCGTCGAGATCCGGCGGCGCGTTGGTCCCGAACTCGCCGCCCAGCACGGTGCCCCAGATCGGCGTCTCGATGATGCCCGGATGGACGGAGTTCACCCGCACGCCGTCCTTGGCCTGGGCGCACTCCAGGGCCACGGCCTTGGTGAACAGCCGCACGCCTCCCTTGGTGGCGCAGTAGCCGGCGAGGCTTGGCGCGCCCTTCAGTCCGGCCACCGAGGACATGTTGACGATCGAGCCGCCGCCGCCCTCCCGCATCAGCGGGATGGCGTGCTTCACCCCCAGGAAGACGCCGTCGAGGTTCACGGCCGTCTGCTTGCGCCAGGTTTCCAGCGTCATCTCCAGGATCGAGCCGCCGAGACCGATGCCGGCGTTGTTCACCAGGATGTCCAGCCGGCCGTGCTTGGCGCGCGCCTGGCCGATGACGTCGATCCAGGCCTGCTCGTCCGTGACGTCATGGTGGATGTAGTCGGCCGCTCCGCCGGCCTGGCGGATCGCGGCCACCGTCTCCTCGCCCTTGAGATCCTGCAGGTCGGTGACCACCACCGCTGCGCCCTCCTGCGCCAGTCGCTCGGCGCAGCCGCGCCCGATGCCGCTCGCTCCGCCGGTGACCAGCGCCACCTTGCCCGACACACGTCCCGCCATGATGTTCCTCCCGACTTTTCCCCTGGATTACGCCGCGGGACAGCGGTCGGCCAGAGCGACGCCACGGAAGCTCCGTGCTAAGCGGCGCGCGGGAGGCGTAACCATGGAAGTCACCGTCCGGCCCTGTGAGGCGAACGACGCGGCGGCGCTCGCCCTCGTGGGGCAGGCCACGTTCCTGGAAACCTATGCGGGCGCTCTGCCCAAGCCCGACATCCTCGCCCACTGCCGGGTGGAGCACGGCGAGGCGCGCTACGCCGAATGGCTGGCCGATCCCCGCTATGCGATCTGGATCGCGGAATCCGACGAGGGGCGCGCGCCGCTGGGATACGCGGTCCTGTCGCCGCCCGACCTGCCGGTTCCGCTTGCCGAGGACGATATCGAGTTGAAGCGGATCTACCTGCTGCACCGCTTCCATGGCGTGGGGATCGGCGCCCGGCTTATGGCCGCCGCGGCGGCCGGAGCGCGCGACAGGGGCGCGCGCCGCCTGTTGCTGGGCGTGTTCGGGGGCAATGTCCTGGCGATGGCCTTCTACGCCCGCCAGGGCTTCGTGCAGGCCGGCGAGCGCAAGTTCAGGGTCGGTGCGAACGAGTACGACGACCTCGTGCTCGCCCGCACCTTGCCCGCCTAGCGGCCGACGCGCGGCCGCGCGCCCTCGCCGGACCGGAAGCAGGTCCTTCCGCCCGGTTGCGACAGGCGCTGCCCAGGAGCGCGGGCCCGGCGTCGCGCCGGCGCGCCCATGCGCCTGTGGCAGCCCGGCGCCGTCCTCGCAGACGGCGGGGGAGCTACTGCAGATAGCTCGGCGTGCTGCCGTTCATCAGGCCCCAGACGAGCACCACCGCCAGGATGGCGACGGCGATCAGCATCAGGACCGGGATCACCCCTTCCATTTTCTCGGGAAGGTGGCTGTTCTTGTGGTGGTGGCGAGCGTCGCCGTGGTGTTCACTCGACATGCCGTAATCCTCACAATCTGCAGGGGATCGCTCCCCTGTGAGCCAGACTGCGGCAGGCGCCACGGGCGCGCCTTGGCTGGTCGATTTCGCGGCCGCCGGAGCGCGCCATATGCCGCCTGTTTCAGTCAGGCGATGGCGCGACTCTGCGCTCCGGATGAACAACGGTCAATTAACAGATCGGTCATGCGTAGCTCTGGAGCGGACGCACCTCCAGGGGGGCCTGCGACGTCTCCACGATGGCCTGGGCCGCGGCGAGCGCGCCCGCGGCCGTCGTGAAGTAGGGGATCTTCATCATCAGGGCCGAGCGGCGGATCTCGAAGCTGTCGACCAGCGACTGCTTGCCCTCGGTGGTGTTGAAGACGAGCTGCACGTCACCGTTCTTCATGGCGTCGACGATATGCGGCCGGCCCTCGAGCACCTTCTTCACGTGCTCGACCTTCAGACCCTGCTCCTCCAGGAACTTCGCCGTGCCGGCGGTGGCCAGCACCTTGAAGCCGTGGTCCAGCAGGAGACGTGTGGGCTCCAGGATCCAGGCCTTGTCGGAGTCCTTCACCGAGACGAAGACGCAGCCGGTCTTGGGCAGGGTCACGCCGCCGCCGAGCTGGCTCTTGGCGAAGGCGCGGGCGAAGGCGGGGCCGAGCCCTTCGCCGGGCCGCACCCAGTCCAGGCCCATGACCTCGCCGGTGGAGCGCATCTCGGGGCCGAGCACCGTATCGACGCCGGCGAACCGGGCGAACGGGAAGACCGCCTCCTTGACCGCGATGTGGTCATAAGGCGTCTCGGTCAGGTCGAAGTCGGCCAGCCTTTTGCCGGCCATCACCTTGGCCGCGATGGAGGCCAGCGGCCGGCCGATGGTCTTGGCCACGAAGGGTACGGTGCGGCTGGCGCGCGGGTTCACTTCCAGCACATAGATCCGCGGGGTCTCGGAGTGCGGCTCCTCGATCGCGAACTGCACGTTCATCAGGCCCCGCACCTTCAGCGCCCGGGCCATGGCCTCGGTCTGCCGCTTCAGCTCGGCGATGGTCTCTGGCTTCAGCGAGAACGGCGGGAGCGAACAGGCGCTGTCGCCCGAGTGCACGCCGGCCTCCTCGATGTGCTCCATGACGCCGGCCACGAAGACCTGGCCCGTGTCGTCGCAGATCGCGTCGACGTCCACCTCGGTGGCCCGGGAGAGGTACTGGTCGATCAGCACCGGGCTGTCGCCCGACACCTGCACGGCGGTGCGGATGTAGCGGTCGAGCTGCTCGTCGTCGCGGACGATCTCCATGGCCCGGCCGCCGAGCACGTAGGAGGGCCGGATCACCACCGGGTAGCCCACCTTGTGCGCGCCCGCGAAGGCCTCGTCGCGGCTGCGGGCGATGGCGTTCACCGGCTGCTGGATCTCGAGCTTGTGGAGCAGTTGCTGGAAGCGCTCGCGATCCTCGGCCAGGTCGATGGCGTCGGGGGAGGTGCCGAGGATCGGCACGCCCGCGTCCTCCAGGGCCTGGGCGAGCTTGAGCGGCGTCTGGCCGCCGAACTGCACGATCACGCCCAGGAGTTCGCCTTTCGAACGCTCCACGTCGATCAGCTCCAGCACGTCCTCGGCGGTGAGCGGTTCGAAGTAGAGGCGGTCGGAGGTGTCGTAGTCGGTCGACACCGTCTCCGGGTTGCAGTTGACCATGATCGACTCCACGCCGATCTCGTCGAGGGCGAAGGCCGCGTGGCAGCAGCAGTAGTCGAACTCGATCCCCTGGCCGATGCGGTTCGGCCCGCCGCCCAGGATGATCGCCTTCCTGCGGTCGGACGGCTCGCTCTCGCAGTCGGGGGCCTGGCCCACGGCGCCGGTCTCGTAGGTCGAGTACATGTACGGCGTTTCGGCGCGGAACTCGCCGGCGCAGGTGTCGATGCGCTTGAACACAGGACGTATGCCCAGCGCATGGCGCGCCTGGCGCACCTCGCGCTCGCTCATGCTCGTGAGGGTGGCGATACGGGCGTCGGAGAAGCCGGCAGCCTTCCAGGTCCGCAGCGTCTTCTGGCGCTTCAGCGCCTCCTCGTGTCCGAGGCTCAGCGCCACACCCTCGGCGTCCCCGCCGGCGCGCAGATCGACCGAGGAGAGGAGGTGGCGGCCGTCGCGGGCGATCTCCCCCTCGGTCCGTACGAGGTCCTCGATCTGGCGCAGGAACCAGGGTTCGTAGGAGCAGGCCGCATGGATCTCATCGCAGGTGAGGCCCTGGCGGAAGGCCTGGGCGATCACGCGGAGCCGGTCCGGCGTGGGGGTGGCCAGCGCCCGCAGGACTGCAGCGTGGCCCATCTCCGGATCGCCGGCGTTCTCGATGGCCACCTCGTCCAGGCCGGTCAGGCCGGTCTCCAGCCCCCGCAGCGCCTTCTGCAGGCTCTCGGCGAAGGTGCGGCCGATGGCCATGACCTCCCCGACCGACTTCATGGAGGTGGTCAGGTAGGGCTCGGAGCCCGGGTACTTCTCGAAGGCGAAGCGCGGGATCTTGGTGACCACATAGTCGATGGAGGGCTCGAACGAGGCGGGGGTGGCCCCCGTGATGTCGTTCATCAGCTCGTCGAGCGTGTAGCCGACCGCCAGCCGCGCGGCGACCTTGGCGATGGGGAAGCCGGTGGCCTTCGAGGCCAGCGCCGACGACCGCGAGACGCGCGGGTTCATCTCGATGACCACCATGCGCCCGTCGGCGGGGTTCACTGCGAACTGCACGTTGGAGCCGCCGGTCTCGACGCCGATCTCCCGCAGCACCGCGATCGAGGCGCGGCGCATCCACTGGTATTCCTTGTCGGTGAGCGTCAGCGCCGGGGCGACGGTGATCGAGTCCCCCGTGTGCACGCCCATGGGGTCGATGTTCTCGATGGAGCAGACGATGATGCAGTTGTCCGCCCTGTCGCGGACGACCTCCATCTCGTACTCCTTCCAGCCGAGCACGCTCTCCTCGATGAGAACTTCGGTGGTGGGGGAGAGGTCGAGGCCGCGCTCCACGATCTCGCGGAACTCCTCGAGGTTGTAGGCGATGCCGCCGCCGGTGCCGGCGAGCGTGAAGGACGGACGGATGATCGCCGGCAGGCCCACGCGCTCCAGGCCGACCATGGCCTCATCCAGGGTGTGCGCCACCTGGGAGCGCGGGCTCTCCAGGCCGATGGCGTCCATGGCGTCGCGGAATTTCTGCCGGTCCTCCGCCTTGTCGATCACGTCGGCCTTCGCGCCGATCATCTCGACGCCATACTTCTCCAGAACGCCCATCTTCTCGAGCGCGAGCGCCGTGTTCAGCGCGGTCTGGCCGCCCATGGTAGGGAGCAGGGCGTCGGGCCGCTCCTTGGCGATGATCTTCTCGACCATCTCCGGGGTGATCGGCTCGATGTAGGTGGCGTCGGCGATCTCCGGATCGGTCATGATCGTCGCCGGATTGGAGTTCACCAGGACGATCCGGTAGCCCTCGGCGCGCAGCGCCTTGCAGGCCTGGACGCCGGAATAGTCGAACTCGCACGCCTGGCCGATGACGATCGGGCCGGCGCCGATGATCAGGATCGAGGAGATGTCGGTGCGTTTGGGCATCTTTTCTCGCGCGCGACGGCGGCCGCGAGGTGAGCGCGCCCGACACCGGTCAGAACTGCAGGTTAAGCGGGCGATTTAGAGAGGAGGGCCCGCGCACGCAAGCGTGGCGCGCGCCGGAGCCGCACCCATAAGAAAAGGGCCGGCGCAGCGGCCGGCCCTTTCCCTCGTTCTGGAAGCGGTCGTCAGACCTGCAGCTGGCCTGCCGAGGACTTGCCGCTGCGCGCATCGCGCTCGATTTCGTAGGTCACCTTCTGGCCGTCGTTGAGCGAGGTCAGACCCGCCCGCTCGACCGCGGAGATGTGCACGAAGACGTCCGGACCACCCTCATCGGGTTGGATGAAGCCGTAGCCCTTGGCGCCGTTGAACCACTTGACCGTGCCGGTAGCCATGTAATTTCGAAGTCCCGTATTGGTGTAATCCCGCCCGGCGCAAGCATTTGCGCGTTCGATCAAGTTCGAGAGGGGTCGGGAGGCACGTCCGCCCCCGTTCGCAGCGGGCAGGAAGAGACGGCCGAACCATGACGAATTCGATATGGCACCCTGCCGGATTTCGCCCGTCCCGGCAAGGCGGCTCAAAAAAACTGCTGATTCGGCGAAACTATTTCGCGCCTTAGCCATATTGGATGGGGAAGACGGCGGCGCGCACGCCCCGTCCTCCAGTATGGAGAGCCAGCGTCCATGTCCCTGATCGAGAAACT
>NZ_DAISJG010000050.1:0-18533 GCF_036821595.1 Phenylobacterium sp.
TCGCCACCCCGCCCCCCGTCAACGGCCTGTCATGAACTTTGTTGAGACCGGCGGATTCCCAAACGCCCCGCGCCCTCGCCTTCCCGCCGCGCCTGGCCTTAAATGCCGCCCCGCAGGAGGCGCCCGAGACCAGATGCTGTCCCAGAAGGCCCGTTACGCCCTGCGCGCGCTCGTCGAGCTCGCCCGCGCCGAGGGCGCCCAGCTCACCTCGGGGGAGCTCGCCCTGCGCGCCGACGCGCCCCGCAAGTTCCTCGAGGCGATTCTCCTGGAGCTGTCGCGCAACCAGCTGGTCGCCAGCCGGCGCGGCAAGTTCGGCGGCTACACCCTCTCGCGCCCCGCGCCCGAGATCAGCTTCGCCGAGGTGATCCGGGTGATCGACGGGCCCCTGGCGCTCGCGCCCTGCGTCAGCCCGCGGCTCGGCTACCGCAAGTGCGACGACTGCCCCGACCGGGACCTCTGCGCGCTGCGCGAGGCCCTGCTGCGGGCCCGCGACGCCACCGCCCACGTGCTCGAGGGCTACACCCTCGCCGACGCGGCGGTCTCCGGCGCCGCGGCCGACGCCTTGCGCTCGGCGGGCTAGCTGCCCGCGCAGGCACCCAACGAAAGCGGGCGGAGGACGCCTGGTCCTCCGCCCTCGCCGACGCACCGTCGGCGCTTCAGCCCTCCCAAGGGAGGGTATGGCTTAGCTGGCCGCGATGTAGGCCTTCAGGCCGTCCGCCTCGGCCTCCACCTCGGAGATCTTCGACTTCACCAGGTCGCCGATGGAGACGATGCCCACCAGCCGCTCGTTGCGGCACACCGGCAGGTGGCGGATGCGGCGGTCGGTCATGCGGGAGAGCAGCTGGTCCACCGTCTCCCCGGGTTCGGCATAGAGCACGTCCTTGGTCATGCAGCTGGAGACCGGCCGGGACAGCGCCTCGGCGCCGCCGTCGGCCAGGGCCCGAACGATGTCGCGCTCGGAGACGATGCCCACCACCCGTTCGGCGTCGAGCACCACCAGGGCGCCCACCTTGCGGGTGTTCAGCAGGCCGGCCACCTCGCCGACCGTCTCTTCGGGCCTGGCGGTGAACACCAGGTCGCCCTTGGACCTTAGGATCTGTGACACCAGCATCCGGCGTCTCCTCCCGTTTCCTCGGAGAACACCGTCACCCCGATCGCCGGGGGAATCAATGCACGCGCGCGTGAAAGCCCGCTACCCGCGCCGCGCGAGCCGGCCGGCCAGCCCGATCAGCAGCACGCCCGCGGCGAACCCCGCCAGGTGCGCCTCCCAGCCGATGGCCCCGTCTCCGGCGCCCGGGATCATCGCGGCGCCGATCACCGCCATGATCAGGTTCACGATCACCCAGGCCGCGCCGAAGGCCAGCACCGGCCGCGACAGGATCGGTCCCGGGGTCCCCTGCCCGGCGATCAGCCGGGCCGCCGCGCCCATCAGGCCCGAGGCCGCGCCCGACGCGCCCATCAGCGCCACCGCCTCGCCGGAATGGATGACGGCGAACGGCAGCGTCGCGAGCACGCCGCACGCCAGGTAGAAGGCCAAGAACCAGAGGCCGCCCGCCGCGCCCAGGCCGAAGTAGCGCGCCACCGGCGTCCCGAAGGCCAGGATGAAGGCCGCGTTCATCAGGGCGTGGGGCCAGTTGCCGTGCACGAACAGCGAGGAGACGAGCGTCCACCAGCGTCCGGTCCCGAGCGCGTCGGGCGTGAAGGCGAAGGCCGCGGCGATCACATTGACGTCCACCCGGCTCTGCAGGGCGTAGCCGCCGACGATCGCGCCCACCAGGACCAGCACCGGCCAGGCGCCGTTGTTGAACACCGGCTCGCGCACCCGCCGGCCGGACTCCGGCTCCGGCGTATAGCGGGGCCCTTCGGCGGATTCTTCGAAATTCAGGCGGCTCATGACCCCCATTTAGGGGCTCTTCGCGGCGGGCGCGATGGCGCCTTGTTCCGGCCTTGCCGCGGGCGCCCCGCTCCTAGAAGGTGCCGCGACCTCCATGATGGACGCTTCCAGGACCTCTAGATGATCCGTCCCCTGCGCGCGGGCCTCGCGCTCGCCGCCGCGCTTTCGATCGCCCTTCCCGCCTTCGCCCAGGCTCCCGCCGCCCGTCCGGCGGCCGCCCAGGCCCAGCCGTTCGCGCTGGCGCCGGGGGAATGGCCGCAGTCGAAATCGGACCTGAAGGCCGATCCCGACATCCGCTTCGGCGCCCTGCCCAACGGCATGCGCTACGCCATCCGCCGCCAGACGATCCCGCCGAAGCAGGCCGCCATCCGCCTGTGGTTCGACACCGGATCGCTGATGGAGACCGACGCCCAGCGGGGCCTCGCCCACTTCCTCGAGCACATGGCCTTCAACGGCTCGAAGGGGGTGAAGGAAGGCGAGATGATCAAGATCCTGGAGCGGCTGGGCCTCGCCTTCGGCGCCGACACCAACGCCTCCACCGGCTTCGACGAGACCATCTACAAGCTCGACCTGCCCCGCACCGACGACGAGACGGTGGACACCTCGCTGATGCTGATGCGCGAGGCGGCGGGCGAGCTCACCATCGACGCGGCCGCCGTCGACCGCGAGCGCGGCATCGTGCTGTCGGAGGAGCGCGCGCGCGACACGCCGGGCTACCGCCTCCTGAAGGAGCGGTTCGCCTTCCTGATGCCGGGCCAGCGGGTTCCGACCCGCTATCCGATCGGCGAGGTGGAGGTGCTGAAGACCGCGCCGGCCGCCGAGCTGCGCGACTATTACGAGCGCTGGTACCGGCCCGAGCGGGCCGTGCTGGTCGTGGTCGGGGACTTCGACGTCGCCGCCATGGAGGCCAAGGTCCGCGCCCGCTTCTCCGACTGGAAGGCGCAGGGCCCGGCCGGCGTGGAGCCCGACCTCGGGCCGGTCCGCCCGCGCGGGACGGAGGCGAAGGTCGTCGTCGAGCCCGGCGCGCCGCTGAACATGCAGGTCTCCTGGGTGAAGCCCCCGCAGAAGCGCCCCGACACCGTCGCCACCCGCCGCGACGAGCTGGTGGAGCGCCTAGGCTTCTCGGTCCTGAACCGCCGCTTCTCGGCCCTGGCGCGCTCGGCCGATCCGCCGTTCATCGCCGCGGGCTCCTACTCGGGCGACACCCTGGACAGCCAGGAGACCACCACCATCGCGGTGAACGCCGAGCCCAGCCGCTGGCGCCAGGCGCTCGCCGCCGTGGAGCGCGAGCAGCGCCGCGCCGTCGGCTTCGGCGTGCGCCAGGACGAGCTCGACCGCGAGATCGAGGAGATGCGCGCCTTCCTGAAGGCCGCCGTGGCCGGCGCCGCCACCCGCCGCCCCGCGGACCTGGCGGGCGAGATCGTGGGCTCGCTGGGCGACGACCTCGTGGTCACCAGCCCGGCCGAGGACCTGGCCCTGTTCGAGGCCGCCGTGAAGGACCTGAAGGCCGCGGAGGTCTCCGCCGCCCTGCAGGCCGCCTTCGCCGGCGGCGGGCCGCTGGTCTTCGTGGCCACGCCCCAGCCGATCGAGGGGGCGGAGCGGACCGTGCTCGCCGCGCTCGAGGCCTCCCGCCAGGTGGCGGTCACCCCGCCGGCGGCGCCGGCCCGGATCGCCTGGCCCTACGAGAGCTTCGGCGCGCCGGGCAAGGTCGCCGAGCGCCGCGAGGTCGCCGACCTCGGGACCACCTTCGTGCGCTTCGACAACGGCGTGCGGCTGAGCGTTAAGCCGACCAGCTTCCGCGACGACGAGGTGCTGGTCCGCGTGAACGTCGGCGACGGCATGCTCGACCTGCCGAAGGACCGCCAGAGCATGAGCTGGGCGGCCAGCGCCTTCCTCGAGGGCGGCCTGGCGAAGATCAGCAACGAGGACATGGAGCGCGTCCTGGCCTCCAAGGTCTACGGGACCAGCTTCTCCATCGGCGACGACGCCTTCGTCCTGTCCGGCGGCACCCGCACCGACGACCTGCCGACCCAGCTCCAGGTGCTCGCCGCCTATGTCGCCGAGCCCGGCTGGCGGCCCGAGGCCTTCCAGCGGCTCAAGGCGGCGGGACGGACCATCCACGACCAGTACGAGGCCACCACCTCGGGCGTGCTGCAGCGCGACCTGGGCGGCCTGCTGCACTCCGGCGATCCGCGCTGGACCTTCCCGACCCGGGAGGAGATCGCCGGCGCCGAGCTCCGCCAGTTCCAGGCCCAGGTCGCCCCCCACCTGGCGAACGACCCCATCGAGGTGGTGATCGTGGGCGACGTCACGGTCGACCAGGCCATCGCGACCGTCGCCGCCACCTTCGGCGCCCTGCCGAAGCGGCCCGACCCGGCGCCGGTGCCCGACGCCCAGCGCGAGGTCCGCTTCCCCGCGCCGCGCAAGGAGCCGGTGGTCCTCACCCACAAGGGCCGGGCCGACCAGTCCATCGGCTACATCGGCTGGCCGACCACCGACTACTGGGAGAACCCGCAGCGGGCCCGCGAGACCGCGGTGCTCGGCGAGGTCATGCGGCTGCGCCTGACCGAGGAGCTGCGCGAGGCCCAGGGGTCCACCTACTCGCCGTCCCTCGGCTACAACCACAGCCTGGTCTGGACCGGCTGGGGCTATATCGCCGCCTCCGTCGAGGTGCCGCCGGAGAAGCTGCCGGAGTTCTTCGCCGACGTGCAGAAGATCGCGGCCGACCTGAAGGCCAGGCCGATCAGCGACGACGAGCTCGCCCGCGCCAAGACGCCCCGCATCCAGGGCTTCCAGCGCGCCCGGGTGACCAACCAGTACTGGCTGGGCCAGCTCGGCGGCGCCCAGGCCGACCCGCGCCGGCTGGACATGATCCGCGAGCTGATCCCGGGCACGGAGAAGGTCACCCCCGCCGACGTCCAGCGCGCGGCGCAGACCTTCCTGCGCGAGGAGCGGGCCTATCGCCTCGTGGTCCGGCCCCAGCCGCAGGTGGCGGGCGCGGCGGCGGCGAAATAGGAGCCTGTGCCGATCCGGCACAGTCGCGGGCTGGCGCCGGATTTCCTGCAAGCCGTGTGCGGCCACGTCCGGCCGCGCCGAGCGCCACACCATGTTCCATTCCAATACGGAACGGATGATCGACTACTGGACCGCCCGGGCCGTCCAGGGTCGCGCGCCTTCCCGCGCCAGCGTCCAGCCGGCCGACTTCCGGCAGCTGATGCCGCAGGTGTTCATCCTCGGCCGCGAGGGCCGGGGGCAGTATCCGGTGCGCCTGGCCGGCGGCTTCGTCGGCGACCTGCACGGCTGCGACCTGCGCGGCGTCAACGGCCTCGACCTCTGGTCCGAGCGCGACCGCCTGCGCCTGCAGACGGCGCTCGAGGAGATCCGCGCCCGGCCCGAGCCGCTGGTGGCGACCGCCGAGGCCCTCACCGACGGCGCCGGCCTTCCCATGGAGGTGATGTTCGCCCCGCTCGTCGCGCACGACGGCGGCCCGGACCGCTTCCTCGGCCTCTACCAGCCCACCTCCATGGTGGCCCGGCTGATGGGCCGCACCGCGCTCGAGCTTTCCGTCCGCCGCCTTATCCGGCCCGGCGCCGCCAACGAGGAGGCGCCCCGCGTCCGCCTCGCGGCGATCGGCGGCCGGCAGGTGGCGTAGGCGGATCACGGAAACTGAACGTCATCCCCGGTCTGGTCGCCGGGGATCCATGAGCACCGGTCTCTCCAGGCGAGCCCAAAGCCACGGTGTTCATGCATGGCCGGCGCGGCCGGCCATGACGTTCTTCTTATCCGGCCGTCAAGCCGCCCGGGCCTCGTCGCCGTAGACCGGCGCGTCCTCCGGAGCCAGATAGGCCCGGCCGCGGATCGCGTCGGAGATCTTCTCGGCGATCATGATGGTGGGGGCGTTGGTGTTGCCGCCCACCAGCGTCGGCATGACCGAGGCGTCGACGACCCTCAGCCCCTTCAGCCCCTGAACCCGGCACTCGGCGTCCACCACCGCCATCGGATCGCCCGCCGCGCCCATGCGGCAGGTGCCGACCGGATGGTAGATCGTCTCCGCCGAGCGGCGGATCCAGGCGTCGATCTCCGCGTCGGTCTTCACCGCCTCGCCGGGCGCGTACTCGGCCCCGCGGTAGGGATCCAGGGCCGACTGGGCGGCCACCTCGCGCATCATCTTCACGCCCTCGCGGACCGCCCGGCGGTCCTCCTCGGCGGAGAGGTAGTTGGCGAAGATCGCCGGGTCCGCCAGCGGGTCGGCGCTCTTCAGGCCCACCTTGCCCCGGCTCTCGGGCCGCAGCTGGCAGACGTGGAAGGTGAAGCCGTCCTTGGCCACCTGCACCTTGCCGTGGTCCTGCATGATCGCCAGCACCGTGTGGATCTGCAGGTCCGGACGGTCGAGGTCGGGCCGCGAACGCAGGAAGGCGCCGCTCTCCAGGAAGTTCTGCCGGCCGATGCCCTTGCCGAACAGCATGTAGGAGAGGCCCACGCCCAGCGTCTTCACCAGCCCCTTGCGCATGGAATAGACGGTGATCGGCTGCGGGCACTCCCAGCTCAGGCAGACGTCCAGGTGGTCCTGCAGGTTGGCGCCCACGCCCTTCAGCTCGTGGACCACCTTCACCCCGTGCCGCGACAGCTCCTCGCCGTCGCCGATGCCGGAGAGCTGCAGGATGTGCGGCGACTGCACGGCGCCCGCGCAGAGCAGGACCTCGGCGTCGGCATGGATGATCCGCGCCGGCTTCTTGCCCTCGATCACCTCCACGCCCACGGCGCGGCCGTTCTCCACCACGATGCGGGTGGTCCGGGTGTTGGTCAGGCAGGTGAGGTTCGGCCGCGAGAGCGCCGGATGCAGGTAGCCCCGGGCCGCGCTCCAGCGCTGGCCGTCGTGGATGGTGAGCTGGTAGGGCCCGAAGCCCTCCTGCTGGTGGCCGTTGAAGTCGCCGGTCAGCGGATGGCCGGCCTGCCGGCCGGCCTCGATGCTGGCCTTGTAGATCGGGTTGGGCGAGCTCGCCTTCGACACCCGGAGCGGCCCCTCGCCGCCGTGCCACGGGTCGGCGCCGCCCTCGAAGCGCTCCGAGCGCTTGAAGTAGGGCAGCACGTCGGCATAGCCCCAGCCGTGCAGCCCCATCTGCCGCCACTGGTCGTAGTCGCGCGCGTGGCCGCGGATGTAGATCATGCCGTTGATCGAGGAAGAGCCGCCCCAGCCCTTGCCCCGCGGCCACCAGAGCCGGCGGTTGTCCAGGTTGGGCTCGGGCTCGGTCCAGAAGCCCCAGTTGAACGGGCCCTGCTTGCCGATCAGCTGGCCGACGCCCGCCGGCATCTTCACCAGGATGGAGGCGTCCTTGCCGCCGGCCTCGACGAGCAGCACGCGCTTCGAGGCGTCCTCCGTCAGGCGGCTGGCCAGGACGCAGCCGGCGGAACCCGCCCCGATGATGATGTAGTCGTAGCGTTCCACGGCGTCTGTTCCCCGAAGCTTGTTGTTGAACGCGAACCTGACGCAGGCGTCATCTTCTGGCAAGCCGCCCGGCCGCTACGCTGTGCCGAGGTAAAGGATGGCCATGGCGAAGAGGCTGAGCGCGAAGGCGCAGAACCACAGCAGGAACCAGGTCCGCCAGGCCGCCGAGAACCAGGAGAGCCCGTAGGCGCCCTTAAGCTGGAAATACATGTGCGCCGGTACGACGAACGGCGCGACCGTCCAGGCCAGGGCCGAGGTCACGTCGCCGAGCCGCATCGCGATCACCACCGCCATGATCAGCATCGACATGAAGGTCAGCGAATAGAGCACGAACACCCCGTGGTCGTAGAGGGTGAACCCCCGCTTCCACAGGAACAGCAGGGCCACGAAAGGGATCGAGATCGGCACCAGCAGGAAGGAGAACTTGTAGAAGCTCTGCTGCAGCTTGTAGATCGCGAGCTCCGGGTTCTGCAGCTTCTTGATCAGCTTCTTCTCGAGCTTCTCGTTGCCGAGGTTGAGGTTCAGGCCGCCGGTGCGGGCGTTCTCGGCCAGCTCCGCCTTCCAGTCGCCGTCCTGCGGAACCTTCTCGATCACCGTGTCAGGCGTGGCCACGCGGACGTTGCCGACCAGCTTGCTGACCTCCTCCAGTCTCGCCCGGGCCGCTTTGACCCGGGCCTCGGCCGCCGGCCGCTCGGCCGGCGAGGCCCGCTCCAGGGCCTGCTCGGCCAGGGCGACCTCGCTTGACCGCCGGGCCAGCTCCGCCCCGGCGGAGATCTGCTGCCCGGTGACCGAGCTGTCGGGGGTCCCGGGCATGTAGCTCAGGCCCATGAACATGACGAAGACGGTGAACAGGAACATCGCCAGCGGCGAGACGTAGCGCGTCCGCCGGCCGTGCACCCACTCGCGGGTCAGCCGGCCGGGCCGGAACAGCAGCAACGGCAGGGTGCGCCACACCCGCCCGTCGAAGTGCATCACCCCGTGCAGCAGCTCCTCGCCCAGGTGCAGCAGCGAGCGGTGGACGTGGGCGGGCTGGCCGCAGTTGGCGCAGAACCGGCCGGAGACCTCCGCCCCGCAATCGGAACAGAGGTGATGGCGCTCGCCGGCCTGGCCCGTCGGCTTCTCGATGGCGCCCGCCACCAGCCCCGCCGTCGCGGCGCCGCCCACCGCGTCCATGTCCACCATGTCACCCCCCGGTCACGCTCCGGGCTATGTGACCAGATTGGCCCTTATCGACAAGCCGGGGTCAGCGCCCCTTCCACGCGGGCTTGCGCTTTTGCGCGAACGCCAGCGGGCCCTCCACGAAGTCTTCGGATCTGAACAGCGCCGCCACCGCCGGATACTTGTTCTGGCCGCGGATCGCCGCCTCCAGGGTGGTCTCGTCGAGCCCCCTGTAGACCGCCTCCTTCGAGGCCCGGACGGACATCGGCGAGAGCTCGGCGATCATCGCCGCCCACTCCCGCGCCGTGCGCATCAGGTCCTGCGGCGCGGTCACCTCGTTGACGAAGCCCAGCTCCCAGCCCTCCGCGGCCGAGACCCGGCGGCCGGTGAGGATCATGCCCATGGCCCGCTTGGTCCCGATCGCCCGCGGCAGGCGGTGCAGCCCGCCGGCCAGGGCGGCCAGGCCCACCCGCGGCTCCGGAAGCGCGAAGGTCGCCGCCTCCGAAGCGATGATGATGTCGCAGGCCAGCGCGATCTCGAACCCGCCGCCCATCGCCACCCCGTTCACCGCCGCGATCAGCGGCTTGGTCAGGTCGAAGCGCGACGTCAGGCCGGCGAATCCGGACGGCGGGCTCTTCATCTCCCCGCCGCCCGCCTGGTGCTTCAGGTCGTTGCCGGCCGAGAACGCGCGGTCGCCCGCCCCGGTGACAATGCCGACCCACTGCTCCGGATCGGCGGCGAAGGCGTCGAAGGCCTCGTGCAGCTCGAAGTGCGCCGGCGAGTGCAGGGCGTTCATCACCTCCGGTCTGTTGAGGGTGAAGAGGGTGACCGGGCCGTCCCGCTCCACCCGGATGAATTCATAGGCCATGGCGCCCTCCTGTCTTTTCTGTAGGAGGACGCTCCGCAGGCGCCGCAGCGTTCGTCAACAGCGGAAGGAGCACTCCGATGGCCGGACAGGACGATTTCGAGGACGGCGGCTTCGACGTCGACGACTGGCGCAGGCTGCGCGCCTTCTCAGGCGCGGTCGCCACCCTGGAGGACGTCCAGCGGCGCGCGGCGATCTTCGCGCTCGGCGACACCGAGGGCGCGCGCCCCATCGAGATGGAGCTGCCCCAGCCGGTCATCTGGTGGAGCGAGGACGACGGCGAACAGGCCGCCGTCGCCGTGCAGGCCGAGGCGCACGAGACTGACGACGGCGAGACCATGGAGGTGCTCGGCCTGATCCTCCCCGACGGCGCCGGCGCCGTGGCCCTGCTCGACGACGTCGACCTGGTCGACGACAGTGACCCCGTCTGGCGCCGCCTCGTCACCGAGGCCGTCGGCGACGAAACCGGCGAGGAGGAATAGGTCTAGCGGGGCGAGAGCTCCCTTTTGTACCGCTTCCAGTTCTCCACATAATGATGTGAGCCCGCGGCCATCATCATCGCCTGCTGGTCGGTGAGTTCGCGCACCACCTTGCCCGGCGCCCCCATGACCAGGGAGTTGTCCGGGATCTCCTTGCCCTCGGTGATCAGACAGTTGGCGCCGATCAGGCAGTTCTTCCCGATCTTCGCCCCGTTCAGCACGATGGAGCCGATCCCGACGAGCGTGTTGTCGCCGATCGTGCAGCCGTGAAGCATGACCAGGTGGCCCACGGTGACGTTGACCCCGATGGTCAGGGGCGAGCCCTCGTCGGTGTGCAGGACCGAGCCGTCCTGCACGTTGGAGCCCTCCCCGATGGTGATCGGGTCGTTGTCGCCACGCAGGGTGGCGCCCCACCAGACGGACGCGTTCTTCTTGAGAATCACCCGGCCTATCACGGCCGCGTTCGGGGCTATCCAGTATTCGTCATCGTTCGGTAATTCAGGCGTCACATCGCCCAAGTTGTAGACAGCCATCCGACTCCTCGATTCTTGCGACAAACGGTCCGTTTAACGGTTGGGAAACCAAGCTACCATCATTCTAGTCAGGCGATTCGAGGAGGCGAAAGCCTTCCCGGAGCCGCCGCGGATCGAGCATCGATCCGTGCCTCGCGCTGGACGGAGTAGATGGCGCCGAGTTGGTCGTTCTCACGGGCGGAGCCGCCCGGACCTGAGCCTCAAGCCGGGCCCCCGGGCCCCGCACGACGCCGCCGCTTCCGTTCCTCTTTCACGATGTCCAAGGGCGCTCCCACGCGGGGACGCCCTTTTTTCATGCCCCGATAGGAGGCCTTGATGAGCAAGCGAGCCCTGAAGCGACAGCTGCGCGAAGGCGCGTTCGACGCCGGTCAGTTCGAGGGCGACGATAAGGTTCGCCGGCTGCCGCTCGACCGGGGCTGGACGCCGCTCGGGCACCCCGGCGGGGCGAACGACGACCGCGAGCAGGGCTATCTCAAGACCATCAAGGCCAAGTCGCCGGGCCAGGAACAGCTGATCAAGGCGATCGACGAGAAGAACCTGGTCATGGCCCTGGGTCCCGCCGGCACCGGCAAGACCTACCTCGCCATCGCCAAGGCGGTGGAGGCCCTGGAGAGCGGCCGGGTCGGCCGGATCGTCCTGTCCCGCCCGGCGGTCGAGGCCGGCGAGTCGATCGGCTTCCTGCCGGGCGACGCGGAGGACAAACTCGCCCCCTACCTGCGGCCGCTCTACGACGCCCTCTCCGACCGGCTGTCCATGAAGCGGGTCCGGGCGCTGATGGCCGAGGGCGCCATCGAGATCGCGCCGGTCGGCTTCATGCGCGGCCGCACCCTGAACAACGCCTTCGTGGTGATCGACGAGGCGCAGAACTGCACCTATGTGCAGCTCAAGATGCTGCTGACCCGCCTGGGCTGGCACTCCACCATGGTCGTCACCGGCGACCCCAACCAGTCCGACCTGCTGCCGGAGCTGTCCGGCCTCGGCCCGGTCGCCACGCGGCTCGAGGAGGTGGGCAACATCGCCGTCGTCCGCCTCGCCGAGCGCGACATCGTCCGCCACCCGCTCGTCGCCGAGATGCTGGGCGTCCTCTAGGGTTCCGGCGCCGCCGTCCGCCCGCGGGCGGCGGCGTCATCTCACCGCGGCGAGGCTTCCTCCGGCCGCCAGGAGCGCGCCTCGGCGCTCGCGCCGCCGGCCATCTCCTCCAGGATTTCCGCCAGCTCCAGCATCTGCTCGCGAGTCAGCCGCCGGCCGACCGCGCGCACCTCGGCGCGCAGCATGTCCATCTCGGCGACCGCCGCCCCGCGCCGGCTGTTCTCGATGGAAGACATCGCTTAACCCTCGGACTGAACTCTCAAATGTGAAAACAAGGCCGGGAGCAGAGACGTTCCTAGGGCCGTGCTTGCTCGGCTCCGCGGAGGCGCCTACAGCCAAGGGGTGAGCGAGCCCGACGACACGCCCGAACCGCCGGCCCAGGCCCTGGAGCCCGTGTCCGGCGCGGACGCGGTCCGGCGGGGGTGGATCGTCCCGGCGATCATCGGCTCGGGCCTGCTCATGCAGACCCTGAACGCCACCGTCATCACCAACGCCCTGCCCGCGATGGCGGACGCGTTCGGCGTCGACCCGCTTCGGCTGAACCTGGCCATCACCATGTACCTGCTGGCCTCGGCGGTCTTCCTGCCGGTCTCCGGCTGGGCGGCGGACCGCTTCGGCGCCAAGCGCATCTTCATGGCCGCCATGGTGCTCTACGCCCTGTCCTCGGCGGCGTGCGGCTTCGCCCAGACCCTGCCGCAGCTCCTCGCCGCCCGCTTCCTGCAGGGCATGGCCGGGGCGATGATGGGTCCGGTCGGCCGTCTCGTCCTGCTGCGCACGACGCCGAAGTCCGAGCTGGTCGGCGCCATGTCGGTGCTGACCATGCCGGCGCTGCTGGGGCCGGTGATCGGTCCGGTGATCGGCGGGGCCATCGTCACCTTCGCCGACTGGCGCTGGATCTTCTTCATGAACCTGCCGGTGGCCGTCGCCGGCGTCGCCCTGGTCCGCGCCTTCGTGCCCAATGTGAAGGAGCAGGCGGTCTCGCCGATCGACGGGCTGGGCATCCTGCTGACCGGGGCGGGCCTCGCCGCCCTGATCTTCGGCTTCGAGAACCTCGGCCGCAGCTTCCTGCCGCCCGGCGTCGTCGCCGGCCTGTTCATCGGCGGCTTCCTCAGCCTCGGCCTCTACTGGCGCCACGCCCGCGGCAACCCGCACGCCATCATCGACCTCTCCATCTTCCGCCTGCCGACCTTCCAGGCGGCCACCGTCGGCGGCGCCTTCATGCGGGTGGCCATGGGCGCGAACCCCTTCCTCCTGGCCATGCTGCTGCAGGTCGGCTTCGGACTGTCGGCCTTCGCGGCCGGGACCATGACCTTCATCTCGGCGGTGGGCGCGCTGCTGATGAAGACCACGGCCCCGCCGATCCTGCGCCGCTTCGGTTTCCGCACGGTGCTGCTGGCCAACGCCCTGGTCGTGGCCGCGAGCTTCGCCGCCTACGGCCTCTTCAGGCCCTCGACGCCGCACTGGATCATCATGAGCGTCCTGGCGGTGGGCGGATTCTTCCGCTCCCTGCAGTTCACCAGCCTGAACGGCATGGCCTACGCCGAGGTCGGGCAGGAGCGGATGAGCCGGGCCTCCACCACCGCCTCCATGGTGCAGCAGCTCGTGCAGTCGATCGGCATCGGCCTGGCCGCCGCCCTGCTGCATTTCCTGATGCGGTCCCGCGGCGAAACCGAGCTCACCTGGCAGGCGGTCTCGCCCGCCTTCCCGATCGTCGGCGCGATCACCCTCGTCTCGGCGCTGTGGTTCGTCCGCCTGCCGCGCGACGCCGGCGACGAGATGAACGCCCGGCGGGGCTAGGTCAGTTGCAGGGCGCGGTCTCGCCCGTGCTCAGGTCGATGCGGAAGCATTGCCGTTCGCCGGTCTCGCAGTCCTCCACGAACAGCGCCACCTCGTCGTCGGCGTCCGCGGCCGGATGGCATTCCTCCAGGAAGTGCAGGGCGGCGTCCTCGAAGCTCACGCCGTCGACCTGGTGGCCGCGTGACGGCGCCTCGTCCACGCTGTGGACCGAGAAGCGGCGCTGCAGGGCGGAGTGGATGGGCATGGGCGACCTCCTGCCGTCCCAACGCGGAAGCGCGCGAAAGGATTCCGTGCAGGTTCAGGCGGTGGGCGCCGTCCCCTCGCCGAGGGCGGCGGGCTCGGCCGGCTCGAGGTGGCGCTCGGCCTCCTCGGCCAGACGGCCCCACATGGCGGCCAGCTCCAGGTGCGTGGCGCGGATCTCGGGCAGCTCGCACGCCTCGGCGAGCTCGCGCTGCGACTGCGCGAGGTCCCGGTACTTGGCGGCCCTCTGCCGGGCCGGAAGATCATCCGCTTCCATATGTGGCCTTCCCGACATTGCGGGAAAGGAACGTCGGCGAAACCCGCGCGGTTCCACCTGGACTAGAAGTTTATCCACAGGTCCGCGGATGGATGAGCTTTCAGCGCGGCCCCTCCGGCGCGCGACGCAATGAACGGCAGAGCTCTGCTTGAGGTTTACAGTCACGCTTCAGTGTCTCCGGAAGAACACGGTTTGAATCCCCGGTCGGCCGCGCACGGGAACTTCATTGAACCGGATCCCCCGTCGCGGGTTGTCGCGCGGTATCTTTTGGAGCTGGTGAATGACCTATTACAACTCGCGCGGTGTTGCGATGCCGGAGAGCGCGGCCGAAGAGGCGCGCGTCGCTGGCACTGCCGCGGGTAACGAGACCATCAACGCCGCAGCGGGGAACTCGTCCCTGTCGGGCGAGGGCGGCGGCGACCTGCTGATCGGCAACGATTTCGACAACCGCCACTGGATCACCCACCCCAAGGACCGGGTGGTCGAGCAGGCCGATGGCGGGATCGACACCCAGATCGGCTGGACCTCCATCAAGCTCGCCCCGAACGTCGAGAACCTGCAGGTCAACGGCGCCTTCAACTACGCGGTCGGCAACGAGCTCGACAATCTGATCATCGTCGACAACGAAACCCACTGGGTCTACGGCGCCGAGGGCGACGACGTCCTGGTGGGCGGGATCACCTCCAAGACCACCTTCGTGGTCCGCGCGGGCGAAGGCTCCGACGTAATCTACAACTGGAACGGCAACGCCCAGCTCCAGCTCTGGGACTACGGCTTCACCACCGGCGAGCAGATCCGCCAGGCCATGACCCAGGAGGGCGCCGACGTGGTCCTGCGGCTGTCGGCCGACGAGACCCTGACCTTCCGCGGCCAGACGCTCGCCGGCTTCCAGGACCGCCAGTTCCTGCTGCCGCTCGACAGGTCCAAGCTCGGCGAACTCACCTTCGCGGACGAGTTCGACACCCTGCAGATCTACGACCACTCCCTGCAGACCGGCATCTGGCGCGCCGACTTCGGAAACAACCTGAAGGATGAGTGGGCCTACACCATCACCTCCAACGGGGAGCGGCAGGTCTACACCACCGACCACTTCTACGGTCAGGGCGAGCGCCAGCTCGACCACTACACCCCGCACGCGGTCTCTGACGGGATCCTGACGATCAAGGCCGAGCGTCTGCTGGACGAGGACCGCGAGTCCGCCTGGGGCCGGGAGTACTCGTCGGGGATGCTCAACACCATGGGCATGTTCGAGCAGCAGCACGGCTACTTCGAGATGCGCGCCGAGCTGCCCACCGCCCACGGCGCCTGGCCGGCCTTCTGGATGATGCCGACCCCCTATGTCGCCCAGACCGAGGCCGACATCATGGAGGGGCTGGCCGCCACCCCGCACGTGGACTACCGCCGCGCCTGGGGCGGCGACACCAACCTCTACGACAACGCCTACAAGATCGATCCGTCCGGCTTCCACACCTACGGCATGCTGTGGACCCCCACGACCGTCACCTTCTACTTCGACGGCGTCGCGGTCCTGCAGGCGGACACCCCGGCCAACTGGACCCACCCGATGGCGATCATCGTCAACATGGCGGTGGGCGGCTGGGGCGGCGAGCCCAACTCCCTGCAGTTCCCGGCCGAGATGAAGGTGGACTACGTCCGCGCCTACGCGCTCGCCGACGGCTCCACCGTGATCGAGCGCGGCGACCCCGAGCCGCCCGCCGCCACCCTGCGCGCCGACGGCGGCCCGACCACCGGACAGACCAACGTCCCCGTCACTTTCGAGGACACCGGACAGGCGGTCACCAGCTCGAAGATCGCCGTCTACGGCGCGAAGCCCACGACCCTGCCGCCCGGCGAGACCTTCGTGATCTGGGAGGACTCCGGCGCGGTGTTCGGCGCGGTGTCCAACGGCTCGACGCTGGGGACCGCGACCCCGCTGATGGCCGGCTCCTCCAGCGCCTTCACCGGCACGGGGACCTGGCTCACCGACGGCAAGGTGGCGCTGGCCTACATGATGCCGGACGGCGCGGGCCAAGCCGCCTGGGTGATGGTCTTCGACCCGGCCAAGAACACCTTCGTCCGCCACGAGCTCGGCGCGTCCACCGGCGACATCGACATCGTCGCGACCAAGAACGGCGGCTTCGCGGCCAGCTGGGACGCCCCCGACGGCACGGTCATGGGCCGCGGCTACGACGCCTTCGCCTACGACGGCGAGGGCTGGTACGGCCCCGCCCGGCAGCTCGCCGGCGACCTGACCGGCGTCACCGCCACGGGCGAGCTGATCGCCACCACGCCCTCGGGCCAGCAGCAGCTCTACGACATGATCAACCCGCCGCGCGGCGTGGACGCGGTGATCTCCATCGGTCCCATGGCCGGCGTCGCCCACACCGAGGGAGATTCCGGCGGCACGCTCTACACCTTCACCCTCACCCGCGACTGGGACCAGAGCCAGAAGTCCACCGTCGGCTGGACGGTGCGCGGCCAGGGGGCCAACCCGACCGACGCCGCCGACTTCGAGGGCGGCGTCCTGCCCTCCGGCGTGGTGACCTTCGAGATCAACCAGACGGTCGCCTATGTGCAGGTCTGGGTGCAGGGCGACGCCGTGCAGGAGGCCGACGAGGAGTTCCTGATCACCCTGGTGAACCCGGTGGGCGCCAAGCTCGGCCAGGCCACCGCCACCGGCTTCGTGACCAACGACGACACCGGCGGGACCCCGCCGCCGCCGACCACCCAGGTCGGCTTCACCACCAGCTCCGTCACCCTCGCCGAGGGCGATTCCGGCCTCACCGCCTTCGCCTACACCGTCACCCGCACGGGCTCGACCACCGGGAGCTCCTCGGTGAACTGGTCCGTCTCCGGCCGGGGCTCCGATGGGGCGAGCGCGGGCGACTTCCAGAACGGGACCCTGCCCTCCGGGACCCTGACCTTCGCCCCGGGCGAGACCAGCAAGACCATCACCATCCAGGTGGCCGGCGACACCACGAGCGAGGCCGACGAGGCCTTCACCGTCACCCTCTCCGGGGCCAGCGGCGCCAACCTGGGGACGGCCACGGCCACCGGCCTGATCACCAACGACGACGGCTCCACCCCGCCGCCCGCCGGCGGCGGCCAGGTCATCAATTCGCCGGGGCCGGGCTCGACGCTCACCGGCGGCGCCGGCGACGACACCCTGAACGCCAGCCAGGGGAGCGACGTGCTCACCGGCGGCGCCGGAGCCGACAAGTTCGCCTGGGCGCGGGAGCCCTGGTCCCCGGCCACCGTCACCGACTTCGCCGTGGGGACGGACAAGCTCGACCTCTCCGCCCTCCTCCAGGCGTCGGGCTACACGGGCTCCGACCCGGTGGCGGACAAGTACATCACCCTCCTCACCGACTCGGCCGGGACCAAGGTGCTGTTCGACCGGGACGGGACGGGGACGGCCCAGCAGTGGGGCAACTACGTCATCAACCTGCAGGGGGTGACGACGCCGGTCACCTGGGCCCAGCTCTCGGGCGGCGGCTCCACCACGCCGCCGGCCGGCTCGGCCCAGGTCGGCTTCACCACCACCACCCTCTCCCTCGACGAGGGGAACAGCGGCGCCACCGCCTTCAGCTTCACCCTCGTGCGGACCGGGACCACGACCGACGCCTCGACGGTCGACTGGAGCGTGGCCGGCTCGGGCGCCGATCCGGCCGACGCCGCCGACTTCGCCGCGGGCGTCCTGCCCTCCGGCACGGTCACCTTCGCGGCCGGCGAGACGTCGAAGACCATCGTCGTCAACGTCGCGGGCGACACCACCGTGGAGAACGCCGAAGCCTTCACCGTCACCCTCTCCGGCCCCTCGGCCGGGACCACCCTGGGAACCGCTTCGGCCACCGGCACGATCGCCAACGACGACACTGGCTCCCCGCCGCCCGCCGGCTCGGGTCAGGTCTACACCTCCCCCGGCCCCGGCTCGACGGTCACCGCCGGCGCCGGCGACGACACCATCAACGCCAGCCAGGGCGCCGACGTGCTCACCGGCGGCGCGGGCGCCGACCGCTTCGTCTGGGGCAAGGAGCCCTGGTCGCCGGCCACGGTCACGGACTTCGTCGTGGGGACCGACAAGCTCGACCTCTCGGCCCTCTTCCAGGCCTCGGGCTACACCGGCTCCGACCCGGTCGCCGACAAGTACGTCACCCTCCTGACCGACCAGAACGGCACCAAGGTGCTGTTCGACCGCGACGGCGCCGGGACCGCCCAGCAGTGGGGCAACTACATCATCAACCTGCAGGGGGTGACCACGCCCGTCACCTGGTCCCAGCTCGCCGCCGGCGGCTCCACCACGCCGCCCCCCGCCGGCTCCGCCCAGGTGGGCTTCACCTCGACCGCGCTCAGCGCCGCCGAGGGCGACACCGGCGCCACGGCCTTCAGCTTCGTCCTCGCCCGGACCGGAACCACGACCGGGACATCGACCGTGAACTGGGCGGTCACCGGGTCCGGGAGCAATCCGGCGGACGGCGCGGACTTCGCCGGCGGGGCCCTTCCCTCGGGGACGGTCACCTTCGCGGCCGGCGAGACGTCGAGGACCATCGTGGTCAACGTGGCGGGCGACACCACGGTGGAGAACACCGAGGCCTTCACCGTCACCCTCTCCGGCCCCTCCTCCGGGACTAGCCTCGGCAACGCCACGGCCACGGGCACGATCACCAACGACGACGCCGGGACCCCGCCGCCGCCCACCGGAGGCCAGGTCATCACCTCCAGCCAGTACGGCGACACCCTCACCGGCGGCGCGGG
>NZ_DAISJG010000051.1:0-18509 GCF_036821595.1 Phenylobacterium sp.
GAGGCGGTGATCTCCTCGAACAGCAGGCCGTAGGGGTTGATCAGGAAGTGGTGCTCGGGACCCGGGATACGGGCCGAGATGTGGGTGTAGATCAGGTCGTCCCACCCGTGCAGCGCCACCAGCCGGTAGAGGGCCGCGAGGTCCACCCGGGCCTGCCATTCCTCCGCGCTCACCTTGCCCTGCAGCGAAGGCACGCCGGCAACCGATCCGTCCGCCATGGCCCGTCTCCCAAATCCCTAAGTGGTTGCGCCCAGAGTCTTCCGGCTGGTGAACGGCGTCAAGTTAGCTCCTGACGCGGGTCAGGGCATCGAGCCAGCGGGCGTAGGCGGCCTCCCGGCGATGCTTGTCCATCGCGGGGGCGAACCCCTCCGTTCGCGGACGCGCCGCGGCGGCCTCCTCCAACGAGGCGTAGATCCCGGCGCCGACGCCCGCAAACAGGGCCGCGCCCAGGGCCGTGGTCTCCTGGTAGGTGGCCCGGCAGACGCTGATCCCGGTGAGGTCGGCGAGCCGCTGGCTGAAGAAGAGGCTTCGCGACATCCCCCCGTCGATCCGGAGCTCAACCCCGCCGTGGAAGGCCTCCGGCGCGTCGGCCCGCATGGCCTCGATGAGGTCGCGGGTCTGCAGGGCGCTGGCGTCCAGGGTGGCCTGGGCGATCTCGGGGAGGCTGGAATCGCGGGTCAGGCCGAAGATCGCGCCGCGGGCGCCCGCGTCCCACCAGGGCGCGCCGAGGCCCGTGAAGGCCGGCACCAGCACCACGCCGTGGTCCTCCCGCGCCCTGGCCGCGAGCTGCTCGGCGGCCTGCGGTCCGCCCGGCACCCCCAGGCCCTCGTTCAGCCACTGGACCGCCGCGCCGGCGATGAAGATGGCGCCCTCCAGGGCGTAGGTCGTCTTGCCCCCGACCCGGGCGGCGATGGTGGTCAGCAGCCGCGCCCGGGAGACCGGGGCCGCCTCGCCGGTGTTGATCAGCATGAAGCAGCCGGTGCCGTAGGTAGCCTTCATCTCGCCCGGACGGATGCACCCCTGCCCCATCAGCGCCGCCTGCTGGTCGCCGGCCACGCCGCGGATCGGCACGGCGCGGCCGAGCAGGCCCGCCTCCGTCTCCCCGAAGTCGCCGGCGCAGTCGCGGACCTCCGGCAGGAGCCCCAGCGGGACCCCGAGCATCTCGCCCATGGCCTGCGACCACTCGCCCTTGCGGATGTCGTAGAGCAGGGTCCGCGAGGCGTTGGTGGCGTCGGTGGCGTGGACGCGGCCGCCGGTGAGCTTCCAGATCACCCAGGCGTCGATGGTGCCGGCCATGAGTTCGCCGGCCTCGGCCCTGGCGCGGGCGCCTTCGACCCTGTCCAGCAACCAGCGGATCTTGGTCCCGGAGAAGTAGGGGTCGAGCAGCAGGCCGGTGATCTCGGTGACCTCGGCCTCCCGGCCCGCCTCGCGCAGGCGCTCGCAGAGGTCGGCGGTGCGGCGGTCCTGCCAGACGATGGCGCGGTGGATCGGGCGGCCGGTCGCCTTCTCCCAGACCACCACGGTCTCGCGCTGGTTGGTGATGCCGATGGCGGCCACCTCGTCCATGGACCGCGCGGCCTTCCTCACCGCCTCGGCGAGCACCTCGACGCAGGCCCGGAAGATCTCCTCGGCGTCGTGCTCCACCCAGCCGTCGGCGGGATAGTGCTGCTGCAGCGGGCGGCCCGCCTCGGCGAGCGCCTGGCCCTTGCGGTCGAACAGGATGGCGCGGGTGCTGGTGGTGCCCTGGTCGAGCGCCAGGATCAGCGGTTCGGCCATCGCGCGCGTCCTCCCAGGATCATGGTCAGCGGCCCTTTAAACATGTTTTCACACCGACTGAGCAGATTCAGCGCTGAGGTCCAGAACGGGCCTCGGGGCATCAGGGGATTGGGCTTGGTCACCGCCCAGGGCAGCCAAAGGCTGCTGGAACTCGCCAGGAGTCGTGCGCCGGGCGACCGCGAGCGCCTTCTGCTGGGCGTCGTGGAGCTGTGCGCCGCCGGCGGCGCGCCGGACGCCGTGGCGGCTCCCGCCGTCCAGGGCCTGCTGTCGTCGATCTTCATGAGCCTCGTGGTCGAGGCCGAGCGCGACATCCGCCGCCGGCTGGCCGAGCGGCTCGCCACGGCCCCGTGGGCGCCGCCCGCCCTGATCAACGTCCTGGCCCTCGACGAGATCGAGATCGCCCGCCCGGTCATCGAGAAGAGCCCGGTGCTCAAGGACCACGACCTGGTCCGCCTGCTGGTCGAGGCCACCATCGAGCACCAGATCGAGGTCGCCCGCCGCCCGCAGCTCAGCGGCGTGGTGGTGGCCGCCATCCTGCGCCAGGCCGAGCCGGCCGTCCTGACGGCCCTCGCCGGCAACGCCACCGCCGACCTCAACGACGAGGACATGCGCCAGCTCGTGGCCGCCGCCCGCAAGGTCGCGGCGCTGCGCACCCCGCTGTCGCGCCACCCGCGACTCACCGCCGACCTCGCCATGCAGCTCTACGTCTGGGTCGGCCAGTCCCTGCGCAATTCGCTGGTCGACCGCTTCCGGCTGGACGGCGCGGCGCTGGACCAGGCGATCGCCGACTCCCTGCGCGAGGCCCACGCCGGCGCGCCCGTGGACGCCGAGGGCCTGGTGATCGTCGCCCGCGAGGGCGAGCGCGAGGAGATGGAGCACAAGCTCATCGACAAGCTCCACGCCGCGGGCCAGCTCCGGCCGGGCTACCTGGTCCGCGCCCTGCGCGAGGGCCGGCTGTCGCTGTTCGCCACGGCCCTGGCCAGGCTCGGCCGCTTCGAGCCCCGCCACATCCGCCAGGCGCTGGACTGCGACCGGCCCGAGCTCCTGGCCCTGGCCTGCGCCTCGGTGGGTATCGACCGCAGCGTCTTCCCGACCATCCTGACCATGGTCCGCCAGCTCAACGCCGGCCGCCCCGGCGGCGGCGCGGAGGGCGCCCGGCGCGCCGCCAGCGCCTTCGGCCCCTCGCCCCCGCAGGCGGCCGCCGTCGCCTTCCGCCAGGCCGCCCGGATGGCCTCCTGAGGCGTTTGACAAGCGGCCGCCGTTGGCCGCTTTTGCCCGCCGATGTTCAACGCGCACCCCATGGTGACCCGCCTCGCCTTCGTGGCCAGCGACCGGCCCGAGGCGATCGAGGCCCGCGGCCGGCTGGCCCGGCGCTACGGCGACACGCCGGAAACCGAGGCCCAGGTGGTCGTCGCCCTCGGCGGCGACGGCTTCATGCTGGAGACCCTCCACCGGCTCATGGAGAGCGGCAAGCCGATCTACGGGATGAACCGCGGCTCCGTCGGCTTCCTGATGAACGAGTACAGCGAGGACGACCTGCTGGAGCGGATCAACGCCGCCGAGCGGGCCCTCATCCACCCGCTGCGGATGACCGCGGTGGACGCCCGCGGCGTCATGCACAAGGCGCTGGCAATCAACGAGGTCTCCCTGCTGCGCCAGACGCGGCAGACCGCCAAGCTTCGGATCTCGGTGGACGGCAAGGTTCGGCTGGCCGAACTCTCCTGCGACGGCGCCCTCGTGGCGACCCCGGCCGGGTCCACCGCCTACAACCTCTCGGCCCACGGGCCGATCATCCCCCTCGACGCCCGGGTCCTGGCGCTCACCCCGATCAGCGCCTTCCGGCCCCGGCGCTGGCGCGGCGCCCTGCTCTCCCACACCGCCCGGGTGACCTTCGAGGTGATGGAGGCCGACAAGCGGCCGGTGAGCGCCGTGGCCGACAACTTCGAGGTGCGCGACGTCACCGAGGTGCACGTGGCCGAGGACCGGGACGTGGGCATGACCATGCTCTTCGACGCCGGCCGGAGCCTCGAGGAACGGGTCCTGGCGGAACAGTTTTCCGCTTGAACAACAGAGGGTTGCATAGGCATCCCTTTGTTAACGGGTTCGGCGTACGGTGGTCTCCGAGTGACAGGAGGCCTCTCGTCGTGAGCCAACAGAACAGCGGTCAGATGATCCAGGTCCCGAACACCCTTCAGGCCAAGGTCGGGGGGAGCCGGCTGGGCGCCATCGACCCGGCCGCGATCGCCAAGGCGGAGGCCGCCCTGAAGAGCCTGTCGGGCAACTTCGCCCAGTGGCTGGCCGACGAGATCACCAAGCTCGACACTGCCCGCCAGGAGGTCCGCGCCACGGGGGCCACCGGCGAGACGATGGAATCCCTCTACCTGCGGGCCCACGACCTGAAGGGCCTGGGCGCCACCTACGGCTTTCCGATCATCACCCGGATCGCGGCCTCCCTGTGCCGGCTGATCGACGACAAGGCCAAGCGGGTCGGCGCGCCGATGCCGCTCGTCGACGCCCACATCGACGCCATCAAGGCCGCCGTCCGCGATGACATCCGGGAAGACACCCACCCGGTGGGCGCCGTCCTGGTGAAGGAACTGGAGGCCCAGGTCGCCGCCACCGGCGCCTGAGCATCCGTCACATCACCTTTTCGAGCGGCTCCTCGACCACGCCGTAGCCGGCGTCGGGCGGCAGGACCAGCACGCGCCCGCCCTCGCGGGCCTGAACCACCGGCTCCACGGTGACCAGGGTGCGGGCCCGCGCCCGGGCCACGGCGTCGTCGGCGCCGCCCGCCTCGGCCAGCAGCTTCAGGTTCATCCGCGTGGGGAAGATCACCTTGCGCCCGCCGGTCTCCGCCAGGCGAAGGGCCTCCGCCGGCTCGATCCATTCGGCGTCCACCGTCTCGCGCCCGTCGCAGGCGGCGAGCTGGTCGTCCGGGGCCTTCACCGCATAGAACCAGGTGTCGAAGCGCTTGGGCACGATGGCCGGGGTGATCCAGCGGGCGAAGACGGTGAGCGCGCCGAGGTCGAGCCGGGCGTCGATGCCGGTGACCACGTCCAGGAAGGGCGTGCGGCCCTGGTCCACCGCCTCGCGGACCTCCATGGGACAGGCCTCCCCGCCGATCGGTTCGCCGTTGCGCCGGTGGGCCAGGAGGATGCCGGCCTCCTCGAACACCTCGCGGATCGCGGCGATCCGCAGGCCCCGCTGCTCGGCGTCGAAATCCTCCCAGCCGACGACATGGTCGGCCCAGGCCGGATCATGGTCGCCCGCGTGGGTCTTGCCGCCGGGGAACACCAGGGCCCCGGAGGCGAAGTCGATCTGGTGGTGCCGCTTGACCATCAGCACCTCGAACGACGGGTCGTCGCGCAGCAGCAGGATGGTGGCGGCGGGCTTGATATCGGCGGCGGACATGGCCGGCAGCTTGGAATCGCGCGACGGGGCCGGCAAGGCGGACCCCGCGTCAACGGGAGCGCGCCGGGGGCTAGGCGCTTTCCTTCACGGCCTCGGCGCGGGTGGTGCGGGACAGGCGGTCCATCTTGTCGATCAGATAGTCCACGTCCTCGCGGGCGGCGGCCTGCGGCTGGGTCAGGAAGCGCTGAATCATCCGCTCCTGGAAGCGCTCGCGGTCGCGGGCGCCGCCGTCGAACTCCATGGAGTGGAAGGTGTCCACCGCCGCGCGGAAGGCGGGGAACAGGCGCGCCGGCAGGCCCGCCCGCTCGTAGATGGCGCGCAGGCCGAGCGGCCCGGCGTCGTGGATCATCAGCCAGGTGCGGTGGTGCGGCACGCCCGCGAGCTCCGCCACGCCCCACTCGAAGAAGGTCATGTGCCCCTGGGCGAGCGCCCGGAGGAGCAGCGAGGGCGTCAGGTTCTGGCTGCGGTTGAGGTGGGCGACGAAGGCCTTCACATCGGCGGCGCGGCCGGCCTGGTCCACTAGGTCGATGGTCGCCCGCTCGGTGGAGCCCATGGCGATCTCGAGGGCGGTCTGCGGCGAGAGCGCGTGGTGACTGACCAGGTGGTCGCGGACCTGCTCGCCCACCAGGGCGATCAGCCGCTCGGTGACCGACAGCGGCAGCGCCTGGCGGTAGGCTACCGCGGCCAGCACCCTCTCGGACTTCTCGAACCGGTCGATCACCCGCTGCAGGGAACGCTCGGCGAAGTCGGCGTTGTCGTTGGCGCAGGCGGTGGCGACGGCGCGCTCCCCGCCATGCTCGGAGATGGCGTCGGTGACCTTCCGCGACAGCTTCGGGCGCTTGGCGATCGCCAGCTGGCGCACGGGCCCGCCCAGCCGGACGATGTCGGAGAGGTCCTCGTCGGTGAAGGCCGGCGAGAAGCTGAGCATCGGCAGGGCGACGGTCTCCACGTCGCGGGCCAGCTTCAGGGCCACGTCGCGCGGGACGAGCGGGGATTCCTTGAGGGTGACGGCCAGGGCCCGGCGGACCAGCTCGGCGGCGTCGCCGGCCATGATCCGCAGGATCTCGGCGGCCAGGGCGCGGTCGTCCTCGGTGAGCGGCAGACGGTCGATGTTGCGGCACAGCTTGTGCGCCGCAGCCGCCCGCTCGTCGGGCGTCGCGCCTTTGACCAGCGTACGGATATCCTCGTCCGTCAACGCTGCGCGCGTCGTCGCCATGGCCCCTTCTGGTCCCCTTCGCAGGACCGTTTTAGTCCCACGAGTCGAGCCTGGCACGGGCATGCTTAACGCCGGGTTGCCGGCCGAATCTGTTGATTAACTTTCTCACGTAACGGGCCGCCAACCGCGTTGGCCGCACACTCCGCGCGAAAGGGAGACCCCGTCGCGTGCGCCAGCCATCCGCCATCGAGCCGCCTCGCGGCGGGCTTTCCGTCGGCGAGCAGGCGCTGCAGGCGCAGACGGCGCTGCTGCCCTATGCCCTGGCCGCCTTCGGGATCTGCCTGCCGGCCTACGTCTGGGCGGGCAGCCATGCGCCGAACGCGGCCTGGATGAGCGTCAGCTTCGTGATCTTCGCGATCGGCTGGGGCGCCTTCTACGCGGTGGTGAACTGGCTGAAGCAGCCGCAGGCCGCCGACCCGCGCCGCCGGGCCCGGGTGCAGCTGATGGGCGGCCTGATCTGGGCCGCCGCCATCGCCCAGATCGCCGCCTTCGCCGAGGGCGCGGGCCCGTTCCGCGAGCCCCTGCTGCTGGCCGCCCTGGGCGCGGCCGTGGTCTGCGTGGTGTTCACCGCCCCCTGGCTGCCCAGCCTGCTGATCGTGGCGCCCGCCGCCCTGGCCGGGCCGCTCGTCGGCCTGTTCAGCCGCAGCGAGAGCCGCGAGGTGGCCCAGATCAGCTGGGGCGCGGTGGCGCTGGCGCTGGCGCTGGGCCTGGTGGTCAACCGCATCCTGCGCCGCCAGTTCGCGCTGGCCGCCGAGCGCGAGGTGCTGATGGCCGACCGCGCCGAGCAGGCCGAGGCGGCCCGAAGGCTGGCCCGCTCCAAGTCCGACCTCGTGGCCACCCTGGGCGACGAGATCCGCAACGGCCTGACCGGCGTGGCCCATGTGCTGGCCGCCGCCTCCGGGCGCGGCGGCCGCGCCGCGCCGTCGCGGGCCCAGCTCTCCGCCGCCCTCGACGCCGCCAACGACCTCTTGTCGGTCCTGGAGACCACCCTCGACGCGGAGACCGCCGAGGCCGGCCGCCTGACCGTGCGGCCGCAGCCGGTGGACGTGGTGGGGCTGGTCCGCGACCTCGCCCTGCTCGCCCGCCCGCAGGCCGCCGCCAAGGGCCTGGAGCTGCGCGTCCACGTGGCGCCGGAGCTGGCGGCGACCTCGGGCGCGGCCGTCGCCGACCCGGTGCGCAGCCGCCAGGTGCTGGCCGGGCTGATCGGCAACGCCGTGAAGTTCACCGTCCGCGGCCGCGTGGAGGTCCGCGTGGCGCTCAACGAGGCCGGTCGCCTGGCCGTGGAGATCGTCGACACCGGGCCCGGCCTCACCGAGGACGAGCTGGCGGTCGCCTTCGAGCCGTTCCAGCGGGTGGCGCGCACCAGCGCCGGGACCACCGGCGCGGGCCTGGGGCTGACCCTGTCGCGCCAGCTCGCCCGCCTGATGGGGGGCGAGCTGCGGGCCCACAGCGCGCTGGGCGTCGGCTCCTGCTTCACCCTGGAGCTGCCGTTCGACCGCCACGCCACAGCCGCCCCGCCGCTCGAGGCCGGGCCCGAGAAGACGGAGCGCCGCCGGCTGCGCGTGCTGCTGGCCGAGGACGAGGCGCTGAACGCGGCCATGCTGCGCGCCCACCTGGAGCAGCTCGGCCACCAGGTGGTCCACGCCGCCAGCGGCCAGCGGGCCATCGAGCTCGCCCGGGTCTGCGACCTCGACCTGATGATGATCGACGCCCGGATGCCGGGCCTGGACGGCCACGAAACCATCGGGGCGCTCCGGGCCATGGACGGCCACGCCGCGCTGACGCCGATCGTCGCCCTGATCGGCGGCGATCCCGAGGAGGCCCGCGACTGCCTGGCGGCCGGCGCCGACGCCCTGCTGCGCAAGCCCGTCACCGTGCCCGCCGTCGCCCGGGCCATCGCCGAGGCGCTCGCCTCCGATCCCGCGGCCAACGACCGAGTCGTAGCGTAAGCCGCGACCTGCTCTAGAGTGGCCCCAAGCAAGACAAGAGCTGGGGACGACGCGTGCTGCTGGACGGCCTGAAGGTCATCGATTTCTCCGCCTACATCGCAGGCCCCGGCGCGGCCGGCATCCTGTGC
Source organism: Phenylobacterium sp. (assembly GCF_036821595.1). GTDB lineage: Bacteria > Pseudomonadota > Alphaproteobacteria > Caulobacterales > Caulobacteraceae > Phenylobacterium. Next base: position 8,481 of record NZ_DAISJG010000051.1, read on the forward strand.
GACTGGGGCGCCGACGTGATCAAGGTGGAGCGGCCCGGCGGCGACGCCATGCGCCACACCCTGGCCGACGTGAAGAGCCAGCTCTCCGGCAACCCGGTCTTCGACCTCGACAACCGCGGCAAGCGGGGGATCGTGCTGGACATCGCCAGGCCGGAGGGCCGGGAGGCGCTGGCGAAGCTGGCCGCCCAGGCCGACGTCTTCCTGACCAACGTCCGCCCGGCCTCGCTGCGCAAGCACGGCCTGGACGACAAGGCCCTGCTGGCCGTGAACCCCAGGCTCGTCTACGCGGTGATCACCGGCTACGGCCTGGAGGGCCCCGACGCCCACAAGCCGGGCTTCGACGTCACCGCCTTCTGGGCCCGCGCGGGCGTCGCCAACATGATCCCGCCGAAGGGCTCCGAGCCCTTCATGCTGCGCACCGGCGTCGGCGACCACACCACCTCGCTGGCGACGGTGTCGGCGATCCTGGCGGCGCTCTACGAGCGTGAGCGCACCGGCAAGGGACGGCTGGTGCAGACCTCCCTGCTCGCCACCGGCGTCTATGCCCTGAGCTCGGACCTGGCGATCCAGATGAAGTTCGGCCGGCTGGCGTCCCTGAAGCCGCGCAGCCAGCCGATGAACCCGCTGGCCAATGTGTTCCGCAGCGCCGACGGCCACTGGTTCGTGCACAACCCGCGCGGCGCCTCGGGCGGCTGGGAGACCTTCTGCCAGGTGGCGGGCCGGCCGGACCTGATCGACGACCCGCGCGCCGCCACCGGCCGCCTGCGCCGGGAGAACACCGTCGAGATCACCGCCGAGTTCGACAAGGCCTTCGCCGCCCTGCCGATGGCCGAGATCGCGCGGCGGCTGGACGAGGCCGACCTCGTCTGGGCGCCGGTGCAGACCCCGGCCGAGGTGGTCGCCGACCCGCAGGTGGCCGCCGCCGGCGCGATCCTGCAGGTGGAGGACGGCGAAGGCGGGACCTATCCGCAGCCGGCCGCGCCGGCGGTGTTCCCGGGCGTCGAGACCGGTCCCCGGCCGCCGAGCCCAGGCCTGGGGCAGCACACCCGCGAGGTGCTGGCCGAGGTCGGCTACGGCGAGGCGGAGATCGAGGCCCTGCTGGCGAGCGGCGCTGCCGAAGCGAACTAGCTGTCGTCGCGGGCGTCGGAGAGCAGGCGCAGCATCTCGCTGGTGAAGATCGAGCCGGTCAGCCGGGTCCCGACGCCGAGCTGGTCGGCGGGCTGGGAGCCGCGCAGGATCAGGGCGACCAGGGCGTCCTGCTGCTGGATGCGGTCGGCGCGGCGGGCCGAGGCGTACTGGATGAAGCCGCCGTCGGGCTCCGGCGCGGCCTCGCGAGGCGCGGTGGCCTGGCCGGTCCCGCCGGTCTTCGTCAGGTTGGCGTAGACCTCGGCCACCGAGGCGGCGCGGCCCTCGCGGTAGAAGATGGTCTTGTTCGCGCGGGCGGCGTCGGGGAAGAGGTGGGCGGCCTTGGCCTCGGGGCGCGACTGCATGGCCTCGATCAGCTTGGCCGACCCCTGCGGGCCCAGGAAGTGGGCGGCGTAGAGCTCGCCGGCGGTCGGCGCGCGCCCCACCCGCCCCTTCAGATAGGCGGCGTGGTCGGAGGCGAGCTCGCCGGCCATCAGCGAGGCGGCGTGGGGGTCGAGGCGCAGGTCCATGACCGCCCGGCGGGCCTCTGAGCCATCCACGCGGAACTTGCCGTCGGCGCCCCGGGTGATCAGCTCGGCGTAGCGGGCGTAGCCGTACTTCGAGCCGTGGGTCTTCAGCGTCTGCAGCCAGGTCTGCTCGACGAACTGGAAGAGGCCGGCCGCCGAAGAACTGGAGGCCTTGGCGTGCGGGTTGAAGCCGCTCTCGCGGTCCGCGGTTCGCATCAGGAACGAGAAGTCGACGCCCGTGGCGTGCGACGCGCGCTGGATCGCCGTCTCGACCGCCCCGCGGATTCCCTGGATCGCCATGACCCCGAGTCCTGGGCCCGTATGGTTAATGCGGCGCTAACCATAGCCGGCGAACGGCCGCTTGACGCAGCTGGGGATAGGGTTTCTTCTCCGCTCTGCAACATTGTTTCAATATTGCAGCAAACGAGGAGGACACGCCGTGATCGCCCGCCAGTTCGTCCCGCTCACCTTCGACTCCCGAGGCGCCGGACGGCCCAGGCACCTCACCGCCGCCATCGGGATCTCGATCGGAGTCCACGTGGTCGTGGGGGCCTATGTTGCGTACATGAAATTCACCGCGCCGGAGCCGCGACCGATTGTCGAGCCGCCGCCCCTGATCGTCCAAACCTGGACCCCGCCGAAGCCGCCGCCCCCCGCGACCCCGGTCGAGAAGCCGCCGATCCGGCTGCATGATCCCGTCGTCACGAACGTCCCGATCCACGTCGACCCGCTGCCCCTGGATCCCCCGAAGATCGACGTCGCGCCCGATCCGGGACCGGCGGTGACGCTCGACCCGCCGCCGCAGCCGGCGCGCGACCCGGTGATCCGCTCACCCAACTGGGTGAGGAAGCCGGGCGCGGAGGAGCTGGCGCGCTACTACCCCGAGCGGGCCCAGCGCCTGGGCCTCGAGGGCCGCGCCTCCATCGGCTGCTCGGTGACGGCGAAGGGGGCGCTCACCGGCTGCGCGGTGGTCTCCGAGACCCCGGCCGACGCCGGATTCGGCGAGGCGGCCCTGAAGCTCGCCCGCTTCTTCCGGATGAGCCCGCAGACCGTCGACGGCCAGGCGGTGGACGGCGCGCGGGTGGTGATCCCGATCGCCTTCCGCCTGCCGAACGACACCTAGTAGCTGCGCGGCAGGCCGAGGACCCGTTCGGCGAGGAAGTTGAACACCATCTCGCGGCTGATGGGGGCCAGGCGCGCGATCATGGACTCGCGGAAGTAGCGCTCCACGTCGAACTCCTTCGCATAGCCCATGCCCCCGTGGGCGAGGACCGCGGCCTCGCACGCGTGGAAGCCCGCCTCGCCGCCCAGGTACTTGGCGGCGTTGGCCTCGGCCCCGCACTCGCGGCCGGCGTCGTAGAGGGCGGCGGCCTTGAAGGCCATGAGGTTGGCCGCCTCCAGCTCCGCCCAGGCCTTGGCCAGCGGATGGGCGACGCCCTGGTTCTGGCCGATGGGCCGGCCGAAGACGACGCGCTCCTTGGCGTACTGGGCGGCCCGCTTCAGCGCCGCGCGGCCGAGGCCCACCGCCTCCGCCCCGAACAGCACGCGCTCGGGGTTCAGCCCCTCCAACAGGTAGTAGAAGCCCCGCCCCTCCTCGCCCACCAGGGCGTCGGCCGGGACGTGCAGGCCATCGATGAAGACCGAGTTCGACTCCACCGCCTTGCGGCCCATCTTCGGGATCGGCGTGGCCTGGATCTTCGAGCGGTCGAAGTCGGCGTAGAACAGGCTGATGCCCTGCGTGGACTTGGCCACCTGGTCGCGCGGCGTGGTGCGGGCGACGATCAGGATCTTGTTCGCCCGCTGGGCCGAGGTGGTCCACACCTTGCGCCCCGAGATCACCCAGCCGTCGTTCGTGCGCTCGGCGCGGGTGGTCAGGCTGGTGGTGTCGAGGCCCGCGTCCGGCTCGGTGATGCCGATGCAGAGCTTGTCCTCGCCGGAGATCAGGCGCGGGATCAGCCGCTTCTTCTGCTCCTCGCTGCCGAACTTGGCGAGCGGCATGGGGCCGAAGATGTTGAGGTGCAGGGCGCTGGCGCCGGTGAAGCCCGCGCCGCTCTCGGTCACCGCCTGCATGGCGATCGCCGCCTCGGTGAGGCCGAGGCCCGAGCCGCCCAGCTCCTGGGGCATGGCGGCGCCCAGCCAACCGGCCTCGGCCATGGCGGCCACGAAGGCCTCGGGGAACTCGCCGGTCTCGTCGGTGCGCCGCCAGTAGTCGGCGTCGAAGCGGGCGCAGAGGCGCAGCACGCTCTCGCGGATCGCCTCCTGCTCGTCGGTGAACCAGAAGCCGGTCATGCGCCTCCCCCGAACCTGGCCGGATGCAGCCGGGCGGCATAGGGGCCAGGATCACGCCCCGTCACGCAAGCCGCCACCACCTGGGCGACCAGCGGCGCCAGCAGCCAGCCGTTGCGCCGCGCGCCGGTCGCCAGGATCACCCGCTCCGTGCTGGAAGGGCCCACCATCGGCAGGCCGTCCGGCGTCGCCGCCCGCACGCCCGCGAAGACCTGCGGCCGCGCGCCGGCCAGCGCGGGGAAGAGCCCGACGCCCGCACTCAACAGCCGTTCCGCCTGGGCCGGATCGGGGTTCGGATCGGAGACCCCCACCTCCATGGTGGCGCCGAGCGCGAGCCCGCCGTCGCCGGGCACGGCGTAGACGCCCGGCGCGCGCACGGTGCACAGGCCCTGCGGGGCCCCGGCCAGCCGCAGGATGTGGCCCTTGATCGGCGTCAGCCGCGCCAGCTCGGGCGCGACGTCCGCAAGCCCCGGGTCGGCTCCTGTCGCCACGACCAGCCAGTCCCCCTCGCCGGCGTCGGCGGCGCGTCGCGTGCGGAACGCCACGCCCGCCGCCGTCGCGGCCCCCCGCAGGGCGGCCATCGCCGGGCCCGGCTCGAGCCGCCAGTCCTCGCGGGTCATGAGGCCGTCGGCGAAGGCCGGCGACAGGCCGGGCGCCAGGTCCTCCAGGGTCACCCTGGGAAGCTCGGTCATGCGCAGACCCAGCCGCACGAAGCCGGCCTGCAGGGCGCCGAGCCAGTCCGGCGGGCCGACACCGACGGCGCCCGAGCGATCGAGCGCCACGCCCGCCCGCGCCTCCAGCGCCGGCCACAGGTTCCGCGCGGCCATCAGCAGGTCGAACGCGGGCGCGGCCTCCGGATCCAGCGCAGCCTCGAACGCCGGGGCGATCATGCCCCCGGCCACCGCCGAGGCGTTGGCTTCGGGCGCCGGGTCCCACACGGTCACTTCACAGCCGGCGTCGGCCAGCGCGAGCGCCGAACACAGACCCAGGGCGCCCGCGCCCGCCACCGTCACTTTCACGCCCCGGCTCATGGGGCCTAACGAGCGGCTGCGCCTGCGAAAATCAAGCGGAACCGGCGTCGGCTGGACGGGTTGAGGAAAGTGGAAGGCTCACCCGGGCCTCCAAGGAGAGGGATCCATGGCCACCACCGGCACGTCGAGCAGCGGCGGCAAGTCCGCGCGCAGCAAATCCGCGTCCAGCAAGAGCTCGGCCGCGAAGAAATCCACCGCCAAGAAGAGCACGGTCCCGGTCGCCCGCGGCAACGACGCCGTCGCCGTCCTGAAGCGTGACCACCGCGAGGTCGAGCGGCTGTTCAAGCAGTACGAGAAGTCCAAGGAAGACGACGCCCGCAAGCAGGAAATCTTCCAGCAGATCGCGCTCGAACTGAAGGTGCACACCCAGATCGAGGAGGAGATCTTCTATCCGGAGTCCCGCGAGTTCGTGAAGGAGCAGGACACGGTCAACGAGGCCGTGGTCGAGCACATGTCCGCCAAGGACCTGATCGCCCAGCTCGAGGCGATGGAGCCCTCCGACGAATACTACGACGCCAAGGTCACCGTCCTGAAGGAGATGATCGAGCACCACGTCGAGGAGGAGGAGCAGGAGTACTTCCCCGAGGTGCAGAAGAAGGGGATGGACACCAAGGCCGTCGGCGAACGCCTGCTCGCCCGCAAGGAAGAGCTGATGGCGGAGCTTGGCGGCCCGGGCAGCCGCGCGACCCACTAGGCCCTCCATGGCCGAGGCGCTGGATCCCGCAATCCCCACGGCGGTGGACGAACTGGCCCAGTCCGTCCTCCGCGGGGCCTGCGACCGCGACCTGAAGCTGGCGGCCGCCGAGTCCTGCACCGGCGGCCTGCTGGCGTCCCTGCTCACCGACATCCCCGGCACGTCGCACGCCTTCGAGCGGGGCTTCGTCACCTACACCGACGAGGCCAAGCACGAGATGCTCGGCGTGCCGATGGAGATCCTGCAGAGCGACGGGGCGGTGTCCGAGCGCGCCGCCCGGGCCATGGCCGAGGGCGCCATCGCCAACTCCTGCGCCGACATCGCCGTCTCGATCACCGGCTATGCGGAAGGCGGCCCTGGCCAGCCGGCGGGCCTCGTCCACTTCGCCTCGGCGCGGAAGGGCGGTCCCACCGTCCACAAGGAGATGCGCTACGGCGACGTCGGCCGCGCCGAGGTGCGCCTGCGCGCCCTCGACACGGCCCTGCGCATGATGCGCGACCAGCTCGACGCCGAGGCCGGCGCCGCCGACGCGGCCTGAGCTACTCCGCGGCGATGCTGACCGGCTTCGCCGAGCGGTCCTTGAAGTTGATCTCCTGGAGGTACTTGATCCCCTCCTCGGCGATGTCGTCGCCGACCATCTTGTCGCCCTCGCCCTTCAGCTCGTCCATGTCGACATAGGTGCCGTAGAAGGCCTTGGTGCGGCCGGTGATCAGGCCCGCGTTGAGCAGGGTCTTGATCAGGACCCGGAAGATGTTCGACTGGGTCTTCAGCCGCTCGCGCCGGGCCTCGTCGTTCTGCACGATCTCCCGGAACTCCACGAGCACCCGGTCGGGGTCGAGGCCGAAGTCGCGGTAGACCTGGGCCTGCTGCTGCGGGTTGCCGAGGTTGAACAGCAGGGCCTGGAAGCAGTGGGCGGCCCAGTCCTCGACGATGTCGCGCTCCTCCTGCGTCATCCGCGGGATGGTGCGGTCGGCCCAGATCTTCCCGAACTTGTGGTGGAAGGCCTCGTCGGTCATCACGAGCTGGAAGAGCTTCCGGGCCAGGGGATCGCGGTTGTACTTGAAGCCGGTGGCGAAGGCGCCCATCGCCAGCCCCTCCACCAGCATCTGCATGCCGATGATCTTCTTGTAGACCTCCGGCGCGGCGATGATCTCCACGAGCAGCTGCTGCAGCATGGCCCCGCAGGGCCGCGGCCGACCCCAGCGGGCCTTGATGTACTTGGCGAAGGCGGTGACGTGGCGGGCTTCCTCGCGGGTCTGGTTGGCGGCGTATTCCTGCGCGCCCTGGTCCTTCAGCACGTGGCAGAGCGAGGCCGACAGGTTCAGCGCGCCCTGCTCGCCGTGCAGGATCGAGGAGAACTGCCACAGCGCCATCTCGTTGATGAACTTCGCCTTCTGGCCGGTCTTCTCCAGGTGCTCCAGCACATAGGGGATGCCCAGGCTCATCACCTGGTCGTCGGGCAGGAGCGCCTCGTTCTCCATGTCCCAGGGCTCGGAGAAGTCGATGTACTTGGGGTCGAGCGGGTCCCAGAAGTGGTCGTGGGTCGCCGAGATGATCTTGTCGAAGGCGGTGGAGCGGGCGCCGTAGCGGTCCAGCTCCAGCATGGACTCGAAGTCGTCCGGCGCCACGGCGTCGTAGAGGATGTCCTTGGTGATGTTGCCGTCGGCGGCCATGCGCTGTCCTCCTCGTTTCCCGAGAGGAAACCACCGATTGCCTAGGTGAACAACGATCTCCTTACCGCTCCCGCGCCGGCAGGCTTGCCACCCGGTTTACGGCTTTCCACAGTGCCGGTGCGGTGTGACCGCTATCAGAGGGGGTGGAAGATGGTCCGCAGGATGGGAGCGCTGCTGGCGGCGCTGTGGCTCGGCCTGGCGGGGGCGGCCCACGCCCAGGCGCCGGCGCCGGTGCGGATCGAGAAGGCCCGCATCGACGCGGCGCTGACGCAGATGGTCGAGAGCGGCCGCACCGCCGGGGTCTCCGCCCTGGTCTGGCAGGACGGCCAGGAGCGCTATTTCGGGACCGCCGGCTTCGCCGACCGCGAGGCGCAGCGGCCGATGCGCCGCGACACCCTCGTGCAGATCTGGTCGATGACCAAGCCGGTGACCGGCGTGGCCCTGATGCAGCTCTGGGAACAGGGCCGCTTCCGGCTGGACGATCCGGTCGCCGACCACCTGCCGGAGTTCGCCGCCGCGCGCGTCCAGGCGGGCCAGGACGCGGACGGGAAGCCGATCTACCGCGCGCCGAAACGCACGATGACCGTGCGCGACCTGATGCGCCACACCGCCGGCCTCTCCTACGGCTCCGGCCGGACGCCCGCGGACGACGAGTACCGGCGGCTGGAGCCCCTGGCGCTCACCCACGACCTTTCCGAGATGGGCCGGCGGCTGGGCCAGGTCCCGCTGCTGTTCGACCCCGGGACCCAGTGGGGCTACTCGGCCGCCGTCGACGTCCAGGCCCTGCTGGTGGAGAAGCTCTCCGGCATGCCGTTCGAGGCCTATGTGGAGAGCCGGATCTTCGCGCCGCTGCGGATGACGGACACCGGCTGGACCCAGCCGCAGGAGGCCCTGCCGCGCTTCGCCGCCACCTACACGGCGGGCGCCGGGGTCCTCGCCCGCCAGCCGGACGCGCAGACCCGCGCCCGCAACTTCGCGCCGCGCCAGCTGACCATGGGCGGGGCCGGGCTGGTCTCCTCGCTCGACGACTACATGCGCTTCGCCCGGATGCTGGTGAACGGCGGCGAGCTGGACGGCGCGAGGATCCTGAAGCCCTCCACGGTGCGCCTGATGGCCACCGACCACCTCGACCCCAGCGTCACCGAGCGGATGTGGCTGCCGAGCAAGGGCAAGGTCGGGTTCGGCCTCGGCTTCGCCGTACGGACGGCCCAGCCGGCCGACCCGAAGGAGAACCGCGGCGCGGTGGGCGAATTCTTCTGGGACGGGGCGGCGTCGACGCTGTTCTGGGTCGATCCGGCCAACAGGCTGACCGCCGTCTTCTTCACCCAGAGGCTGCCGTTCGACGGAACCCTGCACACCGACTTCCGCGAGGCCGTCTACGGCAAGGGCTACCTTGGGCCGAAGGGCGACTAGGCCATTTCGCGGGCGATCTCGGGGCTCGGCGGGTGGCGCGAGCCCCAGCCCTGGTGCCACTCGGGCTCGCCGGCGTAGCGCTTGGCCAGGAAGTCCACGAACACCCGCACCTTGGCCGCCAGGTGCCGGGCGTGCGGATAGACGGCGTGGACGTGGATGACCTCGGGCTCGAAGTTGCAGAGCACGGGCACGAGGCGGCCCGCCCGCAGGTCCTCGGCCGCGGCGAAGGCGGGCGTGCGGATGATCCCGAAGCCCAGGCGGGCGGCGGCCACGCAGCCCTCGGCGCCCGAGAAGCTGAGCCGGCCGTGCACGCGCACGTCGTGCTGCTCGCCGCCCGCCCGGAAGCGCCAGACGGTGGGATCGCGGGCGTTGGTGTCGAGCACCGCCTCGTGGGCGGCGAGGTCCTCCAGCGCCTGGGGCGTGCCGGCGCGGGCGAGGTAGTCGGGCGCGGCGCAGGTGACCAGGCGCACGGCGGCGAGCTTGCGGGCGACCAGCGAGGAGTCGGTGAGCGCCCCGATGCGGACCGCCACGTCGACCCCCTCCTCCACCAGATTGACCATGCGGTCCGTCGAGGCGACGTCGAGGGCCACGTCCGGGTAGGCCTGGGCGAAGTCCAATAGCGCCGGCGTGAGCTGGCTGGCGCCGAACGAGACGGGGGCAGAGATGCGCAGCAGCCCCTTGGGCCCGGTCTGGTCGCGGACCGAGGTCTCCAGGCTCTCGAAATCCTCGAGAAGCTGGCGGGCGCGCTCCAGGTAGGCCCGGCCGGTATCGGTCAGCGAGACGTCGCGGGTGGTGCGGTTCAGGAGCCGCGCGCCCAGCCGGTTCTCCAGCCGGGCCACCAGCTTCGACACCTGGGCGGACGAGACCCCCAGCCGCTTCGCCCCCTGGGTGAAGCTGCGGGCGTCCGCCACGGCGGTGAAGGCGCTGATCTCGTCGAACCGGTCCATGGCCACTGTTTCCTTTTCGGCACGAAACTTATGCCGCCGGCTCCGATTATCAACAGCGGGACGGAGGCCCATTTCGGTCCCACGCCATTCAACGAGGGAAAGACATGACCCAGCCCCATACCGTCGCCGTCATCGTCGGCAGCCTCCGCAAGGACTCCGCCAGCCGCAAGATCGCCAAGGCCATCGCAAGCCTGGCGCCGGCCGGCCTCGAGTTCCGGTTCGTGGAGATCGGCGACCTGCCGCACTACGACCAGGACCTGGAAACCGACGCCCCGCCCGCCGCCTGGACCCGCTTCCGTGACGAGGTGGGCGCAGCCGACGCGGTGCTGTTCG
>NZ_DAISJG010000052.1:0-17530 GCF_036821595.1 Phenylobacterium sp.
AAGGTGGTAGCTGGGGGCGGGATCGAACCGCCGACCTGTGGGTTATGAATCCACCGCTCTAACCATCTGAGCTACCCAGCCACGGGTCTCGCACGCGAGGCGCGGGTTATAGGCAGACAAATTCGCCGCTTCAAGCGGCTTGGGAAGCGCGGCGCGAGCCGCTAGGTTCGCCGCCCGATGAGCGTGCTTCATCTCCTGGGGACGGCGGGCGAAGGCGGGGCCGAGACCTACTTCCTCGACCTCGTGTCGGCCCTGAGGCGCGCGGGCGTGCCCGAGGCCGCGGCGATCCGTCCGAACGCCGGCCGCGAGGCGGCGCTGGCGGCGGCCGGCGTGCCCGTGGAGACCCTGACGTTCGGCGGGCCGCTCGACCTCTTCACCCGCCGGAAGGCCGGGGCGTTCGCCCGGCGCGAAGGCGTGAAGGTGGCGCTCGCCTGGATGAACCGCGCCGCCCGGCACACGCCCAAGGGGCCCTGGGCTCGGATCGGCCGGCTGGGCGGCTACTACAACCTCAAATACTACCGCGGCTTCGACTACCTGGTGGCCAACACCGAGGACATCGCCGACTGGATCGTGGGCCAGGGATGGCCGGCGGGTCAGGTGAGCTGCATCCCCAATTTCGCCGCCGCGCCGGACGAGGCCGCGGCGCTCGACCGGGCGACCCTGTCGACGCCCGAGGACGCGCCCCTGCTGCTGGCCATGGGCCGCCTCCACGAGTCCAAGGCGCACGACGTGACCCTGCAGGCGCTGACGGAACTGCCCGACGCCGTCCTCTGGATCGCTGGAGTAGGACCGCTGGAAGGCAAGCTGAAGAGCCTCGCCCAGGCCCTGGGGGTCGCCGACCGGGTGCGGTTCCTTGGCTGGCGGACCGACGCCTCGGCGCTCTACCGGGCGGCGGACGTCTGCGTCTTCCCCTCGCGCTACGAGCCGCTGGGCAATGTGGTGATCAAGGCCTGGGCGCACGGTCTGCCGGTGATCGCCGCCGCCAGTCAGGGACCGAAGGCCCTGATTGAGGACGGCCAGGACGGCCTCCTGGTCCCTGTCGACGACCCGTCGGCGCTCGCCGCCGCCGTGCGCCGCGTGCTCTCCGAACCGCTGCTCAAGGTCCGGCTGACGCAGCACGGCCTGGCGCGGGTGGAGGCGGAGTTCTCCGAGGCCGCCGTCGTCGCCGCCTGGCGGGCGCTCTTCGCCGACTACGGGGTCGGCTGATGTGCGGCATCGCCGGTGAGCTTGGCCGGGGGACCTCGGCCGAGGCGATGATCGGCGCCCTCACCCACCGCGGTCCCGACGGCGTGCGCGTGTCGCAGGTCCCCGGCGCGACCCTCGCCCACGCGCGGCTGTCGATCATCGACCTGGAGGGCGGCTGGCAGCCGCTCTCGGCCGCCGGCTCGACGGTGATCGGCAACGGCGAGATCTACAACTACCTGGAGCTGGCGCGTGACTTCCAGCTGGCGGGCCGGCTCGGCACCGGCTCCGACTTCGAGCCCCTGCTGCATATCTACGCCCAGGAGGGGCCCGCCGCCTTCGACCGCCTGCGGGGCATGTATGCGCTCTGCCTGATCGGAAACGATGGCCGCGCCTGGCTGGCCCGCGACCCGTTCGGGATCAAGCCGCTCTATGTCCTGGAGCACGACGCCGGCCTGGCCTTCGCGTCCGAGCCACGCGCCTTCTTCGCCGCGGGTCTGGTGGCCCCGGAACTCGACGAGGACGCCGCCCGCGAACTCCTCGCTTTCAACTACACGCTCGGCGAGACCACCATCTTCAGGGGGCTTCGGCGCCTCGCGCCTGGCGAGGTGCTGGAGGTGACGGACGGGCGGATCGTCGATGCGCGGGCGCGGGCGTCGCTGCCCGTCGGCCGCGACTCCGCTGACGACGAGGCGACGCTGCTCCGCCGGCTGGACGCCGTGCTGGAGGACAGCGTTCGCGTGCATCAGCGCTCCGACGTTCCCTACGGCCTGTTTCTCTCCGGCGGCATCGACAGCGCGGCGATCGCCACCCTGATGGCGCGGCTGAACGAGCGGCCGGTCACCGCCTTCACCTGCGGCTTCGACGCCCCCGGCGCGAAGGACGAGCGGGCCCAGGCGGAAAAGGTGGCCCGGGCGCTGGACCTCGACTGGCGGGAGACCAGCTTCGGCGAAGAGGACTTCTGGCGGATCCTGCCGCAGGTGGCCTGGGCCCTGGACGACCCCACCGCCGACTACGCCACCCTGCCCACCTACAAGCTGGCGGAGGCCGCCAGGGGAACGCTGACCGTCGTGCTGACCGGCGAGGGTGGCGACGAGCTGTTCGGCGGCTACGGCCGGTATCGCCGGGCGCTCCGGCCCGCCTGGCTGGGCGGGCGCGCCGCCGAGCCGAGGCCGGGCGACCCCGCCGTGCTCGCCCGCTGGCGCGAGGCCGCCCGCGCGCCGAAGGGCCTGACGTCCCTGCAGGCCGCCCAGTGGGGCGACGTCGCCACCTGGCTGCCGAATGACCTGCTGCTGAAGCTCGACCGCTGCCTGATGGCCCACGGCCTGGAGGGGCGCACGCCGTTCCTCGATCCTGAGGTCGCCGCCTTCGCCTTCCCCCTGCCCGATCGGTTCAAGGTGCGCGGGCGCTACGGCAAGTGGCTTCTTCGCAAATGGCTGGAGGGCGCCTGCCCCGCCGCCGAGCCCTGGGCGCGGAAGCAGGGCTTCACCGTGCCGGTGGAGGCCTGGATCGCCCCGCGCGCCGCCGACATCGCCCCGCGGCTCGCCATGATCGAGGCGGTGCGCCGCATCCGGCCGGACGCCCAGGCCGTATTCGCCTCGGGCGAGGCCGGCCAGCGCTGGCCTTTGCTTTTCTTTTCGCTATGGGCGTTGATCCATCTGGAGGGCGCGTCGCCCACCGACGCCCTCGCCGCTGTCGCCGGGAGACCCTGATGCAGAAGCCGATCCTCACCGCGGCCGCCGCCGCCCTCGTCGCCGCCTGTGGCGGCAGCGACGGCCAGGCCCAGACCGCCGCCCCGTCCCAGACGGCGACGGCCACCGTGGGCGCCGCCCCGGTGCAGACCGCGGCCCCCAACGCGCCGAACCTGAAGCCGGCCTTCCCCGGCCAGACCCGGGCGCCGGAGATGAAGTCCAACGTGGCCTATGCGGTAGGGGATTACGTCACCGGAATTCAGAAGCCATGGGCGATCATGTTCCTTCCGGACGGAGCCCTGCTGATCAACGAGAAGGCCGGCCGGATGCGGGTCTTCAAGGACGGCCGGCTTTCCGATCCGGTGGCCGGCCTGCCCGCTGTCGACACCCGCGGCCAGGGCGGCCTGCTGGGTCTGGCGCTCGACCCCAACTACGCCCGCAACGGCCTGGTCTACTGGTCCTACGCCGAGACCGGCGAGGGCGGGAAGACCAACACCGCCGTCGCGCGCGGGCGCCTGGTCGCCTCGGGCCAGGCTCCCCGGCTCGAGAACGTGCAGGTGATCTGGCGGCAGAAGCCGAGTTGGGAGAGCACCCTGCACTACGGCTCCCGGCTGGTGTTCGCCCGCGACGGGACGCTCTACGTCACCACCGGCGAGCGCTCGGTGATGAGCGGCCGGATGCAGGCGCAGAAGCTCGACGCGGGCCTGGGCAAGATCATCCGCATCAACGCCGACGGCTCGATCCCGCGGGACAACCCCTTCGTGGGCCGCAAGGACGCCCAGCCGGAGATCTTCGCCAGCGGCGTGCGCAACGTGCAGTCCGCGGCGCTGCACCCGCGCACGGGCGAACTGTGGGAGGTCGAGCACGGCCCGCGGGGCGGCGACGAGCTCAACATCATCCGCAAGGGCCGCGACTACGGCTGGCCGACCATCGTCTACGGCATCGAGTATTCGGGCGGAACGATCGGCGAGGGCATTGCGCAGAAGCAGGGCCTGGAACAGCCCGCCTACTACTGGGATCCGGTCATCGGCCCCTCGGGCATGGCCTTCTACCAGGCCGGCCTGTTCCCGGCCTGGAAGGACAGCCTCTTCGTCGGCGGGATGCGGTCCCGCGACCTGGTGCGTCTGGTGCTGGACGGGGAGAAGGTGGTGGGCGAGGAGCGTCTCCTGACCGAGGTCGGCGAGCGCATCCGCGACGTCGTCGTGGGCCCCGACGGGGCCCTCTACCTCGCCACCGACAACGACAAGGGCCGGGTCCTGCGGGTCGCCCCGAAATAGCGGACTAGAGGTCCGGGAGTCCCAGCCGCGAGGCCACCTCCTCGCCGATCGCCAGCGAGGAGGTGAGGCCGGGACTCTCGATGCCGAACAGGGCCACCAGCCCGTTGAGGCCATGGATGTCGGCGCCATCGATGCGGAAGTCGCTGTGCGGCTCTCCGGGTCCGTGGATCTTCGGCCGGACGCCCGCGTAGTCGGGGCTCAGGCTGCCCTCGGGCAGGCCCGGCCAGAACTTGCGGATATAGCTGTAGAAGCCGGCCGCGGCCCCGGGGTCCACCGTGTAGTCGGGCTCGTCCACATAGCTGAGGTCGGGCCCGAACACCGCCTGGCCGCCGAGGTCGCGGCGGTAGTGGGTGCCAAGCGCGCCGGGGATCGGCGGCGGATAGACCAGGTGAGCGAAGGGCGCCTTGCCGGTGAGCCGGAAGTACATGCCCTTGCCGTAGTGCGCCGGCGGGATGACTTCGGCGGGAAAGCCCTCGATCTGGGCGGCCACGCCCTGGGCCGACAGTCCGGGCGCGGAGACCAGGTAGCGGCAGGTGAGCACGGTGGGCTCCGCGCCGCCGGCGCGGACCTCGAAACCGCCGTCGGGAAGCGCACGTGCGCTCTGGAAGGGGGTGGAGACGACGACGGTGCCGCCCGCCTGCTCGATCTCGCCCTGCAGCGCCAGCATGTAGCCGTGGCTGTCGAAGACCCCGCTCTCGGGCGACAGAAGCGCGCCCTCGCAGGCGAGCTCCGGCTCCAGCGCCAGGGCTTCGGCCTTCGAGAGCTTCCGCATGCCCTCGACCTCGTTGGTCGTCGCCTGGTCGAGGATGGCGTCGAGGCGCTCGACCTCCTCGGGCGTGGTGGCCACCACCAGCTTGCCGCAGCGGTCGTATTCCACGTGGTGGGCGTCCAGGAAGGCGTAGAGCAGCCGCCGGCCCCGCACGCAGAGCCGCGCCTTGAGCGAGCCGGTGGGATAGTAGAGCCCGCCGTGGATCACTTCGGAATTGCGCGAGGAGACGCCCTGGCCGATGGCCGCCTCCTGCTCGAGCACGGCGACCGTCAGGCCGCGGCGGGACAGGGCGTAGCCGCAGGCCAGGCCCACGGCGCCCGCCCCCACGACCACCGCGTCGAAATCGAAATCGGCCATCGATGCTGGCTAACGCACGGCGGCGGTCTTGGGAACCACGGTCACGCGCCCAGGAAATGCAGCCGCACGGTCTCGCGGAACATCAGCGCCTGGCGGGCGATTGCGCGCGTGTCGCCGAGCGCCTTCGAGAGTGTCATGCCGCCGTAGGTGAAGGTCAGGATCGCGTCCGCGAGGTCGGCAGGCTCCGCCTTGCCCGTGGGCGGATACTTGGCCGCGATCTCCTCGAGCCAGCCGATGAACTTGGCCCGCCACTGCAGGACGCTGTCGACGGTCATCCGTCGGGTCGCCTGGTCCCAGGCCATGTCCTGGAAGGTCACCGTGGCCACCATGCAGCCGGGGTGGTTGTAGACCGCCTCCTCCATCGCCTCCGCGTAGAATTTCAGGAAGATCAGGAAGCTGTGGAGCGGGTCCTCGTGCAGCTCCCGCGAGCGGGCGATCATCTCGTCGAGGAAATACTGATTGCGGTCTGCGTAGCGCGCGATGAGCTGCCGGGCGAGGTCGTGCTTGTCCTTGAAGTGGTAGAAGAAGCCGCTCTTGGTTAGGCCCGCGGCCTCCACCAGTTCCTCGATCGAGGTGGCGGCGAAACCCTTCCGGATCACGGATTCGAACGCGAGGTCGAGCAGCCGTTCGCGCGTGCGCTCGCCCTTCGAGCGGGGCTCCAACTGCACCACGGGTGCAGTTTCGGTCTGCTGGCGGCGTGACATGGGGCACAGTCCCTCGGCTCACCAAGGCCTAGCTTACTGGAAACACGCCGGAATCTCACCGTTCGGCGAACCGACCGCGCGCCCGCTGGAGCCATGCCCTGGAACGATTTACCCCTCCCCGCCCCATCGAGGAGAAGAAAACAATGACCGTCAAAGACCATCACGGGCTCGTCTTGTCAGGCGCTACCCAGACTGCGGCAGAAAATTACCGTCAGGCGTTGCACGCATACCACTGCTATGCGGGCGACGCGGCGACGTTCCTGGACGCCGCGATCGCCGAGGCCCCCGGCTTCGTCATGGCCCATGTGCTCAAGGCCTACATGAACCTGGTGGGCGGCAACATGCAGGAGGCGGTCGTGGGCGTCGCCGCCTTCGAGGCGGCCCGGCAGCTGCCGGCCAACGACCGCGAACAGGGTCACCTGGCGGCCCTGGGCAGCCTGCTGGCCGGCGAGATCCGCGGCGCCGCGCGCATCCTGGAGGACGTCTCCATCGCCTGGCCGCGCGACGTGATGGCCCTGCACGTGGGCCAGCTGCTCGACTTCCTGCAGGGCGACAGCCGGATGCTCCGCGACCGCATCGGCCGGGCGCTTCCGGCCTGGTCACGGGACGCGCCGGACTACCACGCGGTCCTGGGCCTGCTGTCCTTCGGGCTCGAGGAGACCGGCTACTACGACCGCGCCGAGGCCGCCGGCCGCGAGGCGGTCGCCCTGGAGCCCCGCAACAACTGGGCCCAGCACGCGGTGGCCCACGTGCTGGAGATGCAGGACCGCCGCGCCGATGGCGTCGCCTGGCTGACCCAGGACGGCCAGCCATGGGCCCGCGAGACCGTCTTCCTGCACAACTGGTGGCACCTGGCGCTCTTCCACCTCGGCCAGGGCGAGACGGCCGAGGCGCTGCGGCTGTTCGACGGGCCGATGTTCGGGCCGCGGTCGGACCACGCCTTCGACATGATCGACGCCGCGGCCCTGCTGTGGCGGCTGAACCTGCGCGGCGTGGACGTGGGCGACCGCTGGCAGGCGGTGGCGGACCTCTACGAGACCCAGCCGCGCGGCCAGTACGCCTTCGATGATGCCCACGCCATGATGGCCTTCGTGGCCGCCGGCCGGGAGTCCTCCGCCCGCGGCCTGCTGGAACTGCAGACCACCGTGCTGGCGGGTCCGGGCGACAACGCCGTCTTCACCCGTGACGTGGGGCTGCCGGTGATGCAGGCGATCTACGCCTACGGGCACGGGGACCACGGCAGGACCGTCGAGCTGCTCCGCGGCGTGCGCAGCCGCTCCGCACGCTTCGGCGGCAGCCACGCGCAGCGGGACATCATCGACCTGACCCTGATCGCCGCCGCGGGGAAGAGCGGCGACCACAGCCTCGAGCAGGCCCTGCTGGCCGAGCGGGCCGCCGCCAGGCCGCTCGCCAGGCCGGAGGGCCGCAGGCTCGCCGCTTAGGTCGAAGATCCTCCCCCGGTTCCCCGGGGGAGGATCGGCCGCTATGGTCCCGCCAAGGAACGGGGGGAAGCGTATGCGGAAGATCATCCTGGCCATGGCCGCCTCGGCCGCGCTGGCCGCCACCGGGGCGCAGGCGCAGGTCGCCCTGAAGCCGGGCGTGCCGTCGATCCTGCAGTGGAGCCCGGAGCAGCAGCGGGAGTGGTATCCGGCGATCGAGACCGTCTACCAGGTCCGCACCGTGCCGCGCGGGGCCCGGGTCCATCCCCTGCCCGCCGCCGGCCGGACGATCGCGCCCACCTTCGAGTACGCGGGGAAGACCTGGACGGTCGACGACTACATGGCCGCCTACAACGTCTCGGGCGTGCTGGTCCTGAAGGACGGCAAGGTCCTGCTCGAGAAGTACGGCCTCGGCCGCAAGCCGGAGGACCGCTGGACCTCCTTCTCGGTGGCCAAGTCCGTGACCTCCACCCTGGTCGGCGCGGCGATCCAGGACGGCAGGATCAAGGGCCTGGAGGACGTGGTCACCAACTACGTGCCCGAGCTGAAGGGCTCCGCCTACGAGGGAGTCACCGTGCGCCAGCTCCTGATGATGAGCTCGGGCGTGAAGTGGAACGAGGACTACACCGACCCGAACTCCGACGTGGCCCGAGCCGGGGCCGCGATCCTGGAGCCGGGCGTCAACCCGATCGTCAGCTACATGCGCCGGCTGCCGCGAGCCAACGAACCCGGCGCGAAGTTCACCTACAACACCGGCGAGACCGACCTGGTCGGCGTGCTGGTCTCCAAGGCGGTGGGCAAGAGCCTGTCGGAGTACGCCTCGGAGAAGCTCTGGAAGCCCTACGGCATGGAGCGCGACGCCATCTGGATGGTCGACCTCGCGGGCCACGAACGCGGCGGCTGCTGCATGTCCATGACCCTGCGCGACTACGGCCGGGTGGGCCAGTTCATGCTGGACGGCGGCAAGGCCGGCGACGTCCAGGTGCTGCCGCCCTGGTGGGCCGAGCAGGCGACCACGCCGCAGATCACCAACGGCGCGCCGGCGCCCGGCTACGGCTACTTCTGGTGGATGCGGCCGAACGGCAGCTACGACGCCTCGGGCATCTTCGGCCAGTCGATCACCACCTTCCGCGACGACCGGCTGGTGATCGTGATCAATGCCGCCTGGCCGCAGGCGACGGGTCGGGAGCTGGCCATGGCGCGGACCGCCTTCGTGAACGCGATCCGCGAGGCGGCGAAGGGCGCCTAGGCCTCGACGGGCCGCCCCACCCGATAGGCGGTGGGGCTGATCCCCGTCCAGCGCTTGAAGGCGCGGGAGAAGGCGGCCGGCTCCGAGAAGCCCACGAGGTAGGCGGTCTCGTTGATCGAGACCTTGGGGTTGGCGAGATAGTGCAGCGCCAGCCTGTGGCGCAGCTCGTCATAGATCTTCTCGAAGGTGACGCCCTCCGCCTTCAGCTTGCGGAACAGGGTCTGGCGGCTGACCCCCAGGTGGCCGGCCACGTCGTCCATGCTGACGTCGCCGCGGTGGAGCACCGGCATGAGCAGCGCCTCCACCCGTCCGCGGACGGTGCCCGCGCTCTCCAGCTTCTGCAGCAGAGCCGCGGCCCGGTCGCTGAGCACACCGAACACGTAGCCGGGCAGCCGCGCCACCGGCGCCTCCTGGAACACCGGGTTGAGGCGAAGCGCATTGCGCTCGGCCCCGAACGTGACGGGCGCCTGGAAGACCCGCCGGTAGTCGTCCGGATAGCCGGGATCCGGGTGGGTCACCTGGACCTCCAGCACGAAGGGGGTCATCCCCATCCGCCGCGGCCCGCAGGCCATGCGGCCGAAGGTGGTCTCGGTGAGCTCCGGGAAGAGATTGGGACTCTGGCGGTTGTCGATCAGCCAGACGCCGTCGCCCTCGCGACACAGGACGAAGCGGTCCGCGGCCGGGCCCACGCCGTCCACCTCCACGGCCAGGCGGCCGAAGCGGTTCATCTGGTCGAAGGCCTCCTGCATGGTCCGCGAGGCGATGGTGAGCAGGCCCACGACCGAGATCTCTGAGAAGTCCACGTGCTCGGCGTAGCGCAGCGCCAGCGCCGGGTCGCCGGTGAGCGCCTTGGCCGTCCGCATCAGCGTCACATAGGCGTCGAAGGCCACCCGACGGTCAGGGTCCTCCAGCTCTTCGGGGAGGAGCCCCGAGGCCGCGGCGAGCGCCTGCGGGTCCGCGCCGCGCGAAACCGCGAACTTGAACAGGCCCCGGACGATCCCGGCCTCGTAGGTGCGCTCGGCCATGCTCGCGCGGCTCCCCGCTCTTTCCGCTCACACGTTAGAGGCTGCCGCGGGGGCGTTTGGATGCAAGCGGCCAACGGGCCGCGGCGGCTAGACGACCCGCGTCCAGACCTGGGACTTGCAGATCAGGCCGCCCAGAACGCAGCCCTTGGCGCGAAGGCGGCCGGCGTCGAGCTGCTGGGCGGTGCCGGAGAAGGTGCGGTTCATGTCGGGGGCGAAGACCTTGCCGCGCCAGACGCCGCTGCGGTCAAGCTCCAGGTCGCGGAAGATCTGCAGGCCGACCAGGTTCTGCGTGCCGCCCTCGCGGGCGTCGCGCTTGGCCTTGTCGTTGGCCCAGACCACATAGCCGCAGGCGCCGGCGCCGCACGGCCTGATCTCCACGTGCACGCTGCCCTTGGGGTTGCTCCAGACGCCGAAGGTCTGAGCGCCCGAGGACGCGCCCTGGGCCTGCGCGGGCAGCCCGGCCGAGAGCAGGCCCGCGGCGATAACGGCGATAGCGAAGTTGCGCATGGGCGCAGATTTAGGCGCCTTGGGCGGCCGTGCAAGGCGCCGCGCGGTCGCGCCGCAGGCCGATCAGGCCCGCGGCGCGGCTCGAACGCCTAGTCGGACGCCTTGCCGCCCTTGGCGGAGGCCTTCGGCGCGGCCTTGGCGGCGGCCTCGGCCCGCTCCTTCTCCTCGTGGCGAGCGCCGCCGAGGATGCCCTCCAGGGCGTAGTTGCCCTCGTGGCAGGCATATTCGTAGATCACGCCGTCGAGCGGACTCATCTCGTATTCGCCGCCCCAGGGCTTCTCCCAGAGCGTCGGATCCTCGACCTGGAAGGCGTAGTGCAGGCGGTCCTTGGCGACGCGGGTGAAGCGTTCGGTGACCTTCAGGTTCTCCCACGAGCCCATGAACGCCTGGCGCTGCGGGATGTGGGTGGTCTCCACGACCAGGGTGTCGCTCTCCCACCAGCCGATGGAGTCGCCGAAATACGGCCGCACGTTGTCGGTGCGGTGCTTGGCGTTCAGCGGAATGATCCGCGCGTCATGGTTCATCTCCACCAGGATGGTCACCGCCTCCGGCGACTGAACGATCTGGTAGTTGTTGTTGTAGAAGCCGTTGGGGAACATCGGCGGGCCGCCGTTGCGCCCGAAGCCGATGATGCAGCGCTCGCCGAGCGAGCGGTTCTCCGGGTTGTCGAACGCGCCCATGCCGCCGCGGCCCCCGCCGAAGCCGGCCGGAGTCGGCGCGCCAGCCTTGCGCGGCGGAACCTGGCCGTTCGCGGTGGTCAGCAGCGAGGTCCGGGGCTCGCCGCGCACCCGCATGACGCTGTGGCCCGGATCCAGCCAGCCGCGGTTGTAGCCGCCCACGTCGCCGCCGGCGGCGGCGAACTCGGGCCGCACGTTGCCGGTGGCCTTCGGCGCTTCGGCGGGGGCGTCGGGATCGGTGGGCTTGTTGCCTTCCTCGACCTCGTCGATCACCGCCTGTTCCATGGCCTTCACCTCCTCCTCCGTGTGGACGAGGCGATCGCCGAGCTTGGCGGGACGGATCATCGGCGTGAGGGTGGAGTTGGACCAGAAGCCGCCCAGATCCGGCTGGCCGAACGCGGTGCGCGGCGCCTTGTAGGCGCCCTTGGCAGTGGCGGCCTTGGCCTCGGCCGCGGCGGCCTGGGTGGGGATGCCGGCGAGCGCGACGGGCGCGGCGCACAGGGCGGTTGCGAGGAAGAAGGCGGCGCGGTTCACGATGTGGCTCCCCAATGACTTTTCGCCGACTCCCGGCCGGCGTTCATACCGAACTTACGAATAACGGGAGCGTCCGGCAATGGGCAGGCCATCGGGGCGCGCCCTCCCCCATGCGGGCGACAATGAGCCTTTTGTGCGCGAGCGTCGTTTCGCTGGCATGACGGAGCCGCAACATTGATCCCGCCAGCGCGGCGCGCGCTCCTGATCCGCAACGAGGCGAAGGGCGGCGCGTGGGTCGCCGAAGTGATGGCGCGTCTGGCCGCGGCCGGGCTCGTGGTCGAGGACACCCCGACCGCCTCCTGCGAGGCGGCCTGCGCGGCGATCGCAGGCGCCTCGGCCGACCTCATCCTCGTGGCGGGCGGTGACGGGACGCTGAACGGCGTGGCGCCCGCCCTGCTGGAGGCCGGCAAGCCTGTGGGCGTGCTGCCGCTGGGCACCGCCAACGACCTCGCGCGCACGCTGGGGCTCCCGCTCGACGCCGCGGGCGCAGCCGAGGTGATCGCCGACGGGGCGACGCGGCGGATCGACGTGGGCTTCGCCAACGGCCGCCCCTTCTTCAACGTGGCCAGCCTGGGCCTTTCCGCGGAACTGGCCGCGACGCTCGACAGTGGGGCCAAGCACCGTTTCGGCCGGCTGTCCTATGCGCTGGCGGCGCTCCGGGTCCTTATGCACGCCAAGCCCTTCCGGGCGGCCATCGCGGCCGAGGGCGAGGTGGCGCGGACCCACACCTACCAGATCGCCGTGGGCAACGGCCGCTACCACGGCGGCGGCGTGGCGGTGAGCGAGGATGCGGAGATCGATGACGGCGAGCTGGTGCTCTACAGCCTGGAACCCGGCAGCCTCTGGAAGGTGGTGGCGCTGGCCCCGCTGTTCCGCCGCGGCCGGCACCTGCGCTGGCGCGAGGTGCGCACCGCCAGCGGCACGGCGCTGGAGATCCGCACGCCCTCGCCCATGCCGGTCAACCTGGACGGCGAGCTCGCCACCGAGACGCCCCTGGCCTTGACGGTGCGGCCGAAGGCGGTGGAGGTGTTCGCGCCCCGCTGAGCCTGGGAAGGAGCACCATGGCCGACCGGCCGAAGACCTGCGGCCCCTGCACCTTCTGCTGCAAGGTGATGGCGGTGTCGGAACTCGGAAAGCCGGCCGGGACCGCCTGCCCGCACGTGCGCGCCGGCCACGGCTGCGGGATCTACGCCGAGCGGCCGCAGGGCTGCCGGACCTTCGAGTGCGTCTGGCTGATGGACCCGGAGATGCCCCGCCGGTTCCGGCCGGACCAGACCAAGGTGATGCTCGACCAGGACCATGACGGCCGCC
The DNA here is from genome assembly GCF_036821595.1 of Phenylobacterium sp. Taxonomy (GTDB): domain Bacteria; phylum Pseudomonadota; class Alphaproteobacteria; order Caulobacterales; family Caulobacteraceae; genus Phenylobacterium. The sequence goes on from NZ_DAISJG010000052.1 coordinate 12,723, forward strand.
GCCTGATCGCCCGCTGCGACCCGGCCAACCCGCTGGCCTGGCGCCGCAACCCCATGCATGCGGCGCTGAAGGGCTACGCCCAGGACCACTGGGGCACGGGACGGATCGTCATGGCCATCGCCGGCCGTCGCGCCTGGGTGATCACGCCGAAGGAAGACATCGACCTCGGGGAGATCGACCCGGCGGCGCGGGTCGAGGTGGTTGAGGACGCGCAGGGGCGCGTGGTGGTGAACAGCGGGTGAGTCTATCGTTTGTTCTCTTTTTGTTCGACTCTCGGCGGAAGATATGGGATACCCACGTTCTGCAGTGAACGTCAGGGGAGCGAGGGATGGCGGCTTCAGGATCCTATGCGCGCGGCGACCAGCCGAGGTCTGTTCCGGACCCCGACGCCCAAGCATACCGGGAGATGGTTCGCAAGCAGAAGGCGATCAACGCAAGGCAAGGCCGAGGGAACGACTCAAGCCGGCCTGGACGCGTCGAACATCCGGGCGCCCTCGAGTCGATGATCCCGGTATGGGGCTCGGGCAAGGAAGCCATCGCGGACTTTCACGATGGCGACTACCTCGGCGCAGCAGGCAATGGTCTGCTGGCCGTGACCGACGTCGTGCCGGCAAAAGCCTTTGTGGGAGCGCTTGCCAAGGGAGCCTTGGTGAAAGGCGCGCCCTACGTCTGGCGCACCAAGCCCTGGGAGAAGGGGCAAGGCGGGCGCCAGTGGCTCGGTGAAAGAGGCGTGGTCAAGCCCGGACAGCCCGTCCACCACTGGGTGATAGGCATGGAGCAGAAGTCCCCGGTCCCTGACTTCATCAAGAACCAGCCGATTTTTCTCAAACCCATGAAGGACGCGGTGCAGCATGGCCGTGTCCACGGGGGCTACACCGTCAACGGGGTGACGCTTCCTCGATACGGCGTCCCTGCGCGGATCTGGTACGGATCGCCCGACTGGGCGAAGGCTGCGCCCGTGTCGGTTGGCGGCCGGCTTGTACCTGACGACAATCGGAAGGAGCGCTCCCGTTGATCGGCGCCGCCGTCGCATTCGTCATCGTGGCCGGTGCGGTTGGATTGTGGTTGGTGCGCCGCATTGGTCAGCCGAGCGCCGAAGAGAGGCAGGCAATCGCGCTCAGGCGAGCGGAGGCGACCCGCTCGCTCCTGCAACAGATGCAGAGCCTCGCCCAGCCCGCTCTAACCTTGATCCCGGCTGCGCAGCCGGGCTTCTCGAAGCTCGGGGGTGAGCCCGACCTACCTGAAGCAGCGGACTGGCCGCGGGCCAACGGCCAGCCCCTAGCGTTTCTCGCGCAGCTAGACCTTGAGGAGGTTCGAGCGGCCGACGGACCGGGGTGGTTGCCTAACCTGGGAAGGCTTTGGGCGTTCAATGACGACCAGGGCTATGGGAGCGCGGGACACATACACATCCTGCACGCTCCGCCCAGCGCGGCTGTGGCCCGCCGCCCCTTCCCGCCCGACCTCAGAAAGCGGCTTCGATTTCGCGAACGACCGGTCGGCTTCCGCCGGGACATCGTTGCGCCTAGTATCGACTGGCTTGGTATCGACCCGCGGGAGATCGATATCGAGGGTTTCAGCGCCGAGGAACTCGCCGCACCGCCCCAAGGGCCTCACCGCGACGAACGCCAGCACCGGGTCGGTGGGTATCCCTCCGAAATCCAGGACGAGCGGATGTCGATCACGGCCGAGCTGCGGGCCCGGGGTCTCGCCTTGGACGGGCCTCTGCCGCCCGACATCGAAGAAGCGGCTGGCGAATGGAGGCTTCTCCTGCAGATCGACTCGGACCCGGCGCTCGGCATGAACTTCGGCGACGCCGGCCGGCTGTATGTCTTCATCAAGGAGAAGGACGCCCGGGCGAGCGACTTCTCCAGGACCGTGTCGAACTGGCAGACTTACTAGGCCGCCACCGTCTCCCCCGCCTTCTCCCACTCGGCCCAGAGGCGCTTCTCCTCGGCCTTGGCCGGGCCGAGGCTGGCTTCCTTGACGTGGCCGAAGCCGCGGATCTGCTGCGGGACGGCGGCGATCTTCACCGCGGTCGGCAGGTGGGCGGCGTCCAGCCTCGAGAGCAGGCGGTCGACGCCGGCCTCGTAGTCGGAGATCAGCCCCCGCTCCATCTTCCGCTCGTCGGAGTAGCCGAAGACGTCGAGCGGCGTGCCGCGCAGGCCCTTCATCTTGGCCATCATCGGGAACGCCAGGTCGGTCATCCACGAGCCGAAGGCCATCTTCTTCGGCCGGCCGTCCTTGTCCTTCGGCGACAGGATGGGCGGGGCGAGCCAGACCTTCTCCTTGCCGCCCTTGAAGACCGAGTTGCGGTATTCGCGCCAGCGCGGATCGGTGTGCAGGCGCGCGACCTCGTACTCGTCCTTGTAGGCCATCAGCTTGTAGAGGTTGACGGCCACCGCCCGCGTCAGGCGGTCGGAGCCCAGCGCGCTTTCCGCCTCCTGCACCTTGCGCACCCGGTCGAGGTAGCGCTGGGCGTAGGCGCGGTTCTGGTAGGCCTCGAGCTCGCGGGCGCGCTGGGAGATCAGCTCCTCGACGGCCATGGTCTCGGGCGTCGGCACGTCGTCCTCGCGCAGGCCGCGGCTCGACGGATCGTGCGCCGCCTTGCGGCCCAGTTCGAAGGCCTGGAGGTTGGCGTCGGCGTCCACCCCGTTCAGGCGGATGGCGCGGTAGAGCGCCCGGCTCGACACAGGCACGACGCCCTTCTGCCAGGCGAAGCCCAGCATGATCATGTTCGAGTAGATGGCGTCGCCGAGGTTGTTCACCGCCAGGTGCTGGGCCGGCATGGCGTCGTACGACTTCACGGCGGCGGCGATCCGGCGGGCCTGGGCGTCGGCGTCGAAGCGCACGTCACGGTCGGTGACGAAATCGGCCGTCGGGGCGAAGTCGGCGTTGCCCACCGCCACGGTGCGGTCCTTGGCGTAGAGCGCCAGCGCGTCGGCCCCGGCCGCCACCAGCAGGTCGCAGCCGATCAGCACATTCGCGGACGCGGCCGGCACCCGGCCGCCCACGATGCTCTCCTCGGTCTCGCCGATGCGCACGTGGCTGAACACCGCCCCGCCCTTCTGGGCCAGGCCGGTCATGTCCACCACGCTGGCGGCGCGGCCGTCCACGTGGGCCGCCATGGCCAGGATCGAGGCCACAGTCGTGACGCCGGTGCCGCCGACGCCGGTGAAGACGATGTTGGAAGTCCCGGTGAGGGCCTGGAAGGTCGGAAGCGGCGTGGAGTCCGCCGTCAGGGCCGGCATGGCCTCCTTGTGCGGGTTCTCCGCGCCCTCTAGCGTGATGAAGGACGGGCAGAAGCCCTCCAGGCACGTGTAATCCTGGTTGCAGCTCGACTGGTTGATCTTCCGCTTGCGGCCGAACTCGGTGTTCAGCGGCTCGACGGAGACGCAGTGCGAGGTGCGCGAGCAGTCGCCGCAGCCTTCGCAGACCAGCGGGTTGATCATCACCCGCCGCGGGGCCTGCTCCATCTTGCCGCGCTTGCGGCGGCGGCGCTTCTCGGTGGCGCAGACCTGGTCGTAGATCAGGACGGTGACGCCCGGGATTTCGCGCAGCTCGCGCTGCACCTTCATCAGGTCCGACCGGGGCTTCACCTCGACGCCCGGCGCAAGATCCGTGACCTGCTCGTAGCGCTCGGGCTCGGCGGCCACCACGACCACCTTCTTCACGCCTTCGGAGGCGAGCTGGCGGGTGATCTGCGGGACGGTGAAGCCGCTCTCGGCCTGCTGGCCGCCGGTCATGGCCACCGCGTCGTTGAACAGCAGCTTGTAGGTGATGTTCGACTTCGCCGCGATCGAAGCGCGGACCGCGAGCGAGCCGGAGTGGTTGTAGGTGCCGTCGCCGAGGTTGACGAAGACGTGCTTCTCCTCGGTGAAGGGAGACGCGCCCATCCAGGTCAGGCCCTCGCCGCCCATGTGGCTGGTGAGGTCGGTGTTCGGGTCGTTGAAGCTCGCCATGTAATGGCAGCCGATGCCGGCGAGCGCGCGGCTGCCTTCCGGCAGGCGGGTGGACGAGTTGTGCGGGCAGCCGGAGCAGAAGAACGGCTTGCGCTGCTGGTCGCTGGACAGCGTCACCGCGGCCATGGAGGCGGCCGAGACGCGGTTCAGGTAGTCGTGCACCCGCTCCATGTGCGGGCCCGGCGGCAGGCGGTCGGAGATGGCCAGGGCGATCTCGGCCACGGAGAGCGAGCCCAGCTCGGACAGCAGCGGATGGCCCTGCTCGTCGGTCTTGCCGATGATCTTCGGCCGCGCGTGGGCCGGCAGGTCGTAGAGGGCCGCGCGGGCCTGGGTCTCGATCAGCGGACGCTTGTGCTCGATGACCATCAGGGTCTCGAGCCCGGCGGCGAAGCTGCGCAGGCCGGTGGGCTCCAGCGGCCAGGGCATGCCCACCTTGTAGATGGCGATGCCGAGGTCGGCCGCCTCCTGGCGGCTGATCCCCATCGCCGCGAAGGCCTCGATGACGTCCTTGTAGGCCTGGCCCTGGCAGGCGATGCCGAGCCGGGGCCGCGAGGAGCCCCACATCACCCGGTCGATCCGGTTGGCGCGGGCGAAGGCGAGCGCGGCCGGCAGCTTGTGGGTGCGCAGGCGCCGCTCCTTGTCGAGCGGCTGGTCCTTCAGGCGGATGCCCACGCCCCCGGGCGGCAGGCGGAAGTTGTCAGGCGCGACGAAGCGGTGGCGGTCCAGGCCCACGTCGATGGTGACGCCGGAATCCATGGTGTCGGCCAGCGCGATCAGGCCGACCCACAGCCCCGAGAACCGGGACATGGCGTAGCCCATCAGGCCGTAGTCCAGCACCTCCTGCACGTC
>NZ_DAISJG010000053.1:0-17177 GCF_036821595.1 Phenylobacterium sp.
TTCGGGAAGAAGCCGCCGTTGGCGAAGAAGTGGCACTCGATGCGGGCGAAGGCGATGGCGAAGTCGATCTCGTTGAACTTCGACGGCCGGGCCTCGGGGCCACGGATCGAGATGGTGTCGCCTTCCCACTGGCTCCAGGCGGCTGCGGCCTCGGCCTGCACGCGCCGGTCGGGATGCGTCAGGCGCTTGTGGTAGGCGCTGATCATGTCGCCGCGCTCGGCCGGGGGGATCGGCTTGCAGAACCGCTCCCAGGCATCCGGGAACAGCATCGACGCGCCGTCCTGGTAGAACCACCTCAGCTCGCGTTCGGTGAGCAGGAAGACCCCGCGCAGGACCAGGCTCTCCACCCGGTCGGGATGGGTGATGGCGTAGGCGAGCGCCAGGGTTGAGCCCCAGGAACCGCCGAACACGCACCACTTCTCGATGCCGAGGTGCTCGCGCAGCCGCTCGATGTCCTCGATCAGGCTCCAGGTGGTGTTGTCCTCGAGGCTGGCGTTGGGCCGCGAGCGGCCGCAGCCCCGCTGGTCGAACAGCGCCATGCGCCACTTCGCCGGGTCGAAGAACCGCCGCATGGTCGGGTTGATCGCCCCGCCAGGGCCGCCGTGCAGGATGACGCACGGCTTGCCGTCCTTCTTCCCGCATTCCTCGAAGTAGATCTCGTGCGGCCCGCCCGTCGCCAGCCAGCCGGCGTTGAACGGCTCGCTCTCGGGGAACAGCCCGCGCCGGTTGACGGAGCCGGAGACGGCGGGCGGGGGCGTGTTGCGTTCCATGCGGACCTTCTACTTCGGGAAGCGCCGGTCCATCCAGTCGAGGATGAGCCGGTTCACCTCGTCCGGTTTCTCCTGCTGAGTCCAGTGGCCGGAGCCGCGGACCATGTGCATCTCCAGGTCGCCGACGAGGGTCTTCATCGGTTCCGCCATCTCCGGCGTCAGCACGGCGTCGAGCTCGGCCGTGATCATCAGGCAGGGGCTGTCGTCGATCCGCTGGGGAAGCCCTGCGGAGCGCTCCCAGTTCCGGGTGAAGTTGCGGTACCAGTTCACCGGCCCGCCGAAGCCGGTGCGCTCGAAGGCCTCGACGAATACCGCGAGCTCCTCACCGGAGAGCAGGGGCGCGCCGTCGTCCGAGCCGTCCCACTGCCGCAGGAGGTCGCGGAAGGCGAAGGTGGAGCCGCCCTCCGCGGGCTCGGTCGCCTGCTGCAGGGCGCGCGGCCGGCGCATGAAGAAGCGCATGGTCTTCTCGACGTTCGCCCCCAGCACCGCCTCCGGCTCGTCGGGCGTCTGGAACCAGACGATGTACATGTCGGGGCCGAACCGGTGGCGGAAGATGGCGATGGGATCGGCCGGCGCGCGGGGAAGGAATGGCGTGTTCAGGCCGATCACCCCGGCCACCCGGGAAGGATGCAGCAGGGGCATCTGCCAGACGACGATGCCGCCCCAGTCGTGGCCGCAGAAGATCGCCTTCTCCACGCCCAGGTGGTTCAGCAGGCCCACGAGGTCGCCGGTGAGGTGGTCGATGTCGTAGGCCTCGACGCCCTCGGGCGCCGAGGAGAGGCCGTAGCCGCGCTGGTCCGGGGCGATCACCCAATGCCCGGCGTCGGCCAGGGCCTTGATCTGGCGCCGCCACGAGAAGGCGAGCTCCGGGAAGCCGTGGCAGAGCACGATCGGCGCGCCGGTGCGCGGACCGGCCTCGTAATAGGCGATCTCGACGCCGTTCACCGGCGCGCGCTTCACCGGCGGCATCATCGTGTCGAGTGCGGACATGTCGGCCCTCCCTGAACGCCGCGCCGTCGAAGGATGTGGCGGCGGCGGCGCGGAGACAGTAGGCAGCCTTTCGTGACGTCAGCCATCCCCGAACCGTCCAGGCCCGCGGGCACGCCGTGGGGCCTCGTGGTCCTGCTGGGCTCGCTGACGGCTATGGGCCCGCTGGCCATCGACATGTACCTGCCGAGCCTGCCGGCGATCGGGCAGGACCTGTCCGCTTCCGCGAGCCAGACCCAGGCGACGGTGGCGGCCTTCCTGGCCGGCATGGCCATCGGCCAGCTGTTCTACGGCCCGGCCTCCGATCGGCTGGGCCGCAAGCCGCCGATCCTGCTGGGAACGGCGATCTTCGCGGCCGCCTCGGCCGCCTGCGCCCTGGCGGGCACGGCCGAGCAGCTGATCCTCGCGCGCTTCGTCCAGGCGCTGGGCGCCTGCGCCGGCGGCGTGGTGTCCCGCGCCGTGGTCCGGGACCGGTTCGACCACACCGAGACGGCGCGGATGCTCTCCCTGATGATGCTGATCATGGGCCTCGCGCCGATCCTGGCCCCGCTGCTCGGCGGAGCCCTGCTGGCGCTGGGCGGCTGGCGGACGATCTTCTGGTTCATGGCGGCCTTCGGGGTGCTGGTGGGTCTGGCGGCCTTCTTCCGGATGGAGGAGTCGCGCTCGGAGGAGACGTCGGCGCAGGCGCGATCGGAGAGCCCGCTGCGCGCCTACCTGGCGCTCCTCAGGCAGCCCCGGCTGGTGGGCTACGGCCTGGCCGGGGCGCTGAACGGGGCGACGCTGTTCACCTACATCTCCTCCTCGCCCGAGCTGCTGATCGAGATCTACGAGGTGCCCGCGGCCCAGTTCGGCTGGGTCTTCGGCCTGAACGCGGCGGGGATCATCGGGGCCAACCAGGTGAACCGCCTGCTGCTGCGCCGGGCGACGCCGGACGAGGTGCTGTCGCGGGCCAGCCTCGTCGCCGTGGGCATGGCCGTGCTGCTGGCCCTGGCGGCGGTGACGGGCCTCGGCGAGCGCTGGACCGTTCTGCCGCTGCTGTTCGGGCTCCTGGCGACCTACGGCTTCATGCAGGGCAACACCATGGCCGGCGCGCTGAACGTGGACCCGAGGCGGTCGGGCTCGATCTCGGCCCTGCTGGGCGCGGCGTCGTTCGGCGTCGGCGCCCTGGCCTCGGCGGCGGCCGGGGTGCTGCACGACGGGACGCCCAGGCCGATGGCCCTGGTCATGCTGGCGACGCTCGTGGGATCGGCGGTGGCGCTCCGGACCCTGGCCCTGCCGAAGGCTCAGGCCTGAGGCGTCCGCAGGGCGGCCCAGGCCAGCACCGCCCAGCCGATCATGAAGGCGACCCCGCCGATCGGGGTCACCGCGCCCAGCACGCGCGGCGCGCCGAGCGCCATGGCCCACAGCGAGCCGGAGAAGATGACCACCCCGGCCAGGAAGAAGGGTGGGGCGAACCGGGCGCCGAGCCAGGCGGCGGCGAACACCGCCAGCACATGGACGAAGCCGTAGAGGGCGCCGGTGCGCAGCCACTCCTGCGCCTTGGGGTCGGCGACCCCGTGGGCGCCGAACGCGCCGAAGCCCACGGAAGCCAGGCCCAGCAGGGCGGCGGCCGCCAGCCAGGGACCCATCAGCCCCACACCTGCGGCCGGCGGTCCTTCCAGGGCGCCTCCTTCTCCAGCTGGCCGGCCAGGCGGTAGAGCGTGGCCTCGTCGGCGAACCGGCCGGAGAACATCATGCCGATCGGCAGGCCGTCGGCCGACTGCCAGAGCGGCACGGACATCGAGGGCTGGCCCGTGAAGTTGAAGGGCGGGGTGTAGGGATAGGTGGCCGCCTGCCGGCGGTCGAACTCCTTGAGGTCGCCGGCGAGGGGATCCAGCCAGTCGGCGCGCGGCGCGGGCGTCGCCATCACCGGGCTCAGGTAGACGTCGAAGTCCTCGAAGGCCGCCAGGATCTGCCGGTTCATCAGGCGGAGCTGCTGGAAGCCCCAGAAGGCCTGCTGCCCGGTGACGCGCTTGCCGGCCTCGTAGCCTCGGCGGGCGAGGGGACCCAGTTCGCCCTCCTCCGGTTCACGGCCCAGCGCCTCGACCCAGCGCTGGACGTTGGCCGAGAAGTTCGACGCGCTCGCCAGTCCCTGGGCGCGGTAGAGCAGGCGCTGGTCGACGCCCAGGCCGCGCTCGAACACCTCGTGGCCGAGCCCCTTGAGCAGGTCCACGGTGCGGAGCAGGGCCGCCATCATTTCGTCCGGGATCGGCCGGCCGCTCGGCGTTTCGGCCGAGAAGGCGATCCGCAGCCGGCCGGGGCTCTTCGACACCTCGGCGAGGTAGGGGCCGTCCTTGGCCGGGGCCTGGAACGGATCGCCCACCTGCGCCCCGTCGGTGGCGTCGAGCATGGCGGCGCTGTCGCGGACCGTGCGGCTCACCACGTGGTGGACGGAGAAGCCGAGCGCGCCGTCGGAGACCTCGCAGATCGGGGTGCGGTCGCGGGTCACCTTCATGCCGAACAGGCCGCAGCAGGCGGCGGGGATGCGGATCGAGCCGAGGCCGTCGCTGGCGTGGGCCATGGGCACGATGCCCGCCGCCGTGGCCGAGGCCGCGCCGCCGGACGAGCCGCCGGAGATGTGGTCCGGATTCCAGGGATTGCGGCAGGAGCCGAGGCGCTCCGAGGCGGTGACGCCGGGGATGCCGAACTCCGGCGTGTTGGTCTTGCCGAGCAGGACCACGCCGGCGGCGCGGTAGCGCTTCACCAGCTCGCTGTCCTCGGTGTCGGCGGCGACCTGCGCAAACAGGCTGCCCGAGGTGCGCGGCCAGCCCTTCACCTGGGCGCCCAGGTCCTTGATCAGGAAGGGCACGCCCCTGAACGGCCCGTCGGGCAGCGGCCCGGTCGCCCAGCGGCGGGCGTCGTCGTAGCCCTTGTGGACCACGGCGTTGAGCGTCGGATTGTGATGCTCGATCCGCTCGATGGCGGCCTCGACCAGTTCGCCCGGCGTCACCGCCTTCGTGGCCACCAGTTCGGCCAGGCCCAGGCCATCGTACTCGGAATAGGTGGTCATCTTCGGCATCAGCGGGCTCCGGCGGAAAGGAAGGCGAGCTTGTCGACGGGACCGAGGGCGCCGGCCTGGCGCTTGAGGGCGCCGAACGCGCCATCGGCGGCGTCCAGCGTGGCCTCGATGTCGGCGTCGGTCATGGCCGCGCACAGGAACATGTTGTGCCAGGGGTGGGTGTAGATCCCCCGCGCCAGTATCTCGGAGGCGAAGCAGAAGCCCTTCCGGAGGTCCGGGTCCTCGTCGAACAGGAAGAGCGGCATGGTCACCGGGCCGGTCTGGCGGAAGCCGAAGCCCGCGGCCTGCGCCCGCTCGGCCAAGCCGGTGCGCAGGCGGGTCCCCAGCGCGGTGATGCGCTCCAGGTAGTCCGTCTCGCGGATCAGCCGCAGGGTCTCCAGCGCCGCGGCCATGGGCGCGGCCTCGTACCAGAAGGAGCCGGTGACATAGACCGAGGCCGCCGCGGCGCGCGCCTTGTCCGAGCCCAGCAGGGCCGAGAGCGCGTGGCCGTTGGCGAGGCACTTGCCCCAGGTGGAGAGGTCGGGCTCCACGCCGATACGGCTCCAGGAGCAGTCGCGGGCGAGCCGGAAGCCGGCGCGGACCTCGTCCACCACCAGCAGGGCGCCGGTGGCGTCGCAGAGCTCGCGGGCGCGGCGGGCGTAGGCCGGATCGGGCTCGGCCTGGTCGACGAAGGCGTCGTGGCGGAACGGGGCGGCGAAGATGCAGGCGAGGTCGTCGCCGGCCCGGGCCACGGCAGACTCCAGGCTCGCCACGTCGTTGTAGTCGTAGAAGATCTGGTGGGCCCGGTCGCTCTCGATGACGCCCGCGGGCCTGGGCGTGCACCAGGCGGCCGCGCCGTGGTAGGCGCCCTTGGCGCGGACGACGGTCTTCCGTCTCGTGTGAGCCCGGGACACGACGAGCGCCATGGAGGTGGCGTCCGTGCCGTTCTTGCAGAACATCGCCCAGTCGGCGTGCCCGACCATGGCGACCAGCGCCTCGGCCAGCTCGACCATCAGGGCGGTCGGGCCGGTGAGGGTGTCGCCCTGGCCGAGCTGGCGGACGTAGGCCGCGTCGATCTCCGGGTTGGCGTAGCCGAACAGGTTCGGGCCGTAGGCGCACATGAAGTCCAGGTAGCGCCGGCCGTCGGCGTCCCAGATGTGGGCGCCTTCGCCCTTCTCGAAGAACTGCGGGTAGTCGTCGGGCAGTAGGGCCACCGACTGGTGCCCGTACATCCTGCCGGGGATCACCGCCGCCGCGCGGTCGCGAAGCTCACGATCGCGGCTGTTCCCGCCTGACATCCATCCCTCCCGCGCTCTTTTTTCGCCGTTTCACGTCAACATGGACGAGGGGCTTGTGGCCGTGGCCGAGACGGTAACCCGGCGGGGCCGGAGGGCCAAAGAAAAGCGCCGGCGATCAGCGGCGGGTGCGCTGCGGGGCGAGGCCCTGTAGCCTCGCGGCGGGCAGGGGGGACGTCCGTGGAGTTCGCGCTTCTGGGCCTGGACCTGGTGACCATGGCCGGCCTGCTGCTGATCGGGGCGCGGGTGGCGGGCGCCTATCCGCGGCGGCGGGAGGCCTGGCTGGTGCTGGCGGTCTGCGTGGCCGGCGTGGCGCACGTGGCGCTGGGCCGGGCCGAGTACGGGCCGTGGATCGCCGAGCCCTACCGGTTCGACTTCGGCGCGGCGGCGCCGGCGCTGGACGTGGTCCGCAACCTGGCGCCGGGGCTGTTCGCGATGCTGGCCCACTCGCTGTTCACCGACCGGGGCCGGTTCCCGACGTGGCTGGGCCTGCTTCTGGTCCTGCAGTTCGGCCTCGAGGCCGCGCCCTATGCTGTGGGCGGGGAGCGGGCGCTGAACCTCGCCTCGGCGCTGCTGCAGCTGGTCTTCGGAGGGCTGGCGATCGTCTGGACCCTGGCCTACTGGCGGACCGACCTGGTGGAGGCGCGCCGCCGCAGCCGGGCGGTGCTGGCGATCGCCCTGGCGGTGAACGGCGTGGCCTCCAGTCTCCTCCTGCGCCTGGTGATCCCCCAGGGCAGCTACGCCAACTACCAGGGGCACGTGGCGCTGACGGCGGTGATCGCGGGGCTGGTGCTGTTCATCGTCGCCCGACTGATGGCGGGTGACGTGGGGCCCTACCTGGGCGCCGAGCCGAAGCGGCGCGCCGCGGCCGCCGAGACCCGCCGGCAGGAGGACGACCTGGCGCTGGTCCGGCTGCAGCGCCTGCTCGAGGAGACCAAGGTCCACCACGAGCCGCGGCTGACGCTCGCCGGCCTGGCCGCGAAGGTGGGCGTGCCGGAGTACCGCCTTCGCGGCCTGATCCACGAGCGGCTCGGCTTCCGGAACTTCAACGCCTTCCTGCACGCCTACCGCGTCCGCGAGGCCTGCGACCGGCTGGCGGACCCGGCGGAGCGGCGGACCCCGATCCTGACCATCGCCCTGTCCTGCGGCTACGACTCCATGACGACGTTCAGCCGCGGCTTCCGGGAGGTCACGGGGCTGACCCCCTCGGAGTACCGCGCGCGCCGGCTGGCGGCCGCGGACGCGCCGGATTCCGCATAGCCGCGCCAGATCCTGCAATTTTCAGGAACCGGGGCGCGCGCCCCGCCGGACCCGGGCCAGCTCTCCCAAACGGAGGGCGGGATGCCGACGAGACGCTACTTCCTGGACTGGCTGCGGGTGCTGGCCTTCGGCGGCCTGATCCTCTTCCACGTGGGCCTGATGTACTCGGGCTGGGACTACAACCTGAAGAGCCCGGTCACCTATCCGGCGGTCGAATGGCTGCTGGAGGCGCTGAGCCCCTGGCGGATGGCGCTGCTGTTCGTGATCTCCGGCGTCGCCTGCCGGTTCCTGATCGGCAAGCTCGGGCCCGGCCGCTTCGCGCTCGACCGGCTGGCGCGGCTCGGGCCTGTGATCCTGACCGGCATGCTGCTGGTCAATCCGCTGCAGGTCTGGGTGCAACTGCTGACCCAGGGGGACACGGCGAAGGGCTACCTCGACTTCTGGTTCACGTCCTACCTGACGAGCGACCGGAGCCTGTTCGGGGCGCTCGGCCGCCCCATGCCGACCTGGGACCACCTGTGGTTCCTGGTCTACCTGCTGCCCTACACCCTGCTGCTGGCGGCCGCCGCCGCGGCCTTCCGGCGCCGCAGTCCGCCCGTCCCGCCGCCCGCCCTGCTGCTGGTCGCGCCCGGCTTCTGGATGGCGGCGACCGACGTGCTGATCGGGACCGCCGCGCCGGTCACCCACGCGCTCTACAACGACTGGGGCGCGCACCTGAAGTGGCTCGGCCTGTTCGCCGCCGGCGCGCTGCTGGCCCACCGGGACGACGCCTGGGCGGCGGTCAGGGCCCGCCGACGCACGTTGCTAGCCGCCGCCGCGGCGCTGCTCGCGCTATACCTCGCCGCCCGTGCGGTCGTGCTGGCCCAGCCGGATGACCTAGGCCCGGCCGTCCTCTACCGGGCCCTGCAGGGCGCCTACGGCTGGACCGCCGTGCTCGCGGTGGCGGGCTACGCCGCCCGCTGGCTGGACCGGCCGTCGGCGGCGCTCGGCTACCTCAACGAGGCGGTGCTGCCGGTCTATGTCCTGCACCAGCCGGCGATGCTGGCGGCGGCCTATCTCGTCTTCCCGCTGCGACTCCCCCTGGCGCTGGAGGCTGCGTCGCTGCTGGGCGCCGCAGGGCTGCTGCCGCTGGGGGCCTACCACGTGGCGATCCGGCCCTGGAGGCCGGTGCGGCGGATGTTCGGCCTCAAGCCGCAAAGCGAGCGCCCGGGGGCCGACTCCGGCTAGAAGGCGGCCATGACGCCCGCGGTCCGCATGGGCCTCTATTACGGGGCCATCTTCATCGGCACGGGCGCGAGCTCGCCGTACCTGCCGGTGTGGTTCGAGCACCGGGGGCTGTCGGGCGCGCAGATCGGGCTGATCCTGTCGCTGCCGATGCTGGCCCGGGCGTTCACCGCGCCGCTGCTGGCGGTGTGGGCCGACAGCTTCCGGCTGCGGCGCACGGCCCTGATCCTGATGGGCGCGGCGGTGGCGGGGCTGTTCGCCCTGATGGCCCTGCCGTTCGGCTTCGTCTGGTGGGCGGTGGTGTGGTTCGCGGCCTCCTCGATGTTCTCGACGCTGTCGCCGCTGACCGACGTGATCGTGCTCAGGCGCGCGGCGCGGGACGGGTTCAACTACGGCTGGCCCCGGGGGATCGGCTCGGCGGCCTTCATCGTTGCCAACCTGGTGGTCGGCTGGCTCGTGGCGCGCGGCTCGCCGGAGCTGGTGCTGGTCTGGATGGTGGCGGCCGCGTCCCTGGCCAGCCTCGGCGCGCGCCTGCTGCTGCCGCCGGACGAGGTGCACGAAGGCGGGCCGATGGCGGGAGCCGCCGAGCGCTTCGCCGGGCTGACCGGTCTGCTCAAGGACCAGGCCTTCATGACCGCCGTCGTCTCGGCCGGGCTGATCCAGTCGGCGCACGCCTTCTACTATTCGTTCTCGGCGCTCTCCTGGAAGCAGCAGGGGATCGCGGAGAGCATGACCGGGGTGCTCTGGGCCGTCGGCGTGGCGGCGGAGGTGCTGTTCCTGTGGTTCATGGAGCCGTGGCGGCGCGCGGTGGGGCCCCGGCGGCTTCTGGTGCTGGGCGGGGCCGCGGCGCTGGTCCGCTGGGTGGCGCTCGCCTTCTCGCCGCCGCTCTGGCTGCTGTTCCCGCTGCAGGCGCTGCACGTGCTGAGCTATGCGGCGACCTTCCTGGCCTCGCTGCAGCTCGTCGAGCGGCTGGCGACGCCGCGCAACGCCTCGGCCGCGCAGGCGATCAACTCGGCGCTGTCGGGGGGCGTGCTGGCGGGGCTCGCCACCATCGCCTCGGGCTGGCTGTTCGACCGCCACGGCGCCCAGGGCTACCTGCTCATGGCCGCGCTCTGCATTGCGGGCTTGATCGGCGCCGTCAGGCTCTATGGAGTGCGTCGCCTGGATCCCGTCTGAGGGGACCCCGTCCGAGAGGAGGCGACCATGACCCGCCTGTTCGGCTGCGTCTGCGGCCAGTTCCACAGCCCCGGCGCGGGTCTCGGCATGGCCGCCGAGCGGGTGGCCGTGCCGGTGCCGTTCTACGTCATCGAGCACCCCGAGGGGGTCGCCCTGTTCGACGCCGGCCTGCACGACGACATGCAGGACGCCGACGACCCCTACCGCCAGCGGCTCCGCGAAGGCGGCATGGACGTGTCGCTGACCGCCGACGAGACGCTCGGCCGGCACCTGGAGCGGCTGGAGATCGACGCCGCCAAGGTCCGCTACGTGGTGCTCTCGCACCTGCACTTCGACCACTCGGGCGGACTGGGCTCGCTGCCCAACGCCACCGTGGTGGTGCAGGCCAAGGAATGGGCGGCCGGCGCGGACGAGGAGACCTCACGACGCTATTTCCTGCCGAAGCGGTTCTTCGACCTCGGCCACCAGCTGCGGCTGGTGGACGGCGAGCACGACCTGTTCGGCGACGGCTCGGTGACCTGCATCCCCAGCCACGGCCACACGCCTGGCCACCAGTCGCTGCGGGTGCGCAGCGAGCAGGGCGACCACATCCTGGTGGGGGACGCCTGCTACACCGCCGAGTCCGCGGTCAGCCGCAACTTCCCGGCCTACGCCGACCACGCCGCCATGAACCGCTCGCTCGACGCCCTGATGGCGATGCGCGGGCCGCAGACGGTGATGATCTACGGCCACGATCCCGACCAGTGGGGTGAGAGGGCCCTGCTGCCGAGCGCGCGGGGCTGAGCGGGTCGTCCGGCGAACCCGCCGGGTGCGCGCCCCTTCCTCCTCGAGGGAGGAAGGGTAGGGATGGTGGTGGTGGCAGGGCGACGGGGCGAGGAGAGCGAATGGGCGCCGCGCCCAACGGCGCCACTCCGTCAGCCCAGCGGCCACACCACCACCCAACCCTCCTCCATCGAGGAGGAGGGCCAGGGGCCCGACCCTGACGTGGCGACAGGCTTGCGGGCGGGGTGAGCCCGGCGGCAAATCCGCGGCAGGAGGACTGACCATGCGCGCACTGAACGTCGCCGCCCCGTGGGGCCTGGACGCCATCAAGGTGGTGGAGCTGCCCGATCCGACGCCCGGCCGGGGCGAGGTGCTGGTGCGGATGAAGGCGGTGTCGCTGAACTACCGCGACCTGCTGATGGTCAACGGCATGTACGGCCGCGGCTCGGCCAGCACCACGGACGTGATCACGCCCTTCTCGGACGGCTGCGGCGTGGTCGAGGCGGTGGGCGAGGGCGTCACCCGCTTCAAGCCGGGCGACCGGGTGGCGACGATGTTCTTCCAGGGCTGGACCTCCGGCCCGCCGACGCTGGAGAAGGCGATGACGGCGCTGGGCTTCCCGATCCCGGGGGCGGGCGCGGAGCTGCAGACCTTCAGCCAGGAGGGGCTGTCGAAGGTCCCCGAGTTCCTCACCGACCAGGAGGTGGCGACCCTGCCGTGCGCGGCCCTGACCGCCTGGCGGGCGCTGTTCGAGGACGCCAAGCTGCAGCCGGGCGACACCGTGGTGCTGCAGGGCACGGGCGGGGTGTCGGTCGTCGGCCTGCAGTTCGCCCACGCCGCCGGCTACCGGACCCTGATCACCTCCTCGTCGGACGACAAGCTGGAGCGGGCCCGGGGCCTGGGCGCCGACCACCTGGTCAACTACCGCCAGACGCCGGACTGGTCGAAGCCGGTGCGCGAGGCGACCGGCGGGCGCGGCGCCGACTTCATCATGGAGGTCGGCGGCGGCGGCACCATCGAGCAGAGCATGCGCGCCGTGCGGATCGCCGGCCACATCGCCATCATCGGCGTGGTGGCGGGCGCGGGCGAGGGCTTCAACCCCGCGGCCCTGATCGGCAACGCGGCCAAGCTGCAGGGCGTGTTCGTGGGCTCGCGCGACATGTTCGAGGCCATGTGCCGGGCCATCGAGCTGCACCGGATCCGGCCGGTGGTGGACAAGGTCTATCCCTGGACGGAGGCCCGCGCCGCCTTTGCCGCCATGGCCGGCGGCGAGCACTTCGGCAAGATCGTCCTGGAGTTCTAGGGGAGGGCGCGCGGGGGCGCCGCCAGCTCCAGGAGCGCATGCGGCTGGACGCCGGCCGGCGTGGCCCGGAACGGCTGGTCGAAGGCCGCCACCATGGCGAGCGCCGTGACGGCGGCGACGGTGAAGACCGCCACCGTCAGGAGCTGGGCCCGCCGGTCGTGGGCGTGGACCATGGCGATGGTGAGCTGGAGGCACATGGCCAGGACGGCGGCCGCCAGCCAGCGGCCGAGGCCGAGCGCGCCGGTCTCGCTGATCAGGATCCGGTGGCGGCGCGCGTCGAGGGCGGTGTCGAGCGCAGCCAGGATTCTGTCGGTGGCCGCCGCGGCGTCCGGTCTGGAATAGGTGGCGACGCGGTGGACGGCCTGCAGCAGGCCGGCGGGCGGCGCGCGCAGGGTCTCCGTGCGGGCTTCCATCGCCCGCCATTCGGCCGGCGCGGCGGCGGCGTAGACGGCTATGTCCGCGGCCAGGGCGCGGCCGAGGGCGGGGTCCAGGGCCTCGGCCAGGACCACGCTCTCCTGCAGGGCGCTGGCCTCCTGGCCCACGAAGCCCACGGCCCGGTCCCAGGAGCCCCACACCTGGGCGGCCAGGAAGGCGACCGTGAAGCCGAAGACCACCGACAGCGGGGTCAGGGTGACGGCGGAGACCTGGGCGAAGGTCGGCGGGCCCCAGCCGCGGAAGGAGAGGCGGGTCGCGAGCACGGCGCCGATCGCGCTCGCCAGCAGCAGCCCGATGAACAGAAAGCCCATGGATCCGTCCCCCTTCGCCCGCCGGGAGGATGGACGAACAAGCTGGGCCGTGGCCAGACGCGAAAAGGCCCGGCGACCGGAATGCGGGGGTCGCCGGGCCTCAACTCGAGGGCTTCATGGCCCGGCTTGGCCGGGACTGCGGAAGGTAACCGCCGCCAAGCGGGACAGTTCCGACCGTCCGTTCAACTAAGCGCGAGCGTCAGATGACGGGATCGAAACCGCCGCCTTCGAGCCAGTCGAAGATCTTCTCGGCGGCCTCCTCAGGGGAGAGCTTCGTCGTGTCGATGCGGATCTCCGGGCGCTCGGGCGGCTCGTAGGGGCTGTCCACGCCGGTGAAGTTCTTGAGCTGGCCGGCGCGGGCCTTGGCGTAGAGGCCCTTCACGTCGCGCCGCTCGGCCTCGGCGAGCGGGGTGTCGACGAACACCTCCACGAACTCCCGGTCCTCCATGAGGTCGCGGGCCATCCGGCGCTCGGCGCGGAACGGGGAGATGAAGGAGACCAGCACGATCAGGCCGGCGTCGACCATCAGCTTGGCCACCTCGGCGACCCGGCGGATGTTCTCGACCCGGTCCTCCTCGGTGAAGCCGAGGTCCTTGTTGAGCCCGTGGCGGACGTTGTCGCCGTCGAGGAGGTAGGTGTGCCGCCCCTCGGCGTGGAGGCGCTTCTCCACCAGGTTGGCGATGGTCGACTTGCCGGCGCCGGAGAGGCCGGTCAGCCAGACGACGCGCGCCTTCTGGCCCTTGGCGGCCGAGCGGGCGGCCTTGTCCACGTCGAGCGCCTGCCAGTGGATGTTCTGGGAGCGGCGCAGGGCGAAGTGCAGCATCCCTGCGCCCACCGTCCGGTTGGAGATCCGGTCGATGAGGATGAAGCCGCCGAGGTCCTTGTTCTCCGCGTAGGGATCGAAGGCGATGGGGGCGTCCAGCGCCAGGTTGCAGACCCCGATCTCGTTCAGCTCCAGGCGGGTGGCCGCCAGGCGCTCCAGGGTGTTCACATTGACCTTGTGCTTGGGCTCGGTGACCTGGGCCGAGACCGTGCGGGTCCCGAGCTTCATCAGGTAGGGCCGGCCCGGCAGCATCGGCTCGTCGTCGAACCAGACCAGGGCGCACTCGAACTGGTCGGCCACCGCCGGCGGCGCGGCCGCCGCGGCCAGGACGTCGCCGCGGCTGACGTCGATCTCGTCGGCCAGGGTGAGGGTCACCGACTGGCCGGCCACGGCCTCGGGCAGGTCGCCACGCATGGTGACGATCCGGGCCACCGTGCTCTCGCGCCCGGAGGGCAGGACCTTCACCCTGTCGCCCGGCCGGATCACGCCGGAGGACACCAGGCCCGAGAAGCCGCGGAAGTCGAGGTTCGGCCGGTTCACCCACTGGACCGGCATCCGGAAGGGCTTCTCCCGGAGGTCGTCCTCGATCGGCGCCTCTTCCAGCCAGCGCATCAGCGGCGGGCCGGAATACCAGGGCGCGTGGGGCGAGGGCTCGGTGATGTTGTCGCCGCGCAGGGCCGACATCGGGATGGCTGTGAAGTCGGTCAGCCCGATCTGGGCGGCGAACTCGCGGTAGTCGGCGACGATGGCGTCGAACCGCTCCTGGTCCCAGCCGACCAGGTCCATCTTGTTGATCGCCAGCACCACGTGGCGGATGCCCAGGAGGCTGACGAGATAGCTGTGCCGGCGGGTCTGGGTCAGCACGCCCTTGCGCGCGTCGATCAGGATGACGGCGGCGTCGGCGGTGGAGGCGCCGGTCACCATGTTGCGGGTGTACTGCTCGTGGCCGGGAGTGTCGGCGACGATGAACTTGCGCTTGTCGGTGGAGAAGAAGCGGTAGGCGACGTCGATGGTGATGCCCTGCTCGCGCTCGGCGGCGAGGCCGTCCACGAGGAGGGCGAAGTCGATCTCGCCGCCCTGGGTGCCGACCTTCCGGGAGTCGGCTTCGAGGGCCGCCAGCTGGTCCTCGAAGATCATCTTGGAATCGTAGAGCAGCCGGCCGATCAGGGTCGACTTGCCGTCGTCCACCGAGCCGCAGGTGAGGAAGCGGAGCAGGGACTTCTTCTCGTGGGATTCGAGGTAGGCCCCGATGTCCTCGGCGATGAGCGCGGATTGGTGGGCCATCAGAAGTAGCCCTCCTGCTTCTTCTTCTCCATGGAGGCGGCCTGGTCGTGGTCGATGACCCGGCCCTGGCGCTCGCTCGTGGTGGTGAGCAGCATCTCCTGGATGATCTCGGGAAGGGTCGCCGCCTTGCTCTCCACCGCGCCGGTGAGCGGGTAGCAGCCCAGGGTGCGGAACCGCACCGAGCGCATCTGCGGGGTCTCGCCCGGCCGCAGCGGGAAGCGGTCGTCGTCGACCATGATCAGCGTCCCGTCGCGCTCCACCACCGGCCGTTCCTCGGAGAAGTAGAGCGGGACGATGGGGATGTTCTCCAGGTGGATGTATTGCCAGATGTCGAGCTCGGTCCAGTTGGAGATCGGGAAGACCCGGATGCTCTCGCCGGGGTTCTTGCGCGTGTTGTAGAGCCGCCAGAGCTCGGGGCGCTGGTTCTTGGGGTCCCAGCGGTGCTGGGCCGAGCGGAACGAGAAGATGCGCTCCTTGGCGCGGGACTTCTCCTCGTCGCGCCGGGCGCCGCCGAAGGCCGCGTCGAAGCCGTACTTGTCGAGCGCCTGCTTGAGGCCCTCGGTCTTCCACATGTCGGTGTGCAGCGGGCCGTGGTCGAAGGGGTTGATGCCGCGGGCCTCGGCCTCCGGGTTCTTGTGGACGATCAGCTCGAAGCCGAGCTCGCGGGCCATGCGCTCGCGCATCTCGTACATCGCCCGGAACTTCCAGGTGGTGTCCACGTGCAGCAGCGGGAAGGGCGGCTTGGACGGATGGAAGGCCTTGGCCGCCAGGTGCAGCATGACCGCCGAGTCCTTGCCGATCGAATAGAGCATCACCGGGCGTGTCGCCTCGGCGACCACCTCGCGCATGATGTGGATGCTCTCGGCTTCGAGGCGCTGCAGGTGGGTGAGCGTGGCGGCGGAGGGCGTGGGCAAGCGGCTGTCGCGGGTCTCGGTGAACGGGGCGGGCGCGAGGCGGGCGTCCATGGGGGACCTTACATCAAAAGAAAATCTCCGCGCGCCGAGATGGCGGGCGGGTCGGCCCTGGGCGTGACTTAGAGGAGGGGTCCGACACCCGCAAGGCGAGCCGCCCGCAGGAAATCTGCAGGCCGTGACAGGGGAGTTGGCGGCGTCATCCGCTCGATTGGCACAAGCTTGACCGTTCGTGCGTTGGAGGGCGGATGGGTCAGGTGAGCCTCGACGAGAGCTACGGGCGCGGGCTGGCGCGGGCCGCCGCGGGCGCGATCATCTTCAGCTTCCCGCTGATCATGACCATGGAGATGTGGGAGCTGGGCTTCTACGTCGACCGGCTGCGCCTGGCGCTGTTCTTCCTGGTGACCAGCGCGGTGGTCTACGGCCTGGCGGTGTTCGCAGGCTTCCGGGAGTCCGAGAGCGCCGCCGACGACGTGCTCGACGCCCTGGCGGCCCTGGCCGTGGGTTTCGTGGTCTCGGCGGCGCTGCTCACGCTCTTCGGCCTGCTGGGCCCGGACATGCCTCTGCGCGAGATCGTCGGCAAGGTGGCGGTGCAGGCGGCGCCGGCCAGCATCGGGGCCATCGTCGCCAACAAGCAGCTGCAGGGGAACGGCGAGGGCGCGGACAATCCCAGGGAGGAGCGGGCGGGCTACCTCGGGCAGCTGTTCCTGATGACGGCCGGGGCCCTGTTCCTGGCGTTCAACGTCGCGCCGACGGAGGAGATGGTGCTGATCGGCTACCAGATGGGACCGTGGCACGCGGTGGCTGCGGTGGCGGCCTCGCTGATCCTGCTGCACGCCCTGGTCTACACCGTGGGCTTCGGCGGCCAGGCCGAGCACGAGGGACATGCGCGGGCCTTCGTCCACTACACCCTGGCCGGCTACGGCGCGGCCCTGCTGGTCAGCCTCTACATCCTGTGGACCTTCGGCCGGCTGGACCATGCGAGCGTGGCCGAGACGGTGCGCTCGGCCATCGTCCTGGGCTTCCCGGCCTCGCTCGGCGCGGCCGCCGCGCGGCTCCTGGTGTAGGCCATGGCCGCGCGCAGGAAACCGGCCGCCAAGGCCCCGGCGACCCTGGTCCAGCGGACACCGCTGGCGGAGTGGATCGCCGCCGGCGTGGGCCTTGTGCTCACCCTGGCGGTGCTCGGCTATTCGGTCTGGGAGGCGGTCGACACGACGGCCGCCCCCCCGGACCTCGAGATCAGGCTGCGGGCGGTGCACGCCCAGGCGTCGGGCCATGTGGCGGAGATCGAGGTGCGGAACGACAGCTACGCCACGGCCGCCGACGTGGAGGTGGTCGGGCGTCTGGAACAGGGCGGGACGGTCGTGGAGGAACGCCGCGCGGTCTTCGACTATGTGCCCGGCCAGGGCTCCGCGCGCGGGGGCCTGGTCTTCGAACGGGATCCAAAGGCCGGGGTGCTGCGTTTGGGCGCCGAGGGCTACGTCGAACCGTAGAATCCCTGTGGTGGCGCTTGCCCCGCCCGGAGGTTTGCTGTTTTTTCGCCTCGTCGGGTGGGGCTGAACAGGAAGTGTTCCGCCCGCGATGCCTCGTACCCGGCGC
>NZ_DAISJG010000054.1:0-16920 GCF_036821595.1 Phenylobacterium sp.
ACCGAGACGAGCGGGTGGCGGCCGGCCTGGACCAGCTTCTCCAGCACCACCCGCCCCTCGGCGACGAACAGTCCCGAGCGGCCGACCAGGTCGCGCTCGCGCACCGCCAGGTAGGGCTCGATGCGCGGGTCGTCCGGGTCGGCGATCGGGACCGCGGCTACCAGATGCGCACCCGCTGGTCGGGCGTCAGGTACAGGGCCTGGCCGGGCTTCACGTCGAAGGCCGGATACCACTGGTCCAGGTTGCGGACCGTCAGGGCGCGGTACATGCCCGGCGAGTGCACCCCGGTGACCACCGCGCGGCGCAGGGCGGCCTCCCGGTACTTCGAGCGGTAGTTCTGCGCCCAGCCGAGGAAGAAGCGCTGGTCGCCGGTGAACCCGTCGATCACCGGCGCCTCGCGGCCGCCCAGAGACATCTTCCAGGCGTCGTAGGCGGCGGCGAGGCCCGCCACGTCGGCGATGTTCTCGCCCAGCACCTGCTGGCCGTTGAGGTTCAGATCCGGGAACACCTTGTAGGCGCTGTACTGCTCCGCGAGCATGGTGGTGCGGGCCTTGAACTGGGCCATGTCGGCGGGCGTCCACCAGTTGCGCAGGTTGCCGTCGGCGTCGAACTGGGCGCCGAGGTCGTCGAAGCCGTGGCTCACCTCGTGGCCCATGACCCCTCCGATGGCCCCGTAGTTCACGGCCGGGTCGGCGTGCGGGTCGAAGAAGGTCGGCTCCAGGATGGCGGCGGGGAAGATGATCGAGTTCTGCGACGGGGCGAACAGGGCGTTCACCGTCTGGGGCGTCATGAACCACTCCTCGCGGTCCACCGGCCGGCCCAGCTTGGCGAGGTTGCGGCGGTACTCGAAGAGCTCGGCGCGCTGCTGGTTGCCGTAGGCGTCGCCGCGGCGGATCTCCAGCGCCGAGTAGTCGCGCCACCTGTTGGGATAGCCGACGTAGACGCGGAAGTTGGCGAGCTTCTTCTTCGCCTCGGCCTTGGTCTGCGGGGTCATCCAGTCGATGCGGTCGATGCGCTGGCCGAAGGCGGTGAGGACGTTCTTCGCCATCTCCTCCACCTGGGCCTTCTGGTCCGGCGTGAAGTGGCGGGCGACGTACAGCTTGCCCACGGCCTCGCCGAGCGCGCCGGAGGTGTTGTCCACCGCCCGCTTCCAGCGCTCGCGCTGCTGCGGCGTGCCCGACAGCGTCTGGCCGTTGAAGGCGAAGTGGGCGTCGGCGAACGGCTTCGAGAGGAAGGGCGCGCCGCGTTCCACCGCGTGGAAGGCCATGTAGTCGCGCCAGGCCTGGATCGGCTGGCTGGCGACCAGCTTCGACATGCCGGCGATGGCGCTGTCCTGCCAGGCGCCGAAGCGCGGCTGGTCGGCGAGGCCCGCGGCAGTCAGGAAGGCGTCCCAGTCGAGCCCGGGGGCCTTCCTGGCCAGGTCGGCGCGGGTCCAGACGGTGTTGGCCTTCAGGACGTCGGCGGTCTGGTCCACCGTCCAGTGGGCGCGGGCGATGGCGGTCTCCAGCGCCAGCACACGGGCGGCGCGGGAGTCCGCGTCGGAGTAGCCGGCGAGGCGCAGCATCTCGGCGATGTGCGCCTTGTACTTGGCGCGGATCTCGGTGAACCGGTCGCTGGAGCCCAGGTAGTACTCGCGGTCCGGCAGGCCGAGGCCGCCCTGCATCAGATAGGGCCGGTAGACGGTGGTGTCGTTGAGGTCCTCGGCGACCCACAGGCCCAGGAAGCGGTCGGTGTAGAAGTCGGTGGCGTTCAGCGCATCCACGTCGGCGCGGATCGAGGCGCCCAGCTCGCGCGACAGGTCGGTGCGGGTGCGGATGGCGGCGATCCGGTCGAGTTCGGGCTTCAGCGGCGTGGCGCCGGCGGCCTCGATGGCCGCCTCGTCCATGAAGCTGGCGTAGTAGTCGCCGATCTTCCGGGCGTCGGTCCCGGCCGGGGCGTCGGCGGCGGCGGCCTCCTCGATGATCGCCCGGGTCCGCTGGGCGGCGCGCTCCGCGATGACCGCGAAGCTGGTCAGGTTCGAGCGGTCGGCGGGAATCTCGGTCGCCTTCGCCCAGCCGCCGTTGGCGTAGGCGAAGAAGTCGTCGCCGGGGGCGGCGGCGCGGTCCATGCCGGCGGTGTCGAAGCCGAAGGTCCCGTACTGCGGCCGGGGCTTGGCCGGCGCCGGGGCGGCGGGCGCCTCGGCGACGGGCGGCGGCGGCTCGGCGGGCGTGGCGCAGGCGCTGAGCAAGGCCGCGGCGGAGGCCGCGACGAGCCAGGATTTGCGAAGGATCATGTGACGAAAGCTCCCTGACGGGCGAGGCCCGCGTGTTTGGGCGCTTCCTACACCGGATTTCGGCGGCCGCGATCCTTACGGCTTTGTCATGCGCCGCCGAGCTCGGCGATGGCCGGGGCGACCTCGTCCAACAGCTCGCGGGCCAGGAAGCCCAGCCGCGCGATCCGCGCTTCCAGCCGCCCGCCGGCGCGGCCGTGCGCAGCCACGCCCCAGACCGCCGCCTGGGCCGGCGGGGCGCCGCGGGCGATCAGGCCGGCGATGATCCCGGCCAGGACGTCGCCCGAGCCGGACGTGGCCAGGCCCACATGGCCGCCGACATGCCGCCAGGCCTTGCCGTCGGGACTGACGACCAGGGTCGTCGCGGCCTTCAGCACCACCACCGCCTTCCAGCGGGCGGCGGCGCGGCGGGTCATGGCCAGGGCGTCGGCCGCCACCTCGTCCTTCGAGCAGCCCATCAGCCCGGCCATCTCGCCCACGTGCGGGGTCAGGACGAGCTCGCCGCGGCGGGCGCCGGCCCGGCCGGGATCGTCCGCCAGGCCGCGCATGGCGGCGGCGTCGACCACCATGGGCGGCCCGCCGGCCTCCACCAGGCGAAGCGCGAGCTCTCCGGCGGGACCGTCCTTCACCATGCCCGGACCGATCACCGCCGCCTGGCAGCGGTCGAGCGCGTCCTCCAGCATGCCGGCGGCGTCCGGCGCCAGTTCCCCCTCCGGCGTCTCCGGCGCGGGGATCACCCGGGCCTCAGGCATGGCCAGCGCCAGCCCCTGGGCCAGGCTGCGGGGGGCGGCGACCTGCAGCTTGCCGGCGCCCGCGCGCATGGCGGCGACGGCGGTCAGCAGGGTGGCGCCGGCCACCTGGGCGCCGCCGGCCAGGACGAGGACGCGCCCGCGGCTCTCCTTGTCGCTCTCCTCCGGGATCGACGGCGGCCGCCAGCTGGCCAGCAGCTCGGGCGTGACCAGCTCGGCGCCGCTCATCGGGCGGCCACCGGCGCGTCGGGCTCGGTGGTCACCGGCGCGCCCTCCTGCTCCAGCGGCGCGGTGAAGTTGTAGCGGAACAGCTTGAGCTCGCCGTTCGGGCCGCTGCTGCGGTCGAGGCGGTATTCGGTCACCGAGCAGTTGGCCACGTCGTGGGCCCGGTCGATCTCCAGGATCTCCTCCTCGCTCAGGCACTCCAGCAGGTAGCGCAGGCACAGCACGACCACCTGGTGGCTGACGATCAGCACGCGTCGCTCGGCGTGGTGCAGCGAGAGGGTGTCGAGCGCGCTCCGCAGGCGCAGGATCACGTCGCACCAGCTCTCCCCGCCCGGCGGCCGGTGATAGAACTTGCCCAGCAGCCGGCGGAACTCCGCCTGGTCGGGGTGCAGGTCCTTGATCCCGTGGCGGGTCAGCCGGTCGAGGACGCCGAACTCCTTCTCCCGCAGCCGTTCGTCCGGCGTCGGCCGGTGCGCCTCGGAGGAGAAGCCGCCGCAGTCGCGGACGATGTCGGCGGTCCGCAGCGCCCGGACGTAGGGCGAGCTCAGCACCACCTCCGGCCGCTCGTGCTCGGGCATGTCCGAGAACCAGCGGCCGAGCGCGCAGGCCTGGGCCTCGCCGAGCGCCGAGAGCGGCACGTCCACGTCGCGGTCGGCGATGTCGATGCGCCCGTGTCCGGCCGCCTCGGCCAGGTTGCGGGCGACATTGCCGGCGCTCTCGCCGTGCCGGACGATCCACAGCCGCTCGGGCCAACGTGACGCCACGCCTGCTCCCTTCCGAAAAGATGATCCCCGGCCTCAAACGCCACCGTGGCCGATCGGATGCGGTGAACCCAACCGGACGGTGGGGCTTTTCAGCAGGGCCATGCCGGACACAGCCGCCCCCGCCGCCACCGACGACGCCCTGCTGATGCTGCTGAGGCGGCTGGACGAGGACGGCTACGACTTCGTCACGCCGACGCCGCTGACCCACCAGCGGGTGGTGCGCCGGCCGGGGATGCAGGAGGCCCGCTCCGTCCGCGACGTGCTGGGCTGGAGCCTTCCCTTCCGCGACGGCCTGCTGGCGCCCGACCTGTTCGACGCCCTGGACGCCGCCGGCATGCTGGCGCGGGACGGAGACCTCTGGCGGAGCGCCGTGCGGGTCTCACGCGTCCACGGACTGCTGTTCCTGCACTCCGCCTTCCCCACGGCGGAGGAGGACTCCGTCTTCCTCGGGCCGGACAGCTACCGGTTCGCCGACTTCGTGGCCCGGGAGATGGGCCACGACTGCCGGCTGCACCGCCTGGTGGACGTGGGCGGCGGGGCCGGCGTCGGCGCGCTGGTCGCCGCCGCGCGCTGCTGGGCGCGGGAGGCCCTGCTGACCGACGTCAATCCGCGGGCCCTGCGCCTGGCGCGGATCAATGCGCAGCATGCCGGCATCCCGCTCGCCACGCGGCTGGCTTCGGGTCTCGGGGACGCGCCGCAGGACTGCGACCTGATCCTGGCCAACCCGCCCTACATCGTCGATCCGGCGGGCCGCGCCTATCGCGACGGCGGGGACCTGCACGGCGGCGAGATCTCGCTGGAGTGGGCGCGCGCCGCGATCCCGAAGCTCGCGCCGGGCGGCCGCTTCCTGCTCTACACCGGCAGCGCCATTCTCGAGGGCGGACGCGACCGGCTGCGGGAGGAACTGCGCCGGGTCGCCGAGGACGCGGGCGTCGCCCTCGCCTACCGCGAACTCGATCCGGACGTGTTCGGCGAGGAACTGGACACCGCCCCCTACGCCGACGTGGAGCGGATCGCCGTCGTCGGCTGCGTGATCACGAAACCGCGCTGAGCCCCCGTAAAAGTTGACGCCCGCGTCACCTTCGCGCTACGCAGAGCGAAAAGCGGAGGGAACAATCATGGCCGACGGCAATCTCCTGAGCCTGCAGGCGGCGCGCGACGCGGCCTATTCGGCGCCGATCGAGAGCCTGGACCCGGCGCAGCCGGCGCTGTTCGCCGCCGACGCCATGTGGCCGATGTTCGAGCGCCTGCGCGCCGAGGATCCCGTCCACTACACCGCCGAGAGCGAGCACGGACCCTACTGGTCGATCACCAAGTACAACGACATCATGGCGGTGGACACGAACCACCAGGTGTTCTCGTCCGAGGGCGGCATCACCATCGCCGAGCAGCAGGGCGACCAGGGCCCGCTGCCGATGTTCATCGCCATGGACCCGCCCAAGCACGACGTGCAGCGCAAGACCGTGTCGCCCGCCGTGTCGCCGCTGAACCTGCAGCGGCTGGAGCCGCTGATCCGCGAGCGGGCCGGGATGATCCTCGACAGCCTGCCGATCGGCGAGGAGTTCGACTGGGTCGACAAGGTCTCCAAGGAGCTCACCGGCATGACGCTGGCGACGCTCTTCGGCATGCCGCAGGAGGACCGCCGCAAGCTGATCTACTGGTCCGACGTGGTCACCGCGATCCCGATGCCCGGCGGCCTGGTGGAGACCCTCGAGCAGAAGATGCAGATCTTCGTCGAGTACCACGCCTACTTCACGGCCCTGTGGAACGAGCGGGTCAACGCCGAGCCCACCGGGGACCTGGTGTCCATGCTGGCGCACGGCGAGGCGACCCGGAACATGGAGCCGCGCGAGTACTTCGGGAACATCGTGCTGCTGACGGTGGGCGGCAACGACACCACCCGCAACACCATCTCCGGCTCGATCCTGGCGCTGAACCGGAACCCGGACGAGTACCGCAAGCTGAAGGCCGACCCCGAGCTGATCCCGTCGATGGTCTCGGAGACCATCCGCTGGCAGACGCCCCTGGCCCACATGCGCCGCCGCGCCCTGGCCGACCACGAGATCGGCGGCAAGACCATCCGCAAGGGCGACAAGGTCGTCATGTGGTACGTCTCGGGCAACCGCGACGACGAGGTCATCGAGCGGCCGAACGACTACATCATCGACCGGCCGCGGGTGCGGAACCACCTGTCGTTCGGCTTCGGCATCCACCGGTGCGTCGGCAACCGGCTTGCCGAGCTGCAGCTCAAGATCATCTGGGAAGAGATCATGAAGCGCTTCCCGACCATCGAGGTCGTGGGCGAGCCCAAGCGCGTCTACTCCACCTTCGTGAAGGGCTATGAGCACCTGCCCGTGGTCATCCCGGCCCGGAACTAGACTTCGCGCGTCCCGGCGGCGACAAACGCCGCCATGGACGAGAAGAGAGCCATCGGCGCCGTCATAGACGAGATGTACGCCATGATCTCGGGGCCCGCGGGGCCCCGGGACTGGACCCGCCAGCTCGAGGTGTTCCGCGACGACTCGCGCCAGATGCGCACCGGCGTCGACGCCGACGGCCGGCCGTGGATCAAGGCCATGGGCCCGGCCGATTACCGGGCCGACGTCACCCCCTTCTTCATGGCCAACCCGTTCTTCGAGGTGGAGATCGCCCGGCGGATCGACGTGCTGGGCAACATGGCCCACGTCTGGAGCCTCTACGAGGCGCGCACCGCTCCCGACGACACGACGCCCGAGCGGCGGGGGATCAACTCCATCCAGCTCTTCAGGGACGCGACCGGCGCCTGGAAGATCGTCTCGATGATCTGGGACAACGAGCGCCCGGGCGTCGCGGCCGAGCCCTTCTAGCGCCCTAGCGGTCGGTCCCCGTCTCGCGCACGCGGACGATGAGGCTCTGGCTGGCGGTGGCCATCAGCTCGCCGTCCTGGGCGAACAGGTACATGGCGCCGTGGCCGAAGCCGCCGTGGACGCCGTGGATGCGGATGTCGCAGAGCACCCATTCGGTGGGCACGATCCGGCGCACGCGCAGGGTGTTGTCCAGGCTGTTGCCGCCGGCGTTCCGGCCCAGCGCGCTGCCGATGCCCGACGGCAGCATGTCGGCCATCACCGCCAGCATGGGGGCGTCGATGGGGAAGCGCTCGCGCGGGCGGATCCAGATCATCGAGCGGCCGTCGGCCTCAGGCTGGCCGTCCCGGTCGGCGCCGTAGCGCCCCTTCACCACCCGCACCTCCATCCGGCTGTGCAGGCCGAGCGCCGAGCCGCGCCAGTGTTCGGCCGGCTCGCAGTCCTCGGGCCTGGGCGCGTCGGGCATCCGCAGCCACTGCTGGGAGAGCTCGCTCGGACGGGCGCCCAGGGCGGCGTTGACGGTGAAGATCTCCTTGTCGTCCACGTGGCCCACGACGCGGGCCTGGCTGTTGTACTTGCCCTGGGCGGGGACCCAGACGTCCAGGTCCACCACGCTCGGCGGCCGGGCGTAGGACAGGTACTGGGCGGTGGCCCAGATCACCGGCCGGCCGGTGGTGCGCTCCATGGCGCTGACGGCGGAGGCCAGGCCCACGCCGCCGAACATGAACATGCCGTCGGGCGGCCCGACGCAGACCGCCGGGGACAGCGGCATGTACCAGCGGTGCGGGTTGTGGGTGGCGCGCAGGTCGAAGAATGAGGGATCCATCGCCGCCGTTCTTCGAACCATCCGACGCGCTTCGCAAGACCGGAGTGGCCCTGTATGCGTTGATCCCCCGAGGGAGCCCCGATGCCGCTGAAGTCCGTCACCGCCCAGCATCCCGCCCACCGCGACGACATCGGCGACCTGCAGACCCGCCGCCCGGTGCCGGGGCCGCGCGTGGCCCAGGTGGACCCCTTCCTGTTCCTCAATCACCACGGGCCGCAGGTCTATCCGCCGAACAACCAGGGCCTGCCGTTCGGCCCGCACCCGCACCGAGGCTTCGAGACGGTGACCTTCATCCTCGAGGGCGAGCTGGCGCATCGGGATTCCGCCGGGCACGAGAGCGTCATCAGGGCGGGCGGCGTGCAGTGGATGACCGCGGGCTCCGGCCTGATCCACGCCGAGGTCTCGCCCGAGGACTTCAAGCGCCAGGGCGGGCCGCTGGAGATCCTGCAGCTCTGGGTGAACCTGCCCTCCCGGCTGAAGATGACCCAGCCGCGCTACGTCGGCCTGCAGCGCGACCAGATCCCGGCGCTCACCGCCGACCAGGGCCGCGCGGTGGTCAACCTGATCTCGGGCGCCTGGGGCGGCCACACCGGCCCCGTTCCCTCGCTCACTGGCGTCTTCATGACCACGCTGGAGCTCAAGGCGGGGAGCAAGGTGGGCTTCGGCTCGCTCGGCGGCCGCAACGTCTTCCTCTACGTGGTGCGCGGGCACGTCGGGGTAAACGGCAAGGCCGTGGCGCCGTGGCACCTGGCGGAGCTGGACCTTCCCGGCGACACGGTGGAGATCTCCGCCGAGGACGACGCCGTGGTGCTCTTCGGCCATGCCGCGCCGATCGGGGAGCCCATGGTGGCCCACGGGCCGTTCGTCATGAACACCCGCGAGGAGATCATGGACGCCATCCGCGACTACAACGCCGGCCTGTTCGACCACGTGAGCGCCTGAACGCCGTCCGATTTCGCATGCCCCGGCCTATCGGCGGCCCGTCCGGGCCCATACATCAGGGGCAAAGGGAGATTCTTCAGATGAGTACTGTCCGGTCCAGGTTCGTCGCCGCCTTCGGCGTCGCGCTCGCGATGTCCCTGCTGGTGGCCGCCCCGGCCGACGCGCGGCGCGGCGGCAGCTTCGGCAGCCGCGGCGCGCGCACCTACACGCCGCCGCCGCGGACCCAGACCGCGCCCACCCAGACCGCGCCGATCGAGCGCTCGATGACGCCGCGCCAGCCGACCGCCCAGCAGCCGGGCGCGCGCCCGGCGGCGGCCGGCGCGCCGGCGCAGGCGCCGCGCCGCGGCGGCTTCCTGGGCGGCCTCGGCGGCGGCCTGCTGGGCGGCCTGCTGCTCGGCGGCCTGATCGGCGCGATGATGGGCAACGGCTTCGGCGCGGGCATGGCGGGCTTCGCCGCCATCCTGTTCCAGGTGGCCCTGATCGGCCTGGGCGTCTGGCTGCTGATGAAGCTGTTCCGCCGCCGCCAGCAGCCGGCCGTCGCCGGCGCCGCCGGCTGGCCCGGCGCGACGTCGCGCTTCGAGGCGCCCGAGGCCCGCTCCGGCGCCCGGCCGTTCGGCGGCAGCATGTACACGCCCGCCACCCCGGCCAGCGCCGGCCCCAGCATCGACCTCGCCGTCACCGCCGAGGACCGCCAGGACTTCGAGCGCCTGCTGGGCGAGGTGCAGGACGCCTTCGGCCGCGAGGACTACGCGCGGCTGCGCGAGGTCACCACGCCGGAGGTCATGAGCTACCTCTCCGAGGAGCTGAGCCAGAACGCCACCCAGGGCCGCCGCAACGAGGTCAGCGACGTGCGCCTGCTGGAGGCCGACGTGGCCGAGGCCTGGCGCGAGGGCGAGCGCGAGTACGTCACCGCGGCCCTGCGCTACGAGAGCCGCGACGTGATGCGCGACCGCACGAGCGGCGCGGTCGTCTCGGGCGACGCCGACCGGCCCACGGAGACCACGGAGCTGTGGACCTTCGTGCGCGACCGCATGGGGCCCTGGAAGCTCTCGGCGATCCAGGACGCCTAGGTCAGAAGCACGACCGCGAGGACGAGGCCGCCGATCCAGGCGGTCTCGGCCACCATCGCCGCGACGGGACGCCAGCCGGCGTCGATGAGGGCCTTGAACGAGGTCTTCATGCCGAGCGCGGCGATGGCCGCCACGAGGCACCAGCGGGACACCTCCGAGGCCGCCGCGGTGGCCGCCGCCGGCAGGACGCCCAGGCTGTTCAGCGCCACGAGGCCTGCGAAGCCCACCAGGAACAGCGGGACCGGCGCGCGCGGCGCAGCCGGGCCGCCCCGCCCGCGGGCCATGATCACCGCCACCGCCAGCACCACCGGCAGCAGCATGGCGACCCGCAGCAGCTTGACGTAGGTGGCCACGTCGCCCGCCTGGGGCGAGATCATGTAGCCGGCCCCCACCACCTGGGCGACGTCGTGGATCGTGCCGCCGAGGAACAGGCCGGCGTGCTGGTCGTCGAGTCCCAGCAGGGCCACCAGCATCGGGTAGAGCACCATGGCGATGGTCGAGAGGGTGGTGACCACCACCACGGCCAGGATCACGTCGCGCTCGCTCTCCCGCGTCTTCGGCAGGACCGAGGCGATGGCCAGCGCCGCCGAGGCGCCGCAGACCCCCACCGAGCCGCCGGACAATAGGCCGAACCCGCGGCTCAGGCCCAGCAGGCGGGCCAGCAGCAGGCCCACGAACAGGGTGCTGCCGACGCCCGCCACCACCATGGCGATCGGCGCCCAGCCGAGGCCGAGGATCTGCTCCAGGGTGATCCGCGCGCCGAGCAGGGCCACGCCGACCCGCAGCACGGCCTTCGACGCGAACTCGATGCCGGGGACGCAGCGACCTTCCTGGTGCAGGAAGTGGAAGGTCATGCCGAACAGCAGGGCGAACAGCATCACCGGCGCCTGGTAGTGCTGCGACAGCCAGGAGGCGGCGAGCGCGATGGTCACCGCCACCAGCACGCCCGGATAGACGGAGGCCGCGAAGGCGCGCGCGCTCAGGCGCGGACGGGGCGGCGCCTCGGGCAGGCCCTCCATGCCCGCATAGGACTGGAACACCTCGTGCGCGGCGGCGGCGTCGGTGTCGATATCCCTGGCCATGCCGCGGAACCTGCCCTGCTTCGGGGGCGCGCGGCTAGAAGTTCACCCGCGACGAGATGGCGCCGTCCACCAGCAGGTTGGAGCCGGTGGTGAAGGCCGAGCGGGGGCTGGCCAGGAACACCGTCGCCGCGGCGATCTCCTCGGGCGTGGCCATGCGGCCGGTCGGGTTGCGCTTGATCATCTGCTCGAAGAAGCCGGGCATCTGGTCCTTCACATTGCCCCAGACGCCGCCCTCGAAGAGCACTGTGCCCGGCGAGACGACGTTGGCGCGGACCTTCT
This sequence comes from Phenylobacterium sp., assembly GCF_036821595.1. GTDB lineage: Bacteria > Pseudomonadota > Alphaproteobacteria > Caulobacterales > Caulobacteraceae > Phenylobacterium. The sequence goes on from NZ_DAISJG010000054.1 coordinate 11,050, forward strand.
TCGCCGCGTACTGCCGCGCAAGGCCCTTGGCATAGTGGATCAGCGCCGCCTTCATCGGCCCGTAGGCCGAGCCGCCCTGGGTCTCGGCCGCCGAGACCGAGGAGATCATCACGAAGGCCGCGTCGCCCTTCGCCGCCGCCGCCGCCTCGAGGAAGGGCGCCGCGGCCTCGAAGCTGCGCACAGCGCCCATCACGTCGATGTCGAACATCGCCTGCCAGTCGGCCTCGGAGCCGCCGTTGACCAGGGCGCTGGCGTTGGAGACCAGGATGTCGACGCCGCCGAGCCGCTCGCCGGCGCCGGCGACGAAGGCCTTGAGGGCGGGTCCGTCGGCGATGTCCACGGCCTGGCCCCAGGCATCCACGCCGCGCCCCTTCAGGTCTTCCACGGTCTGGGCCACCTGGTCGGCGTTGCGCGCGCAGACGGCGACGTTGGCGCCCTCGTCGGCGAACAGCTCGGCGATGCTGCGGCCGATGCCGCGCGAGGCGCCGGTGACGACGGCGGTCTTGCCCTTCAGCTGCAGGTCCATGGTCTCTCCCCTTCTTCCGTGGGCCGGGACCCTGCCCCAGCCGGCGCGCCGCCGCCAGACCGAGCGGCGGGGAAGAGAGAATGACAGATGCGGCGGCCTCTCGCAGGCCGACCGGGGCGGCGGGGCAGCTTCCCTAGGCGGCGCGAACCATGTCGCCGGCCGGCACGGAGGATCGCGCCAGCGCGCGGATCACGCAGGCCGCGGCCACCGCCTTGGTCGGGGCGTGGCCCCGGACAGCCACCTTCCCGGCGAGGTCGAAGGTGGTCCAAGTCCACTCGCCCTCGGCCTTGCTGATTCTGTAGCCGAAGCTGGCGTGATCCCTCATTTGATGTGCAGGCTCCAAAATACTGGACCGGCAGAACGGGAGAACGACCCCACAGTTCCTTCAGCAGAGCCTGGAGCTCTACAAACCATCGCCCCCGCAAGACTTCGCCATTGCTGAGCATGTGCGCGACTTTCCGGTAAGTCGGCGACCCGACGTTTGCAATCGGGTGGGTTTGGCTCCGGTAATGCGAGAGTTTTCCCTAGACAATCGCGCATAAGTTGCAATCTTCACTGGAACCATTGCGCCGCCTGAGTGTTCCGTCATAGCGGGGCCTTCACGCCGGCGCAGAGCCACCATCAGCTCAAGGGAACCCGGATGACGGGCCGGTTCAGACCTCATCTCGCGCCACGTCCGCTCGATCAGGTGCTCCGGCGGCTGGGCGCGGTGGCCAACCTCTCGGAAGCGGAACAGGATTTCGTCCGTCAACTGGGCGAACGGCGGGAGCGGCATTCGCCCGGCGAAGAACTCATCCGCGAAGGCCAGTCGGGTGCGCGGGCGCGGCTCGTGGTCTCGGGCTGGGCCAGCCGGCAACGGGTGCTCCCGGACGGCCGCCGGCAGATTTTCGGCTTCATCCTGCCGGGCGAGCCGCTCGGCCTCGGCCGCCGTCCCGCGCCGCCGCCGCTGTCGAGCGTCGTGGCCCTGACCGCGCTCGAGACCCTCGACGCCGAGCCCCTGATCGAGGCGGCCCTCTCCGGCCGGGCGCCGGGGCTGGCGCAGTTCCTCCTGCGCGCGCAGCACACCGAGGACGCCCTGCTCCTCGACCACATGGTCCGGCTGGGCCGCCAGACCGCCTATGAGCGCGTCGCCCACTTCCTGCTTGAGCTGCAGGACCGCCTGCAGCTCTCGGGGCTCGGCGACAGCCAGCGCTTTCCGCTGCCGCTCACCCAGGAGATCATGGCCGACGTGCTCGGGCTGTCGATCGTGCACGTGAACCGGACGCTCCAGCAACTGCGGCGCGAGAAGCTGATCGAACTGCGCTCGGGCGTCGCCATCCTGCTCAGGCGCGAGCTGCTGGTGAGCATCTCCGACTACCGGCCGGCCGCCTCGCCGCCCCTCGGAGGCGCGTCGGCCCGTCAGGCGGCGTCTTAACAAGAGTAATTGCCAAGCGGCTGTCCCGCATGGCCTGCTTCGGCCGTGGCTGGGGAGGCGCGGCGGGCATGGCGCTGCAATTCGCGGTGATCTGGTACGGCGGGCGCTGGACTCTCCTGGCGCCCGGCGTTCGGCGTGACCGCTACGCCTCCCGGGACAGCGCGCTCGCCGCCGCCCGCCGCCTGGCCGAGCACGCCCGCCGTCAGGGCCACGAGGTCGAGGTCTTGGCGCAGGACGTGGGCGGGCAGCTCTCCGCCGTGCCGCTGCAGGATCTCACCGAGCCGCGGGACCGTCCCGGCGACCGTCCTCAGGACCCCGCGAACAGCCCCGCGTAGCGCTCCCGCAGCAGGTTCTTCTGCACCTTGCCCATGGCGTTGCGCGGAAGCTCGTCCAGGAAGACCACGCGCTTGGGCGCCTTGTAGGCCGCCAGCCGGCGGCGCGCCTCGGCGATGATCGCGGCCTCGTCCCCCTGCCCCATCACCACGGCCACCACGCCCTCCCCGAAATCGGGGTGCGGCACGCCGATGACGGCGCTCTCCACGACCCCGGGCAGCACGTCGATGACCAGCTCGACCTCCTTGGGATAGACGTTGTAGCCGCCCGAGATGATCAGGTCCTTGGCGCGGCCGGAGATCCAGACGCGGCCGTCGGGGTCCCGCCGGCCCACGTCGCCGGTGATGAAGTAGCCGTCGGCGGTGAACTCCTCGGCGGTCTTCTCCGGCATCCGCCAGTAGCCGCCGAACACGCTGGGGCCGCGGATCTGGATGACGCCGGTCTCCTCGCCCCCGCCGATCCGCAGTTCCACGCCCGGCAGCGGATAGCCCACGGAGCCCGCGATCCGCTCGCCGTGGAGGGGGTTGGTGGTGATGATCACCGCCTCGCTCATCCCGTAGCGCTCGAGGATGCGCTGGCCGGTGCGGTCCTCGAACTCGGCGAAGGTGGTGGGCAGCAGCGGGGCCGAGCCGGAGATGAACACCCGGATTCCCGACGCGAGCTCGCGGGTGAAGCCGGGGTTGGCCAGGAGCCGGGTGTAGAAGGTGGGCACGCCCATCATCACCGTCGCGCGTTCCAGCCCCTTCAGCACCTCGGCGTCGGCGAACTTCGGCAGCCAGACCATGGGCGCGCCGGAGAGGAAGGCGCAGTGCATGGCCACGAACAGGCCGTGGACGTGGAAGATCGGCAGGGCGTGCAGCAGGACGTCGTCCGGCGTGAAGCCCCAGGCGGCGTGCAGGGCGAGCGCATTCGACGCCAGGGCGCCATGGCTCAGCATGGCCCCCTTGGAGCGCCCGGTCGTGCCGCTGGTGTAGATGATCGAGGCGAGATCGGAGGCGGCGCGGTCCACCGTGCGGGCCAGGGGCTCGAAGCCCCGCGCCTCCGCCACCCAGGCCGGCGCGTCGGTGACGAAGACGGCGGGCTCGGCGTCGTCCAGGAAGTACTCGACCTCGGAGGGGGTGTAGGCGGCGTTCAGCGGCAGGAACACCGCCCCGGCCTTCAGGACGCCGAGGTAGATCATCACCGCCTCGACGCTCTTCTCCACCTGCATGGCCACGCGGTCGCCGGGCTTCACGCCCTCGGCGAGGAGGCGGCCGGCGACGCGCGCGGCGGCCTCCTCCAGGGCGCCGTAGCTCACCTCCGAGCCGTCGCTCAGCAGGAAACAGGGCTTGGCGCGGTCGGCCGGGAAGCGGCCGGCGAGCAGGTCGTAGAGGTTCTCGGACATCGCCGCGTTGTTAGCGGATGTATGCAAGCTCTCGCTAGCCCGTGTTCCGGAGCCCCGCGGCGACGCCGTTGATGGTCAGGTGGATGCCCTCGCGCACCGCCTCGTCCTCGTCGCCGCGGCGGCGGCGGCGGATCAGCTCGATCTGCAGGTGGTTGAGCGGATCGATGTAGGGCAGGCGCGAGCGGATGACGGCGGCGAGGTCGGGGTTCTTCTCCAGGAGCTGCGACTGGCCGGTGATCTCCAGCAGCGCCTCGTGGGTCCGCGCCCACTCCGCCCGGATCTCACCGAACACGTGCTCGGCCAGCGCCCGGTCCTCCACCAGGCCGGCGTAGCGGCCGGCGATGGCGAGATCGGACTTGGCCAGCACCATCTCCATGTTGGCGAGCGTGGAGTGGAAGAAGGGCCAGCTCTCGTCGAGCTCCCTGAGCTGGGCCATCGAGACGCCCGCGTTGGCGACGGCCGAGCCGAAGCCGTACCAGCCGGGCAGCATGGCCCGCGACTGGGACCAGGAGAACACCCAAGGTATGGCGCGCAGGCCCTGGATGCTGCGGGTCGGCTGGCGCGAGGTGGGCCGGCTGCCGATGTTGAGGTCGGCGATCTCGCTGATCGGCGTGGCGCCGTAGAAGTAGTCCACGAAGCCCGGCGTCTCGAACACCAGGCCGCGGTAGGCCGCCATGGCGGCGCGGGCAAGCGCGTCCATGGCCTTGCTCTGGGGCGCGGCGAGCTCGGCGGAGCGGTGGCCGCGCAGCGACGTCAGCACCACGCCGGCGGTGAGCGTCTCCAGGCTTTGCCGGGCGAGCTCGGGGTCCGCGTACTTGTTGGCCACCACCTCGCCCTGCTCGGTGATGCGGATGCGGCCGTGGACCGTGCCGGCCGGCTGGGCGAGCAGGGCCTCGAAGCTGGAGCCCCCGCCCCGGCCGACCGCGCCGCCGCGGCCGTGGAAGAGCTGCAGCCGCAGCCCCGCCCCGCCGACGACCGCGCACAGCGCGCGCGAGGCCTTGTGCAGCTCCCAGGTGGAAGTGAGGTAGCTGCCGTCCTTGTTGGAGTCGGAATAGCCGATCATCACCTCCTGCATCCCCGGCGCGGCCAGGAGGTCGCGCACGAGCGGCAGGGCGAGGTAGCGGGCCATGGTCTTCGACGCCGCGCGGAGGTCCTCGATGGTCTCGAACAGCGGCTCGGCGAACACCTCGGCGCGCGGCGGGTCGCCCGGCGCGTAGAGGCCGACCTCCTTGAGCAGCAGATAGACCTCCAGCAGGTCCGACACCGAGGTGGTGTTGGAGACGATGTAGGTGCGGATGGTCTCCGGGCCGTAGCGGCGCTTGATCTCGGCGGCGGTGGCCAGTGTCTCCAGCTCGCGGCGGGTCTCGTCGCCATAGGTGGCGAACGGCGAGGCGAGCAGCCGGCCGTGTGAGAGCTCGCGGATGAGCAGGTCGCAGCGGGCGGCCTCGTCCAGCCCTTCGTAGTCCTCGCAGACGCCGGTCGTCTTCAGGAGCTCGGCGACCACGCGGGCGTGGACCGAGGAATTCTGGCGCATGTCGAGCGTCGCCAGGTGGAAGCCGAACACGTCCACGGCGCGGATCAGGTCCGGCAGCGGTCCGCTGGCGAAGGCCGGGCCGTGCTTCTCCATCAGGGAGCCCAGCACGGTCTGCAGGTCGGCCTTCAGCGCCTCCGGACCCGGGTAGGGCTCGGCCGGCTTGGTCGAGGGCCGCGGCGGGGCCTCGCCGGTGAGGCCCGGATAGGCCGCCGCCAGCCGGGCGTAGATTCCGGTGAGCGCGCGGCGGTAGGGCTCGTCGGCGCGGTGCGGCGAGTCGTCGTGCGAGGCGTCGGCCAGGGCCTGCAGCTCCGGCGTCACGTCCACCAGATCCGCCGACATGGAGAGCTCGGCGCCCAGCGCATGGATGGCGTCGAGGTACATCCTGAGCGCCGCGCGCGACTGGCGGGCCAGCGCCAGGCGCATCACCTGGGCGGTGACGTAGGGATTGCCGTCCCGGTCGCCGCCCACCCAGGAGCCGACGCGCAGGAAGCTCGGCAGGGCGTCGTCGCCCAGCACCTCGCCCCAGTGGGCGTAGAGCCGGGGCAGCTCGGCCAGGAAGCTGCGCTCGAAATAGGAGACGGCGTTCTCGATCTCGTCGGCCACGGCGATGCGCACGCTGCGCAGGAGCCGGGTGCGCCAGAAGATCGACACCTCGCGCAGCAGCTCGCGCTCGATCGCCG
>NZ_DAISJG010000055.1:0-16604 GCF_036821595.1 Phenylobacterium sp.
CCGATCCTGCTGGGCTGTATCGTCAACCACCTGGTCCTCGATCCGCGCGACGGGAAGACCCTGCTCATGGCCGCGTCCACCGGCCATCTGGGCCCGACGATCTTCCGGTCCACGGACGGCGGGGAAAGCTGGCAGGAGGCGCAGAAGCCGCCAGCCTTCCCGAAGGGCGAGCCGCACGGCCGGTCGGTGAACCACACCTTCTGGCTGGAGCCGGGGCACGCCAGCGAACCCGGCGTCTGGTGGGCGGCCACCTCGCCGCCGGGCCTGTTCCGCAGCGCCGACGACGGGGCGACCTGGGAGAGCGTGGAGGGCCTCAACGCGCACCCGAAGATCATGGACTGGCTGCCGCCGGACGGGGGCACGCCCGACGGGGCGATCGTCGCCGGCGTCTGCATCGACCCCCGCGACGCGAAGCACATGTACCTGGCCACCTGCTCGGCCGGCGTCCTCGAGACCTCCGACTACGGCGACGACTGGCGGCCGCTGAACCAGAACGTGGAGGCGAACTTCCTGCCGGACCCCTATCCGGAGTACGGCCAGGACAGCCACCAGATCGCGCTGGCCCCGACCAATCCGGACCGCATCTGGCAGCAGAACCACTGCGGCATCTACCGCCTCGACCGGCCCGGCGAGCGCTGGGAGCGGATCGGGAACGCCATGCCGGAGGAGGTGGGCGACATCGGCTTCTCCATCGTGCCGCACCCGCGCGACGCCGACACGGCCTGGGTCTTCCCCATGGACGGCACGGAGGTGTGGCCGAGGGTCAGTCCCGGCGGCCGCCCCGCCGTTTACCGCACGTCAGACGCCGGCCGGAGCTGGACGCGGCAGGACCGCGGCTTTCCGGCCGAGCAGGGCTGGTTCACGGTCAAGCGCCAGGCCTTCTGCCGCGACGAGGGGGCGCCCGTCGGCCTCTACCTCGGCACCACCGGCGGCGAGCTCTGGATGAGCGGGGACGAGGGGGAGAGCTGGTGCCAGATCGTCGCCCACCTGCCGGAGATCTATTCGGTGACCGCGGCGCGTCTCTGATGGTCCGGGTGCTGATCCCCTCCCAGCTCACCTCCTACACCGGCGGCGAAACCCGGCTGGAGGCGCAGGGCGCGACGGTGGACGCCGTCCTCGACGACGTCGACCGTCGCTTCCCCGGGCTGAAGTTCCGGGTGGTCGACGAGCAGGACCGGGTGCGCCGGCACATGCGGCTGTTCGTCGGCATGGACGAGACCCGCGACGTCCGCCGCCCCTTGAGAGACGGGGACGAACTGCTGATCTTCGGCGCGCTGAGCGGGGGGTAGAGCCCCCTCCGCCGGGCTCAGAACTTCAGCAGGCGGGCTTCCTTCACGTGGGGCAGGGCCTGGATCTTCTTCAGCAGGTCGTCGGACGGATCCTGGTCGATACCGATCATGGCGATGGCGTCCTGGCCCACGGTGACGCGGCCGAGGTTGAAGGTGGCGATGTTGACGTTCGCGTCCGACAGCAGCGCCCCGATCGCGCCGATGAAGCCGGGCTTGTCGAGGTTGTTCACATAGAGCATCCGCGGTGAGAACGGCGCGTCGAGGTCCATGCCCTTCACCTCGACGATGCGTGCCGCGCCGGCGAGGACCGAGCCGGCGAAGCCGCGGCGGCCCTTCTCGGTCTCGATGACGATCCTCATCAGGCTCTCGTAGATCGGCGAGTCCTCCTGCTTGGACTCCGAGACCGAGATGCCCCGCTCCTTCGCCACGGCCGGAGCCGAGACCATGTTGATCTCGGCCAGCATGGGCCGCATGATTCCGGCCAGCGCCGCCGCGGTCATAGGCTTGGTGTTGAGCTTGGCGACCTCGCCTTCGTAGGCGATGTCGATGCCCTTTATGCCGTAGTCGACCATCTGGCCGGCCAGCGCCCCGAGCTTCTCGGCGAGCGCAACGAAAGGCTTCAGACGCGGCGCCTCCTCGGCGGTGACGGAGGGGCTGTTCAGCGCATTGGTGACGGCGCCGGTGAGCAGGAAGTCGCTCATCTGCTCGGCCACCTGCAGGGCGACGTTCTCCTGCGCCTCGTTGGTCGAGGCGCCCAGGTGCGGCGTGGCGATGAAGTTCGGCGCGCCGAACAGCGGGTTCTCCTTGGCCGGCTCCTGCACGAAGACATCGAAGGCGGCGCCGCCGACGTGGCCCTCGTCCAGCAGCTTGCGCAGGGCGACCTCGTCCACCAGGCCGCCGCGGGCGCAGTTGACGATCATCACGCCCTTCTTGGTCTTCTTCAGGTTGGCGGCCGACAGGATGTTCCTGGTCTTGTCGGTGAGCGGGGTGTGCAGGGTGATGATGTCGGCGCGCTTCAGGAGCTCGTCCAGCTCCACCTTCTCCACCCCGATCTCCACGGCGCGCTCCTCGGAGAGGAACGGGTCGTAGGCGACGACGTGCATCTTCAGGCCGTTGGCGCGGTCGGCGACGATGCCGCCGATGTTGCCGGCCCCGATCAGGCCCAGCGTCTTGCCGTAGAGCTCGACGCCCATGAACCGGTTCTTCTCCCACTTGCCGGCCTGGGTGGAGGCGTCGGCGGCGGGAAGCTGGCGGGCCAGCGCGAACATCATGGCGATGGCGTGCTCGGCGGTGGTGATCGAGTTGCCGAACGGGGTGTTCATAACGACGATCCCGGCGGCCGTGGCGGCGGGGATGTCGACGTTGTCCACGCCGATGCCGGCGCGGCCGATGACCTTCAGCTTCTTGGCGGCGGCGAGGACATCCTTGTCGGCCTTGGTGGCCGAGCGGACGGCCAGGCCGTCGTAGTCACCGATGATCTTGAGCAGCTCTTCCTTGGGAAGGCCGGTCTTCACGTCGGCGTCGACGCCGCGTTCCTTGAAGATGGCGAGGGCGGCCGGGGAGAGCGAGTCGGCAATGAGCACGCGGGGCATTCGGTGGTCTCCTTTCGGGAGAGGGAGTCCTCCCGTGCGGTCACGGGAGGCTCGTGTCAGGGGATGGGCGGGCGGCCGGTTAGGCCGCGGCCTGCAGGTCGGCAGCGACGGTGGCGAAGGCCCAGTCGAGCCAGGGGGTGAGGGCGTCGAGGTCGGAGGTGTCGACCGTGGCGCCGCACCAGATCCGCAGACCCGGCGGGGCGTCGCGGTAGCCGCCGACGTCGAGGGCCACGCCCTCCTTCTCGAGCACGCCGGCGAGCTTCTTGGCGAAGTCCGCCTGGGCGTCAGGCGAGAGGCCGGTCACCCGCGGGTCGATCACCTTCAGGCAAACCGAGGTGTTGGACCGCGTCTCGGGGTCCTCCGCCAGGAAGGCGGCCCAGGGCGCGCGCTGGGTCCAGGCCTCCAGCACGGCGAGGTTGGCGTCGGCCCGGCGCCTCATCTCGGCGAGGCCGCCGATGTTCGACGCCCACTTCAGGGCGTCGAGATAGTCCTCCACGCAGAGCATGGAGGGGGTGTTGATGGTGGAGCCCTCGAAGATCTCGAGGTTCACCTTGCCGCCCTTGGTCATCCGGAAGAGCTTCGGCATCGGCCAGGGCGGGCTGTAGCTCTCGAGGCGGGCGACGGCGCGGGGACCGAGGATCAGGACGCCGTGCGCGCCCTCCCCGCCCAGAGCCTTCTGCCAGGAGAAGGTCACCACATCGAGCTTCGCCCAGTCCAGCGTCTGGGCGAAGGCGGCCGAGGTGGCGTCGCAGATGGTGATGCCTTCGCGGTCGTCGGCGATGAAGTCGCCGTTCGGCACGCGCACGCCGGACGTGGTGCCGTTCCAGGTGAAGACCAGGTCGGCGTCCTTGCGGACCCTCGTCAGGTCGGGGAGCTGGCCGTAGTCCGCCGAGAGCACCTCCGCCTCCAGCTTGAGCTGCTTGGTCACGTCGGTGACCCAGTCCTTGCCGAAGCTCTCGAATGCCAGGAGCTGCACGGGGCGCGGGCCCAGCATCGACCACATGGCCATCTCCACGGCGCCGGTGTCGGAGCCGGGGACGATGCCGATCAGGAAGTCGTCGGGGACCTCCAGCACCTCGCGGGTGCGGTCGATGGCTTCCTTGAGTCGCGCCTTGCCGAGCTTGGACCGGTGCGACCGCCCGAGCACGGCGTTGGAAAGGTTTTCGGGGGTCCATCCGGGGCGCTTGGCGCACGGGCCGGATGAGAACTCGGGACGAGCCGGGCGCATGGCCGGCTTCGGCGGGGTATTCATAGCGATGTCTCCCATCCTTGCAGATGAGCAGCGCCCCGTTGGGAGGGCGTGGCCCGCCCGCCAGAAATCCGGGTTCTTGCTGCAGCGCAAGAGAAATGTTCTGAAACCTGTCGTGAGCGGCGCTATGGCGCAGCTCGATTGGCGCGGCGCTCGGACCGTGATCCAAGGCCCTCATGACGACCTCCAAGGCCTTCGACTGGGCGGTGCTGGCCTTCCTGGTCCTGTGGTGGGGCTCGTCCTTCGCCGTTCTGAAGATCGCCACGGCCCACATCCCGCCGCTCTGGAACACCGCCGGTCGTCTGGTGGTGGCGATCCCGGTGCTGGCCCTGGTGATGGCGGCGCGTCGCCAGCCGCTGCCGCCGTGGCGCGATCCGGTGTGGCGAGTCTACGCCCTGATCGGCTTCCTGGGCATGGCCGTGCCCTTCGCGCTCTACGCCTACTCGGCCCAGCGCCTGCCCAGTGCGGTCAACGCCATCTGCAACGGCGCGTCGCCGATCTTCACCGGCGTGCTCGCCCACGCCTTCCTGGCCTCGGACCGGCTGACCGGGCGAAAGACGGCCGGCGTCCTGCTGGGCTTCGCGGGCCTGGTGGTGCTGGTGGCGCCCCGGCTCGCCGAGGGCATGACCATCGAGACGGCCGGCCTGATCGCCGCCCTGGTGGGCGCCGTCCTCTACGCCGTGGCCAATGTCCTGACCCGCACCGCCCCACCCGCCCCGGCCGCGGCCGGGGCCCTGATGATGTGCCTGTGGGCGGCGCCCTGCGCGCTGGCCGCGGCCATCCTGATGGAGCCCCTGCCGCCCTGGCCGCCCCTGCCGTCGCTGCTGGCGATGATCGCCCTGGGGGTGATCTCGACCGCCATCGCCACCATCGGCTACGTCTTCCTGATCCACCGCCGGGGGCCGCTGTTCATGAGCATGGGGATCTACCTGGCGCCGGTGTTCGCCACGGCCCTGGGCGTGGCGGCGCTCGGAGAACGTCCCGGCTGGTCGGCCATCGCGGCGCTGGCGCTGATCCTGGCCGGTGTGGGCCTGGTGACGATCAGCCGCCCGCCGCCGCCCGCCGCCGACGGCGCCAGGCGATGACGGTGCCGCTCAGCAGGCAGAGGCTGACGGCGAAGAAGTTCAGGTTGTTGAGGTTCGCGAAGAGCTCGTCGTACGGCCGGGCGACGACGGTGTAGTAGGCGTGCAGGGTGAACAGCAGGCCGTACAGCAGCATGACGCCGCCGAGCCAGAAGCTGGCGTAGTAGACGGTGAGCGGGAGCAGCAGGAGCGCGGTCAGGCCGTTGTTGACCAGGGACAGCAGCGGCTGGTGGTCGATGACCCAGCCGTTGAGCACGCCGACAAGCAGATTTGCGAGGATGAGGCCGGCCGCAAAGCGCTCCGGCGCGCCCCCCTTCACCAGCCCGAAGACGCAGGTGGCGGCGACGAAGAGCAGCAGGATTGTCGCAAGGGCGTAGACAGCTGTCATTGCTGCACCCCTTAGATGGTCAAAGGGGTGCAGCAACAGTTAAACTCTGGACACCTTGATCAGCTGGCGTCGCGCAGCAGGGCCGCCTTCTCGCCTTCGGTCAGCAGCGAGGGCTTGATCACGTCCATCGTCGTGCGGATGCCGAGACGAAGCTTGGCTTCGTTCAGCTCGTTGTGCACGCCCACCATGGCCGTACGGGCCTCGCTGAGGGCCTTCATGGCTTCCATCAGCTTCACCTGGCAGTCATCGGCGAACACCAGGGACGTGTTCACGTCCTTACGGGCCGCGAGCATCACACTCATCAGCTCGGCGGCTTCCGCCAGCGCGCCGTCGACGGCGGCTTCGGTCTCGAACAGCTTGCTGGCGACCTTGCGCGCCACGAACGCTTTTTCCATCAGACAACCCCTCCACGAAGGAACCCACGCCGTCAGGGTAAATGAAAGGTGAAGCTTCCGGCAAACGATTCATCAGTTGTTAAGCATAATTTGCTCGGCTGCTGGTTGTAGCGTGGCCGTGCAGGCACAGATTCGCCTGGCGCGCGAGCCCCTGCCCGCCGAGGGCGAACAACTTTGGCGTGCGGGTGCTTCGGAAGCGAAGCGTTAGGATTATCGGCTTAAGGCGGAATCTCGTGCGACCTCCGCGAGCATCATGACCCAGCCCACCGGCGAGACAGACCGGGTTCCCGTCGCCAGCTTCCACGCCCGAGTGGCCAGCGTGGGACTGATCACGACGCTCGTCGTGCTGCTGGCGGCCTGCCTGACCTTCATGCTGCAGCAATGGGCGGTTGCAAAAACCCAGTCGCACCAGATCCACCAGTCGGTGGCCCAGATCACCGCCCAGACCGCGGCCCCGGTCATGGCCAGAGGCGACCTGGCCGCGCTCGGTCCGCCGCTCGCCGCCCTGGCCGGCAGCGAGCGCGTGGTGTCGGCCACCCTCAGCGATCCCGCGGGCCGCCCGATCGCCGCCTATCGCCGCGAGGACGGTCACCCCAGGTACGCCGCGGAGGCGATCCGCGCCGACGTGGTGGACAAGGGCCGCCTGGTCGGGCGCCTGGATATGACGGTGGAGAGCCCGGCGCTGACGCCGTTGCTGCCGCAGTTCATCGCGCTCACCTTCGCCCTGCTGTTCGGCGGCATCGGCGTGGCCCTGTTCCTCGCCCGCAGCCTGGCGCGCCGGGTGATCGCGCCTGTCCAGAGCCTGTCGGAAGCCATGCACGAGGTGGCCGCCGGCGGCAGCTTCGCGCCCGTGGAGGCCGCCGCGCAGGACGAGCTGTTCCGCAGCCTCAACGACAGCTTCAACCACCTCCTCGACAAGCTCGGCGAGCGCGAGGAGGACCTGAAGCGGGCCATGCGCGAGCTGGAGAGCGCGCGCGACGCCGCCAACGCCGCGAACGTGCTGAAGACCCAGTTCCTGGCCAACATGAGCCACGAGATCCGCACGCCGCTGAACGGCGTGCTGGCCATGGCCGAGGTGATGGCGATGGGCGAGCTTGCGCCGACCCAGCGCGGCCGCCTGGATGTCATCCGCCAGTCGGGCGCCCTGCTTCTGGCGGTGCTGAACGACGTGCTCGACCTCTCGAAGATCGAGGCCGGCAAGCTGACGCTGGCCCGGGACGACTTCGAGCTCGAGCCGATCATCGCCGCCACCCGCGAGAACTACGCGGTGCAGGCGCGCGACAAGGGCCTCGGGTTCGAGGTGGAGGTCGACCCCACCGCCGCCGGCTGGTGGCGCGGCGACCCCGACCGCCTGCGCCAGATCCTCGGCAACCTGCTGTCCAACGCGGTGAAGTTCACGCCCCAGGGGTCGGTCGCCGCCCTCATCGACGTCAATCCGGACACCGGCGCGCTCCGCATGGTGGTGCGCGACACCGGCGTCGGCATCGCGCCCGAGAAGCTGCCGACCCTGTTCGAGAAGTTCACCCAGGCCGACAACTCGGCCACCCGACGTTTCGGCGGCACCGGCCTGGGCCTCGCCATCTGCCGCGAGCTGACCCAGATGATGGGCGGCGCCATCGACGTGGAGAGCCGCGAGGGCAAGGGCTCCGTCTTCACCGTCGAGCTGCCCCTGCAGCATGGCGAGGCGAACGACGCGGCGGCGACCGCGACGATCAGCCACGACGCCGGCATCCGCCTGCTGGCCGCCGAGGACAACCCCACCAACCGCCAGGTGCTGACGGCGGTGATGAACTCCCTGGGCATCGACATCGACATCGTGCCCGACGGCAAGGAGGCGGTGGAGGCTTGGCGGGTCGGCGGCTACGACCTGATCCTCATGGACATCCAGATGCCGGTCATGGACGGCATCCAGGCCGCCAAGGCGATCCGCGCGGCCGAGAAGAAGCAGGGCCGGACGCGGACGCCGATCGTGGCGCTGACCGCCAACGCGCTCTCCCACCAGGTCGCCGAATACCTGGCGGTGGGCATGGACGGCCATGTGGCCAAGCCGATCGAGATCGCCAAGCTCTACGAGGCGATCTCCACCGCGCTCAACGCCGCCGCCACGGGGGGCGCCCAGACGGGCGCGAGCCAGACGAACGCGGCCTGAACGCGTCGTCACCAACCTGAACCTTGCACAACGTCCGGCTCAGACGCGCGTCAGGGGCGGTGTGGTTTCTTCAGTCCATCAACGCCGGGTCACCGGCGCTCGAATGGTCTGGAGGACCAGATGAAGAATATCCTGCTCTCGGTCGCCGCCGCCGCCGCGCTGGCCACGGCCGCCGCTCCCGCCGCCGCCCAGTCCTGGGACCGTGGCCACGACCGCGCCTACGCCGGCGCCCGCCACACTAGCGGCGAGGTCGATGGACTGGAATGGAAGATCAACAACGCCGCCCGCGAAGGCCGCATCTCGCGCGGCGAGGCCCGCGAGCTGATGGGCGAGCTCCGCGCCGTCCAGCCCCTGGCGTGGCGCGTCGAGACCGGCCAGGCGAGCCGCTGGGAGCGCCAGCGCCTCGACCAGGCGGTGAACCGCATCGAACGCGCGGTGAACACCTATCGCCGCGCCGACCGCTACGACCGTGACGGCCGCGAGTACGGCTACGGCTACGGCCGCCGCCGCTAGCGGCCAAGCCCTTCCCGCGGGGTTCAGACGCCCCGCGGGCGGGACCGCCATTCAGAGGGACACCCTTTCAGCCAAGGACTCTGACCGATGAAGAAGCTCACAATCCTGACCCTCGCCGGCGCCGCCTCGGCCCTCGCCCTTTCCGCCACGGCCGCCTCGGCGCAGCCCTACCATCACCCGGGCAATGACTGGCAGTCGATCAATCAGCGCCAGCAGCAGCTCGACCGCCGCATCGACCGCGGCGTCCAGCGGGGCGACCTGACCCGCGTCGAGGCCCGGCGCCTGCGCGGCGAATTCCACCAGCTGGCGCGCCTGGAGGCCCGGTACCGGGTGAACGGCCTGACCCGCTGGGAGCGCGCCGACCTCGACCGCCGGTTCGACCGCCTCGCGGCGCAGATCCGCTTCGAACGCCGCGACCGGGACTACGGCTATGGCTACGGCGACCGCTATCGCCGCTAGAGTTCACCCCCCAACCCCGATGGAGGCCCCCGGAGCGATCCGGGGGCCTTCTGCGTGTCAGGGCCGGACGCGCAGGAGGCCGTCGACCACCGTCGCTGCGCGGCCGCGCAGCAGGACGCGGTCCCCCCGGTGCTCGCACTCCAGGTCGCCGCCACGGCCGGGGTAGGCCTGGTGGAACGTCACCGTCGGCCGGCCGAGCTTATCGGCGAACATCGGGGCCAGGATGCAGTGCAGGGAGCCCGTCGCCGGGTCCTCGGGAATGCCCGAGCCCGGGGCGAAGAAGCGGTCAACGACGTCGTAGGGGCGGCCGGCGTCGGCCAGGGCCGCGACCCCGACATTGCCCCGGCTCCCGGTGTGCTCGCCCGCGACCTTCTCCAGGGCCAGGAGGTCGGGCGTCACCGCCCGGACTGCCGCCTCGTCCGCCAGCACGGCGATGACATAGTTCGACGCCCAGACTTCCACCGGCTGCACGCCAAGCGCCTCGGCGAGGCCTGCCACCTCGCAGCGCTTCGGCGGCTGGGACGGGAAGTCCATCTCGTAGAGCTCCCCCGCGCGCTGGACGGTGAGCGGGCCGGACTTCGTGTCGAAGGTGACCCGGGGCGCGTCCAGCCCCAGTTCGGCCAGGAGCACGTGGCCCGACGCGAGCGTGGCATGGCCGCACAGCGGCACCTCCATCGCCGGGGTGAACCATCGCAGGCCGAACCGCGCCGGCTCCGCGGTCTTCAGGAGGAAGGCCGTCTCGGCCTGGTTATTCTCCGCCGCCAGCCTCTGCATCCAGGCGGTCTCCGGCCAGGCGTCCATCGGCTCCACCACACAGGCGGGGTTGCCCTTGAAGGGCTCGGGCGCGAAGGCGTCGACAGTCCACTGGCGCATGACGGCAAGGTCTCCTATGGCGAAGCTTCGAGATAGGAGCCGCAATGCCCCACGAAACCCGCCGCGAGGATGGTTATGTCGTCAGCGACGACGTTGCGAGGTTCGATGTTGCCCGGGCGCATCAGTGGATCACCGGCGAAAGCTACTGGGCCGAGGGGATTCCGCTCGCAATCTTCGCGAAGGCCTGCGCGGGCAGCCTGACGGTGGGCGCCTATGCGCCGGACGGCCAGATGGCCGGCATGGCCCGGGTGGTGACCGACAGGGCGACCTTCGGCTGGATCTGCGACGTCTTCGTGGACGAGGCCCACCGCGGCGCCGGCCTGGGGAAGCTGCTCATGGCCTATCTGAAGGGCCACCCGGACCTGCAGGGCTTCCGCCGCATGCATCTCGCCACCCGCGACGCCCATGGACTCTACGCCCAATTCGGTTTCGGCCCGCTCACCGGGGCGGACCGCTGGATGGAAATCCGGGACCCTGACGTCTACCGGCGCTGAACCTCCACCTCCGGCCAGCGGGCGGTCACCGAGGCCGCGGTGCGCTCGAAGCCTCCGGTCACCCGCGACGGGTTGGGCCTGAGGCGCATGGCGAAGAGATCCTCCAGGCCGAACGGGGCCACGATGGTCAGGCGTTCGTCCGGCTCGAGGCGCACGCCGACCGCGAACAGCGGGCTGACGAAGCGGGTCAGGGCCTCCGCGGCGTGCGTCAGCGGGGCGTAGGGCTCGCCGAAGTTGCCCTCGAACCACAGGTGGACGCGGGCCTGGTTGCGGACCTCCACCATCTCGCGCAGCGGCGGCTCGAAGGCCGCGGCGGCGCGGCGGATCACCGCGTCCTCGGCCTCGTAGGAGGTGTCGGAGGCGTCGAAGTAGCCGAGGTCGTAGTCCTTGATTCCATAGCCGGCCGGCCGGCCGGTCAGGTGGTTCAGCACCGGCTGATAGATGGCGCCGGAGAAGATCAGCCAGTCCGGCAGGTCGAGCTCGCGGGCGACGCCCAGGACCCGCATAAGGTCGGGCGTCTCGCGCAGGATGGCGTCGAGGCGGGCCTCCAGGCTCATGCCTTGCCCCGCAGCGTCCAGGCGTGGTCGAGCGGCCCGTGACCCTGGCCGAAGCCGGGCGCGCGGGCCATGGCCTCCTGCACATAGGCCCAGGCGCGGGCGACGGCCTCCGGGAGCGGCAGGCCCTGGGCGAGGCCCGTCGCGCAGGCCGAGGCGAGCGTGCAGCCGGTGCCGTGGGTGTGGCGGGTGTGCTGCCGTTCGGCCTCGAACATGGTCTCGCCGGCGGGCGTCATCAGCACGTCGGTCACCCGTTCGCCCTCCAGGTGGCCGCCCTTCATCAGCACCGCGCGGGCGCCCATGGCCAGCAGCGCTTCGCCGGCCCGGCGCAGGTCGTCGGGCGTGGCGATCGCTTGGCCGGTCAGGGCCTCGGCCTCGGGGGCGTTGGGGGTCAGCAGGGCCGCGCGGGGGACCATCAGCCGCTGCACCGCGCCCACCGCGCCGGCGGTCAGCAGGGACGCGCCGCCCTTGGCGACCATGACGGGATCGACCACCGCCGGCGCCGGTGTGAGGTCGAGGATGGCGGCCACGGTCTCCACTGCCGCGGTGTCGCCCAGCATGCCGGTCTTCAGCGCGTCCGCCCCGATGTCGTTCAGCACGGCGCGGGCCTGCGCCGCCACCACGTCCAGAGGGATCGGGTGGACGCCGGTGACGCCGAGGGTGTTCTGAACCGTGATCGCGGTCACCGCCGTCGCGGCGTAGCCGCCCAGCGCCGTCACCGTCTTGATGTCGGCCTGGATCCCGGCCCCGCCGCCGGAATCGGAGCCGGCGATGATCAGGACTCGACCGAGGCGCTGCATGGGCAGGCCGATAGCCCGGCCGGCGCGAAATTGCATCGGGATTTGCGTTCCGTCAGGCCCCGCGCCGGCGCAGTGTTGTGGAAAGGTCGCCAAGGAGGCCGCCATGACCGGAACCTGCGAAAGCTGCGGCATGCCCATCGAGTCCGGCCGCTACTGCCCGCACTGCGTCGACGACGCGGGCGCCCTGCAGAACTTCGACACCCGTTTCGAACGGATGGTCGGCTGGCGGCTGCGGGAGCATGGCGGCACGCGCGAGGCGGCCGAGCGGGCCACGGCGGCCTACATGGCCACCATGCCCGCCTGGCGCGACCATCCGGGGCTGCGGTCGAAGCTGGCCTAGCGGGCCGCGGCGATCGCGTTCCAGACCCGCAGCGCCTGGGCCGTCTCGCGCACGTCGTGCACGCGCACGGCGGCGACGCCTGCCGCCGCGCCCGCCAAAGCCGCGGCGATGGAGCCGCCCAGCCGCTCGGACGGCGGCCGGCCACCGCCGTCCACCGCGCTGATGAAGCTCTTGCGGCTGACTCCGAGCAGCACCGGGAAACCCAGCGCCACGATCCGGTCGAGGTGGGCGAGCAGCGGCAGGTTGTGCGCCATCAGGTGCTTGCCGAAGCCGATGCCCGGGTCGAGCCAGATGCGATCCCGGCCCACGCCGGCCGCCATGGCGGCCTCGGCCCGCGCGGCCAGGAAGTCCGCCACCTCCGCCACCACGTCGACGTAGCGCGGCTCGGCCTGCATGGTGCGGGGCTCGCCCTGCATGTGCATCAGCACCACCTCGCAGCCCAGCTCGGCGGCCGCCTCCAGGCTGTCGGGGGCATGGCGCAGCGCGCTGACGTCGTTCCACATGGTCGCCCCGGCCGCGACGGCCGCGCGGGCGACGGCCGGCTTCATGGTGTCCACGGAAACGGCCACCTCGCTCTCGGCCCGAATGGCGCGGATCAGGGGAACGACGCGCGCGATCTCCTCGCCCACATCCACCGGCCCGGCGCCCGGTCGCGTGGATTCGCCCCCGACATCGAGGATGTCCGCCCCGTCGGCGATCAGGCCGCGGGCATGGGCAAGCGCCCGCTCCGGATCCAGGAAGCGGCCTCCGTCTGAGAAGCTGTCAGGTGTGACGTTCGTCACAGCCATGACGCGGACCGCACGCATAGTGCGCAGATCAGGCTTGGCCATTGGAGAGGAGGCTTATCCATGTCGACATGGCAGGGCGGCTCCCCCTTCAATAGCAGGCGTTGGAGCCTTTTCGAGATCGGGTCACCGCGACGGGGCGCGGCCATGACGCTGAATCCCTTCCGCCTCTACCGGCGCTGGCGGCGGCTGGAGCGCCAGGCGATCGAGGAAGCGCAGCACCTGCGCCGCCGGCACGGCGCGGAAGCCCTGGCCCACGCCGAGCAGCAGCTCGCCCGGCCCGACGTGACCTCCTGGGGCCGGCTGGTGCTGCGACGCGCGATCAGGCTGCTGCGATCCACGGCGTGAACACCTGCGCCTTGGCCGCGTTTTGGGTGAAGGCGGAGCCTCAGGGAGCGGGTCATGGCCGAGATCTCCGGCACTCAGGCGCGGGACACCCTCACCGGAACCGGCAGCGCCGACACCATCTCGGGCGGGGACGGCGCCGACACCCTGTTCGGCGGCGCCGGGAATGACGCCCTCTACGGCCACGGCCCGTCCGACACCGATGCGTCCAGCGGCCTGATCGACGCCGTACGCGTCGCGTCCGGCCTCTCGTCGCCGCTGTTCGGCGCCTCGCCGCCGGGCGATCCGGACCGGTTGTTCCTGGTGGAGCAGCACACCGGCCGCATCCGGATCCTCGACCTGAACACCGGCCAGGTGCAGTCCGACCCCTTCCTGGACCTGCCGGACAACAGCCTGGCGAGCGGCGGGGAACAGGGGTTGCTGGGGCTGGCCTTCCACCCCGACTACGCCGCCAATGGCCGTTTCTACGTCAACCTGACGAACGCCCTGGGCGACACCGAGATCCGGGAGTACCGCCGGGCCGACGCCAACCATGCCGACGCCGGCTCCTCCCGGTTGGTGCTGACGTTCGACCAGCCGTTCGCCAACCATAACGGCGGCTGGATGGCCTTCGGTCCCGACGGCTTCCTCTACATCGCCTCGGGCGACGGGGGCTCTGGCAACGACCCGCAGAACAACGCCCAGAACCCGAACAGTCCGCTGGGCAAGATCCTGCGCATCGATGTGGAGGGCGACGCCTTCCCCGGCGACCCTGGCCGCAACTACACGATCCCGCCGGGCAACCCCTTCGCCGGGGCGGCGGCGGGCGCGGACGAGGTCTGGCTGACGGGCCTGCGCAACCCGTGGCGGGCGAGCTTCGATCCCGTCACCGGCGATCTCTGGATCGGCGACGTCGGCCAGGGCGCCCGCGAGGAGGTGGACGTGGCGCCCGCCGGCCAGGGCGGGCTGAACTTCGGCTGGCGGTTCATGGAAGGGACGCAGCCGAACATCGGCGCCCCGCCGGATGGGCTGACCGGTCCGATCCTCGACTACGACCGGACGACGCCGCTCTACTCCGGCGTCGCCGTCACCGGCGGCTACGTCTACCACGGCCCCGGCGGTGGCCAGGGGCTCTACTGGTTCGGCGATTTCGCCAGCGGCAATATCTGGTCCGTGGCGCTGAAGGACGGCGCCGCCCAGGACTTCCTCAACCGCAATGCCCAGTTGGTGGTCAGCGGCGGCGGCGACATCGACCAGATCGCCTCCTTCGCCGTGGACGGACGCGGCCGGCTCTACATCATCGGCCTGGACGGCGACGTTCACCGCCTCACGCCCCGGACGGGGGCCGGCGACGCGGGCGACGTCATCCGCGGCGAGGACGGCGACGACCTGATCTACGGCGGCCTGTTCTTCGACGACCTGCACGGCAACACGGGCCAGGACACCGTCGTCGGCGGTCATGGCGACGACTGGGTGGTGGGAGGCCAGGGGCAGGACCTGCTGGACGGGGGACCCGGCGCCGACATCGTCTATGGCAACCTGGGCCTGGACTGGCTGGACGGCGGCGACGGGGCCGACCTGATGCGCGGCGGCCAGGGGGACGACACCCTCCTGGGCCAGGCCGGCGACGACTGGATGAGCGGAGACCGCGGCGACGACACCCTGAGCGGCGGCCCGGGTGCCGACACCTTCCACACCTTCGGCGAGGCCGGGATCGACCGGGTGACGGACTTCAGCCGCGCCCAGGGCGACCGGGTGCAGCTCATGCCGGGCCAGACCTATGTGCTCAGCGAGACCGGCGAGGGCGTGGTCATCGACATGCCGGGCGGCGGCCGGATGATCCTCGTGGGCGTGCAGATGAGCCAGCTCACCGGCGACTGGATCTTCGGGGCATAGGAAAAGGGCGGCCGCATCGCTGCGGCCGCCCAGCAACTTCCGTCAGCTTCGGCTCACGCCGGCTCGGGATCGGGCCGGGGCGAGATCGGCACGGAGACCGCGGGACCCGTGGGCCGCTTGGCGTCCGCCTCCTCGCGCACGGGCGGGACGCCCTTCAGCGCGTTGGTGATCTCCTCGCCGGTCAGGGTCTCGTACTCGAGCAGGGACCTGGCCAGGGTGTGGAGATCCTCCATCTTCTCGGTCAGGATCCGCCGGGCTTCCTTCTCGCCGGATTCCACCAGCCGGCGGACCTCCTCGTCGATGATCTTCGCGGTCTCTTCCGAGACGTTCTGGTTGCGGGCGACGGAGTGTCCCAGGAAGACCTCCTCCTGGTTCTCGCCATACTCCACCGCGCCAAGCCGGTCGGAGAAACCCCACTTGGTCACCATGGCGCGGGCAAGCTTTGTCGCCTGGCTGATGTCCGAGGAGGCGCCCGAGGTCACCTTGTCCTTGCCGAAGATCAGCTCCTCGGCGACGCGGCCACCGAACAGGATGGCGATACGCGAGGTCATCTGCTCGTAGGACATGGAGAACTTGTCCCGCTCGGGCAGCTGCATGACCATGCCCAGGGCGCGGCCGCGCGGAATGATCGTCGCCTTGTGCACCGGGTCGGTGGCCGGGACGTTCAGGGCCACCAGGGCGTGGCCGCCCTCGTGGTAGGCGGTGAGCTTCTTCTCGTCCTCGGTCATGACCATCGACCGGCGCTCGGCGCCCATCATGACCTTGTCCTTGGCGTCCTCGAAGTCGCGCATGGTGACCATGCGCCGGTTCTTCCGGGCGGCCATCAGGGCGGCTTCGTTGACCAGGTTGGCGAGGTCCGCGCCCGAGAAGCCGGGGGTGCCGCGGGCGATGACCTTCACCTCGACGTCGGCGGCCAGCGGCACGTTCTTCATGTGCACGCGCAGGATGCGCTCGCGGCCGTTGATGTCCGGGTTCGGCACCACGACCTGGCGGTCGAAGCGGCCGGGGCGCAGGAGCGCCGGATCGAGCACGTCGGGACGGTTGGTGGCGGCGATCAGGATGATGCCCTCGTTCGCCTCGAAGCCGTCCATCTCGACCAGCAGCTGGTTCAGCGTCTGCTCGCGCTCGTCGTTGCCGCCGCCGAGGCCCGCGCCGCGGTGCCGGCCCACGGCGTCGATCTCGTCGATGAAGATGATGCAGGGCGCGTTCTTCTTGGCCTGCTCGAACATGTCGCGCACGCGGCTGGCGCCGACGCCCACGAACATCTCCACGAAGTCGGAGCCCGAGATGGTGAAGAACGGCACGCCCGCCTCGCCCGCGACGGCGCGCGCGATCAGGGTCTTACCCGTGCCGGGCGGGCCGATCAGCAGGGCGCCCTTGGGGATCTTGCCGCCCAGGCGCTGGAACTTCTGCGGGTCCTTC
>NZ_DAISJG010000056.1:0-16512 GCF_036821595.1 Phenylobacterium sp.
AGCCGATGATCTGCGGCGTGCGCTCGGTGGCCCGGTAGAAGGCGGGCCGGGCGTCGGCGGCGACCAGCAGCTGGGCGCCGCTCGCCACGTCGCCCTCCTGCATCAGCCGGTTGAGCTCCCGCCGGTCCATGTAGACCGCGAAGCCGCTGTAGTCGCGGGCGAGCGCCGTGACCGGCAGGACGCCGGAGACGCCGGCGCCGTCGATGACCTCCACATGGACCCGGTCGCCGGGCGCAAGGCGCAGCCGCGACGCCAGCGCCTCGCTCATGACGAGGCCCCGCCCCTCGAACGGCACGACCCGGTCCCCGCCGTCCAGCGGCCGCTGCAGCCGCGCGCCGGGCTCCAGGCCGATGATCCGCACCAGCTCCTCCCGCCCGTTGGCCTGCAGCCGCACGCCGGCCGCGCGCACCGGCTCGGCGGCGAGCACCCCGGGCAGCCGGGCCATCTCGGCCATGGCGCCCACGCTGCGCGCCTCGGCGAAGCCCACGGACTCGTTCCACCGCTGGGTGCGGTAGTAGGCCTGGTCGATCACCGCATCGAGGCTGTCGAACATGAACTGGGTGCCGACCAGCAGCGACAGGCTGGCGGCGAGCCCGAGCGTCGCCAACCCCGCCCGCAGGGGGAAGCGCTCCAGGTTGCGCACGATCATCCGCGTCGCCTGGTCCACCCCGGAGCCGCGCACGATCCGGTCCAGCAGACCCGCACGGTAGGAGGCGGGCCGCGGCGGCTGCATGGCGACCGCCGGCGACAGCGCCGCCGCCCGCCGCACGGCCGCGATCGAGCCCAGCATGGTCGCCGCCGCGGCCACGCCCGCCGCGCCCAGGAAGGCCGGCCAGTGGAAGGTCACCTCCAGGACCGGGAAGCGGAAGTACTGCCGGTACTGCTCGACGATGGCCGCGCCGAACGCCGCCCCGCCCAGGCCGCCGCCAATGGCGCCGAGCAGGCCGACCAGGGCCGCCAGCCGCAGGTACGGCCCCGCCGCGGCGCCGTTCCCGTAGCCGAAGGCCTTGAACAGCCCGATCTGCTCGCGCTCGGCGTCCACCAGGCGCGACACCACTAGGTGCACCAGGGCCGCGGCGATGACCAGGAACACCGGCGGCAGGATGGAAGCCGAGGTGGAAAGCTCCTTGAGCTCCGCCTCCAGGAAGGCGTTGGAGGCTTGGTCCTCCCGGGCGTAGGACGCGCGGCCGCCGTAGGGAGCCAGTAGCCGGTCCACGTCCTGCATCACCGCCCGCGGCGAGGCGCCTGGCGCGAGCTTCAAGGCCACGGTGTTGAAGGCGCCGCTCATGCCCGCCGCCCGCTCCACGGCCGGACGCGGGGCCCAGAACACCGCCTGGTGGGCGTCGTCCGGCATGAAGGACTCCGGCGCCGGCACATAGACGTACTCCGGCGACAGCGCCCCGCCGACGACCGTGAAGGTGAAGGCGCGCCCGCGGATCACCGCCGTCAGCCGGTCGCCCAGCCGCACGTCCGCCGCCTGCAGGAAGGTGTCGAGCGCGACCACCTCGTCCGTGCGCGTCGGGTCCGGCATGCGGCCGCGCTTCAGGACGATCCGGTTCAGGGCGTGCGGCGCGTCCTGCGGCAGGGAGATCAGCCGCGCCACGGCCGGGCGGGACAGCCCCGGCACGTCCATAAGCCCGGCCTCCAGGATCCGCACGTCCACGGCGGTCACGCCGTCGATGTGAGCCAGCGCCCGGGCCCGGGACAGGGGCGCGCGTCTTGCCTGGGCGAAGACGTCGGCGAACCGGGTGTCCTCGTAGAAGGCCCGCCGGGCCTCGGCCAGCGCCCGCTGGGCGGAGAACGCCATCACCGAAACCGACACCCCGCAGGCGACCAGCAGCGCGATGGCCAGCACCTGCCACTTCAGCCGCATGAGGTCGCGCAGCAGCTTGCGGTCGAGCGGCGCGGGCCTCACCAGGTCATCTCCCTCGGCGCCAGCTTGCGCGGGTTGGGCTCCACCTCGGTGATCCGGCCGTCGCGGAACCGGATCACCCGGTCAGCCATGCCGGCGATGCCGGTGTTGTGGGAGACGATCATGGTCGTCGCGCCCACGTCGCGGGTGACGTCCGAGATCGCCTCCAGCACCTGCACCCCGCTCTCGCTGTCAAGCGAGCCGGTGGGTTCGTCGCAGAGCAGCAGCTCCGGCCGCTTGGCGATGGCCCTGGCCACCGCCACCCGCTGCTGCTGGCCGCCCGAGAGCTGGGCCGGGAAGTGGTCCATGCGATCCGCCAGGCCCACCCGGGCCAGCGCCTCCTCCGGCGTCATCGGATCGCGGGCGATCTCGGTGATCAGGGCCACGTTCTCTCGCGCCGTCAGGCTCGGGACCAGGTTGAAGAACTGGAAGATGAAGCCCACCGAGGCGCGGCGGTAGCGGGTCAGAGCCCCGTCGCTCGCGCCGGTCAGCTCGAAGTCGTGGAAACGCGCCGAGCCGGACGTCGCCCGGTCGAGCCCGCCCAGGATGTTCAGCAGGGTCGACTTGCCCGAGCCCGATGGGCCCAGGAGCACCAGGGTCTCGCCGGCGAAGATCTGCAGGTCCACGCCGCGCAGGGCGTGCACCTGGCCCGCCCCGGTCTCGTAGACCTTGCTGAGGCGGCTCACGTCGAAGGCGACAACGTGGGGAGCGGCGGACATCTGTGCCTAAAGCCATGCCATGGGAACCGCCGCCCTGACAGGCGTCAAACGCGGCCGCCCCGCGCCTCCGTATATCTACCTAAGGATGCGCCCCAGCTTTCCGGCCGAGCTTGTCCGGCCGTTAACTCCCTGGAAACCAAGGGAGCCACCGCATGACCGTGAAGGAAAAGAGCGCGTCCGCCGCCCGCACCGCGCCGCCCGTCCCGACCTATTCGACCCTGCTCGTCCATGTGGAGCCGGGCCTCGGCGCCTCCCGCCGGGTGGAGATCGCCGCCGGCCTCGCCCGCGCCTTCGACGCCCGGCTGATCGGCCTGGGCGCCGAGATGATCGAGCCGGTGACCATGGTCGACCCCTACTCCGGCCAGCTGATCGCCGAGATGTACCAGCAGCTCTCGCGCCAGGTCGCCGCGGACCTGAAGAACGCCGAGGCCGCCTTCCGCCGTGACGCCGCCGGCGCCGACGTGGAGTGGCGCACGGTGTCCTCCACCCCGGTCAACGCCATTGCCCGCACCGCGCGGGCCGCCGACCTGATCGTCATGACCGCCACCGAGGCCAAGGGTAGCGACGTCTACCATGCGGCCCAGCCGGCCGACGTGGTCCTGGCCGCCGGACGGCCGGTGCTGGTGGCTCCCGCCGGCGCCGGTCACCTGCAGGCCCGCAAGGTGGTCGTGGCCTGGAAGGAGACCCGCGAGGCCCGCCGCGCCGTCGCCGACGCCATGCCCTTCCTGGTCCGTGCCGAGGAGGTCGTCGTGCAGTCGGTCTGCGGCGAGGACGAGGTCGAGGCCGCCGAGGCCTGCGCCCTGGACGTCGCCGCCTGGCTGCGCCGCCACGGCGCCCCGGCCCGCGCCAACGTCACCACCGCCCCCGACGCCAGTGTGGCCGACGAGCTCAACGCCGAGGCCGAGGCGATCGGGGCCGACCTGATCGTGGCCGGCGCCTACGGCCACAGCCGCACCGTCGAGTGGGCGCTCGGCGGCGCCACCTACCGCCTGCTGCAGAATCCCCAGCGCTACCTCCTGCTCAGCCACTGAGCCGAGGTCCCGCCACGGGCGACGGCCGGTCCCTCCCCCCGGGGGCCGGCCGTTTTTCTGTGTCCGGAGCCCCGCGCGGCGCCCGCCTTGACCACGGTCAAGGCGAAGCGCCCCGGACGGCGCAGCATGTCAGTGTCGAGTGTCCGGGGACATCCATGCCCAAGCCCGCCAAGCTGCTCTTCATCCTCACCGACGGCGGCCGCGCCTGCTTCGTCGAGCGCTCCGCCGAGACCGGCCGTTTCGTCACCTTCGAGGAGCTGGACCACACCGAGCGCCTGCGCGCCCTGCGCCAGGAGCTGCGCGCCAGCCCGCCGGCGCGCGCCTTCTCCAGCGCCTCGCCCCGCCGCTCCAGCGTCGGCGCCGAGGACTACATCCGCCCGGCCAAGGAGGCCTTCATGGGCGAGGTGGCCGAACGCGCCGGCGCCCTGGTCAGGACCCGCGGACTCGACGGGGTGGTGCTCGCCGCACCCACCCGGCTGATCGGCCCCCTGCGCGTGCGCGTCGCCCGCTGCGCCCGCGTCACCGGCGCCATCCGCAAGGACCTGACCAAGGCGCCCGACCACGACCTGGGCGGCTGGCTCAACGAGGCCGCCCGCAGTCCCCTGCTTTCACTCTGACGGAAGGCTCCATGCAGATTCCCCTCCAGATCACCTTCGAAGGCGGCCTCACCGCCAGCGAGGCCCTGCAGCGCCGCATCGAACACGAGGCGGCGAAGCTGGAGCGGCTGAGCGACCGCATCACCTCCTGCCGGGTCGCCGTGATCGGCCGCCCCGGCAAGCGCCGGCACGGCGACCTCTATGCGGTGCGCCTGCAGATCACCACGCCCAGCGAGGGCGAGGTGGTCGTCGACCGCAACCCGCCGGCCGACCACGCCCACGAGGACGCCTTCGTCACCGTCCGCGACGCCTTCGCCGCCGCCCGCCGGCGCCTGCTGGACCGCCGCCGGCGCGTGCAGGGCAAGGTGAAGGTCCACGAACCGCCGCCGCAGGGCCGCGTGGTCCGTCTGTTCCGGGACGAGGGCTATGGCTTCATCGAGAGCTCGGACGGGCGGGAGGTCTACTTCCACCGCAACGCCGTGCTGAACGGCGGCTTCGACAGGCTCGAGCCGGGCGTGGAGGTCCGCTTCGCCGAGGCCGAGGGCGAGAAGGGGCCCCAGGCCTCGACCGTTCATATCCACTGAGCCCCAGCCTCGAGGGCGCCTTCTCGCCAGCCCGCGCCGGGTCCTGCCAACTCGCGCGATAGTTGTGGCGCGCGCCGCGTTTGCGGGGCATTCTGCCGGCGCCGTCTGAGGAGGTCGCCATGGACATCTTCCTCGTCAACGAGAACGTGCGTCATTTCCGGGAGCTGCTGGCGCGGGAGCTCGAACCCGAGCGACGGCGGATGGTGGAGAACCTGCTCGCCCAGGAAGAGGCCAAGCTCGCGGGTCTGGGCGGGCAGCGACCCACGTGCGCCCCGCCGCCCGCCGCCGAGACCTGACCTCGCCCGCCCCGGCGGCTCGGCGCGCCGTGTCCCTTGGACCGTGGCGAGCGGGTGGCGTCGCGCGCCGTCGACGCCTAGAAGGCGCCGATGCTCCAAGACCTCACCCTTCTGGCCCTGGCGAGCTTCGCCATCCTCGGCGGCGCGGCGACGGCGGACCGGCGCGCGGCGGAGGCGCTCAGCGCCCGCCTGCTCGCCAGCCACAGCGCAACCGCCGTGCTGCAGGAGGTCTGCGACCGCCGCGCCCCGGGCGAGCGCGTGCGCGCCGAGCAGCTGCCCCCCAACCCCGGGGCGCCCGCCTGGGTGCGCGAGGCCCTCGACGCCCCGGCCGAGGCCATCCGCCACCGCCGCGTGCGGCTGATGTGCGGGTCCGAAGTGCTCTCGGTGGCCGACAATTGGTTCCTGCCAGGGCGCCTCACGCCGGAGATGAACGCCACCCTGGAGCGCACCGAGACGCCGTTTGGGGTCGCCGTGCGCGCCCTCGATTACCGCCGCCGGACCCTCTCGGTCCGCTACCTGGACGACGGCTCGGGGGTGCTGGAGCACAAGGCCGTGCTGGTCGCCGACGGCCGCCCGTTCAGCCTGGTGCTGGAGACCTACGCCGCCGCCGCCGTCCGCTAGGCCGGCTGGCCCTCCACATAGGCCTGGTGGGCCGCGGCGAAGACCTTCAGCGCCTGCGGATCGTCCACCACGCCCGCGGCGCAGGTGTCGCAGGGCGGAAGCTTAGGCCGCGCGCTGGCCAGCTCCCGCCGCCAGGCCGCGGCCGGCCCGCTCATGAAGGCGTGGAAGATCGACTCATAGTCACGCAGGTTGCCGTAGACGTAGGGCGCATGCTCCGGCCGGTCGCTGCGGATGTGGCAGCACGGCGCGATCATGCCATTGAAGCCCAGCACGAAGTGGGCGAACGGGAACGAGCAGGGCGCGCTGCGTTTCGCAGCGGTGGCGATGTCGCCGATCAGCCCGCCGCGGTCGGTGCCGTGGACGCTGAAGTTGATCCCCCGGAGCTCGATCTCCAGCGTCCGGTGCCGGGCCTTGGCGATCATCAGCTCACCCGGCTTCAGGCCGACGATCCTCGCCGGTATCCCCATCCGCACCGAAATCTCGATCATCCGGTTGACGACGTAGAGGTCGGTGTAGGCGTCCTCGCGCTTCAGGTGGATCGAGACGTGCAGGTAGTCGAGGCCCGCCTCGGCCAGCTCGTCCACCAGGCCCGGCTCCAGGTAGTCGCCGTTCGAATAGATCATCAGCCGCGCCTTCGGCAGGCGCTGCCGCGCCTCGCGGATGCGGTCCAGGATCGAGCGGTCGGCCAGCGGCTCGTTGTAGTAGTTGAGCACCAGGTGCTGGGCGTAGTCGATCTCCGCCAGCCCGCCGATCACCTTCTCCCAGATGTCGGCCGGCATGTGCTCGTTGAACAGCCGGTCGCCCACGACGTTCGGGCAGTACGAGCAGCGGCGGTTGCAGTAGGAGTGGGTCTCCATCTCCACCCGGGCAACGGTGCTCGCGAAGATCCGCCGGGCCGTCTCCCGGTCGGCGACCTCGTTGAACATCTCGCGCCCGACGTACATGGAAGGACCGGTCCCGCTGCGCCGCGCCTTGGGCGGCCCACGCCAAGGACTAGCACGGGCCTCGGCCGGCGCCACGCCGCCGCGGCGCGGCGAATCGCGCGGCTCTCCGTGCACGGAAACGCCAGCCGCCCCGAAGGGCGGCTGGCGCAAGTTGGAGGGGGTTGGGACTGCCGTCCCTCGCCGACCCCTGCCTAGCAGGCCCAACCGCATCTGTATACAGTACTCAATATCACGCTGCGCTGCGGGGATTGCCGTCCCCAGACCGTTTCGGGTAAGCTTGCACAGGGCCGAACTGGCCCAATCCCTCGCGAACCGCCGATAGGCGCTTCACGGCGAGGCCTCCAAGCTGTATATTGAATACGATGCGACTTGGCGCGACTTTGCCGCTCGCCACAACCTTGAGCAGGACCCAATGCCGGCCACGAGCGCACAAATCCTCGAACACCCGACGGGCAGCGCCCCCTCCACGCTCAAGGCCTATGTGTTCAACGCGCTGCGCGACGCCATCGTCAGCGGCCGCTACAAGCCGGGCCAGCGCCTCAACGAGAGCCAGCTCGCCCGCGAGTTCAACATCAGCCGGATCCCGATCCGCGAGGCGCTCATGCAGCTGCATGAGCACGGACTGGTCATGAACCACGAGCGCCGCGGCATGTTCGTGACCGTGCTCTCCGAAGAGGACGTGCAGCGGATCAACAGCCTGCGCGTGATCCTGGAGGCCGAGGCCCTGAAGCTCTGCGCCGCCCACATGACCAAGCCGGTGGCTGCGCGCCTGACCCAGCTCGTCGAGCAGATGGAGAACTGGGGCGCGACCCGCGACATCGACGCGGCCGCCATCGACCTGGAATTCCACCGCACCATCTGGAAGACGGCCGGCAACCCCTACCTCACCAAGACGCTGGATTCGCTGGCGACGGTCCTGTTCGCTCACACCGCGCTCGAGAACGTCAACCACGACGTGATGGCCTGGCGGCTCAATCACCACCGCGCCCTGCTGGACGTCGCGCTCGGCCGGTCGGACACGCGCGCCGAAGATGCGGTGATCAGCCACCTGCAGCTGCACTACAAGTCGCCCGAACGGTTCTCGAGCTTCAGCCCCGAGTTCGCCGGCGCCCACGCCAGGTAGCGGCCCCCCGCCCGCCGGTCCCTTGCCGCCAAGGCGGATCGGCGGCCGCCGGCCGTCGCGCGTTCAGCGCAAGTTCACCCCGCGCATTTCAACCGTATACGCCCTGTTTCGGAGACCGACCGATGCTTCGCCGCCTCGTCACGCTTTCGTTCCTCGCCGCGGCCGGCCTGTTCGCGACCCCGGCGCTGGCGGAGCCCCACCCCGGCGAGGCCCTGTTCAGCCAGCGCTGCGGCGCCTGCCATGCGATGGAGGCCGCCCCAGGCAAGCTGGGCCCGCCCCTGAAGGGCGTCGCGGGGCGCAAGGTCGGCGCCGTGCCGGGGTACGCCTACAGCCCGGCCATGAAGAAGGCGGCCTTCGTCTGGACGCCGGCCCAGCTCGACAGGTTTCTGAAGGCCCCCGGCCAGACCGTGCCCGGCAGCAAGATGATGGTCGGCCTGCCCGACGCCAAGCAGCGCTCGGCGGTGGTCGCCTACCTCACGGCCCAGAAGAGCCGCTGAGCCAGGCGCTTCGTGCGCCGCTGACGTCTCATTGGCGTCCGGCCGGTCAACCGCCTGCACCCTGTATGCAGTTCACTCTCACTGTTGCCGATCTGCAACTTGTCATCCCCGGAGACGCGGCGTAGAGATTGTAGACTGTATACTAAAAACAGGGGCGACGAGGCCGCTAGGCCCGCACAAGACCCCGCCGGAGGAAGTGTAGACAAGACAGCAAGCTGCTGACGCGGGTCCGTGACGACCGAACGCCCTTCGCCATGCGTGGCCGGGCGCGCGGCGCGGCCGGCCTTGCGACAGTGCGGGACGGGCCTGAGACATGGCTCGCCCCGACGAAGGGTCGTGCCCGCACGGCCCCCGCCGCAGCCGGCTGCCACCACGAGAACAGTGTCGGCGCACCATGGCGGGCAACCACCTGGGCTTCCGACCGGACCGGAAACGCGAAGACATCCTGGGAAGGGGCCCATGAACAACATCCTGAAGACACTCAAATACGGCTGCTCGGTCGTCGCCCTCGGCGCGGCGGTGCTGACGCCCATGGCCGCCATGGCGCAGGACGCCTCGGGCTCCGAGCTCGAGGAAGTCGTCGTCACCGGCACCAGCCTGCGCGGCGTGGCCCCGGTGGGCTCCAACCTGATCTCCGTGGGCACCGAGGACCTCAAGGCGACCGGCTCGGCGATCGTGACCCAGGCCCTGGCCACGGTGCCGGCGCTGTCGAACTTCGGCGCCGCCGTCCAGGGCGGCACCGCCGCCCACTACCAGCCCTCGATCCACAGCCTGGGCGCCTCGGCCTCCAACTCCACCCTCGTGCTGATCGACGGCCACCGCGGCCCAACGGGGGGCACCAACCACACCTTCCTCGACCCCAACATCATCCCGGTGGGCATGGTCGAGCGCGTTGAGGTGCTGGCGGAGGGCGCGTCGGCGACCTACGGCTCCGACGCCGTCGCCGGCGTCATCAACTTCATCACCCGCAAGCGCTTCGACGGTCTCCAGGTCCAGGGCCAGACCATGGTCTCCGAAGGCCAGGCTCCCGGCTATGTGGGCGCAGTCACCATGGGCCGCACCTGGGATTCCGGCGCGGCGGTGTTCGGCGCCTCCTACTCCCTGCAGAGCCATGTGAAGAACAGCGCCCGCGACTGGACCTATCCCGACCAGACCTCGCGCGGCGGGCGCAGCTTCCTGAACTTCAGCTGCTCGCCGGCCACCCTGCAGCCCGGCGGACAGAGCCTGATCTTCCTGGGCGCCGGAGCCACCCAGGGCGTCGCCAACAGCGCCGCCAACGCGCCGTGCACCAACTGGAACTACACCGACCGCGTGGGTGAGGAAGAACGCCACAACGTGATGGCGAAGATCACCCAGGAGCTGACGGAGAACCTCACCGTCGGTCTCGACATGGTCTACGCCCGCCGGCGCAACGACAGCCTGATCGGGGCCGGGACCGTGCAGGCCACGGTGTTCCGCACCGGGCCGCAGGCGAACCCGTTCTTCACCAGCCCGGTGGGCTACACCGGCACGTCCAACACCCAGACGATCCGCTGGGACGCCACCGAACTGTTCGGCCCCGGCCACAGCTACACCGGGTCCGACAGCATGTACGCCAGCTTCACGGCGGCCTACCGCGTCACCGACAACTGGAACCTCGACTTCCTGGCCGCGGCCGGGCGCGACGAGAGCGACAGCT
This sequence comes from Phenylobacterium sp., assembly GCF_036821595.1. GTDB lineage: Bacteria > Pseudomonadota > Alphaproteobacteria > Caulobacterales > Caulobacteraceae > Phenylobacterium. The sequence continues at coordinate 10,002 of NZ_DAISJG010000056.1, forward strand.
ATTCCGAAGGCACGATCAACGGCTCGGTGGCCAACCTCGCCCTGAACGGCACCACCAACGGCGGCGGCAGCATGACCGCCATCTCGGTCCCCGGCACCAACCTCGTGGTGCTGAACCTTCCGCTGACCGCCGACAATGCGCTCGACGTCTGGAACCCGGCGGCCACCAACCGCACCTCCCAGGCCGTGCGTGAGCGCCTGCTCGACAACGCCGGGGTGCTCGAGAACACAAGCGGCTTCCAGCAGGTTCGCGGAATCCTCAACGGCGACCTGTTCGAACTGCCGGCCGGCCCGGTGAAGGTCGCCGTGGGCGGCGAGATGCTGCGCACCCAGCTCGACCAGTTCGTGACCCGTCCGAACAACTCCGGCCCCGCCAGCTCGGGCTCGCAGCAGCTGAAGTTCGAATTCGACCGCAAGGTCTACTCGGCCTTCGTTGAGGCCAACGTGCCGTTGGTCTCCCCGGACATGGAGATCCCGTGGATGCAGCGGTTCGACGTCAACCTGTCGTACCGCTACGACCACTATGACGACTTCGGCGAGACCAGGAACCCGCGTGTCGCCTTCAACTGGGACGTCATGGACGGCCTGCGCTTCCGCGGGAACTACTCCACCTCCTTCGTGGCCCCGCCGCTCACCGTGCTCGGCGACGAATTCGGCGCCTTCGGCACCGCCGGCTGGAACGCGGTGACCAACAATGTGCCGGTGCCGGTCTCGGCCTATCCGGCGATTGCCCAGATGGGCATCCCGGGCTGCACCACCGCCTCGGTGACCTGCAACATCTCCTCGCTGCAGGGCATCCAGGTGACCAGCGGCGACACCCAGACGGGAGCCCAGGAAGGCAAGGGCTGGTCGCTCGGCTTCGACTACAACCCCGACTACCTGCCGGGCTTCCGGGCCCAGGTGACCTACTGGTCGACGACCTTCGAGGGCGGCGTGACCGGGCCGAACATCCAGAACGTGGTCAATACGGCGTCGGCCAACTTCCTGCTGACCTTCTACCCGAACTGCGCCACGGCGGCTGAGCTCGACCAGTTCGCCCGCGGCATCCCCCAGCGGACCACGGCGCCGGCCTGCACCCAGTACATCTTCCGCTCGCTCAACTCGAACTGGCTCAACCTGCACGTGGAAGGGATCGACTACTCGGTCCAGTACACCCACCGCACGGATGACATGGGCGACTTCCGGGTCGGCGTGACCGGCACCCAGTTCACCAAGTACACCCAGTCCTTCGGAAGCGGGTCCGAGTACGACATCCTCGACACCACGGGGAACAACGGCACCTTCCCGTCGGTCGCCACCACCGTGCGCGGCAACCTCGGCTGGACCATGGGCGCCCTCACCGCGGACCTGTTCGTCAACTACACCGGCGACTATCGCAACTGGTCGGGCAACTCGGTGACCCCGATCACCCGCGACGCCAACGGCAACCCGAACGGCGGCGGCGACAAGGTGAAGGCCAACGCCGTCTTCGACGCCAACATCGGCTACGACCTGGCGGTCCCGATGCTGGCCGAGCCGCTGGAGCTGTCGCTCTCGGTGCGGAACATCTTCGACGACGTGCCGCCGTTCTACAACTCGGCCCAGGGCTACGACACCTTCATGGCCAACCCGTTCGGCCGCCGGGTGACCCTCGGCGTCACGATGAAGCTGTTCTGACGAAATCCCGGTTTCCTCCCCGGATCCCCGCGCCTCGGGGGACCCGTTTCGGGTCCTTCGGGGGGCGGGGGAATCGGGCAGGCCGGAGCTAAAGGACTCACCCATGGACCGCCGCAAGTTCCTCTCCGCCGGGGCGCTCGCCGCCGCCGGCTCCGCCGTCGGCTCCCCGGCGCTCGCCCAGGCCGGCGGCGCCCAGCCGCCCCTGCCCCGGCCGCATCCCGAGACCCTCGTCCCGATGGTCGAGGTTCCGCCGGCCCAGCGCTACCGGATCAGCTACACCACCAACACCCGCGGGGGCTGGGAAGGCGACCCGTTCAAGGGCATGGCCGAGGCCCGCGAGGTGGGCTTCCGCTACATGGAGATCTTCGGCGCCTCGTTCGCCCGCGGCCCGAACGCCTACTACCCCAACGACTACGAGCGCCTGCAGCACAAGATCTTCCAGATGGGCGTGCAGTTCTGCTCGATCACCGGCGGCGCGCCCGGCGGCGCCACCGCCTTCGAGGACCCGGCCCAGCGCCGCGCGGTCATCGACAACCACTTCGAGATGGCCCGTTTCAGCCGCCGCTTCGGCGGCCTGCGCTGGAAGACCAACCTCGGCCGCCGCCGCCCGGGCGGGACGACCGACGAGGACCTCAGGCACATGGCCGAAACCTGCAACCAACTCGGCCGCCGGATGCGCGAGGAGCTGGGCATGCACCTGGGCATCCACCCGCACCTGAACAGCCAGCTGCAGGACGAGCGCGAGACGCTCTACATGATGGCCAACACCGACCCCCGCTACGTGGGCCTGGTGCTGGACACCGGCCACATCACCATGGCCGGCATGGACCCGCTGGCGCTCGCAAAGAAGTTCAGCAAGCGGGTCATCGAGTTCCACTTCAAGGACGTCCACCCCAGGGACCGCGGCGGCACGAAGAACGTGCCGGGCCCGGAGGTGGACATGATGAAGACCCCCTACTTCTTCCCGCTCGGCAAGGGCGGCGTCGACTTCAAGGGCCTCATGGCCTGGCTGGACTCGATCCAGTGGGAAGGCTTCCTCAACGTGGAGCTGGACACCTCGCCGTTCGAGCCGCCCAAGGAGGCGGCCCGCAAGTCGGCGGCCTACATCACCAACGTGCTCAAGCTCCCGCTGTAGCGGGGCGAACCAAGACCAGGCGGGGCCGCCGACGCGGTCCCGCCGCCAGTTCCGGGGTGGGAGACAAAGTCCGATGCGGTTGATCTCGAGACGTGGCGCGCTGGCGGCGCCGCTCATGGCCTTCCTGTTCGCCAAGCTGCCGGGCAAGGCGTTCGCCCAGGCGGCGAAGCCGGCCGACACCGAATGGCGCCACTACGCCGCGGACCTGGCCAACACCCGCTACTCGCCGCTGGACCAGATCAACGGGTCCAACTTCAGCAACCTCGAGGTCGCCTGGCGGCTGAAGTCCGACAATTTCGGGCCGCGCCCGGAGTACCAGTTCGAGAGCACACCGCTGGTCATCAAGGGCGTGCTCTACACCACCATCGGCTCGCGCCGGGCCGTGGTCGCCGCCGACGCCGCGACCGGCGAGGTGCTTTGGGTCCACCGCGAGGACGAGGGGCAGCGGGCCGCCCGCGCGCCGCGCCGCCTCTCCGGCCGCGGCCTCTCCTACTGGACCGACGGCAAGGAGGAGCGGCTCCTCTACGTCACCATCGGCTACCAGCTCGTCGCGCTCGACCTGAAGACCGGACAGCGGATCCCCACTTTCGGCCAGGACGGGATCGTCGACCTGAAGAAGGACTTCGACCAGGACATCGACCCGCTCGCCGATGTCGGCCTGCACGCCACCCCGTGCGTGGCCAAGGACGTGGTGATCATCGGCGCCGCCCACACCGCCGGCAACGTGCCGCGCACCCGCAAGAACGTGAAGGGCTACGTCCGCGGCTTCGACGTGCGCACCGGCAAGCGGCTGTGGATCTTCCACACCATCCCGCTGAAGGGCGAGTTTGGCTACGACACCTGGGAGGACGGCACCGAGAACATCGGCAACGGCGGCGTCTGGTGCCAGATCTCGGTCGACGAGGAACTCAACCTCGCCTACCTCGGCGTCGAGCTGCCGACCGGCGACACCGTGGGCCTCTACCGGCGCGGCGACGGCCTGTTCGGCGAGAGCATCGTGGCCGTCGACCTGCACACCGGCGAGCGCAAGTGGCACTATCAGACGGTCCATCACGGCCTGTGGGACTACGACATCCCCTGCGCCCCGATCCTGGTGGACATCCCGGTGCGCGGGAAGATCGTCAAGGCGCTGGCGCAACCCTCCAAGCAGTCGTTCCTCTATGTGCTGAACCGCGAGACCGGTAAGCCGATCTGGCCGATCCCGGAGAAGCGCGTCCCCAAGGGCGACGTGCCCGGCGAGTGGTACGCGCGCACCCAGCCCACGCCGTCCAAGCCGCCGGCCTACGACCGCCAGGGCTTCGGCGAGGACGACCTTATCGACTTCACGCCCGAGCTGAAGGCCGAGGCGCTGCGGCTCGTGAAGAACTACCGCATGGGCCCCATGTGGACCCCGCCCACCGTGGCCACCCCCGAGGGGACCTGGGGCACGCTGACCATGCCGAACCTGACCGGCGGCACCAACTGGCCGGGCGGCTCCTACGATCCCGAAAGCCGGATCGTCTACGTCTACTCGAAGACCGAGGCCGACGTGATGATGGCGGTGAAGAACACCAACGCCGCCCAGTCCGACTTCGAATACGTCAACGTCCGCAGCATCCCGGCGGAGCGCGACGGCTTCAAGGCCGGCGTCCTGCGCGTCCAGGGCCTGCCGCTGGTCAAGCCGCCGTGGGGCCGGCTGACCGCCATCGACCTGACCAAGGGGGACATCAAGTGGCAGGTGGCGCACGGCGACACGCCCGACGAGGTGAAGAACCATCCGGCGCTGAAGGGGCTGAACATCCCGCGCACCGGCCGTCCCGGGTCCCTCATCGGCCCGCTCACCACCAAGTCGCTGGTGATCATCGGCGAGGCCGGCTTCGCCACCACGCCGAACGGCGAGCGCGGCGCCATGCTGCGCGCCTACGACAAGGCCACCGGCGAGGAGAAGGGCGCCGTCTACATGCCGGCGCCCCAGTCCGGCGCGCCGATGACCTACATGCTGAACGGCCAGCAGTACCTGGTGCTGGCGGTCGGCGGCGGGAACTACAGCGGCGAGCTGATCGCCTACCGCCTGCCGCCGGCGTAACGCCGGTCAGCGGGCATTCATCCGCATCGTGAACAAATGCGGGATCGGTTTGAGTTGGGAGTTGTCATGACGTTCGAAACCAGGCTCGCCGGCGCGGCGGCCATCGGCCTGGCCGCCCTGGGCCTCTCCTACACCGCCGTGCAGGCCCAGGCGGCGGCCCGCACCGTCGCCGACGGCGTCTACAGCGCCGAGCAGGCGGCCCGCGGCAAGGCGGGCTACGAGGCCAAGTGCGCCGTGTGTCATGGCATGGGCCTGGAGGGCGCCGACGCGGCCCCTCCCCTGGCCGGCGGCCGCTTCCTCGACACCTGGAAGGGCCAGAGCGTCCACGCGCTCGTCACCCGCACGCGCACCACCATGCCGCTCAACGAACCCGGCAGCATGGGCACGGCCGAGACCAGCGAGATCATCGCCTACATGCTGCAGGCGAACCAGTTCCCGGCCGGGCAGGAACTCCCCACCGACGGCCAGAGCCAGCAGCAGATCCAGATCGTCGGCAACTAGTCCTGGCGGCGCGCGGGCCGGTAGGTCTCGCGCGCGCCAGTGCGGCCGTTCACGACGGTGATCGCCCCGTCCTTCGTCACCTCGGCCGAGAGCAGGTGTCCGGCGTCCGGCTGGACGTCGAGGTTGGCGATCTGCTCCGCCGCCACATTGGCGTCCGGCGTCCGGGTCGCGAAGTGGACCTGCCAGACGGCGGGCTTCGAGGGCGCGGCCTTCAGGCGCTCCAGCACCGGCCCGTCCCCGCCCTTGCGGGCCCCGTTGCCCACGAGCGCGACGCGCGGCGCGGTCGCGGCGAACAGGGTCGGGGTGTTGGAGAGGTCCGAGCCGTGGTGGGAGACCACCATCAGATCGATCCTGCCCAGCCGGTTGGCCGGGCAGACGAGGTCCTTCTCCAGGTCCCAGGTGAGGTCGGAGAGGTTGAGGATCCGCGCCTCGCCGAAGCTCGCCACGAAGCCCAGGGAGCGGGGGTTCTCCTCCCCGCCGATCTGGCTCTTGGACGCGACGTCCTCGCAGCCCGGGGTCGGCGCGCCGGGCCGGCCGCCGACCACCCGGTCGCCGACCACGAAGTCGAAGGTGAGCGGCCCGAGCGTCAGCTGGTCGCCGGGCTTCATCACCTGGCGCGGCCGCTGGCCGATCGCCGCCTCGTAGCGGGCGAAGAGCTGTTCGGCGCTGTTCGGTGAGGGCGCCTGCCCGGCCGGCGGCGCCTCGCGGTTCGGGCCGTGATCCAGCACCGTTCCGACCGGGAACTTGGCCATGAGCTCCGGCGCCCCGCCCACATGGTCCAGGTGGTAGTGGCTGATCAGCAGGTAATCGATGCGGCTGAGCCCCAGCGACTTCGCCGTGGCCACGATGCGGTCGGCGCTGGAGGGGCCCGGCGGGGCGCCCGGCGGGACCCCCATCCCGGCCGCCCAGCCGGCGTCGACCAGAAGCGAGCGGCCGTCGGGGGTGACGAACAGGGTCGCCGCCCCGCCCTCCACGTCGATCAGCGCCACCCGCAGCGGCGCCTCCGCCGCGGGCGCCTGCGCGGCCGAGAGGCTGAGCGCCAGGGCGAGCCCGGCCAGGGGTGCGGTCCGCATCGTCCTCGTCTCCCTAGGCTGGGCGCCTCACGCCCATGAGTAGGCCGTCTTGGTCTGGGTGTAGAATTCGACGGCGGCGAAG
>NZ_DAISJG010000057.1:0-16070 GCF_036821595.1 Phenylobacterium sp.
TCGACCTGATCCTGATGAACGTGGAGATGGGCGACGGCCTGAACGGCATCCGCGTCGTCCGCCGCACCGAGGCCGAGGCCGGCCAGCGCCGCACGCCAATCCTCGCGGTGTCCAAGGACGGGGCCGCCGCCGCCGAGGCTGTGGCCGCCGGCGCCGACCTGCACATGCCCATGCCGATCACCGCCGCGGGCCTGCTGACGGCGCTGGCCCGGGCCCTCTCGCGCGAGAGCGACGACCTGAGCGCGGTGGCTTAGGGAGCGACCCGGCGCGCGGAGACGATGCGGACGGGCGTCACCAGCATCTCCCCTTTCATCGAGCCTTCTCCGCGCTTCGGGTCCACCGGCAGGGCGAGGAGGGTCTTCACGACGTCCATGCCCTCGACAACCCGCCCGAAGGCTGCGAAGCCGGGGTTCTTCGGATCCTTGGGGTCCGCGTCGAGGTAGGGCTGGTCGCCGACGCAGATGAACCAGTCGGCCTGGGCGGTGCCCGGCGCATGGCGGCCCATGGAGATGGTCCCGTCGGTGTGGGTCAGGCCGGTCTTGATCGTGCTCTCGTGGGCGATGGGCGGCAGCACCTTCTTCGGATCGTTCTGCAGGCCGCCCTGCAGCAGGCCGAAGGTCTTGGGTCCGCCGGGCGGGGTGGAGGCCCGGTAGAAGGCCGCCCCGTCGTAGAGTTTCCGGTCCACGTACTTCAGGAAGTTGCCGACGGTGATGGGCGCCTTGGCCTGCTCCAGCTCGAGCATGATGACGCCCTCGGCCGTGGTCAGGGCGACCCTGACGGTGGGGGCGGCCTGGGCGAAGGCGGGCGCGGCGGCGAGCGCCAGGGGCATGGCGAGGAGGGTGCGGCGGGTCTGCATGGGGCGACGTTAGACCGGCCGGCCCGCCTGCCCAAGGGTGTCCGCAAGCGCAGGAATTCCGGAACGGGCTCCCGGCCGGTGACAGGCGTCACAGCCGGCCGCCAAGCTTCGCCTTACCTCTCGGATCGTCGCGACGAGGCGACATGTACCGAGGAGCAATTCGATGAAGACGAAGACCATGATGGCCGCCGCAGCGGCCGCGGCGACCCTGCTGGCCGGGGGCGCTGCGAGCGCGACGACCGACCTGATGATCGTGCGGGTCAGCGACCTGGACGTGCAGACCAAGGGCGGCGCCCGCGCCGCGCTTCGCCGGATCCGCGCCGCGGCCGGCGAGTTCTGCGCGCCGGACAACCGCTGGCACGGCCCCGTGCCGCGCAGCGGCCGCGACGCCTGCGAGAACCGCATGACGGACAAGGCCGTCGAGGCCCTGGACGCCCCGCGCGTCCGCCATCTGCACCAGCCTGCCCGGGCCCGGCAGATGGCGCTGGGCGACCGCCCGGCGCGCTGACCGGCAGCCTGTCGTGCAGAACCTGCACTGGAACTTCGCGGCCGGGATGGCCCGGCCGCGAAGATCAAGGCATGCTAGGCCAACTCCGGATTTGGGGCTGGAGGCGTGCGTGGCGTCCCAAGGGACGGAAGACTTCGAGCAGGTGCGCTCGGCCCTGGCGGCCAGCGAGGTCCTCCGGCACATCTCGCCGGCGGCCGGGGCGACGCTCGCCCGGCGCGGCGCGCCGGTGGCGCTGTCGGCTGGCGCCCTGCTGGCCCAGGAGGGCGACCCGGGCGATGCGGTGTTCGTGGTGCTCGACGGCGAGGTGGAGGTCCGCTCCACCACGGTCGGCGGTCGCGAGATCCGGCTGACGGCGCTGGGCCGCGGCTCGGTGGTGGGCGAGATGGCCGTGCTCGACGGTGGCCCGCGCTCCGCCGACCTGATCGCCACGCGGCGCACGCGGCTGTGGCGGATTCCCCGCGCCGCCCTGCTGGAGGTGCTGGAATCCGAGCCCAAGGCGGCCGTCGCCCTGGTGGCGGAGCTCAGCCGCCGGCTGCGGGCGACCAACGCGGACCTCGAGGCCCGTTCGGCGCTCGACCTGGGCGGACGGCTCGCCCGCCTGCTGCTGGCCGAGCAGAACACCCGCGGCCTGATCGCGCTCACCCAGACCGAGATGGCGAGGCGGGTGGGTGTCAGCCGCGAGAAGGTGAACCGCAAGCTGCGCGACTGGATGCTGGAGGGCTGGGTCGAGAAGACGCCGTCCGGCGTGCGCGTGCTTTCGGCAGATCGCCTGCAGGGCGTGGTCCGCGAGCGGCTGAGCGGCTGACATCAGGCGAATTCCGGACCATTGTTTTCCCGTTTGGGGCGAATCAACGACGGGACAGAGGGGGACGGCCGATGCCGATGCTGCAGACGGTGCTGGGTGAGCTTAATGTTCACATGGGCCGCGACAAGATCCGCGACTTGGCCAAGCGCAAGGACATGTTCGCGCCGGGGACGGACCCCGACTACGGCTTCCTGATGGAGGCCCATCCCCAGCTCATCTCCGCGTGGCAGGAACTGCTGAAGGACATGCCGCTCGGGATCCGCACGGGGCTCAGGGCGATCATCCACCATGCCCTGTCGACCAGCCCGCCGACCCAGGTGACCTTCGCCTGGGCGCCGAACTACGACTACGAGATGACCGTGTGGCAGGCGCCGGACACCAAGACGACCAAGGGCGGGATCACGGTCCTGATCAAGAGCCGATATCCGGACGACGCCCACCCCATCAAGGGCTAGCCTCGTAGGCGGCCGCGTCGGTCGCCAGGCGCACGGCTTCGACCAGCGCCTCGCGGTCGGCGGGGTTCGCGTAGGGCAGGGGGTGCCCCAACCGCCCGCGCAGCCGGCCGCGCAGTTCCGAGGGATAGACCTTGGCCGCGTCCTCGATCCGTCCGAGCCGCGCCAGCGCCGCCGCCAGCAGCCGCGTGGCGGCGACGTCGTTCAGGCGGATGGCGGCTTCCGCCTGGGCCACCGCCTCCTGGAAATCGCCGGCGTGGAAGTGGGCGAGCGCCAGCATCCGGTGCATGGGGCCGAGCTGCGGGTCGTAGGGGCTGTAGCGCAGACTACGCTCAATGGGGGCGATCGCCTCGCGCGCCCGGCCGGAATAGACCAGCACCTGGCCCAGCCGGAAATGGCCGAAGGCGAAGTTGGCGTTCAGCGCGATGGTCTTGCGCGCCTCCTCCAGGGCTTCACGGTGCCGGCCCAGGTAGAGGGCCGCGCCGGCGGCGGCGAAGTGCCCGTAGGCGTCGCGCGGGTCCAGGCGGATCGCGGTGTGGGCGCTGTCGTAGGCTTCCAGCAGGTCGTCCTTGCCGGTCTGCGACCAGCCGTAGACCGCGCCGCCGTAGAGCGCTCGGGCGAGGCCGATGTGGGCCAGCGCCAGGTCGGGGTCGCGATCGATCGCCTGCCGGAACAGGTCGAGGGCGGCATGGTAGCCTTCCTCCGACACCTGGTTCAGGCGCCACATGCCGCGCTGGAAGCAGTCGAAGGCGGTCAGGTCGCCGAGGTTCTTGCGCGCGATCCGGGCGCCTTCCGAGTGCAGCATGGCGGGCTCTATGGCGCCGACCACCTGCTCGGTGATCTCGTCCTGCAGGCGGAAGATGTCGACCATCTCCCGGTCGAAGGTGTCGGCCCACAGGTGGGCGCCGGTGGCGGCCTCGAGCAGGAGGGCGGTGACCCGCACACGCTGCCCGGACCGCCGGACGCTGCCTTCCAGGATGTAGCGGACGCCCAGCTCCTCGCCGATGCGGCCGGGCTCCACGCTGCGGTCCTTGTAGGTGAAGCTGGACTCGCGGGCGATCACGAAGAACCAGCGCCAGCGCGAGAGCGCCATGACGATGTCCTCGCTCACGGCGTCGACGAAGTATTCCTGCTCCGGGTCGCCGCTCATGTTGTGGAACGGCAGGACGGCGATAGAGGGCTTGGCCGGCAGCGGCAGGCTGCGGCGGGTGTCGCCCCTGCCGTCGGCGCCCTCCTGTCGGATCCGATAGGCGCGCACCGGGCGCGGAATGTTCTTCAGCCGCTGCTCGCCGAGGTCCTCGAAACCCACTTCGAGGCGGCCGTGGGTGTCCTCCTGCACGCGGGCGGACACGCAGATGCCGCCGGGGTCGGCCATGGCCTCGAGGCGGGCGGCCACGTTCACCCCGTCGCCGAAGATGTCGCCGGCCTCGATGACCACGTCGGCGGTGTGAATCCCGATGCGGAACTCGAGCCGGATGTCGGGCAGGACCGGGCGATTGCGCTCGGTGACCCCCTCCTGGATGGCGATGGCGCAGCGCAGCGCGCTGACCGCACTGGCGAACTCCACGAGCAGGCCGTCGCCGGTGGTCTTGAAGACCCGGCCGCCGTGCTCGTCCACGGCGGGCTCGATCACCTCGCGCAGGTGGCCCGCGAACTGGCGCAGCGTGCCTTCCTCGTCCGCCGAGACGAGCCGGCTGTAGCCGGCCACGTCGGCGGCCAGGATGGCGGCCAGCCTCCGCTCGACCTTTCTGCTCGGCAACTCCGCCTCCAGCCCACTTCCGTCCCTTGACGTGGACGCCCCCTTTCGGGAAGCGGCGGAGAATGGGTGTTGCGCCGCACAAACGCAAGAATGGCCGCGCCTGTTCGGCGAACTTTGAGCGACGGAATCCGGCAGGTCCCGGCGTGTGACTCGCGTCACAGGGGAGCCCCGGCCGCGGGGCGATAACCGGGCCGGCGTCCGTGCCCCGGGCGCGGGGCTGTTCGGGAGTGGGTGAGATGGTGGTCAGCGGACGCCGGGACGGATCCTGGCTCGCGGGCGTGGCGCTCGAGGACGACGAGGGCTGGCGCCGGACGGTGTGGTCGGACTTCGTGGGCGCGCTCGCCCTGTGCGCGCTGATGGGCGGGTTGCTGGCCCTGGCCAGCAGCTGCACGTGAGGCGGGCGTGGGACCGCACCGGCGCTCAGCGCGGGCAGCGGTAGAGGGTGTCGGTCCGGCCGCGGGAGAGGATGCGCCCGCCGCCGAGGACCAGTGTCTGGACGCTGTCGGCGCAGGAGAGGCGGACCCGGCCGCCGGTGGAGATGCGCGAGACCTTGCGCGTGACGACCCGGGCCGAGCGGCCGTCGGGCTGGATCTCTATCCGCTGGACCTGTCCGCTCTCGCGGACCTGAGACTGTGAGAAGAACCGCTGCGCCTGGCCGCGGGCCTGGGGAAGGGTGCTGGTCCCGTAGGCGACCATCTCGCCGCCGCTGCGGGCCTGGTCGGTGAAGCGGGCGTCGGGCGTGAAGAGGGCGGCCCAGGCGTCCACGTCGCCGGCGTTCCACGCCCGCTCCTGGCGGGCGACGAACGCGCGGACGCCGGCGTCGGTCAGGCGCTGGGGCGCGGCGGCGGCCAGGAGCACGGCGGCCGCGAGGACCAGGATCCTCATGCCAGCGCCCGCAGGCGGTAGGCGTTCATCGCCGTCTCTCCCAGCCGCTCGGTGAGCCGCCAGTTGACCACGGCGCCGACCGGGGCGCCGATCACCGGGATCATCTGGGCGAGCTTCGCCAGGTCGATGTAGTCGCGGTACTCCTGCTGGAAGCGCCGCCAGTCGAAGGCCTCGTAGGACGACGGGTGGGGCCGGGCGTCCCAGTCCTGCATGGCGTGGAAGACGTCGGCGCGGTGGTCGGGGCCGGAGAAGGCCAGCTGGAAGATGTGCAGCAGGAACAGCCGCTCGGCGAAGTCCTCCCCCGACTTTCCGTAGATCGCGGCCAGGTCGAACAGCAGCTTGATCTTCAGGGTGAGCAGGGCCGGGAAGTCGGCCATGGCCATCCAGAAGCCGCCCGCCCCGGTGACGCCGCCCTCGACGGCGGCGGCGTTGCGGTAGCCCTCGATGGCCCGCCGGGCCCGCTCGTCCCGCTCGCGCAGGCTTAGCCCGGCCAGCGGCTCGCCCGTGGTCAGGTCCGCGCCGGTCAGGAGGGTCCGGGTCAGCCGCTCGATCACGGCGGTGACCGCCTGGTGCACCCGCTCGGGGATGGCGCGGTTGATCCGCTGCTGCAGCCCGCGGGCGGCGCGGTCTAGGGGGCCGGCGTGTTTCAGCACGCGCTCGCGCCAGTGGGCGACCTCGGTGCGGACCCAGGCGTCGTAATCGGCGTCGGATGCGGAGAAGGGCGGGGTGACGGGCATGAATCTCCGCCATCTAAACCACATCCGGAGCCCCGCGCCCACGACGCGGCTGTGACCCAGATCACATCCCGGGACGGCCTGCGCCGCGATCCTCCGTCGGGGAATGAGGAAGGGGAGCGTCGCCATGCGTCATCATCGTCGGGGCACGACCAGGGTCGAGATCGTCTGGCGGAACATGATGGTTCTGCTGCTGATGATCGCCTCGCTGAGCGGGATCGTGGGCTTCATGCTGCAGTCGTGAGCCGGCGGCGCCGGAGGCGGTGTCTGTGACCGGGGTCACATCCCGTCGCACCTCCTCCGGCCATCCTGCCATCGCCAGCCGAGGAGTGGGTGCGATGACGGGTGGAGAACGGCGCGCGACACTGCTGGGGGATTGGCTGTGGCGCAGCCTGCCGGTCCTCTGCCTGCTTCTCGCTCTGCTCTTCGGCCTGGTTGCCTTCATGCTTCGGTCCTGACCGGACCTGGCGGCGTCCTCCTCCCCGGATGGCCGCCGAAGTTGGCCGCACGCCGTCCCGTCTCCAGCCCCAAATGGCGTCGGGCGGCGGGCGCGGCCGCTTTCTTCCGGACCAGGCTCCGCCGTGGCCGGGCGCGATCCACACGGACCGCGCCCGGCCACGGACCTTTTCGTGTGGAGGCTATTTACGCTGGCTGGCGGTGCGGTCGCGGACCGCCTTGAACTCGGATCCCGCGTTCCACTGCGGCCAGCGGCGCGAGGTCGCCAGCATGCGGCCGGCCTCGTAGACCAGGGCCACGTCCTGGGCCGCGCCGCGCAGGTCCCAGTCGGCGCTCCAGGCGTCGCAGGTCTGGTGGTAGCAGCGGGCCGTGTACTCCGCGACCCAGCGGTCCCCCGCGGCCCGGCCGCCCTCCACGAGGTCCGGCGCGCCGCCCAGAGCCATCAGGAGCAGGACCGGCACGCCGCGCTTGGCCAGCGAGAAGTGGTCGGCCCGGTAGAACAGCGCCCGGTCGGGACGCGCGTCCGGCGTCACCACGCGGGTCTGGCGCGCGGCGGCGTAGGCCAGGTGCTGCTCCAGCTCGTTCTGGCCGGCGCCCACCAGGACCACGTCCCGGGACGGGCCCAGCGGCTGCAGCACGTCGAGGGTGAAGTTGGCGACCGTGGAGGCCAGGGGATAGCTCGGGTTCTCGGCGTAGTATTCGGAGCCCAGCAGGCCGCGCTCCTCGGCGGTCCAGGCGGCGAACACAATGGTCCGGTCGGGCCGGGGCCCCTCGACGAAGGCCCGGGCGATCTCGATCACCCCGCCCACGCCGATGGCGTCGTCCAGCGCACCGGGTCGCACGGTCTGCCCCTGGGCGTCCGCGGGGCCTACGCCGTAGCCGTCCCAGTGGGCGGCGTACATGATGCTCTCCCGCGGCCGCGTCTTCCCCGGCAGGGCGGCGAGGATGTTGCGGCTCATCAGCTTTTCGGAGGCGACGTTGAGGTCCACCGAGACCGTGGCGTCCTTGAGCGCCACCGGCGTGAAGGCGGCGGTGCGGGCGCGGACCTTCTCGGCCTCGAAGTCGAGGCCGGCGCGGCGGAACAGGTCGACGGCGAGGTCGCGCTGGATCCAGCCCTCGAAGGCCAGCTTCTCCTTCGCGGGGTCGGCGCGCTGCACGTCGAAGCTCTCGCCGTTGGAGGCGGTGACGGTGGACCAGCCGTAGGCGGCGCCGGCCGTCTCGTGGACGATCAGGGCCCCCACCGCGCCCCGACGGACGGCCTCCTCGTACTTGTAGGTCCACCGCGCGTAGTAGGTCGCCGCCTTGCCGCCGAACTGGCCGGCGACGGGGTCGGAGGCCTCGGCCTCGAAGTCGGGGTCGTTGATCAGGAAGAGGGCGACCTTGCCGTTCAGGTCCACGCCCTTGAAGTCGTCCCAGCCGCGCTCGGGGGCGGTCACGCCGTAGCCCACCCAGACCAGCGGAGCGTCGGTCACCTGCACCCGCGGGTCGGGGCGCAGGGCGTGAAGGCGGACCTCCTTGTTCTGGGTCAGCGCCTGGGCCTGGCCGCCGACGCTGAGCGTAATCTTCGGGTCGGGCTGGACCTGGGTGCGGATCAGCGGCACGGCCTGGGTCCAGCCGCCGTCGTCGCCCGCCGGCTTCAGGCCCAGCGCCTTGAACTGGGCGACCACATAGTCGACCGTAGGCTGCTCGCCCGGCCCGCCGGGCGCGCGGCCGTGGAACTCGGGGCCCGCCAGGACGCGGGTGTGTCCGGAGAGCTTCGCCGGGTCGATCGGGGCGGAGGACTGGGCCTGGGCGGCGAAGGGGGCGGCGAGCGGGACGGCGGCCAGGGCCGCGACGAGAGCAAGGGTGCGCATGGCGCGAACCTAGCCCTAAATCTGGCGGCGGCGGAGCCTCTCCTTGCGGAGGTCACTCGCGCAAGGGGGACAGCAGATGCCGGCGACGACCAACCGCAACACCGTCGAGGGCCTGAACCGGGCCAACGAGGGCAAGCTTCCCGGCCACCTCGGCCTCGAGATCACCGAGGTCGCCGACGGCCGCGTCGTGGGGCGGTTTCCGGTGCGCGAGGACCTGGTGGCGCACACCGGCTACCTGTTGGACGGCGCGGTGCTGTCGGTCGCCGACATCCTCTGTGCCTACGGCGTCTCCACCGTCTGGCCGGAGGGCGCGAGCGGCTTCACCACCGCGGAGGTGAAGTGCAACTTCACCGGCACGCTCCGGGCGGGCGAGGCGGTCTGCACGGCCGAGCTGCTGCACGGCGGCCGCACCACCCAGGTGTGGGACGCACGCGTCGAGGACGCGGCGACCGGCAGGCTGATGGTCGCCTTCCGCTGCACGCAGATCATCCTCTATCCGCGGGCCTGACGCCTTGTCGGTGCTGGTCCACATCAACGGCTATCCGGGCGCGGGCAAGCTCACGCTCGGGCAGCGGCTTGCCGAAGCGATCGGCGGCAAGCTGGTGGACAACCACTCCATCTACAACCTGGCACTGGCGCTCACCGAGCTGAAGTCGGACGCCTACTTCGAGACGCTGCGGGCGATGCGGGCGATCGCCTTCCAGCGCGTCCTCGAACTGCCGCCTGCGACGCCGGTCGTGGCCACCAACGCCCACATGACGGACTCCGCCTGGGGCAACGAGAACTGGGACGCCTGGGCCGACCTGGCGCGGCGGCGCGGCTCGCGGCTGCTGGTGGTGGTGCTGGACTGCGACCCCGAGGAACTCGACCGGCGGATCGTCTCCCCCGACCGGGCCGCCAGGCGCAAGCTCACCGACCCGGCGCAGTTCACCGGCGCGCGCACCGGGCGGGTGCTGATCGACCGCGACGGCGACGCCACCCTGCGGTTTGACACCACCGGCCTCAGCGCCGAGGAGACCTTCCACCGCGTGCTCGGCTTCGTCCGGACGGAACAGGCCGCCGCGGCAAGGGTTTGAACTGCGAACCCGAAAAACCCCAGAGTGAAGGAGCCAGGCGATGATCAAGCTGCCGCCGCTGCCCTATGCGTACGATGCGCTGGAGCCCACCGTGTCCGAGACGACCATGCGGACGCACCACGACAAGCACCATGCGAAATACGTCGAGGTGACCAACCAGCTCGCGGCCGAGAAGGGCCTGGAGGGCAGGAGCCTCGAGGAGATCATCGCCGAGGCGGAGGCGCGCGGGGAGCGCAAGCTGCTCAACAACGCCGGCCAGGCCTGGAACCACGCCTTCTTCTGGACCTGCATGACCCCCGACCGCCGCGAGCCCGGCGGCGAGCTGATGCGGCTCGTGGGCGAGGGGTTCGGCGACCTCGCCGGACTGAAGGCGAAGTTCGTGGAGACGGGCGTGGGCCACTTCGCGTCGGGCTGGGTCTGGCTGGTGGTCGACGGCGGCAAGCTGGCGATCGTGGACACCCACGACGGCGACACCCTGGCGGACAAGGCCCAGACGCCGCTGATGGTCTGCGACCTGTGGGAGCACGCCTACTACCTGGACTACAAGCAGGACCGTAAGGGCTTCCTGGAGCAGTGGTTCGACACCGTCGCCAACTGGGCGTTCGCCGAGGCGCAGCTGGCCGCCGCCCAGGGCCGGCAGGAGCCCTGGCGGTTCGAACTGGCGGCCTAGACGCGGGAGCCCAGGGCCGGGCCGGCGCGTTGGACGGGGCCTGAAGGAGCCTCGTCCATGCGCCTCGCCCTCTTGACCCTTGCGGCCCTGCTGCCGCTCAGCGCCTGCAACACGGCGGGCGGCGCCCGCAACTCGCCCGAAAACAAGGCCGTCTCCGCGGTGGTGCTGGACGAGTCCAAGCGCCAGGAGGCGGCCCAGGCGGCCACCGCCACCAAGAGCGCCGACGACGCCCTGGACCGCGTGACCGATGGCCCTGAGGACCAGGCGCCGGTCCCGAACTAGGCGGGGGCCAGCGTGAACAGCGGCTCGTGGTCGGGCATGGTGGTCATCTTGCCCACCGGCAGGACCGGCCGCTTGTCCGCCGGCGCCACCTCGTAGCGGGCCAGCAGGCTGGCGAGCACGATGCTGGCCTCGGCCATCGCGAAGGTCGCGCCGATGCAGATGCGCGGGCCCGCGCCGAAGGGCATGTAGGCGCCGCCGGCCGTCCAGGGTGCGAACTGGCCGGCGAACCGCCCGGGGCGGAAGGCCTCGGGCTCCTCCCAGAAGCGGCGGTGGCGGTGCAGGACCCACATGCTGGTCCAGGCGTGCATGCCCGGCGACATCGCGTGGCCGAGGATCTCGTCCGGCTCGACGGCCTCCCTCAGGATCATCCCGCCCGGCGGATAGAGCCGGAGCGCCTCCAGCAGCACCATGCGCAGCCGGGGCCAGTTCTGCAGGTCGTCTAGCCCGGAGACGCGATCCGGCGGGAAGGCGGCGACCTCGGCCCGCAGCCGATCCTGCTCTAACCGGTCTAGGGCGAGCAGCCAGGTCGCCCAGAACAGCAGGCGCGCGGTGGTCTCGAACCCGGCGAACAGCATGGTGGCCGCCTGGTCGCGGACCTCGCCGTCCCCGAGCGCCTCGCCGGTCTCGGCGTCGCGGGCGGCAAGCAGCAGGTCGAGCATGTCGCGGGAGGCGGCGGGCGCGGCCTCCCGGCGGCGCTGCGCCACCAGCCGGTCGACGGCCGCCATCCAGGCGCGGCCGGCGCGCAGCCGCCCGCGCTGGGCGAAGGCGTAGTCCTCGTCGCCCTGGGCCAGGACGTCAAGGTGTTGGGATTGGCGACGCTCTCGATGTAGCCGCGCACCATGGCCCCGAGCGCCGCCCGCTCGCCGCTGTCGGGCAGGGAGAACAGGGCCCGGAGCACTGCGTCGAGGGCGGCGTCCTGGAAGAGGCCCGAGAGGTCGGCCTTCGCCTTGCCGTCCAGCCGGCGGACCATCGCCTCGGCGGCGTCCTGGAAGTGCGGCACGAGCAGGCCCACGCTGGCCGGCGTGAAGGTCGGGGCAAGCAGCCGCCGTTGCCGGCGCCAGACCTGGCCCTCGGCGAGGAACACCCCGTCGCCGGTGATCGGCCGGACGATCCGGCGGGCGGGGATCGGGCGCCGGTACTTCGCCTGGGCGGTGGTCAGGTAGTGACGGATCCCATCCGGGTCCGAGACGAGCAGCACCTTCATGCCGAGCGCCGGCAGCAGCGTGACGAGGTCGTCGAAGTGCCGCTCGGCCCAGACGGCGTGGGTGTTCCTGGTCAGCTCCCAGTTGAGGCGCCAGGCGGGCATCGGGCGTGACAGGCGCCTGGGCGCAGGCGGCGTCAGTGGGCGGGCAAGCACGTCCATCGGAACCTCCGAGGCTGAGCTAACGCCGTTCTTAATTCATCACGCAGTGAAAATCTACGGCGAAGCCGCGCGTCCTGCACGGGCGCGGCTTCGCCGCCGGCGTCACCTGGCTTCGGCGATGCCCTTCATGGTCTGCAGGACCCCGGCGAACATCTTCGCCCGCCGCTCGCGGTCGGCGGCCTTGGCCTCCGGCGTGTTCAGCGGCTCGGCGTCGTAGACCAGGGTGTAGATCAGCTTCGATCGGCCCGCCCCCTCCGGCCGGATCTCCACAGTGCCGTGATAGTCGATCGGGCTCTTGGGCTGGCTGTAGGAATAGGACCAGGCGGTCTTGGCCACCATCAACTCGTCGATCCGGTCGGCGATGCGGCGCACGGAGCCCATCTCCTCCCCGCCGGACGTGATCACGCAGGTGGTCTTCAGCCAGGCGCCGATGTCGCACCAGCCGCCGACCTTCTTCCAGGCGACCTCCGCCGGCGCGTCGACGAGCGTCTCCTGCGAGATGGTCACGAATTCGGCGGCCTGGGCGGCTCCGGCGCCGAGCGACAGGGCGGCCGCGGCAGCCAGGCTGATTCGAAAGATCGGTGTCATTTTTCCCCCAGAGGTTTTCGGCACTTGGACACAGACCGCGGTCGCGGCCAAGTCTTGCGACAAAATGGCACACTCAAGCTTGATCCCCCCGCCTCAGCCGTTAGGTTCGGGCCGCTGTTCAAGTGAAGGGCGCGTTTTGGCCTCAGACCAGGAACTCCGCGGGTTCGTGCGTGAGCACGTGCGCTCGGTATGGGCGTTGGAGCTGCTGCTCCTGCTCAAGCGCGACCCCGAGCGCTGCTGGGCCGCGGCCGACCTGGTGCGTGAGCTCCGGGCCAGCCAGACCCTGGTCGCCGACAACCTCGGCCGCTTCCAGCGCGGCGGCATCGTGGTGCTCGACGACGCCGGCTGCTACCGCTACGCGCCGGTCAGCCCGATTCTCGACACTCTGTGCGGCGAACTCGAAGCGGCCTACCGGGAGCGCCCGGTGGCCATCATCAACCTGATCGCCGCGCCGCCCGACCCCGTGCAGGGCCTCGCCGACGCATTCAAGTTCAGGGGGGACGCAAAGTGACAGACTGGGCTCCCACAGCCGTCTTCGGACTCTGCCTCATCACCAGCGCCCTCTGCGCGGCGCTGCTCCTGAGGTCCTATCTCGCCAGCCGCAGCAAGCTGTTGCTCTACGCCGCCCTCGGATTCGGCTTCCTGGCCCTGAACAACCTGTTCCTGGTGGGCGACATGATCGTGTTCCCGCACGTCAATCTCTGGCCGTTCCGGCAGGCGGCTTCGGTGGCGGCCGTGGCGGTGCTGCTCTACGGCTTCACCTTCGAGGTGGAGTCATGAACGAGGATCCGGCGATCGTCGGCTACATGGGCGGCGCGATCACGGTCGGGTTCCTCGCCGTGGGCCTCTACTTCCTGAAGTTCTGGCGGCGTACCCGGGACACCCTGTTTCTGGCCTTCGCGGCGGGGTTCGCCCTGCTGGCGCTCAACCAGGCGGTCCCGGTGGTCTTCGGCATCCCCGACGAGAACCTCAGCGGCGTCTACCTGCTGCGGCTGGCCGGCTTCCTGCTGATCATCTGGGCGATCCTGCGCAAGAACATGGGCGGCCGGGGGCGCCGCTAGTCCGCCCGCGGACGGACTTCGAACTCCACCACCCGCGGATCTGTGCAAAGCCGCTCGGACAGGGCCTCGGCGGAGGTTCCGGCTCCACCGCGCAGGGTCGTGGACAGTTCGATCATCTCCCCGCCCTGCAGGAGCTTGTGGCCGATTCCCGACGGCGTCATGCCCACGTCGCCGGCCAGGGCGCGGAACGCCGGCTCCGGGAAGGTCTCGCCTCGGCGGTACCGGACGGCGACGTCCAGGATGCTGGTCTTCGGCAGCCGCTTATCGACGCCGCGCAGGACGATCAGCACCACAAGTGTCGCGAGCGTCCCGCCGATCGCCAGGCCGTAGAAGCCGACGCCGTAGAGGGTCCCGAGGGCCGAGGTGAGCCAGAGGGAGGCGGCGGTGGTGAGGCCGTGCACCGAGAAGCCGTGGCGGAAGATCACCCCGCCGCACAGGAAGCCGATGCCGGTGAGGATGCCGTGGGCCATGCGCACGGGATCGATGCGGACCACGTCGGCCGGCGTATCGGACAGCCAGCGCATCTGGTGGACGGCGGCCAGCATCAGCAGCGCCGAGGCGAGGCAGACCAGGATGTGGGTGCGCAGGCCGGCCGGCCGGCCCCGGTATTCCCGCTCCAGCCCGATAAGGGCCCCGGCCACGGCCGCGCCGACCACCGGCAGCACATACTGTACGAGGATCACCGACCAGTCGCCCATGCGGGGCTAAACCCCTGCGCACGGCGCCGGTTGCAGCTAGTGGAACAGCTGGCCGAAGGAGAGCGCCAGGACCACGAAGACCACCGCCGCCAGGATCAGGCCGGCTCTGGGGCGCGCGCCCAGGAAGGGTTCGCGCCGGCTCTTCGGCTTGGGCGGCGGGGCCCGGCGCGCGGCCTCCCGGGCCCGCCGGTAGCGGGAGAGGTCGGTGACGCGGGGATCGTCCTTGCGCGCCATCAGCCCGCCAGCTTTTCCAGCTCCTCGGCCGCGATGTCCTCGTTCGAGTAGACGTTCTGCACGTCGTCGTCGTCCTCGAGGGTCTCGAGCAGCTTCATGAGCGAGCCGGCCGCGTCCCCCTCGACAGGGGTGCGGGCCTTGGGCCGCCAGGCGATGGCGGCGGACTTGGCGGGGCCCAGGCTGGCCTCCAGCGCCGAGGCCACGTCGGAAAGCTGTTCGAAGGCGGTGTAGATGGTGTGGCCGTCCTCGTCGGACTCCACGTCGTCGGCGCCGCCCTCGATGGCGGCTTCCATGACCTTGTCCTCGGAGCCGGCCTCGGGCCCGTAGACGATCTGGCCCACGCGGTCCCACATGAACGACACCGAACCGGTCTCGCCGAGGTTGCCGCCGTGCTTGGAGAAGGTGGAGCGGACGTTGGAGGCGGTGCGGTTGCGGTTGTCGGTCAGCACCTCGACGATGACGCCCACGCCCCCGGGGCCGAAGCCCTCGTAGCGGATCTCCTCGTAGGTCTCCGCCTCGCCGCCGGACGCCTTCTTGATCGCCCGGTCGATGTTGTCCTTGGGCATGGACTCGGCCTTGGCGTTGGCCACGGCCAGGCGAAGGCGCGAGTTCATCGCCGGATCCGGCAGGCCCGCCTTGGCGGCCACCGTGATCTCGCGCGAGAGCTTGGAGAACAGCTTGGACCGGGCGCTGTCGGCGCGGCCCTTGCGGTGCATGATGTTCTTGAACTTTGAGTGTCCGGCCATGGTCCGTTGCGGCAGGTCAAGGAAAGAGGTCGCGCCGCTTCTACCCTTGCGGGCGGGCGCGCGGAACCCCTGCCATGCGCGCGGGTTAGCGGCACGAGAGGGAAGGCGGAGACGACCCCGATGACCGAGCACATGAACGAGGACTACGACGACGTCCTGCCCAGCGAGCCGAACGGCGAGGTGGTGCACTGGATGGCGCCGCGGCCGATGAGCGTGGGGCCGGCGGGGATATCCATGGCCGCGGCGGGCGCCTTCGCGCTCGGGGCCGTGGCTGCCGTGGCGGTCCTGGCGGTGATGCACTGGCTGGGGCCGGAGCGGCAGGTGGCGGTCCCGAGGCCCCGCCGCTGGCGCAGCTCGATCCACTAGCCGCCTAGTCCAGCGGCTCGCAGTCGATGCGGGCGATGGTTCCGCCGCTCAGCAGGTAGACGGCGTCCTGCGGCACGTCCTGGTCCACCGTGCGGTCGCGCGGCAGGCCGGCGTAGACGCCGCGGAGCACGCGGCCGGCCACCCCGTGGCTGACGGCGACGATACGGCGTTCCGGCTCCGGAGGCAGGCTGTCCAGCCAGTCGGCCATGCGCGCGCAGACGGCCTCGTAGGTCTCCCCGGTGGGCGCGTCGAAGGCCCAGCCGGAGCGGCCGAAGGCGTCCGGACAGGCGGCCTCCAGCTCGCTCCGGAGCCGCCCGTCCCAGTCGCCCCAGGAGAGCTCGATCAGCCGCCGGTCCTCCTCCACCTCTGCGCCCAGCGCAGCGGCCACGGCGGTGGCGGTGTCCCGGGCGCGGCCCAGCGGACTGGAGATCACCCGCCAGCCGGGCTCGCCGCGGGTCAGAGCGGCGAGCAGGCCGGCGACCGCCTCTGCCTGGCGGCGGCCCAGCTCGGTCAGCGGCGAGTCCTCATGGCCCTGCAGCCGCCGCTCGCGGTTGAAGGCGGTCTGGCCGTGGCGGACGAGGTAGATCAACGCTTGCGGCGGACGACCGGGTGGGAGGTGGAAAGCCCGCCGTCGACGGCGATGGTCTGGCCGTTGACGTAGGAGCTCTCGTCCGAGGC
>NZ_DAISJG010000058.1:0-14398 GCF_036821595.1 Phenylobacterium sp.
GCCGAACATCGTGTCGGCGAGGCTCACCAGCTCGGTCAGCACCGCGCGCGGGTTGCTGTCCCAGCTTTCCCACAGGCGTGCGCGGTAATTGCCGTCGAAGCTGACCGCGACGCCCATGTCCTTCGCGGTCGTTGCTGCGGCGATTGCCGCAGCGGCGGTCGCCGGGCCGAGCGCGGGGGTGATTCCCGACAAGTGCAGCATCGCCGCGCCGGCGAGGGTCATCAGGCCCGCGGCGGCCTGACGCCTGGAGACCGACATGTCCCTGACTCCTCCCGATTATTTTGCCGGAGGGTATCACTGTTCGCCGGGACGGTCACGCTTGCCGGGGCGTCTCAACCTCGCGGAAACCCCTGTGCTGTAAGCGGTGGACGATGTTCCGCCGCGCCCTCATCGCCGCCGCCGTCCTGCTCACGGCCGCCCAGCCCGCCGCCGCCGCGGGCGGGGGCAAGAAGGAGGCCGCGCCCAAGGACGTGGGCCAGTACGTCGACCTGGCTCCGGTCGGCCTGCCGATCGTCGCCGAGGGCCAGCTGGTCAACTACGTCTTCGTCTATGTGCGCATCAACCTGACGGGCGGCGCCAACACCTCCCACTGGCGGGCCCGCGAGCCGTTCTTCCGCGACGCCCTGGTGCGCGTCGGCCACCGCACGCCCTTCACCCTGAAGGGCGACTACCAGAAGATCGACGCCGCGCGGCTCAGCGCCAGCCTGATGCGCGACGCCGTCGCCATCGCCGGGCCCGGCGTGGTGAAGTCCGTGGTGGTCACCTCCCAGGCCCCGCGCCATCGCGCAAAGGTCCCCAGGCCGTCGTCGACACCGCCGAAAGCCGTGCTCACCACCTGACCCGGCGTCAGGAGAGCGGCGTTTCGTCAGCCGTTGCGCAGGCGCCCGTTCCTTGGCAGTGTCCCCGCCGTCTGTTCAGGAGCGCCGTTAGGAATGCGCTCCGATCAGGGGGAAACCAAAGGGGTTGGGAGAGCTCCGGCGGCCGTAAGTTGAGATCGCCGGCGAAGTCCCCTCCGCGCAATCGCAAAGGGGTGCGCTACACATGAGTACGCTTACGCTGGTGATCATCGCCGGCCTACTGGCCGTCCTTTACGGGGCGGTGCAGACCAGCATGCTGCTGAAGGCTTCGGCCGGATCGGCGCGCATGCAGGAGATCGCCGCCGCCATCCAGGAGGGGGCGCAGGCCTACCTGAAGCGGCAATACACCACCATCGCCATCGTCGGCGTCGTCATCCTGATCATCGTCGCCCTGCTGATCGGCCCGCTCGCCGCCGTCGGCTTCGCGATCGGCGCCATCCTGTCGGGCCTCGCCGGCTTCGCGGGCATGCTGATCTCGGTGCGCGCCAACGTCCGGACCGCCCAGGCGGCCTCGGAGAGCCTGGACCGGGGCCTGTCGCTGGCGTTCCGCTCCGGCGCGGTCACCGGCATGCTGGTCGCGGGCTTCGCGCTCCTGGGCGTGACGGTCTACTTCGCGGTGCTCACCGGCCCGATGGGCCTGGACGCCACCAGCCGCGACGTGGTCGACAGCCTGGTCGCGCTGGGCTTCGGCGCTTCGCTGATCTCCATCTTCGCCCGTCTCGGCGGCGGCATCTTCACCAAGGGCGCCGACGTGGGCGGCGACATGGTCGGCAAGGTCGAGGCCGGCATCCCCGAGGACGACCCCCGCAACGCCGCGACCATCGCCGACAACGTCGGCGACAACGTCGGCGACTGCGCCGGCATGGCCGCGGACCTGTTCGAGACCTATGCGGTGACCACGGTCGCCACCATGGTGCTCGCGGCGATCTTCTTCCGTGGCACCGGCTTCGAGTTCGACATGATGCTGCTGCCGCTGGCCATCTGCGGCGCCTGCATCGTCACCTCGATCCTGGGCACCTTCTTCGTGCGCCTGGGCAAGAGCCGCAACATCATGGGCGCCCTCTACCAGGGCCTCGTGGTCACCGGCCTGACCTCGCTCGTCGCCATCTGGTTCGTCACCGACGCCCTGGTGCCCGGCACGGTCACCATGGCCGACGGCTCGGCCTTCGGGGCCATGGACCTGTTCTGGTGCGGCGTCGTCGGCCTCGCGGTCACGGCGGCCATCGTGGTGATCACCGAGTACTACACCGGCACGGGCTTCCGGCCGGTGAAGTCGGTGGCCAAGGCCTCGGTCTCCGGCCACGGCACCAACGTCATCCAGGGCCTCGCCATGAGCCTGGAATCGACGGCCCTGCCGGCCCTGACGATCATCGTCGGCATCATCGTCGCCTACGGCCTGGCGGGCCTGTTCGGCATCGCCATCGCCACCACCGCCATGCTGTCGCTGGCCGGCTTCATCGTCGCCCTGGACGCCTTCGGCCCGGTGACCGACAACGCCGGCGGGATCGCGGAGATGGCGGGCCTGCCGCCGGAAGTCCGCGTCTCCACCGACGCCCTCGACGCCGTTGGCAACACCACCAAGGCGGTGACCAAGGGCTATGCGATCGGCTCGGCGGGCCTCGGCGCCCTGGTGCTGTTCGCCGCCTACACCGAGGACCTGAAGTTCTTCTCGGCCAACGCCGCGCCGGGCTCGTTCTTCGAGGGCCTGGGCACGGTCGCCTTCGACCTCTCCAACCCCTACGTCGTCGTGGGCCTGCTGTTCGGGGGGCTGCTGCCCTTCCTGTTCGGCGGCCTGTCCATGACCGCCGTGGGCCGGGCGGCCGAGGCCGTCGTCGCCGAGGTGCGCCGGCAGTTCAAGGAGAACCCCGGGATCATGACCGGGGAGGTGAAGCCGGAGTACGGCCGCGCCGTGGACATCCTGACCAAGGCCGCGATCCGCGAGATGATCGTGCCGTCGCTGCTGCCGGTCGTGACCCCGATCCTGCTGTTCTTCATCATCAACGCCATCGCCGGCAAGGCCGACGCCTTCGCCGCCCTGGGCGCCATGCTGATGGGGGTGATCGTGACCGGCCTCTTCGTGGCCATCTCGATGACCTCCGGCGGCGGCGCCTGGGACAACGCCAAGAAGCTGATCGAGGAAGGTCACTTCGGCGGCAAGGGCTCCGAGGCCCACAAGGCCGCGGTCACCGGCGACACCGTCGGCGACCCGTACAAGGACACGGCGGGCCCCGCCGTGAACCCGATGATCAAGATCACCAACATCGTGGCCCTGCTGCTCCTGGCGGTCCTGGCCCACGGCGTGGTCGGCTAGATCCCGGCCCAGCCGGAACGGAAGACGCCCCGGAGAGCCATCTCCGGGGCGTTTTTCGTTTCCCTTTTCCTCCCCATGAAGGGGAGGGAAGGCGCTGTTACCGCCGGTCGCCGGGGCGGTTGCCGGGGACGCCCTCGTCGTCGCGGGGCAGCATGCCGCCGCGGCCCACGGTGCCCAGAAGCTGCTCGAGCACGGTCAGCTCGCGGCCGCGGGTCGGGGTCTCGCGGTTGTTGTAGGCGATGACCTTCCCGTCCTTCAGGGTGTAGTTGTTCACCGTCTCCACCACCTCGGTCTCCTTGTTGAAGACGATGGCGGTGACGTTGCGGGCGGTCACCTGCGGCCGGCGGAAGGCGACGCGCTGCTTGATCTGGTTCATATAGAACCAGACGTTCGGGTCGAAGGTCGAGGTGGCCGAGGGCGAGCCCAGCTTGCCGCGCACCGTCGACTTGGTGTCCGTGCCGACGACCACGTCCTTCGGGTCCGATTCGATCGCCTGGAAGCCGGAGTAGGTGGTGATCGGCGCGCAGGCGGCCGTGGTCATGAGACCGGCGGCGAGGGCGGCGAAGGCGGCGCGGCGAAACATGTGCGGTCGGGACCCGTTGCTTGTTCGAGGCTTTGACCTATCCGTCGCCGCCCACTAGTTCAACGGCTGCTTTAGCCGCGCCCTTGGGCGAAATAGAGGCCGCGCATGCTCCAGCGCCTGTTCAGACCGCGCCCCGCCCAGACCACCGGAAAGGCGCTCTACGCCGCCGCGGTGGCCCAGGCGCGGACGCCCACGCTCTACGAGGCGCTCGGCGCGCCGGACACCGTGGAGGGCCGGTTCGAGGTCTACAGCCTGCACGTGGTCCTGCTGCTGGAGCGCCTGCGCGGCGAGGGCGCGGCGGCGGCCGAGGCCTCCCAGGCTCTGTTCGACGCCTATGTGAAGTCGCTGGACGACGCGCTTCGCGAGATGGGCGTGGGGGACCTCTCGGTCGGCAAGAAGATGCGCAAACTCGGCGAGGCCTTCTTCGGCCGGGCGAAGAACTACCACGGCGCCTTCGAGGCCCTGCCGGACCGCGGGCCCCTGGAGGCGCTGATCGCCCGCACGGTCTATGCCGGCGCGGACGAGGCGAGGGCGGCCGCCATGGCCGACTACGTGCTCGCCCAGCGCGACCACCTGGCCGCCCAGCCGGCGGCCGGCCTGCTGAAGGGCGACGTGGACTGGAGGGCCGCATGAGCGCCGACTGGACGAGGCCGCTGCGCCTCCACGAGCTGGGCCGGGGGGCGGTCACCCTCACCCTGGAGCCCGACGCCGCCCAGCGCGCCAAGGTGGCCCACGACCTGGGGCTGGAGAGCCTCCCGGCGCTCACCGCCAGCCTCACCGTGAAGCCCTGGCTGGACGGCGCCGAGATCACCGGCCGCTTCCGCGCCGTGGTCGAGCAGATCTGCTCGGTGAGCCTCGATCCGTTCCAGCAGACTCTGGAAGGCCGGATCGAGGTCCGCGCCGTGCCGCAGGGGAGCCCCCACGCCCCCGCCGCGGAGGGCGGCGAGGTGGAGCTGGACGCCGACGCGCCCGACCCGCCGGACGTGCTGGACGGCGACGCCGTCGACCTCGCCGGCTATGTGGTCGAGCACCTGGCGCTCGAGGTGGACCCGTTCCCCCGAAAGCCCGGCGCCGAATTCGACTACACGCCGTCGACGCAGGAGGAATCCCCCTTCGCGGTGTTGAGGAAGCTGAAAGACCCCGAGGGCTAAGCCGCCCCGGTTTGCAACTGAGGCGCCGCGGGCGGTATCGTCCGGAACGATTCCGCGCGGCCGAGGGACCAGGCGCTCCATTTGACCCATCCGCTGGTGATCTCGATCGACGCCATGGGCGGCGACCACGGCCCGTCCGTGGTGGTCCCCGGCGTGGCGCGCGCCCTGGCCATCCTGCCGCCCGCCGTCCGCTTCCTGCTGCACGGCGACGAGGCCGCCATCTCCGCCGAGGTGGCGCGCTGCAGGGGCCTGGCCGACCGCGCCGAAGTCCGTCACGCCGATCGCGTGGTGGCCATGGACGAGAAGCCGGCCCAGGCCCTGCGCCGGGCCAAGGGCACCTCCATGTGGAACGCCGTCGAGGCGATCCGCGAG
Source organism: Phenylobacterium sp. (assembly GCF_036821595.1). GTDB lineage: Bacteria > Pseudomonadota > Alphaproteobacteria > Caulobacterales > Caulobacteraceae > Phenylobacterium. The sequence continues at coordinate 5,275 of NZ_DAISJG010000058.1, forward strand.
GGCGAGGCGGTGGCCGCCGTCTCCTGCGGCAACACCGGCGCCCTGATGGCGATCTCCAAGCTGATCCTGCGGATGAGCGCCGACCTCGACCGCCCGGCCCTGGTCGCCGGCATCCCGACCCCCAGGGGCGTCACCACCTTCCTGGACGTCGGCGCCAACGTCGACTGCGACGCCGAGCGCCTGGTCGAGTTCGCCATCATGGGCGAGGCCTACCACCGGGCGGTGCACAAGGCCGCGCGCCCAACGGTGGGCGTGCTCAACGTCGGCTCCGAGGAGATGAAGGGCCACGAGGAGGTCCGCGAGGCCCATCGCGTGCTGCGCGAGGGGGGCCTGGATCTCGACTACCGCGGCTTCGTCGAGGGCGACGACATCACCAAGGGCACGGTGGACGTCATCGTCACCGACGGCTTCACCGGCAACGTCGCGCTGAAGGCCATGGAGGGCGCGGCCCGCTTCATGACCAGCGAACTCAAGGGCGCCCTGACCTCCAGCCCCGTCGCCACCGCCGGGGCCCTGGTCGCCCAGGGCGCGCTGAAGAAGTTCCGCGAGCGCATGAGCCCGCCGGGCGCCGCCCCGCTGCTCGGCCTCAACGGCATCGTGCTCAAGTGCCACGGGGGCGCCAGCGCCCGCGACGTCTCCGAGGCGCTTCGTGTCGCACTCGATCTGGCGCAAAGCGACTTCGCCGCCGAGATCGAACGGAATATGACCAGGCTGCCCGCCGCGCTCGCCGAGACGAGCCCGGAGCCAGCCGCCGATGGAGCCGCCTGAGTGTCTAAGGTCCTGCGTAGCGTCGTGACCGGGGTCGGCGGCTACCTTCCGGAACAGGTCGTCACCAACGACGACCTCGCGAAGTTCGTCGACACCTCCGACGAATGGATCCGCGAGCGCACCGGCATCGAGCAGCGCCACAAGGTGCGCGATGACGAGCCGGTCTCCGACCTCGCCGTGGCCGCGGCCCGCAGGGCCCTGGCCGCCGCCGGCCGCACGCCGCAGGACGTGGACCTGATCGTGGTGGCCACCACCACCCCCGACCTGACCTTCCCGGCCACCGCCGCCATAGTCCAGCGCAAGCTGGGCTGCCCGGTGGGGATCGCCTTCGACGTCCAGGCCGTCTGCTCGGGCTTCGTCTACGCGCTGTCGGTCGCCGACGGCTTCGTGGGCCGGGGCCGGTCGAAGTGCGCCCTGGTGATCGGCGCCGACGCCATGACCCGGCTGATGGACTGGACCGACCGCGGCACCTGCGTGCTGTTCGGCGACGGCGCCGGCGCGGTCGTGGTCGAGCCGCAGGAAGGCGAGGGGACCACCGAGGACCGCGGCCTGCTGGGCTTCGCCCTGCGCTGCGACGGGACCAAGCAGGACCTGCTCTACGTCGACGGCGGGCCGTCCACCGACGGCCGGGTCGGCTATCTGCGGATGCAGGGCAACCAGGTGTTCCGCCACGCCGTGGTCAACATCTCCGAGGCGATCAACGCCGCCGCCGCCGACGCGGGCGTGGAGGTGGGCGCGGTCGACTGGTTCATCCCCCACCAGGCGAACCTGCGCATCCTGCAGGGCGTCGCCCACCGCTGCGGCATCGACGAGGACAAGGTGGTCACCACGGTGAGGCATCACGCCAATACCTCGGCCGCCTCGATCCCGCTCGCGCTGGACGCCGCGGTGCAGGACGGCCGGATACAACCGGGGCACCTCCTGCTGCTCGAAGCCATGGGCGGCGGGCTCACCTGGGGCGCCTGCGTGGTGAGGCTTTAGGAACCCGCCTTAACCGCGTTCTGCAATCGGACCCTTGAAGTCCTTGTCCTGATAAGACAATCAAGGACTATGAACAGCATCGCTGCGGGGAACGGGGCGACGATGAAGGGCGCGACGGTGACGCGGGCCGACCTGTGCGAGTCGGTCCACGAGGAGGTTGGCCTCACACGCCAGGATTGCAGCGAGCTGGTCGAGCGGGTTCTCGAGCTGATGGCCCAGGCCCTGGAGCAGGGCGAACAGGTCAAGCTGTCGGGCTTCGGCGTCTTCCAGGTCCGCGCCAAGCGCGCCCGCATGGGCCGCAATCCCAAGACCGGGGAGCCGGCGGCCATCGAGCCGCGCCGCGTGATCGGTTTCCGCGCGTCCCAGGTGATGAAGGCGCGGGTCGACCGCGCCCTCTCGCGGTGAGGACCGCGTAGCCGCCATGGCCAAGGGCCCGGAAGCCTTTCGGACGATCTCCGAAGCGGCGGACGAGCTGAACGTGCCCCAGCACGTGCTGCGGTTCTGGGAAACCAAGTTCTCCTTCATCCGCCCCATGAAGCGGGCCGGCGGACGGCGGTTCTACCGGCCGCAGGACATCGCCGTGCTCAAGGGCGTGCGCCGCCTGCTGCACGACGAGGGCTACACCATCAAGGGCGTCCAGCGCCTGCACCGCGAGCAGGGCGTCCGCCGCCTGGTCGCCGCCGGGGAGGGTGAGGGCGTGGCCCCGCCCATGGCCGAGGACCTCGCCGAACCGCACGCCGCCGACCTCGACGAGGCCGCCCGCGCCCGCCTCGTCGCCATGCTCGCCGAACTCGAAGGCGCCAAGGCCCGCCTCGACGGCCTGCTCAAGCACTAGCCCCTGGATGTGTAGGAAATTCCTCGCCGCCGGCCGCTGGTCGGAGCGACAGGATTTGAACCTGCGACCCCTTGACCCCCAGTCAAGTGCGCTACCAGGCTGCGCTACGCTCCGCAGGCCGGTCGGCGAGGCGGGCCTTATAGGCAGGGGCGGGGCGGCGCCGCAATCCCCAAACGGCCGCCCCCCTAGCGCCCGGCGTTCATCCAGCGGAACAGGGGCAGCACCGGCACGCCCCAGAGCACGCCGGCCACGAGGTAGTAGGCGAGCTGGGCGGCCCAGTGCTTCGGCACGAGCTCGCCCACGGACGCCACGATCCAGATGTAGGCGGCCATGAAGACCAGCAGGCCGACGAGGCCGATCAGCTTGCGGGCGCGTGCGGTTTCGAACATCTGGCGGTGATAGCGGGCCTGCGGCGTGGACGGAACGGCCGTTTCAGTTTAGCGGAGCGCCAAAGTTCAGCCTGAAAGCGGCGCGATTTCGGCTCCATGACCTCGTTCCTGCGTTCCGACCGGTCCCGGGCCGTCGCCGTCTGGCTGTTCGCCGTGGCCGCCCTGGTGCTCGCCATGATCGTGGTGGGCGGCGCGACGCGGCTCACCGACTCCGGCCTGTCGATCACCGAATGGAAGCCGGTGACCGGCGCGATCCCGCCGCTGTCGGACGCCGACTGGCGCCAGGCGTTCGCCGAGTACCAGCAGATCCCGCAGTACCAGCAGGTCAACCGCGGCATGAGCCTGGAGGCGTTCAAGACCATCTACTGGTGGGAGTGGTCGCACCGGCTTCTGGGCCGCGTCGTGGGCCTGGCCTTCTTCGTGCCCTTCGTGATCTTCGCGGTGCGCCGCCAGATCCCCGGCCGGCTCTATGTCCGGCTCGCCCTGCTGTTCGTCCTGGGCGGGCTGCAGGGTCTGATCGGCTGGTGGATGGTGGCCAGCGGCCTGTCCGAACGGGTGTCGGTGGCGCCCGAGCGGCTGACGGTCCACCTGGGGCTGGCCTTCGCCCTCCTGGGCGCGCTCGTCTGGACGGGGCTCGACGCCTGGGCCGGCTGGGCCCGCCAGACCCTGCCCAGCCCCTGGGGCCGCCGGGCGGTGACGCTCACGCTCCTGATCTACGTCCAGATCCTGCTGGGCGCGCTGGTGGCCGGCAACGACGCGGGGCTGGTCTACAACGACTTCCCGCTGTTCGCCGGCAAGCTGTTCCCGGACGACTACGCCGCGGGCGGGGTCTGGGCCACCATCGCCCACAGTCAGGGCGCGGTGCAGCTCCACCACCGTCTGTTCGCCTATCTGCTCACCGTCGTCGCGGTCGTCATCGGCTGGAGCGCCTGGCGGTCGAACTACCTGGCCCCGGAATCCAAGCTGCTGGCCGTGGCGACGGCCGGCGCCGTGGTCTTCCAGGCCGTGCTGGGGATCGCCACCTTGATGGCCCGCGTGCCCATCGGCCTCGGCATCGCCCACCAGCTCGTGGCGGCCATCGCCCTGTGCCTGGCTGTGGCCTTCGCCTGGCGCGTGAGGCGAATTTAGCGCGGTATAATAATACCGCTATTGCTAAGCGGCGGATTTTGCTACTATTTCCCCCGACGGTGCGCGCTTGGGGGTGTTGACTTTGCGCCTGTAGCTGGGCATATGCGCCGCCTCACGTCGGGGCGCGTCACGGTCCCGCCTAAACTCTACGGATCGCACCCTCATGCTGAAGAGCACCACGGCTTCGCTGAAGCCGGCCGAGGTCGAGAAGAAGTGGATCGTGATCGACGCCCAGGACGCCGTTGTCGGCCGCCTGGCTTCGTTCATCGCCATGCGTCTTCGCGGCAAGCATCGGCCCGACTACACCCCGCACGTCGACTGCGGCGACTACGTCGTCGTCATCAACGCCGACAAGGTGAAGTTCACCGGCAAGAAGCTCTCCGACAAGATCTTCTACTGGCACACCGGCCACCCGGGCGGCGTGAAGCAGCGCACCGCCGGCCAGATCCTCGGCGGCAAGTATCCCGAGCGCGTGCTGGAGAAGGCCGTGGAGCGCATGCTGCCGAAGGAAAGCCCGCTGGCCCGCAAGCAGATGACGCACCTGCGCATCTACAACAGCGGCGAGCACCCGCACGAGGCCCAGAACCCCGAGACCATCGCGTTCGCCGACCTGAACGCCAAGAACGTGCGGAGCGCGTAATGAGCGAAGCCAACACCACCGAAGCCACCGGCTTCGACGCCCTGAAGGGCATGGGCACCGCCGCCGCCGAAGAGGCCGTGGTCCGCGAGCCGAAGATCGACGCCCAGGGCCGCTCCTACGCGACCGGCAAGCGCAAGAACGCCATCGCCCGCGTCTGGATCAAGCCGGGCAAGGGCCAGATCACCATCAACGGCCGCGACCAGGCGATCTACTTCGCCCGTCCGGTGCTGCGCATGATGATCGCCCAGCCGTTCGAGCTGTCGGACCGCGCCGGCCAGTTCGACGTGATCTGCACCGTGGAAGGCTCAGGCCTCTCCGGCCAGGCCGGCGCCGTGCGCCACGCCATCTCCAAGGCCCTGACCTACTACGAGCCCGGCCTGCGCGCCGTGCTCAAGCCGCACGGCCTGCTGACCCGCGACCCGCGCGTCGTCGAGCGGAAGAAGTACGGCAAGGCCAAGGCCCGCCGCAGCTTCCAGTTCTCGAAGCGCTAGAGCCGCGCGCGATCAGTCGCGTTTACGGAAGGGGCGCTTCGGGCAACCGAGGCGCCCTTTCTCTTTTCCGGGATCTCCTTCCATGGCCCAGACAGTCTTCATCGACGGCGAAGCCGGCACCACCGGCCTGCAGATCCGCCAGCGGCTCGAGACCCGCGCCGACCTGGAGCTGGTTTCCATCGACCCGGCCCGGCGCAAGGACGCCGACGCGCGGCGCGAGCTGCTGAACGGCGTCGACGCCGTCGTCCTGTGCCTGCCCGACGAGGCGGCGGTCGAGGCCGTGGAGATGATCTCGTCCAGCCACGTCCGGGTCGTGGACGCCTCCACCGCCCACCGCGTCTCGCGCAGCTGGGCCTACGGCTTTGCGGAGATGGACAAGGGCCAGCGCGACCAGATCCGCCGGTCGCTGCGGGTCTCCAACCCCGGCTGCTATCCCACCGGCTTCATCGGCCTCGTCCGGCCGCTGGTGGAGCGCGGGCTGGTCCCGGCCGACTTCCCGCTGACCGTCAACGCCGTCTCCGGCTATTCCGGGGGCGGGAAGGGGCTGATCGCGGAGTTCGAGGATGCCGCCCCGCCGGCCGGCTCCGCCGACGCCTTCCGCAGCTATGGCCTGACCCTCGCCCACAAGCACCTGCCGGAGATGCAGCAGCACGCGGGCCTCACCCACCCGCCGGTGTTCGCCCCGTCCGTCGGCCGCTATGCGCAGGGCATGATCGTCGAGGTGCCGCTGCAGCTCTGGGCGCTCCCCGGCCAGCCCACGCCCGCCGACCTGCGCGCCGCCCTCGAGGCCGCCTATGCCGGCGAGCGGTTCGTGACCGTCGCCGGGACCGACGAGACCGCCGACCTGCAGGCGCGCCGCAAGGGCGCCGCCGGCTTCGTCGCCGACCTCGACCCCGAGGCGCTGAACGGCACCAACCGCATGAAGCTCCATGTGTTCGGCTCGGACGACGGCCGCCAGGCGCGCCTCCTGGCCCTGCTGGACAACCTCGGCAAGGGTGCGTCCGGCGCGGCGGTGCAGAACCTCAACCTGATGCTGGGTCTCGACGAGGCCGCCGGCCTCTAGGCCGCGCTTGCATCTTTGCGGCGGCGGGCCACGTAATTCGGTCATGAGCCCGATCGACCGCCGCCGGTTCCTGACCCTGACGGCCCTGGCCTGCGCCGCGCCCGCGACGTCGGCCCTGGCCGCCGCCGACCCCTATGCGGGGTCGCCCTACCGCAGGCTCTCCGACGCCGACTGGAAGCAGCGCCTGTCGCCCGACGCCTGGCGCGTCCTGCGCCACGAGGCCACCGAGCGGCCGGGCTCCAGCCCGCTCAACCGCGAGAAACGCCGCGGGACCTTCCACTGCGCCGGCTGCGGCCTGGCGCTGTTCCGCTCGGAGTGGAAGTTCGAGAGCGGCACCGGCTGGCCGAGCTTCTTCCGGGTGATCCCGGGCGCCATCGGGACCAAGGTCGACAACACCCTGGGCATGCGCCGCACCGAGTACCACTGCGCCCAGTGCCGGGGCCACCAGGGCCACCTGTTCCCCGACGGGCCGAAGCCCACCGGCCTGCGCTACTGCAACAACGGTCTGGCGCTGAGCTTCAGGCCCGCCTAGCACCCGGCCGGCCTAGTCGCCCTCGCGCCGCACCGTGCCGGAGCCGGAGACGTCGGAGGTCAGCCGCGCGGGGTTGGTCAGCAGGGTCACCTCGCCCGAGCCGGAGATGTCCAGGTCCGCGGCCTCGGTCGGTGCGATCCTCGCCTCGCCGGAGCCCGAGATGTCCACCGAGGCCTCGCGCGCCTTCAGGCCGCCCAGGTCGGCCTCGCCCGAGCCGTTGATCTGCACCTCGACCACGCCGGTCTCGCCCTCGGCGACCATCTCGGAGCTGCCCGAGAGCCGCACGTCCATGCGGTCCTGACGGTAACCGACCACCGTCAGGCGGTCCGCGCCGTTCAGCTCGAAGCGGGTGACGGCCGGCGCGGTCATGACGATCTGCAGGCGGCCGTGGCGGCGGGTGCCCCGCTCGTAGGAGACCCGGCCGTCGTCGCTGACCTCGACCCGTTCCACCGCCCGGCGCGGGCCGGTGATCACCAGCTTCCCGGGCCCTTCGGCCTGGGTGTAGGTGACCTCGGCGGCCACATCGAGCTCCAGCTTGTCGCCGCCCGCCCAGGCGATCTCGCGGGTGATCTCGGGGCCGGAGTCCCGGGTGGAGACGTCCACGTGGTGGTCCACGTCCCAGTCCCAGTCCCACCAGTCGCCCGACGACCAGGCCCCGCGGGCCACCGCGTCCGGGCCGCCGATGGCGACGGCGGTGGACAGGGTGACCAGCGACAGGAAGAAGCCGGCCACGGCGATCATCAGAAGCACGCGGATCATTGCACTGCCCCTTGGGTTTGCGGCTCGAGAGCGGGCTTCAGCAGGCGGTAGTGCAGCCGGCCGTACCAGACGAGCGCGTTGACCAGTCCGATCACCACTATGGTCAGAACCGCGCCCACCGAGGCCGCGCCGGACATCAGGCCGATCCCGGCCAGGACCGCTGTCACCGGGCCGCCCGGCGGGTCGGTGAAGGGTCCGGCGGCGAACACCATGCCGCCGGCGAAGAAGACGGCGATCACCGCCACCCCGATGCCGAACACGGCCCCCGCCACCGCCATCAGGATCGGCAGCAGGAAGATGATGTCGATGGCCCCCAGCCCCAGCACCGCGAACACCGCCGCGCCGGCGGCCGACGGATTGCGCTCCTGCTCCCAGCGCTTGAGGCCGGCCTCGGCCTTGAGCTCCCGGGCCAGGCGGGAGGGATCGCCCAGTGCGGCGGCCACCTCCTCCTCGCTGCGGCCGGCGGCGGCGCCGTCGGCGAAATGGGTCTCGTAGTCGGCGACGATGTCGGTGATGGCGTGGGCGGGCAGACCCCCCAGTCCCTCCCGCAACCTCGCCAGGAACGCCTGACGCGTCATTGCGCCTCTCCCAGGATGTCTTCCACGGCGCCGGAGAACGACCTCCAGGACGCCTTCTGCGACTCGAAGCTCCGCTTTCCCGCCTCGGTGAGCCGATAATACTTCCGCGACGGGCCAGCGGTGGACTCCACCAGATAGGTCTCCACCAGGCCGTCGTTCTGCAGACGGCGCATGAGCGGGTAGATGGTGCCTTCGCCCATGCCGATGGCGTCGGCCAGGCGGCTGGCGATCTCGTAGGCGTAGCTGTCGTGCTGCGAGAGCAGCGCCAGCACGCAGAGCTCGAGGGCTCCCTTCTTCAGCTGGATCTCGATGGCTTCGGGCACGAGCGCCTCCTCACGAGTTCTTCTATCGCAAGGTAGCGTGCGTCACAAGGTAGTGGGCGTTACAAGTTAGTAAGGTTGCGCCGAACGGCTAAGCTGGCGGCATGAAGACCTGGCTCGCCCTCCTGGCCCTGCTGTTCGTCGCCGGCTGCGCGCGGCCCCCGCTCGATCCCCGGGCCGACCGCGCCGCGCGCGACTTCTACGCGGCCGTCCAGGCGGGGGATTGGGGCCGGGTCGACGCCAGCCTGTCGCCGGCCATGGCCCGGGGCGACCGCCGCGCCGCCTTCGAGCAGGTGCGCCGCGCCCTGCCGCCCGGCCCGGTGCGGGAGGTGAGGGCGGTGGGCTGGAGCCGGCCGGACGGCGCCGACCACGTCTCCGCCGTCCACCTCTACCGCTTCGCCGACGCCGACGTGGTGGTGAACACCGCCCTGCAGCCGTCGGGGCCGGGCGGCTCCCTGCAGGTGGCGAGCTTCCTGGCCAACCGCCTGCCGAAGGGCGTGGTCGAGGCCAACCGCTTCAGCCTGTCGGGCAAGACCCCGCAGCACTACGCCTTCCTGGTCACCGCCTTCCTGAGCCCGCTGGTCATGGTCGCGGTCGCCGCCATGGCCGCCATGACCCGGGGCCTGCGCTTCAAGATCGC
>NZ_DAISJG010000059.1:0-12916 GCF_036821595.1 Phenylobacterium sp.
TGCCCGCGGCCGCGCGCCGGACGGCGAGGACTGTCTGCAAACTAACTAGTTGCGTAAAAACTGTATGTCGAACGAACGCGGTTGGCAAGCGCCCGTCTCACGCGTGTTTGAAGCCGTCATGGATGCGCCGCGGCAGGCTTGGCGGTAACCTCTCGTCCCCTAGTCCCACGGGAGACGAGGCCATGAGCGAGTACTGGCTGAAGGCCCTGCAGTCGGCCGAGGCGGCGGAAGCCGAGGCCCGCCGGCTGCGGGCCCGCTACGGCCGCGACGCGGAGCGGCGGCTCGAGGAACTGACGCAGCACCACGCCCCGCGGCCCAGCCGCCGCGAGACCATCGACGACGTGCGCCGCGCCCTGCGCTGGACCTGAGGCGCTAGCCCAGGAACACCGTGCCGTCGGCGTTGTAGTAGGTGTGGTTGAGCAGGGCGCCGTTGGCGTAGTTGTCGATGTAGTAGGCCCACGGCTGGGTGTCGTAGGTGTCGATGTGCCGCTCCCAGGCGCCGCCGTCGTCGAGGGCCGCGGCCTGGACCGAGAGGCGGCCGAGCGGATCGTAGCCCTCGATCACCCTCGACCACGGCTGGACGCCCGCGGTGTCGAACAGCCAGAGCGTGCGGGCGCCGTCGTCGCCGTAGACGCTGTAGGCGAACAGGCGCCCGGCGGTGTCGTACTCGGCGACGACGCTCGACCAGGCGGGCGTGGCGTTGTCCACGTCGTTCTCCCGGAAGGACCAGGCGCCGTTGTCGTTGTGGACCTCGTAGCGCTTGAGCTCACCCGAGGCGGTGTAGGTGGCCGCCGAGGTGTCCCAGGCCTGGCCGCTCCAGTCGAAGGCGGTGTCGGTGCGGCCGCCGTCGGCGTTCAGGGTGCGCAGGCCGCTGGGCTGGAAGCCGGCGGCGAAGTCGCCGCGGGCGAGCGAGGTCGCGCCGGGCAGCACGCCGATCGCCCGGGCCGCGATCGGCCCGGCGTCGCTGTCGGCGTCCCAGGACAGGGCGCCGGTGCGGGCGTCCAGGACCAGCAGGCCGCCGGCGCCGGGGGCGATGTTCCCCGTGGCGTCGAACAGCAGGAGGGTGTCGGTCCCGTGGGTGAAGTCGACGATGCGGTCGGCGCCGCCGCCGACCGTCAGGATGAACTTGTCGGCGCCCATGCCGCCCGACAGGGTGTCGTCGCCGCCCAGGCCCAGCAGCCAGTCGTCGCCGGCCCGCCCGACCAGGAGGTCCGCGGCGCCCGTGCCGACCATGCCGTCGGCGCCCTCCGAGCCGACGATCCCGCCGCCGTCGGGCCAGATCACCTGCAGGGTGACGCCGGTCCCGCTGGCGTCGGCCTCGCGCCAGACCGCGACCAGGGCGCCGTCCGCGCGGATGTCCACGCTCAGCAGGTCCTCCGCGCCGCCGGGCGTGTCGCCGAGCACGAAGGCCGCGCCGACGGCGGCGCCCTCGGGGGTGAACAGCCGGCCCATGACGTCGCCGGCGGCCCCCGTCCAGGCGACCAGCACCCGGCCGTCGGGCAGTTCGACGACCTGCGGCTCCTGCCCCGGCGCGGCGTCGCCGGCCCGGACCGGCTGGGTGCGGTTGGTGGCGTTCCCCAGGCCGAGGCGGTCGTCGGGATAGAAGGACACCCACACCGAGTCGCCCGTACCCCAGGCGAAGGCCACATAGCCCCCCTCGGTGTGCGCCAGGTCGAGGCCGACGACGGGATTGATCACCGGCCCGCCGTCGGCCGGCATGGACGGGTCGAGCTGGACGGCGGCGGCGAGCGGCTGGCCCGAGAGGTCGTAGACCTGGGCCCACTGGGCGCCGAGGTCGTTCAGGCCGGGCCCGAGGGTCGGGGCGTCGCGCCAGGTGGCCAGGAACCGCCCGTCGCCCATGTCCACGAAGCTGATGTCGGGGTCGTACTGGACGAGCTGCTTGTTGGAGGACTCCACGGCGATGGGCACGTCGCGCTCCACCTGGCCCTGGGCGTCGGCGACGATCATCCGCGAGGACAGGCTCTGGAAGCCCATGCTGTCGGCGCGCTGGACGCTCCAGCCGGCCACGTAGCCGCCGTCGGACAGGCCGGTGACCTCCAGGCCGAGCAGGCGAAGGCCGAGCGTCGGCGTACCGGCGATGGAATAGGCCGCGAGTTCGCGCGCGGCGCCGAGCGCCTGGCCGGAGGGGTCGAAGACCTGGCTGTGGACGGTCGCCGGGGCGTCGGGGCCGGTGGTCCAGACGACCACGAAGCCGCCGCCGCTGAGCGCGGCCACATCGGCCTGTGCGGCCGGACCCAGGGTGATCTCGGCGGAGGCGGCGTCGCCGCCGGGGCCGTAGAGCCGCAGCCGGACGACGTCGGTCTCCGGACCCTGGTCGATCCATGTCACGACCGTGCGGCCGCCGGTGAGGGCGGCGACGCCGGCGGGGACCTGATCACCCGCGGTGGTGGTGTTGACGATGATTTCGGAGCTGAGGGACGTAGGCATGACGCGGCTCTGCACTGACGGGCGCAGACAACCGTAAGGTGCGGCGCCGACCGCCCGCCATGATATCCGACAATTTGCTTAGCGGGCTACTGGGTCTGGAGTTCCTCGCCGGTCACCGCATAGGCGCCGTCGAGCCAGGCGACGACCTCGCGGGCGGCCGGATGGTCGAAGGCGGCGTAGCGCTCGCGGATCGCGCCCTTGCGCTCCGAGAGACGGTCCAGGCCGGTGTCCTGCAGGGCCATGACGTCGGCGAGGACGCGGGCGGCCAGCGCCTCGCCCAGCACCTCGCCCGCGGCGCGGCGGAAGGCGGCGAGGTACTGGTAGCCGTCGCCGCGGGCGTAGCTCTCCACCAGCGTCAGCATCGGGATCCGCGAGAGCACCGGCTGGGAGGCCGGGTTCACCGCGTGGGCCGAGAGGTGCTCGCCGATCGCCGCCGGGCGGCCGGTGAAGGCGCGCAGGTGCAGGTGCTGGCTCATCCGCGGGCCGTCGTTGACGGGATAGTTGTCCCACAGGAACGGGCGGCGGCGCAGCGCCCGGCCGACGCGCTCCAGGTGGCCCGGGGAGTATTCGAGGGAACAGACCTCCTCGCCGGTCCACATGATGTGGACCACGGGGTCGATGGCGAGGCCCAGCTCCTCCAGGTAGGTCTTCGGCCGGGCGCCGAAGACGCGGTCGAGCACCGGGTCGTCGGAATAGTAGCTGGGACACATGATCAGGCGCGAGGCCTTGGTGCGCGGGCCGATCCAGTGGACGATCTCGGCCTGGCGGGCGGCGAGGTCGGGCAGGTCGCCGCGCATGTCGTCGAACAGGATGGCGAGGTCCTCGACGCCGGCGTCGTCGAGCTGGGCGAGCTTGGCCGAGAGCGCCACCTTGGCGGCGGTGTCGAAGGCGAAGTGAAGCTCGAACGGCGTCAGCCCGACCCCGAAGCGGACATCGGCCTCGCGGCAGGCGGCGCCGAACGCCTTGAGCGCGTCGAGCTCGACGTCGGGATAGGGCTCGCGCCACTTGCGGCGCAGGTACGGGTCCGCCTTGGGCGCATAGAGCCAGAAGCCGTAGCCGCGCGGGCCCAGGAAGCGGACGTTGTCGGTCCGCTCGGTCCAGGACCAGGGGCGGCCGAAGAATCCCTCGATGACACCGATTTCCACCGACATGGGCGAGAGGCTAGCGGGCTTCGGCGGATTGTGGGAAGCGGGGCGTCATGAGCCGGATCATCGCACTGGGCGAATGCATGGTGGAACTGAGCCTGGGCGCGGAAGGCGCGGGCCGGATCGCCTATGCGGGGGACACCTTCAACACCGCCGTCTACCTGAGCCGGCTGGGGCGGGCGGTGACCTACGCCACGGCCCTGGGCGGCGACGACCCGTTCAGCCGGGCGATCCTGGGCCTGGCGGACGCCGAGGGCGTCGAGACCGACCTCGTGCTGCGCCTGGAGGGCAAGCTGCCCGGCCTCTACGCCATCGAGCGCGACGAACGCGGCGAGCGGCGGTTCTTCTACTGGCGCGGCGAGGCGGCGGTGCGGGACTATTTCCAGCGCGCCGACCTGGACGCCCTCGGCCGGGCGATGCGCGAGGCCGAGATGGTGTTCCTGTCGGGCATCACTCTGGCGGTGATCGGCGAGGCGGGTCGCGCGGCGCTGGGCGGCCTGCTGAAGGACGCGCGGGACGCCGGCGTGGCGGTGGCCTTCGACCCCAACTACCGGCCGAGGCTGTGGACGGACGCGGCGGCGGCGCGGGCGGCGGCCGAGGCGGTGATCCCGCTCTGCGCCCACGTCTCGGTGAGCGGGCCGGACGCGGTCGACCTGTGCGGCGAGCGCGCCGAGGCGGTGGCGGCCGGCTGGGCGGCGATGGGCCCCGAGGTGGTCCGCCGCGAGGAGGACCGCACGGTGGCGATCCATGCGGGCGGCGCGGTCGAGGTGATCCCGCCCGGCCCCGCGGTGGACGGGGTGGTGGACACCACCGGGGCGGGCGACAGCTTCAACGGAGCCTATCTGGCGGCCAGGCTCGCCGGACGGACGCCGGCCGAGGCGGTGGCGGCGGGCCGCAGGCTCGCCGAGGCGGTGATCCGCCACACAGGTGCGATCATCCCGCGGGACGCGACGCCGGCGCTCTGAGAGGAAGAAGGGACCGGCCCGAAGACTGGAGAGGGGCTCGTGTGGTCGGGCCGGTCCGGTTCGGAGGCGGGCCCGGGGCGACCCGCAGTCGAACAAGCCTAGAACCCGCCCGCATCTGTCGGGTTCCAGACAAAAATCAGAGGCGCATCTGGCCGCCGCTGGCGATCCACCGGTCGACGGTGTCGGAGAGCACGTCCATCGGCACCGAACCGGTCTGCACCAGGAGGTCGTTGAACCGGCGCACGTCGAAGCGCGGGCCGAGCACGGTGCGGGCCTTGTCGCGCATGCGGTTGATCTCGGTGTGGCCGATCTTGTAGCCGCAGGCCTGGCCGGGGGTGGCGCAGTAGCGGTCGATCTCGCTGGTCATGGCGTCGCGGGCGCGGCCGGTGTTGTCCACCGCCCACTGGATCGCCTGGTCGCGGGTCCAGCGCTTGGCGTGCAGGCCGGTGTCGACCACCAGGCGCACGGCGCGGAAGCGCTGGGCCTGCAGGTAGCCCAGGCGGCCGGCCCAGTCGGCGTCGTACATGCCGATCTCGTCGGCGAGCTGTTCGGCGTAGAGGGCGTAGCCTTCGATGTAGGCGTTGAAGCCGGACAGGATGATGCGGATCAGCGGCATCTTCCCGGTCTCGGTGAGGTAGGCGCCGGTCCAGGCGTGGCCGGGGACGCCCTCGTGGAAGGTGAGCGTCGGCAGGCTGAACTTCGGCCAGTTCTGGGTGGTCTTGAGGTTGATGTAGTAGGTCGAGGGCCGCGTGCCGTCGAGCGAGCCGAAGTTCATGTAGCCCTGGCCGGCGCCGTCCTGGATCTCCACCGGCACGCGCTTCACCTCGATCGGCGCCTTGAGCCTGAGGGTGAAGGCGTCCTGCAGCTTCGGGCGCACCGCGGCGATGACGCCGTTCAGGTAGTCGATGAGCTGGGCGCGGCCGGCGTCGGTGTCGGGGAACAGGTACTTCGGGTCGCGGCCGAGCGCGGTCATCCGCTCGCCCACGGTGCCGTGGGTGAGGCCCTGGGCCTTCAGCAGGCCGTCCATGCGCGCCTCGATGGCGCGGTTCTGCTCCAGGCCGATGCGGTGGATCTCGTCGGCGGTGAGCGAGGTGGACGTGCCCTCCCGCAGCAGCCAGCGGTAGTAGGCCTCGCCCTGCGGCAGGCGCCAGACGCCGGCGTCGCGGCCCGCCCGGGGCGCGAGCCCCTTCAGCGTCTCGTACTGCTGGGCGAGCGCCGGATAGACCTCGCTCTCCACGAGGCGCGTGGCGCGGGCCTCGAAGTCGCCGGAGAGCTTCTTCTCGCGCGTGCGGCGGGCGAGCGAGGTCACCAGGCGCGAGTCGCCCGGCCGGATGGCGAGCAGGCCCTGCTGCTGGCCCAGGGTGTTGGACAGGATGAACTCCGGCGGGACCACGCCCAGGCGGTCGTCCCGGCGGATCCGGTCGGTCTCCTCGGCCAGCACCTGGGAAAGCTCGTGCAGGCGGGAGAGGTAGTCGTCGGCGTCGTCCTCGGTCTCGACCGTGTGCTGGCTGTCGAGGAACTCCGGGACGGCGGCGTAGGCGCCGTCCTGCTGGCTGACCACATAGGGCGTGGAGCTCTCGCTCATGGCCGAGGCGAGGGTGTTGTCGCCGTAGCCGAAGGGCGCGGCGTCCGCGCCGAGCTTCAGGGCGTAGGCGACCACGCCCTTGTGGATGCGGGCCTGGGGCGACAGCACATTGTCCGGGAAGGCGTCGAGCGCGCGGAGACCCTCGCGGCAGAAGCCGCGGTCGTCGAGCACGTTCTGCCAGGCGGCGTCGGAGAGCTGGCCCTTCAGGCCGGCGCGGGCGTCCTTGTCGAGGCCGAGACTGGTGGCGGTCTCGGGGGTCTTGATGAGCAGCCGCTCGGCGAGGTCGTCCAGATGGCGGCCGAGCGCCTGGTCGGCGGTCTCGGCGGCGGCCGGCGCCTGGGCCAGCGCCCGCGGCGCGGCGGCCAGCAGGCCCGCGGCCCCGGCGGAAAGGAGGAGGTCGCGTCGGTCGAGGCGCATGGCGGTCCCGTTCTGGGTGATCGAGCGGGACCTTAGGGGCCCGCGCCTGCGGCGGTCTAGTTGTAGGCCACCGTCACGGTGAAGGTGTTGGTGTAGGCCCCGGCGATGGTCGCGCTGGAGAGCGTCACCTGGCCGCCCAGGTTGAAGTTGGCCGTGCCGCCCGAACCGATCTGGCCGCCGCCCATGGTCGAGGTCAGGTAGACCGTCAGGGTCTCCGAGCCGCCCGAGCGGGTCAGGTTGACGGAGTTCGGGTAGGTCACGGTGATGTTGGCGTTGGCCGTGCCTTCCACCAGGAAGCTGGCGCGGCTGGTGGTGTTGCCGCTGGCCTGGGCCAGATTGGAGGTGGTGACGGAGCCGGTGTTGGCGTCGATCTGGATGGTGCCGGAGCCGGCGGTGGGGCGGATCACCGAGCCGAACGACAGGTCGGCGGTCTTGGTGACGTTGAGCACCGGCTGCAGGACGGTGATGCTGCCGCTCGCCGACTGGCTGGTCTGGGCCACGGCCGAGCCGGCCGCCCCGAGGGCGGCGGCGGCGATCGCGGTGGCGAACAGGGTCCGGCGGATGGTCATCACGGTCCTTCGAAGCTCTTTCCGAACACGGGCGCCCAAAGTCCGGCTTCGGGACGCGCCTACTCTACGTAACCCCCACAAGCAACTTTAGGGCCACGCTTTGCAACCGGCGCGGGCGCGCCTTGTTGCACTGCACAACCGCAGTTATCAGAGTCGCCGAACGTTGCTATACGAGAGGGCCGGGCGGCTCAAGGGCGACTCGCCCCAGATCCCCCCCGTGAACGGGGGAGGATCCTGCGTCACATGAGGCCGAGGGCGCGGAAGCTGGCGACGCCGTCGCGGGCGACGACGAGGTGGTCGTGGACGGCGACGCGCAGGGGCCGGGCGGCGTCGACGACCTGGCGGGTCATGTCGACGTCGGCGGACGAGGGGCTGGGATCGCCCGAGGGGTGGTTGTGCACCAGGATCACGGCGCTGGCGGAGAGCTCGAGCGCGCGGCGGACCACCTCGCGGGGGTAGACCGGGGCGTGGTCGACGGTGCCGCGGTTCATCACCTCGTCGGCGATGAGCTGGTTCTTCCTGTCGAGGAACAGGACGCGGAACTGCTCGCGGGCTTCGTGCGCCAGGGCGGTCTTCACATAGGCCAGAAGCGCCGACCAGGAGGAGATCACCGGCCGGCGGACCACCTGCTCGCGGCCCATCCGCAGCGCCGCCTCGTGCAGGAGCTTGACGTCCAGGGCCACGGCCTCGCCGACCCCCTTCACGGTGCGCAGCTCCTCGGGCGTGGCGCCGAGCACTCCGCCCAGGGAGCCGAAGCGGGCGAGGAGCTGCTTGGCCAGCGGCTTCACGTCGCCGCGCGGGATGGATCGGAACAGGAAGAGCTCCAGCACCTCGTAGTCGGGCAGGGCCGGGAGCCCGCCGGCCGTGGCGCGCTCGCGCAGGCGGTCGCGATGGCCGAGGTAGTGGGGCGGGGGCTCGGGCGCCGATCGGGGCGCGGGCCGGGCGGTCCAGAGCCCGGGCTGGGCGGAGACGTCCTCGACGGCGGCGGAGCGGCGCATGGGCCCAGTGTTCCGCAAACGTTCCGCAAGTCAAGCGGGATATCACGGGTCCTGGCGGCCGGCTCCAGGGATGGTCCGCCCCGGCAGGCGGTCGGCCTCCCCCGCCGGAGCGGGGGAGGCGCGCCGGTCAGTCCGCCGCGGTCACGCGGATGGCGTTGTCGTCGGAGTTGCGGTCGATCTGCTTGTTGTAGGGATCGACGCCGGCGAACTTCGGGGCCTTGTCGACGGTGACGGTGAGCGTCTGGGCGCCCGTCCGGAAGGGCTGCAGCCGGAAGTAGGCCACGTCCTTCGACGAGAAGCCGCCCTTGCCCGGCTCGGCGGTGAAGACACCGACGTCGAAGAGCTCGCCGCGCATCGGGGTCTCGGTCTCCTTGCCCTGGCCGTCGGCGTACATCTTGCGGGCCTCGACCGTCAGGGTGACGTCGTAGCGGCCGTCGGGACGCTTCTTCGCCACGGCCGTCTTCGTCTTGAGGTCGTAGAGGGTGATCTTCTCGACGAGGTCGGTGATCAACTGCTGGGCGACGGGGTCGGCGCCGGCCTGGGCGCGGAGCGCATCCACCAGGTCCTGGGAGCGCGGGTAGGGCGCGCCCTTGAAGGCGTACGTCTGGAGGACCGTGCGCAGCGCCGCGTTGACCTTGGCCTCGCCCATCCGGTCGGCCAGCAGGTACATGACGATGCCGCCCTTTTGGTAGTGGATGTA
Source organism: Phenylobacterium sp. (assembly GCF_036821595.1). Taxonomy (GTDB): domain Bacteria; phylum Pseudomonadota; class Alphaproteobacteria; order Caulobacterales; family Caulobacteraceae; genus Phenylobacterium. The sequence continues at coordinate 8,828 of NZ_DAISJG010000059.1, forward strand.
GTTCTGGTTCTCGACCCGGATGAGCGGCAGCTCTTCCACCGCCTCGCCGCCGCGGCTGCGCAGGTAGTTGTCGAGCTCCCGCTTCAGGAAGCGGCGGATGCCGTCCGGACCGTGGATCTTCTCCATGACCTTGAGCGCGGAGTAGGACGCGAGCGTCTCGGACAGCATGGTGCCGCCCTGCATGTCCGCGCCGATCACCTGGTGGGCCCACCACTGGTGGCCGAGCTCGTGGGCGGTGACGTAGGTGACGAAGTCGACCTTCTCCCTGTCCCGGTTGTCGGCGATGAAGCCGATCGCCTCGGAGTAGGGCATGGTGTTGGCGAAGGCCTGGGCGAAGGTGGCGTAGCCCGGGAACTCCAGGATGCGCGCCTGGCGGAACTGGTAGGGGCTGAACTCGGCCTGGTAGTAGTCGAGGCCGACCTGCAGCGCCTGGATCATCCGGTCGACGTTCCAGGGATGCTGGGGGTCGTAGTAGATGGCCAGCTCGACGCCCTTGTGGTCGACCTTCTTCACCGCATAGCGGGCGGACTGCACCGAGAAGAAGTTCAGCACCGCAGCGTCGGTCTTGTAGTGGATCGTGCGCCGGCCGTTCCGCGTCACGTCGCTCATCCGGTAGCCCGGCGCGACCGGGGTCTGGTCGGCGACGGTGGTGACGGTGATGTCGGCGTTCACCCAGTCGGCGTTGCCCACATAGTTGCGGGCCTGGGCCGAGCGGTCCTCGAGCCTGGGCGGGCGCAGCTCGGCGGGCAGGCCGTACTTGCGGCGCTTGGCGCGGTCGCGGAGCACATTGTCCCGGCCCATGCCGACGGTGGGGGCGAACTCGAAGTTGTTCACGAAGGTCCCGTTGTCGACGATGCGGGTGGTGTTGCCGCGGTTCCGGAAGCCCTTCTGCTGCATCAGGGTCCGGAAGGTGAGCGTCGCGGTCTCCCCCGGCTGCAGCGGCCGGTCGAAGGTGAAGATGCGGTAGTTGAACCGGTCGTGGGTCTCGAGCTTCGCCGGGACCGAGAGAGTGAGGTTCTCGGCGCGGGTGTCGCGGTCGAGCCGCAGGTGCAGCTGGCGGATCGGCTGGGTCGTGTCGTTGACCAGCCGGTAGCTGCCCTGGGCCACCAGCCGCGGCTCGTGCGGATAGAGGTCGAGGTCGAGCCGCACGTCGGTGACCGACGGCTGCGGCAGGGTCTCGTACTTCAGGAACCGCTTCTCGTAGTCGGCGGTCCAGCGCTCCTCGTCCAGGGCCGTGCGGTACTCGTTCCAGACGTTGGTGTTCAGGTAGATGAAGCCGCCGAGGCCGACGAAGGCCACGAGCGCGACGGCGCCGAGCGCCCCGGCCGGACCCATCAGGCGGCGCGGCAGGCGCTTCAGGCGGGGCATGAGCCGGGTCTCGGTCCCGCGCCGCCACAGGCCGTACGCGACCACCAGCAGGATCAGGGCGAAGGCCGTCCAGTAGGCCCGGAACCAGCCGGCGAAGCCGGCGTAGTCGCCCTGGCCGTTCATGTCGGAGAGCGGCGCGGCGGGCGAGCCGCCGTACTGGTAGAGGTTGTGCTCGAAGCCCAGGTTGTTCAGCGTCAGCGAGCTGATCAGGTAGATCAGCATCAGGCCCCAGCCGACGAACTTGTGCGGCGAGACGGCCTGCAGGAAGACCGCCAGCACGGCGAGCAGAGTCCAGTCCACGGCGTTCGGCAGGACGTACCAGAGCAGGTACTTGCCGAGCTGGATGTCGGTGAAGCCCTTGGAGAGCTGCACCAGGACGCCGGCCACGACGCTGACCAGCAGGGTGGCCAGGAGCACCAGGGCGATGGCGAGCGTCTTGGGGACCACGAAGGCCCAGTCGGGCACGGCGGTGGCGTCGACGATCTCGTGGGTCTTGCGGTCGCGCTCGCGCCAGACGAGTTCGCCGGCGTAGTAGATGGCGATGATCAGGACGATCAGGGTGAAGGCGCCGTTCAGCGTCGAGATCACCCAGCGGGTCACCGGATAGATGTCGGTCCCGCCCTGCTCGGCGCCGAGGATCAGGGCGCCGCCGGAGTTGAACAGGCCGAGCAGCAGGAGCACGACGAAGGCCGGGCTCTTGAACACCTGGCCCATCTCGAAGCGGGTGCGCTTGAGGAGCTGGGCCCAGGCGGTGGCCGCGCCGAAGCGGGGCGCGGGCAGGGGGCCGGTGGGCGCGGCGGGGGCCTCGGCCTCGGCGGCGGCGCGGAGCTTCTCCAGCTTGCGGGCCTTCTTGCCCTTGGTCTCGAAGCGGAAGGCGAAGTAGGCGATCGCCAGGAACGCCACGGCCGCACCCAGCCAGATGAAGCGGTTGTAGAGCAGCGCGCCCTCGATGGCCGGCATCACCGTGTTGGCCTCGGCGGCGGTGAAGTAGCGGGTCGCCAGGCCGAAGGCGGCGAGGCCGAAGGGCTCCACCAGGGCGGCGATCTCGCGCCGCTCCGGATCGCGCAGGGCCGCGTTCATGACGATGTAGAGAACCAGGAAGCCCGCCACGCCGACGTAGGTGGCCATCATCGAGCGCGTGGCCGTGGCCAGCGAGAAGAAGATCGCCGAGACCAGGAACAGGCTGGGCAGCGCCATCCAGAAGTAGGCGAAGGCGTAGTAGGCCGGGTTGTTCGGCCCCAGCGTCTCGGGATCGACCCAGGGCATCAGCGAGCCCGCGAAGATCGCCAGCGGCACGAACAGGAAGCTCAGCGCCACCGCCACGAAGGCGCCGGCGAAGCGGCCGAACAGATAGTCGAACTTGCGGATGCGCGTGGAGCGGATGATCGGGCCGTAGCCGGTCTCGTCGTCGCGCACGATGACGTTGGCCACGAAGGCCGTGGCCACGAACATGAAGAACAGCGTCATGATCCCGGTGGTCTGGGCGATCGCCGAGGGCGCGTTCTTGTGGATGTTGCCGCCGGAGCCGATCTGGATCTGGTCGATGACGATCGACCCGAAGACCAGCAGGAAGAAGATCAGGCCGGCGATCCAGAAGATCGGCTGGCGGATCTGGTAGCGCAGCTCGAAGGCCGCGATCTTGCCGAACATGGCGCGCGTCCCTCTGGCTTAAGCGGCGCGGCGCGAGGCGGCGAGAGTGGAGAAGTAGACGTCCTCCAGCCCGCCCTCGACCGGGGCGAAGCCGGCGTCGGGGGCCTTGTCGGCCAGCACGTGGACCACGGTGCGGCCGGCGGCGAGGCGCGTGGAGATCACCTCGTGGGCGGCCTTCACGCCGTCCAGCTCGTGGCGGTCGATGGTCTTGGTCCAGATACGGCCCTTGAGGTCGCCCATCAGCTGGGCGGGGGCGCCTTCACGCAGGATCTTGCCGCCGGCGAGGATCGCCATCTTCGGGCAGAGGTCGGCGACGTCCTCGACGATGTGGGTGGAGAGGATCACCACCACGTTCTCGCCGATCTCGGCCAACAGGTTGAGGAAGCGGTTGCGCTCCTCCGGATCGAGGCCGGCGGTGGGCTCGTCGACGATGATCAGCGAGGGCTGGCCGATCAGGGCCTGGGCGATGCCGAAGCGCTGGCGCATGCCGCCGGAGTAGCCGGCGACGGCCTTCTTGCGCACGTCCCAGAGGTTCACCTGGTGGAGCAGGGCCTCGACCGTCTGCTTCCGCTCGGCCTTGCCGGCGATCCCCTTCAGCACGGCCATGTGGTCGAGCATGTCGTAGGCGTTGACGCGCGGGTAGACGCCGAAGTCCTGCGGCAGGTAGCCCAGGGTGCGGCGGAGCTTCTCGGGCTCGGCGACCACGTCGATGTCGCCGAAGCGGATCTCGCCCGAGGTGGGCGCCTGCAGGGTGGCGATCGAGCGCATCAGCGTCGACTTGCCCGCCCCGTTCGGCCCCAGCAGGCCGAACATCCCCGTGCCGACCTCCAGGTCCACGCCGTCCAGCGCGCGCGTGCCGTTGGCGTAGACGTGCGTCAGGTTCTTGATCGAAAGCATCGGTATCACCACCCCTCGTTGCGGCCGAAGCTGCACCGGCTCCGGCGCGGGTGGCAAGTTAGCGAAGCGTAACGTTTGCGCGCGGAGTGTTACGTGAGAGGGACCGGAACCTACCTCCCCCGTTTACGGGGGAGGGGGACCGCCCGCCGAAGAGCGGGTGGTGGAGGGGGCGGG
>NZ_DAISJG010000060.1:0-12717 GCF_036821595.1 Phenylobacterium sp.
GTCGGCGGGTCGTCCACCTCCTCCATCTGCGGGAAGATCTCGCGGACGGCGTCGCGCATGCGCTCGGCGGTCCGCCGGCCGACCCCGAGCCGCTCGGCGATCTCATCCAACGTCAGCCCCTCGGCGGTGCTCGCCAGAAGACGCGCAAGCTCCAGCAGCCGGCCGGCCTTTTCGTGCCTCATGACCTCTACGTCCGATTCTGTCGCACCGGGAGATCAAAACCGAAACCATCGAAACCCGCAAACGGAGTTCGGACCGATGGCCAGCTACCGCCGCTTCAAGCCCCGCATCGCCCGCCCGATCGAGGATCCTCGTCTCCCGCCGCCGCCGGCCGCCGTCGTCGACGCCGTGCTGCGCTATCACGACCGGGAGGACGAACAGGGCTCGGGCTTCACCCTGCTGCGCCTGTCCCCCGAGCGGATCCGCCAGCGCGAGGTGAAGACCGCGCTCGGCGCCCATGCCGCCCGCGCCGCCCGCGTCTCGATCCTCTGGAACGAGCGCGAGAGCGAGATCATCCGGGTCCTGGAAGCCGCCTAGAGGCTGCCCTCGTGCCGGTAGCTCGGCTGGTCGATGGCGAGCTGATCGAGCGCGATCGCCTTGAGCGCCGCCAGCAGGCCCGGCGTCTCGGGCGTCAGCTCGCCGGATCGGATGCGGGCGCAGAGCTCGGCGTTCAGCTCCTGGAACGTCCCTTCCCGGCCCAGCACCTTGCCCATCTTCTCCGTCGCGCGGGCCTCGGCGGCCGGGCCCTGGGTGAGCTCGCGCACGATTGTGTTCATGGCGTTGCCGGCGACCCGGGCCAGGAAGCCGTTGCGGGGGTCCAGGGTCGGGCGGATCTGCTCGATCCACAGCCCCACGGCCTCGGCCAGCTCTTCGGTCCGCGGATGGGTGATCACAGGCCTTGCTCCATCAGGACGACCAGGTCGGCCTCGGTCTCCGAGACCCGGCGGCCGATCATCGGCCGTTCCACCGACTTCTCCACGCCGCTCTGCCAGCTCAGGTACATGGTCAGGCACATGACGCCCCAGCGCAGCGACCCGAACGCCTGCCAGAAGCGCACCCGCGACAGGGGCACGGGTCGCCCGCCCGCGGCCTCGTACCCCGCCAGCAGGTCGGCATAGTCGCCGAAGCCGCCGACCGGGCGGTCGGGCCGGCCGAAGCGCCAGGAGTTGGTGCAGATCCAGCCCATGTCCTCGGCCGGATCGCCCACGTGGGCCAGCTCCCAGTCGAGCACGGCGGCGACGCCGGCCTCGGGGTCGAACATGATGTTGCCGTTTCGGAAGTCGCCGTGAAGCAGCACCGGCTCCAACGGCTCGGGCAGATGCCTGCGCAGATGCTGGAAGGCCAGCTCCAGGATCGGCCGCTCGGCGCCGGTGGCGCGATAGACCTCCTCGTAGCGGTCGAGCTCGACCCGGGCGTCGGAGACCTTCAGGTCGAGGCCCGGCGGCGGCGGAGTCGCATGGATCTTCGCCAGCACCTCCCCGCATTGGCGCGCGAGCCTCGGCCGGACCGCGTCGAAACGCGGATCGGAGACGATCTTGCGGCCCAGGGTCTCCCCGCCGATCCGGCCCATCACATAGGCTTCGCCCAGGCCGTCGGCGTCGTCGCACAGGTGGCGCACCGGCGGCACCGGCGCGCCCTGCGCTCCCGTCGCGCGGATCAGCGCCGCCTCGGTGGACAGCGGGATCGAGCGGGCGGTCTCGGGATCGAACGGCGCGGTGCGCCGGCGCAGGATCAGGTCCTCGCTGCCGCCGGGGCCCTCGATGGCGAAGGCCCAGGTCTCCATGCTCGCGCCGCCCGACAGCCGCTGGGCGCCGGTGGCCCGGGCGTCGGGCCCCGACAGCCTCTCGGCCAGGCGGGAAAGGGCCTCGGAAACCTCGCCGCTCATGACCCGACGGAACCTCCCAGATGGTCTAACCTGCCGATCTGGCGGGCTGACCTGCGGCTTGTAAATGCTCCCCCGGCGTCAAGCTCCGTCCAAGAGCCATACGAGGGAACGCCCATGGACTTCGACCTGCCCCAGGATCTCGTCGACTACCTCGCCGAACTGGACCGGTTCATCGACGACGTGATCATGCCGCTGCAGCGGCAGGACGATAACGAACGCTTCTTCGACCATCGCCGCGAGCATGCCCGCACCGACTGGGATAACCAGGGCCTGCCGCGCCACGAATGGGAGGAGTTGCTCGCCAAGGCCCGCAAGCTGGCCGACGAGGGCGGCCACCTGCGCTACGCCTGGCCCAAGGAGATGGGCGGCAAGGGCGGCTCCCAGCTCGCCATGGCGGTGATCCGCGAGCACCTGGCGGCCAAGGGGTTGGGCCTGTTCAACGACCTGCAGACCGAGCACTCGATCGTCGGCAACAACCCATTCGTGCTGATGTTCAAGGAGTTCGCTACCAACGCCCAGTACGAGCGCGACGGCGACAAGCTGCTGAACGGCGGCATGCGCACCGCCTTCGGCCTGACCGAGCCCAATCACGGCTCCGACGCCACCTTCATGGAGACCCGGGCGGTCCCCCACGAGAAGGACGGCAAGGCCGGCTGGCTCATCAACGGCGAAAAGATGTGGACGACGGGCATGCACGTGGCGACCCACGTGATGGTCTTCGCCCGCACCTCCGGGAAGGACGGCGACGCCCACGGCATCACCTGCTTCATCGTGCCCTCGGACACGCCGGGGGTGAAGGTCGAGCAGTACATGTGGACCTTCAACATGCCGACGGACCACCCGCGGGTGAGCTTCACCGACGTCTGGGTGCCGGAGGACAGCTACTGGGGCCAGATCGACCGCGGGCTCGGGCTTGGGCAGAGCTTCGTGCACCAGAACCGCATCCGGCAGGCGGCCTCGAGCCTGGGGGCGGCGCAGTTCTGCATCGACGAGAGCGTGAAGTACGCCCGGGAGCGCAAGCCGTTCGGCAAGGCGCTGGCCGAGAACCAGGCGATCCAGTGGCCGCTGGTGGAGCTGCAGACCCAGTGCGAGATGCTCCGCCTGCTGATCCGGAAAACGGCCTGGCAGATGGACCGGATGGAGCACAAGGAGGTCGAGAAGACGATCTCGGACAAGGTGTCCATGTGCAACTACTGGGCGAACCGGCTGGTCTGCGAGGCGGCCGACCGCGCCATGCAGGTGCATGGCGGCATGGGCTATTCGCGCCACAAGCCCTTCGAGCACATCTACCGCCACCACCGCCGCTACCGGATCACCGAGGGGTCGGAGGAGATCCAGATGCGCAAGGTGGCTGCCTACCTGTTCGGCTACCTCGGGCCCAAGCGGCAGCAGTTCAAGGACGCCGAGGCGGCGAAGGGCGACGGCGAGTACGTCCAGCCGACCCCGCCCAGGCCTTAAGCGGCGGCGGCGTCCGCGTAGAGAGCCTCGAACACCGGCGGCAGGCTGTCGGGCAGGCCGAGCAGCGGGCCTGAGGAGAGCAGCAGGACGACTTCCTCGCCGCTGAGCGCGCTCAGCGCCGCGGTCGCCTCGTCGGCCGTGCGCACCCCGTCCACCGCGATGCCGGCCGCGGCGGTGCGGGCGAGGATCTCCTCGAAGCTCGACTGGTTGTGGCTGGCCGCCCCGTGGCTCGGCGGCGGCACGATCAGGGCCCTGGCGACGCCCGCGAACACCGTGTCGTACCACGGCAGGGCGTCGCGGTTGCGCCACGAGAAGGTGTGCGGCTCGAAGACCACGGTCAGCGGCCGGGTGGGATAGTGCAGCAGCATGGCCTCGATGGCCGAGCGGGCCTTCTCGTAGGACGAGCCGAAGCCCTCGATCACCGGCACCCGGGAGGCGGCCGTGAGCCGGTCGAGGCGGCGGCGGATGCCGGCGAAGCTGGCGACCGCGCGGATCAGGGCGGCCTCGGAGACCAGGCCGCGCTCCAGGACATAGGCGGCGACGCCGACGATGTTCTCGATGTTGTGCTCGCCGAGCAGGGTCGTGGCCATGGCGATCCGCCGGCCGTCGGGCGCCACGAGGGTGAAGCGGGTGGTCTCGCCATAGACCACGTCCTCGCTGAACCAGCCGGCGCAGGGGGCGGTGTCGTACCAGACGATCCGGCAGGCGGCCTCGCCGGCGACGGCGCGGATCGCCGGATGGTCGCGGGCGACCAGCAGGCCCTCGGCGGGCAGCAGGCGCAGCAGCTCGCGGAAGGGATTCTCGTAGTCGGCGAAGGTCGGGAAGACGTTGACGTGGTCGTGGATCAGCGAGGTCAGCAGGACGTCGCGGGGGTGGTAGAGCACGAACTTCGAGCGATGGTCCGCAGGGCCCACGATGTACTCGTCGCCCTCCAGGATGACCTCGGGCGCGGTTCCCCAGTGGCCGGTGGCCGGCAGCGAGGGCGAGATCGCGCCGATCATCCAGCCGGCGTCGCGGTCGGCCTCCTTCAGGACGTGGGCCATCAGCGCCGTGCAGGTGGACTTGCCGAAGGAGCCGGCGACCACGGTGTTCAGCCGGTCGCGCGTCGCCTCCCCCACCAACTCGGGGAAGGTGGTGACCTTCACCCCGCGGCGGCGGGCCTCGGCCACCTCGGGATTGTCCTCGCCGCCCAGCTTGGCGCTGGCGCCCAGCACAAGCACGTCGAGGTCGCCCGGCAGGTTGGCGGCGTCGAAGCTGCGGTGGAACGGGAAGCCCAACCCCTCCACATAGGTGGACATCGGCGGGAAGACGTCGGCGTCGGAGCCCGACACCTCGTGGCCCGCGTCGCGCATCATCAGGGCCACGGCGCTCATGCCCGCGCCGGCGATCCCCGTGAAATGGATGCGCATCGCCGCCTCCCTGGCCGTCATCGATTCGTCGTGGAGTAGCCGATCCGCCGGGCCGCTCCAATCGGGGGCGACAAAGCGCGGCGCCGCGTGGCGCAGCGACAGTAGGCGCCTTTTGCCGGGCGGGCCGATTCCGAAGACTCGCGTTCGCCGGGCGGGGCTGATTCCTGCCCGAAATTAATCAATGTTTGGAACCGTTTACCGACATTAACGACCACTTAACCAAGCAGGCAGATTCTATGAATGTCTTCCTTGAAGACACCCCACCATCACCGACTTTATTCAGCCCGGCGCTCGCGCCGGGCTCTTTTTTCGCCTGCGCCCCGGCGTGTCGTCAGCCCCGCTTGCGCCCCGGCAAATCGCATCGTATATGCGCCGCCTCTTCGACGGCCTGATCCCGGATAGCTCAGTTGGTAGAGCAGTCGGCTGTTAACCGACTTGTCGCAGGTTCGAGTCCTGCTCCGGGAGCCATCGAGACCCTCCAGACATCAGTCGACCGGCGCCACCGTCCCTGCGGACGATGCGACGGGTCGCGATCGCGGCACAGCTGAACAGCGGGAAACAGTTCTTTCGCGGCCGAGGTTCCGCGGGGGAAAATCTTGTCGCGATTGGGGCGGACGCGCCCGAAAACGTACCGAGTCCGCCGTAGTATCGCCTCAACTCCTGCCATCCTGAGAACGTTGTTCTCGTCGGGGTGGGGCCGTTCGCGGCGAGGGGGCTCTCGTCCGTGATCGTTGCGTGCCAACGCCCAGGACGAGAGGAAACATGCGCGAATTCTACGTCGACGACGGATTTGGGCCCGAGGGCTCGACCTACGGCTACGCCACCCCCTTCACCAGCTCCGCGGCCGCCGACTTCGGCGCCCAGCTGAACTGCGGCTGCCCGTCGTGCCTGCGCACGGCCTTCTACCGCGACGCCTCGGGCGAACCCCTGGGCCAGGCTCCGGCGAAGCCCTCGCTGGCGGCCCTCACCGCCGCCAACCTGGTGACCGACGAATTCGGCGCCGACAGCGCCACGGCCGGCGCGCTCACGGTCAACGGGCCGCACGTGATCTCGACGATCAACGCACCGGGCGACTTCGACTTCTTCAAGGTGACGCTGAAGGCCGGCGAAACCTACGACTTCAGCGTGCTGGCCAAGACGGCGGGCCCCAGCGGCGTGCCCCTCGCCGACGCCTTCGTCGAGCTCTACGATTCCGCCGGCAAGCTGGTTGGCCTGTCCGACGGCGGCGCGAACACCACCCTCAACCAGCTCAATTCCGGCTTCGACGCGGTGCTGACCTACACGGCCACCGCCGACGGGACCTACTATGTGAACGCGCGCGCCTTCGACCAGGACGCCGCCAACGGGACCGGCGGCGACTTCGTGGGCGACTACGAGGTGTTCGTCACCCAGGCCGACCCGCGGACCGCCTACAAGCCGCTCTACACCCTCGAAAGCCCGCTGCACTCCATCGACTGGGGCAGCCAGGTGGACCGCACCTCGCGCAATCCGGACGGCGACAACGGGCCGCGCGACAACGGCTCGACCTTCACCGGCGTGCTGTCGAACCCGACCTACGGGGTCGAGGGCAAGAACGTCATCACCTATTACTTCGCCCGCCAGGGCGACCTGTTCGTGGACAGCAACCCGCTGACCCCCGGCTCCACCGACACCATGCTGCAGGTGAAGGACATGGCCGACTGGGAGAAGGCCGCCTTCCGGGCCGCCTTCGCCGAGTACGAGAAGGTGGCCGACGTGGTCTACATCGAGGTGCAGAACCGCGCCGAGGCCGACTTCAAGCTCATCACCTACCAGGGCACCCCGGGCGTCGGCGCGAGCCTGCTCGGCCGGATGAGCCCGCCCAACGAGGAGAACGAGGGCCAGGCGGAGTTCAACGCCGGCGACGCCCGCTGGACCGAAGCCGGCCTGCAGCAGGGCGGCTTCTACTTCCCCACCCTGCTCCATGAGTTCGGCCACGGGCACGGCCTGTCCCACCCGCACGACACGGGCGGCCGCTCGAGCGTCATGCGCGGCTCGGACGACGGCAGCGTGATCGGCGGCGGGACCGCCGAATTCGGCCTGAGCCAGCAGGTCTTCACGATCATGTCCTACAACGACGGCTGGACGCTCTCGCCCTACGGCCAGCCGAAGTCCGGCGGCGTCACCGGCACGGACGTGGAGCACTTCGGGTGGATGGGCACGCTGGCCCCGCTCGACATCGCCGTCCTGCAGGACAAGTACGGGGTGAACGAGGAGTACGCGACCGGGAACGACGCCTATGTCCTGAAGGACGTCAACGGGCCCGGCACCTTCTACTCGGCGATCTGGGACGCCGGCGGGATCGATTCGATCACCTACGGCGGCGACCGCGACGCGCGGATCGACCTGCGGGCGGCGACGCTGAAGTACGAGGAAGGCGGCGGCGGCCACGTCTCCTACGCCCACGGCATCCACGGCGGTTTCGTGATCGCCAACGGCGTGACCATCGAGAACGCCGCCTCCGGCGGCGGCAACGACACCCTGAACGGGAACGCGGCCACCAATGTGCTGAACGCCGGGGCCGGCGACGACCTGCTGGCCGCCTTCGGCGGCGACGATCTGCTGACCGGCGGCTCGGGCGACGACACCCTGAGCGGCGGGTCGGGGGCCGACCAGTTCTGGTTCGATCACCTGTCCGGCCGCGACGTGGTCCTGGACTTCGAGCAGGGCGTGGACCGTCTGGGCCTCGGCGGCGATGCGCCGGACAGCTTCGCGGACGTGACCATCACGGCCGAGTCGCGGGAGGGGGCTGACGGGGCGCTCGTCACCTGGGGCGACGGCTCGCAGTCTGTATGGCTCAAGGGTGTGGGGGCCACGTCTCTGACAGGCAGCGACTTCCTCTTCGCCTGACCGGCCGGGGCGCGCGGACGCGAAGGACCCGCGCGCCCTCTCTACGTAGTCGGCCGGAGTTCGATGCGGCGGCCTGGAGGCCTATATGTCCCTCCCCGTCCGCCGGAGACCGCACCATGGCCGAAGACCGCGCAGCCCTGCGCGCCCGCATCGCCCCCGGCGCGCCGGTGGGCGTGACCGAGGAGATGATCCACGCGCTGGTGCACAGCTTCTACGACCGGATCCGGATCGACCCGGCGCTGGGGCCGGTCTTCAACCGGGTGATCACCGACTGGGACCCGCACCTGGAGCGGATGTGCGACTTCTGGTCGTCGGTGATGCTGATGACCGGACGCTTCAAGGGCGCGCCGATGGCCGCCCACGTGCGGATCGAGGGGCTGCGGCCCACCCACTTCGCCCGTTGGCTGCACCTGTTCCGGCAGGCGGCGGCGGAGCTCTGCCCGCCCGAGGCCGCGGCGGTGTTCGTGGCCAAGGCCGAGATGATCGCCCAGAGCCTGCAGCTGGGGATCGCCGCCAGCCGGGGCGAGCTGCCGCCCGCCCGGGCCGCGACCTGACGCCTTACCAGGCGCCCACGTTCGGCATCGACGCCCAGGGCTCCTGGGGCGGCTTGCGCTCGCCGGCCTGCAGCAGCTCGATCGAGATGTTGTCGGGCGAGCGGACGAAGGCCATGTGGCCGTCCCGCGGCGGGCGGTTGATGATGACCCCGCCGTCCTTGAGGCGCTGGCAGACGGCGTAGATGTCGTCCACCGCATAGGCCAGGTGGCCAAAGTTGCGACCGCCCTCGTAGACCTCCGGGTCCCAGTTGTAGGTGAGCTCGACCATCGGCGCCTTGCGCTGGCGGGCCAGCTCCTCGTCGCCGGGGGCGCAGAGGAAGACCAGGGTGAAGCGCCCGCCCTCGTTCTCGACGCGAGACACTTCCTTAAGGCCGAGCTTGTTGCAGTAGAAGTCGATCGACGCATCGAGGTCCGTGACCCGGACCATGGTGTGGAGGTATCTCACCGGAGGGTTTTTCCTTTACTCTGTAAACTGTGCGACATAGGGTCACGCGGCGTCATCAGGCCGGGCGTGCTGCACTCGTGGCCGCGTGGCCAGAATAACCGTCCTCCCCGTCACCTGTCCGCGATTTCATTTGCACTCGCGTAACAGTGGCATCACAAGCGCCGGACACCATGAGGTGAGAGCCGGCGCGCGGGCGGGGCCAACCGCGCGAGCCAGGGGCTCGGGGAACTGCTTATGCGAATGAAATCGCAACATATTTTCGTCATCGCCGTGCTGGTGGTGGTCGTCCTGTTCTTCCTTGTGCGCGGCCTGTTCGGCGGCGACGAGAGCAGCACGGCCCAGGCCAAGGCGGCCGCGCCCGCGAAGGCCGGCGAGGCGCCGAGCGTGCAGGTGAAACTGAGCCAGGAGACGGTCCGCCCATTCGAGGTGGTGCTCCGCGGCCGGACCGAATCGGCGCGCGCCGTGGTGGTCCGCTCCGAGACCGCCGGCGTCGTCGCCCAGACGCCCGCCCAGGAAGGCTCGCTGGTCCGCAAGGGGCAGGTGCTGTGCCGCCTGGCCGTGGACGCTCGCCAGGCCACCCTCGACCAGGCCCGCGCCAACCTGCGCTCGCGCCAGCTGCAGCGGCAGGCGGCCGCCCAGCTCGCCGAGAAGGGCTACCGCTCCCAGACCCAGGTGCTGGAGGCCCAGGCCGCGCTCGACGCCGCTCAGGCCCAGGTCCGCGCCGCCGAGATCGCGCTGGCCCAGGTCAACATCACCGCCCCGTTCACGGGCGTCTTCGACAAGCGCGACGCCGAGGTGGGGACCTACCTGTCGCCCGGCCAGCCGTGCGGCACGGTGCTGGAGCTGAACCCGCTGCTGGTGGTCGGCGACGTGCCCGAGACTGACGCGGCGCGGCTGAGCGTCGGGGCGCCGGCCAGCGCGCGGCTGGTGTCGGGCCGGCTGCTGAACGGCCGCGTGCGGTACGTGGCCCGCGAGGCCGACCCTGCCACCCGCACCTATCGCGTGGAGATCGCCGTGCCCAACGGGCAGATGGACGTCCGCTCCGGCCTCTCGGCCGAGCTGCGGGTCGGCGCGGGCGTGGGCGCGGCGCACCTGGTGCCGGTCTCGGCCCTGGTGCTGGACGCCGCCGGGCGACAGGGCGTGCGCTACGTCCTGCCCGATACCCGCGTGGCCTTCGCGCCGGTGACGGTGCTGGAGGAGACGCCGCAGGGCATCTGGGTCAGCGGACTTGCCGGCCCGGTGCGCGTAATCACCGTCGGCCAGTCCTTCGTCGCCGACGGCCAGAAGGTTCGCGTCGCCCAGGCGCAGTAGCGCCGAGCGACCGGGGAGACGGTAAAGCATGATCGGTCCCTTGATCGATGGAGCCATCAAGCGCCGCAAGGTGGTGCTGGGCGTCACCCTGATCGCCGCCCTGTTCGGCCTGTTCGCCTACCTGTCGATGCCGCGCGAATCCGAGCCCGACATCGACCTGCCCTACATCTCGGTGGTGGTCCCCTATCCCGGCGTGTCGCCGGAGGACGCCGAACGGCTGCTGGTCAAGCCGCTCGAGGTGGAGCTGCAGACCATCCAGGGCATCAAGTCGATGAACGCCGTGGCGCGCGAAAGCGTGGCCGTGGTGACCCTCGAGTTCGAGGCGGACTTCAACAAGGACAAGGCCCTGGAGGACGTCCGGGCCCAGGTCGACCTTGCGCGCGGCGAATTCCCGCCCGACGCCGAGGAGCCGATCATCGAGGAGGCCAACTTCTCGGGCGAGCCGATCATCGGCATCGTGATCTCCGGCGCCGCGCCCGAGCGCGAGCTGCACCGGGTGGCGCGCGGTCTGAAGGAGCGGCTGGAGGGCACGCCCGGCGTGGTCGAGGTCTACATGAGCGGCGGCCGCGAGGAGGTGCTCGAGGTCACCATCGATCCGCTCAGGATGGAGGCCTACAACGTCACCACCGGCGAGCTGGCCCAGGTGATCGGCCGCAACAACCAGCTGGTGCCGGCGGGCAGCCTGCGCTCGGGCCCCGGCCAGTTCGCGGTGAAGGTGCCGGGCGTGGTCGAGGACCCCTCCGACATCCTGGCCCTACCGATCAAGAAGAACGGCGACCGCGTGGTCACCGTGGGCGACATCGGCGACGTCCGCCGCACCTTCAAGGAAGCCGGCTCGATCAGCCGCTTCAACGGCCATCCGGCCTTCATCCTGGAAGTGTCCAAGCGCGGCGGCGCCAACATCCTCGACACGGTGAAGACCGTGAAGGGCGTGGTCGAGCAGGACTCGGAGCGCTGGGCGTCCACCGTCCAGGTCAACTACATCTACGACGAGAGCGAGTTCATCGGCCGCACCCTGGTGGTGCTGGAGAGCGGCCTGATCTCGGCCAGCCTGCTGGTCATGCTGATCATCGTCGCCAGCCTCGGCATCCGGCAGGGGCTGATGGTCGGCCTGGCCATCCCCGCCTGCTTCCTGCTGGCCTTCATGATGCTCAACGGCATGGGCGTGACCCTCAACCAGATGGTCATGTTCGGCATGGTCCTGGCGGTCGGCATCCTGGTCGACGGCGGCATCGTGGTGGTGGAGTACGCCGACCGGAAGATGGCCGAGGGCCTGACCAAGGAGGAGGCCTTCGCCGCGGCGGGCAAGCGGATGTTCTGGCCGGTGCTGAACGGCACCCTGACCACGCTCTGCGCCTTCGTGCCCTTCATGTTCTGGAACTCGATCGCCGGGAAGTTCATGAGCTTCCTGCCGCTGACCCTGTTCTTCGTGCTGGGCGCCTCGATCTTCGTGGCCCTGCTGTTCACCCCGGCGCTCGGCTCGATCTTCGGACGCAAGGCCGCGGTGGACGAGGAGCACCTGGCCGAGATCATGAAGTCCGAGCACGGCGACCCGCGCGAGATGAAGGGCTTCATGGGCTGGTACGCCCGCGCCCTCACCTATCTCGGCCAGCGGCCGACGCGGTCACTGGCCGCCGGCGCCCTGGTGGTCTTCCTGATCGCCTTCTGGTTCGCCAAGACCCCGCACCGCACCGAGTTCTTCCTCGAGCAGGACCCGGAGTTCGTGGCGGTGTTCGTCAAGGCCCGCGGCAACCTCTCGCCGGAGGCGCAGAACGAGCTGGTCGGTCAGGTGGAACGGCGGCTGACCGAGGTGAAGGGCGTGGAGTCCTTCTACGTCCGGGCCGGGGGGTTCACCTCGAACGGCGGGCCGAACTCGGCGCCCAACGACACCATCGGCCGCATCCGCGTGGACTTCGTGGACTTCGAGGAGCGCAAGGCGCTCGGCCTGCGCGGCAAGGACATCGAGAACGAGATCCGCAACCGGGTGCAGGATATCCCCGGCATGCAGATCGAGGTGCGCGGGCCGCAGAACGGGCCGCCGATCGGCAAGGACATCCAGGTCCAGGTGCAGAGCCACGACCCCGCGGCCCTTAACCGCGCCGCAGACCTGGTGAAGGCCAAGCTGGCCTCCGACCGGCAGCTCATCGAGCTGGAGGACAACCGCACCTCGCCCGGCATCGAGTGGAACCTGGCGGTCGACCGCCAGGCCGCCGGCCGCTACGGCGTCGACGTGCTTTCGGTGGGGCAGACCATCCAGTTCCTCACCGGCGGCGTGCTGATGGGCCGGTTCCGGCCCGACGACGCCGAGGAGGAGCTGGACATCCGCGTCCGGTTCCCGGCCGAGGCGCGCAACGTGGCCGCGTTCAACCAGCTGAAGATCACCACGCCGCAGGGCCCGGTGCCGCTGAGCTACTTCATCAAACGGGTGCCGGCCCAGCAGGTGACCCAGATCCAGCGCCGCGACGGCCAGCGGATCGTCATCGTCCAGGCCAACGCCGCCGAGGGCGTGGCGGCCAACCAGAAGATCGCCGAGCTGAAGCCGTGGCTGGAGACCGCCCCGCTCGACCCGGCCGTCACCTGGAAATTCGTCGGCGCCGACGAGGAGGGCCAGGAGGCGGCGGTGTTCTTCATGGTCGCCATGGCCGCCACCCTGTTCATGATGTTCGTGATCCTGCTGTGGCAGTTCAACAGCTTCTACGGCGTGGTGGTGACCCTCTCGGCGGTGATCCTGTCGACCATAGGCGTGCTGCTGGGGGTGCAGGTGAACCTGCTGCACACCTTCGACTA
>NZ_DAISJG010000061.1:0-12382 GCF_036821595.1 Phenylobacterium sp.
CCGCGCGGACCGCCGGGACGGGGGCCGCGCTCGCGCGGGCCGGGATCGCCGGCGGGCTCGATCTGCAGTTCGCGGTCGTCGGTGGCGTTCTTCACCGCCTCGCGGAAGCGGCCCTCCGCCTGGCGGGTGATCTCGAACTTGGTCTCGCGGTCGAAGATGCGGATCTGGCCGATGTCCTGCTTGGTCACGTGGCCCAGGCGGCAGATCAGCGGGATCAGCCACTTGGGGTCGGCGTTGTTGCGGCGGCCCAGGCTGATGCGGAACCAGCTGGCGTCCATCACCTCGTAGGTCTGGCGCTCGCCGCGGGCCGGCCGCTCGGCGCGGTCGCGGGGCGAGGGGGCGTGCGGGACGTCGTCGAGGATCTCCTCCGGCTCCGGCAGGCGGGCGCGGTGCAGGCGGATCAGGGCGGCGGCCACGGCCTCGGGCCCGCGTTCCTCCAGCAGGCGCTTGGCGAGCGCCAGGTCCTGCTCGGTGGCGCCCTCGGTCAGCAGCGGGTCCTCCAAGAGGCGGGCCTGGTCCCTGGCGCGGACCTCGTCGGCGGTCGGCGGGCCGGACCATTCGGCCTCGATATTGGCCGAGGCCAGGAGCTGCTCGGCCTTGCGGCGACGGTTGTGCGGCACGAGGAGGACGGAGACGCCCTTCTTGCCGGCCCGGCCGGTGCGGCCCGAGCGATGCAGCAGGGCGGCCTTGTTGATCGGGATCTCGGCGTGGATGACGAGGCCCAGGTCCGGCAGGTCGAGCCCCCGCGCGGCGACGTCGGTGGCGACGCAGGCGCGGGCATGGCCGTCGCGCAGCGACTGCAGGGCGTCGGCGCGCTCCTTCTGGGAGAGCTCGCCGGAGAGCTGGACGGCGGCGAAGCCGCGCTCGCGCAGCGCGCTGTGCAGGTGGCGGACCGACTCCCGCGTCGAACAGAAGATCAGGGCCCCGGGGGCCTCGAACCAGCGCAGCAGGTTGACGACCGCGTTCTCCATCTCGGTCGGCGCGCAGCGGATGGCGCGGTACTCGATGTCGCCGTGCTGCTCGTCGCGGCGCACCGTGTCGATGCGGTGGGCCTCGCGCTGGTAGCGGCGGGCCAGCGCCACGATGTCCTTGGGCAGGGTCGCGGAGAAGAGGAGGGTGCGGCGCTCGACGGGGGTCGAGTCGAGGATCTCCTCGAGGTCCTCGCGGAAGCCCATGTCGAGCATCTCGTCGGCCTCGTCGAGGACCGCGACGCGCAGGTCCTTGAGGATCAGGTTGCCGCGCTCGAGGTGGTCGCGCAGCCGGCCGGGGGTGCCCACCACGATGTGGCAGCCGGCGGCGAGCGCCCGCTGCTCGCGCCGGGCGTCCATGCCGCCGACGCAGGTGACGATCTTCGCGCCGGCCGGGGCGTAGAGCCACTCCAGCTCGCGGGCGACCTGCAGGGCGAGCTCGCGGGTCGGCGCGATGGCCAGCGCGAAGGGCTCCTCGGGCGGGCCGAACCGCTCGGCCTCGCCGAGCAGCTGGTGGGCGGCGGCCAGGCCGAAGGCGACGGTCTTGCCCGAGCCGGTCTGGGCGGAGACCAGCAGGTCGCGGTCGGCCGGCGCGGCGAGCACGGCCTCCTGGACGGGCGTCGGCTCGGCGTAGCCCTGCGCCTCGAGGGCGCGCGCGAGCGCGGGATGGGTGGCGGGGAATGGCATCGGGCGGTCCTTCAGAGCGCCTCGACAGAACGTGGCGGTAGCGAAAGTGAGCGCGCCCGTAGCAGAAACCGGCCCTTTGCGCGAGCGCGGCGCTGCGGCGTCAGGCGCTGGCGAGCGCGCTCTGGAAGAGGATGGCGCCGTCCGCCGAGCCCAGCTCCGGCTCGAAGGCGCGGTCGGGGTGGGGCATCATGCCCAGCACATTGCCCTGCGGATTGACGATGCCGGCGATGTCGCGGGCCGAGCCGTTGGGGTTCTGCAGGTAGCGGAAGACCACCAGGCCCTCGCCCTCCAGCCGCTCCAGAGTCTCGTCGTCAGCGAAGAAATTGCCCTCGCCGTTGCCGACGGTCATCGTCACCTCGCGGCGGCCCTGGTAGCCGGCGGTGAACCGGGTCTGGGCGTTGGTGACCTCCAGCTCGACCGGCTTGCAGACGTACTTCAGGCCCTCGTTGCGCAGGAGGGCGCCGGGGAGGAGACCCACCTCGCAGAGGATCTGGAAGCCGTTGCAGATGCCGACGGTGGCCACGCCGCGCCCGGCGGCGGCCTTCACCTCGCCCATGATCGGCGAGAGCGCCGCCATGGCCCCGCAGCGGAGGTAGTCGCCGTAGGAGAAGCCGCCCGGCAGGACGATCAGGTCGAGGCCCTTCGGCAGCTCGGTGTCCCCGTGCCAGACCATGGCCACCTCGGCGCCCGTGGAGCGCTCGATGGCGACCTTGCAGTCGCGGTCGCAGTTGGACCCCGGGAAGACGATGACGGCGGCTTTCATGGGCCGCTCACATAGTCTGTGTCGGCGGATTTCGCCAGCCGGGGGCCGGTGGCGCGGCCGCTCATTTCCGGGTCCAGGATTTCAGGCTGTCGAGATAGGCGTGCAGCTGGTCGTAGCCGGCGCGGTCGCCGTAGGGGCAGCCGGTGGTGACCACGTCGGCGCCCTTCACCTGCTGCATCATGATCGCCGGGTGGCCGGGCGCGCCCTCGCGGGTGAGCAGGTAGGAGGCCCGGCCGTCGGGGGTGGAATAGTAGTCGTAGGGCTCGGCCGGGTCGCCGGGGGCCTTCACCAGCGGCTGGGCGGTGACGGCGGCGGAGAGCTCGCCGAACGTCCGGGCGCAGTCGAGCGCCAGCGGCGGGGCGGCCGGCGCGTCCGCTTCGGAACACGCGATGAGACTGAGGAGGGGGAAGAGCGCGAAGGCGGAAGCCTTCACGCCACCTCCACGCGGTAGCTTTCGATGACGGTGTTGGCGAGCAGCTTCTCGCACATGGCCTTGACCTCGGCCTCGGCGGCGGCCGGGTCGGAGCCGGCGAGGTCGAACTCGATGGTCTTGCCGACGCGGACGTGCTCGACGGAGGGCCAGCCCAGGCCGTGGAGGGCCTGTTCAACCGCCTTGCCCTGCACGTCGAGGACGCCGGGCTTCAGGAACACGTGGACTTTCGCGCGCACTAGTGGAGACCCCCCTGAATCACGGTGGGCATCTCCTTCATGATCCCGAGCCGGCGCGCAACCTCGGTGTAGCTCTCGATGACGTTGCCGAGGTCGCGGCGGAAGCGGTCCTTGTCGAGCTTCTCGTTGGTCTGGCTGTCCCACAGACGGCAGGAGTCGGGGCTGATCTCGTCGGCCAGGATGATGCGGGAGAAGTCGTTCTCCCAGATGCGGCCGAACTCGATCTTGAAGTCCACGAGGGTGATGCCGACGGCGCCGAACATGCCGGTGAGGAAGTCGTTCACCCTGAGGGTGAGCGCCATCATGTCGTCGATCTCCTGGGTCGAGGCCCAGTTGAAGGCGGTGATGTGCTCCTCGGCGACCATCGGGTCGTGGAGCTTGTCGTCCTTCAGGTAGAACTCGATGATCGAGCGGGGCAGGGCCTGGCCCTCGGGCAGGCCGAAGCGCTTGGACAGCGATCCGGCGGCCACGTTGCGGCAGACCACCTCCAGCGGGATGATCTCCACCTCGCGGATCAGCTGCTCGCGCAGGTTCAGCCGCTTGATGAAGTGGTTCTGGACGCCGATCGAGTTCAGCCGCGTCATGATGTACTCACTGATGCGGTTGTTGATCACGCCCTTGCCCTCGAGCACGGCCTTCTTGGTCGCGTCGAATGCGGTGGTGTCGTCCTTGAAGTACTGGATCAGAGTGCCGGGCTCGGGACCTTCGTAGAGGATCTTGGCCTTGCCCTCGTAGATCTTCTTACGGCGGGTCATCTCTAAGCCTTCTCCGCGCGAGGACTTGCCGGTCGGTGAAACGAAAAACGCGCGCGGCTGATCCGTGCGCGCGCGGGTCCGACTCGGCCTCTCGCTCAATCTGAGGCGGCTGGAAATTAGCGGATGCCGAGGCCTCGCGCAAACGTGGGCGCGCATCCCCGCTTTCGATTGCGGCCCGGCGCCTGCCGGGATATGTGGTCGCCCGCTTCTGCGTCGCTATCCGGGGACCACATGACCACCTTCGACGATCGTGAACGGGGTTTCGAGAAGAAGTTCGCGCTCGATCAGGAGCAGGAATTCAAGGCGACCGCGCGCCGCAACCGCATGCTCGGCCAGTGGGCCGCGGGCCTGATGGGCCTGCAGGCGGACCGGGTCGACGAATACGCCAAGGCCGTGGTGAAGTCCGACTTCGAGCAGCCCGGCGACGACGACGTGCTGCGCAAGGTCTTCGAGGACCTGAAGGGCGCCGGCGTCCAGACCACCGAAGGCGAAGTCCGCATGAAGATGGCCGAGCTGCTCGCCCAGGCCCGCGAGAGCGTCCGCGGCGAGGGCTGAGGCAACGCCCTCTCCCTGACCTCTCCCTCTCGTCTTCCGAGCGCCGCCACGTCCGTCCTCACCCGCAGGGGGAGGACGGACCGGCGGCCCCTCAGGCCTTGATGGCGCCTTCCAGGTACTTGCGGATGCCCGGGCCGTAGGGCGGGCGGAGCGCCTGCAGCGGGCCGATGTCCTTCTTGATCTGGCTGAACACCGCCTTGCGGTGGCTGAACTCGCGGAAGCCGTCGACGCCGTGGTAGCTGCCCATGCCGGAGGGGCCGACGCCGCCGAACGGCAGCTCCTCCTGGGCCACGTGCATGATCACGTCGTTGACCGTCACCCCGCCCGGCGTGGTGGAGGACAGGACCTTCTCCTGCTCCGCCGCGTCGGCGCCGAAGTAGTAGAGGCCGAGCGGCCGGTCGCGGCCGTTCACATAGCCGATCGCCTCGTCCACCGTGCGGTAGGTCTTCACCGGCAGGACCGGGCCGAAGATCTCCTCCTGCATGACCTTCATGTCGTCGGTCGGCTCGAGGATCAGGGTGGGGGCGATCTTGCGGTGCTCCTGCTGGGTCAGGTCCTCGCCGGCCGGCTTGAGCTCGACCACGGTGGCGCCCTTGGCCCGGGCGTCGTCGACATAGCCCTTGATCCGGTCGTAGTGCCGCTGGGCGACGATGGCGGTGTAGTCAGGGTTGTCCTTGATCGTGGGGAACATCTTCGCCACCGAGGCGCGGGCGGCCTCGACGAAGCCGTCCACCTTGTCGTGCGGGGCGAGCACATAGTCGGGGGCCAGGCAGATCTGGCCGGCGTTGAGCGTCTTGCCGTTCATGATCCGGGCGGCGGCCACGGAGAGGTCGGCGGAGCGGCCGAGAATCACCGGGCTCTTGCCGCCCAGCTCCAGGGTGACGGGAACGAGGTTCTCGGCGGCGGCGCGCATCACGTGGCGGGCGACGCCCGTGGCGCCGGTGAAGATCAGGTGGTCGAAGGGCAGGTGGGCGAAGGCCTCGCCGACCTCCGGCCCGCCGGTGACGACCGCGATCTCCTCCTCGGAGAAGGCCTTGGCGAACATGGCCTTCATCAGGTCCGAGGTGGCCGGGGTGTATTCCGACGGCTTGATCATCGCCCGGTTGCCGGCCGCCAGGATGCCGGCCAGGGGGGCGAAGGTGAGGTTCACCGGGAAGTTCCAGGGGCTGATCACGCCCACCACGCCCTTCGGCTGGAACCGGACCTCGGCCCTGGCGCCGAACAGGCCGAGGATGGCCGGCGTGGTCTTGCGCTTCTCCGGCTTCATCCAGCGGCGCAGGTGCTCCTTGGCGTGCTTCAGGGGGCCGATGGAGCCGGCGACGTCGGTGAAGGCGGTGGCGTCCTTCGAGCGGGCGCCGAAGTCGGCGTCCAGCGCGTCCTCGATGGCCCGGCGGTTCTCCACCAGGAGCCGGATGCAGCGGTCGATGCGGTCGATGCGCTGTTCGGCGCTCGGCGCGCCGTCGCGCAGGTGGGCCGCCTTCTGGGCGGCCAGGATCGCTTGCATGTCCACGTGACGTCCTCCCTTTCGGGAAGAGAGACCCGGGTTACGCGGGGGCCGTCAAGCTGGCGAGGTAGGGGCGGCTGACCTTCTTCGGGACGACCTGCGACCAGGCTTCCACGACCAGCCGCGCCAGTTCGTCGGCGTCGAGGTCCTCGAGCCGGACATAGCTCCACTTCACGGTGGCCACCGGGCAGGGCTGGAAGGTCTCCGGGCGGATCTCGAACAGCAGCTCCTGGTGGCCGCGATCGAGCTTCAGGATCGCCCGCGGGCCGGACATCAGGGCGAAGGTGCGCTTGCCAACGTTGAACCAGGGCTCGCCGCGATAGCTGATCTCCTCGGCCTGCGGCAGGCCGAGCGCGACCGCGCGAAGGTCGTCGAACGTCGCCATGCCCCCGAGCCTAGCCTCGGCGGGCGGCGCCGTCATCCGGAAGCGAGGCGACGATCTCGCAGGTCACCCCGGCCGGCTCGAAGGCCAGCCGGACCTCGCCGCCAAGCTCGCGGGCGAGGCCGCGCTGGATCAGCCGGCTGCCGAAGCCCTGCCGGGTGGGCGGCGCGACCGGCGGCCCGCCGCGCTCGCGCCAGGTGAGGACGAGCCCGCCGTCGCGGGCGGTCCAGCGGACCTCGACCCGGCCCTCCGGGACCGACAGGGCGCCGTACTTCACCGCATTGGTGCCGAGCTCGTGCAGGGCCATGGCGATGGACAGCGCGGTCTGCGGCGGCAGGTGCAGGTCCGGGCCGCGGGCGTCCCATAGCCCCGGCCCGTAGGGCTCGGCCGCGGCGGCGACGATCTCGCCGACGGTGGCGCCCTCCCAGGTGTGGCGGGTGAGGATGTCGTGGGTCCGCGACAGCGCCATCAGCCGGTCCTCGAAGTCCTGCCGGGCGCGCTCCAGGGAGGCGGCGCTGCGCAGCGTCTGGGTGGCGATCGACTGGATGGTGGCGAGCGTGTTCTTCACCCGGTGGTTCAGCTCGTTGATCAGCAGCCGCTGGCGGGCCTCGTCGCGCTTGCGCTGGGTGATGTCGGTCTGCACCGACAGGAGCCGGATCGCCCGGCCGGCGGCGTCGGCGTCGATCCGGCCGCGGTTGTGGATCCAGCGGGTCTCGCCGGTGTCCGGCCGCACGATCCGGTACTCGCGGTCGAACGGTCCGGTGCGGGCGCGGTCCTCCTCGAAGGCCGCCAGCACGCGGTCGCGGTCATCCGGATGCAGCCGCTGCGCCCAGTCGTCGGTGTAGCGGCCGGCCTCGCCGCCGTCGGCGGGCAGGCCCTGCAGGGCCAGGTACTCCGGCGAGCGGTGGATGCGGCCGGTGACCATGTCCCAGTCGAAGGAGCCGATGCCGCCGGCCGCCTGCACCAGCCGCAGCCGCTCCTCGTTCTCGCGCAGGTTGGTCTCGGTGCGGGCCCGCTGGACGCCGCTCCAGGTCCGCTCGACCAGCTCCTGGAGCATGGACTGCTCCTCGTCCGTCCACTGGCGGGGCCCGGCCATGTGGGCGGCCATGATCGCGACCAGCCGGCCGAGCTTGATCAGCGGGACGGCGATCATGGCGCCGACGCCGATGCCGGCGTAGGCGTCGATCGAGCCCGAGCTCACGGGGTCGGTGCGCACGTCGTCGATCCGCGAGACCCGGCCGGCGCGCAACGCCCCGGCCATCTCCGCGCCGAAGTCGTCCAGCCGGTAGACGCCGGCGAAGCCGCCCATGCCGCCGTCGATCCAGTCGTCCTCGATGGTCGCCCAGGCCTCCGACGGGTCGACCTCGGCGAAGCCGGCGCGGCCGAGGCCCAGGGTCTCGCCGGCCAGGCGCGCGGCGGCCATCTTGATGGCCCGCGGGTCGGTGAGCGGGCGCAGCCGCTCGGCGATGGCGAGCTGGAACTTCAGCCGCCGCTCGCCCATCACCTTGGCGGTGGTCTCGGTGCAGGCGCAGAACATGCCGCCCACCGCGCCGCTCTCGTCACGGACCGGGCTGTAGGAGAAGGTCCACCAGGTGTCCTCCCAGAACCCGTGGCGGAACATCCTGAGCAGCAGGTCCTCGCTCCAGGTGGACTCGCCGGCGAGCGCCGTCTCGATCAGCGGCCAGATGTCCGACCAGATGTCGCTCCAGACGTCCTCGAACCGCCGGCCGAGCGCGGCCGGGTGCTTGTCGCCGAGGATCTGGCTGTAGGCGTCGTTGTAGAGGAAGCCGAGCTCGGGGCCCCAGGCGACGAACATCGGATGGCCCGAGTTCAGCATGATCGAGACGGCCGTGCGCAGGGACTGCGGCCAGGCCTCCGGCGGGCCTAGCGGGGAGGCGCTCCAGTCGTGGGCGCGCAGGCGCTCGCCCATCTCGCCGCCGCCGAGCAGGAAATCATGGCGCGCCGCCTGTCCACTCACTCCGTCCAAGCCCGCTCCCCGGCCGTCGCTGCCAAACGACGCCCCCCCGGCGTCAGCTAACCGGAATGCGCAGCCGAACGCTAGGGTTGCTGGCCGAATACGCGCGCGAAGACGCGGTCGACGTTCTTGAAATGGTAGCCCAGGTCGAACAGCTCGGAGAGCTCCGCGCGGGTGAGCGTGATCTCCGGGTCCGCGTCGAGGAAGTCGAGGAAATTGCCCTCGCCGCGCCAGACCTTCATGGCGTTGCGCTGGACCGCCGCGTAGCTCGCCTCGCGGCTCATGCCCTTCTGGGTCAGCGCCAGCAGGACGCGCTGGGAGTGCACGAGGCCGCCCAGGCGGTCGAGGTTCTTCGCCATGTTCTCCGGATAGACCACCAGCCGCTCGACGACGCCGGCCAGGCGGCGGAGCGCGAAGTCCAGGTGGACGGTGGCGTCCGGGCAGATGCCGCGCTCGACCGAGGAGTGGCTGATGTCGCGCTCGTGCCAGAGCGCCACGTTCTCCATGGCCGGGACCACGGCCGAACGGACCAGGCGGGCGAGGCCGGTCAGGTTCTCGGTGAGGATCGGGTTCCTCTTGTGCGGCATGGCCGAGGAGCCCTTCTGGCCGACGTCGAAGAACTCCTCGGCCTCCAGCACCTCGGTGCGCTGCAGGTGGCGGATCTCGACGGCCAGGCGCTCGACGGAGGAGGCGACCACGGCGAGCGCCGCGAAATAGGCGGCGTGGCGGTCGCGGGGGATCACCTGGGTGGAGACCGGCTCCACGGCCAGGCCGAGCTTCCCGGCGACGTACTCCTCCACCTCGGGGGCCACGTTGGCGAAGGTGCCGACCGCGCCGGAGACCGCGCAGGTGGCGATCTCGAACTTCGCCATGGCCAGGCGCTCCTTGGCGCGCTGGAACTCGGCGTAGTGGCCG
This sequence comes from Phenylobacterium sp., assembly GCF_036821595.1. Taxonomy (GTDB): domain Bacteria; phylum Pseudomonadota; class Alphaproteobacteria; order Caulobacterales; family Caulobacteraceae; genus Phenylobacterium. The sequence goes on from NZ_DAISJG010000061.1 coordinate 9,174, forward strand.
GCGAGCTTGAGGCCGAAGGTGGTCGGCTCGGCGTGGATGCCGTGGCTGCGGCCGACGGTGGGCGTCAGCTTGTGCTCGAAGGCCCGCTTCTTCAGGGCGGCCAGCACCAGGTCGACGTCCTCGATCAGGAGGTCGGTGGCCCGGGAGAGCTGGACGGCGAGCGTGGTGTCGTTGACGTCCGACGAGGTCATGCCCTGGTGCAGGAAGCGCGCCTCGGGGCCGACGATCTCGGTGACGTGGGTCAGGAAGGCGATGACGTCGTGCTTCACCTCGCGCTCGATCTCGTCGATGCGCTCGGGGTTCCAGACCGCGTCGCGGCCCTTCTCCCAGATGACCCGGGCGGCCTCCTTCGGGATCACGCCCAGCTCGGCCATCTTGTCGGCGGCGTGGGCCTCGATCTCGAACATGATCTTGAAGCGGGTCTGGGGGTCCCAGATGCGGGCGGCCTCGGGGCGGGCGTAGCGGGGGATCATGGCGCCGGGTATCCCGGCGAGGCTCGGGAAAGTCAAATCCGGGGCGGGGAAAAGTGAGGGCGGCGGCCGTGCCGACCGCCGCCCCCGGCCTCGGGCCTGCGACTGGCGAGGCGCCGACCCGGCTCGGAGGATAGGCCGGTCCGCCGCTCGCGGGTCAAGCGAGTGTGTGGGGACGGCAATCGAGGGTTGATCGGTGTGGCGCCGGCGCCGCAGGGGGGGAGGGGCCCTTGTAAAGCTCAACGCGCTCTCCGATCTCAAGCTCTGCGGGACGGGCCCCTCTGACGATCGATGGCGATCGTGATGTCGGACCGCACAGGCGCACCTGGGGCTCGATCGATCGCTTCCCCCCAAGCAAGCCCGCCGGGCCTCGGGTGCGCCGTAATGTCGGAGGAGCACATGAACCACTTGAGGACTTGGCGGCTGCGCAGCCCCCAACGGGAGCGGGACGCGGCGCCTGGCCGGGCGCGGCGTAGGCCGAGATCCGACACCCTGATGACCGAAGGCTCCAACGGGCGGAATGGAGCCGGCCGATGAAGGACCTGCTGCTCCATATCGACAGCTATCCGGACGCGACGCCCCCCGAGGCGATCGACCAGGCTGTGCGCTTCGCCGCGGCGGCAGGGGGAGCCCTGACGGCCCTCGCCGTGCAAGTCGATCTGCAGGCCCCCAGCAACTATCTGGCGAGCCGGCTCATCAACCTCGCCGGCGTATGCGCGGAACAGGAGGCCAAGAGCCTCGCCTCGTGCCGGGAGGCGATGAGGATCGTCGATGAGAAGCTCGCCCACTATCAGGTGCGCGGCGGCAGCGTGTTGACCAAGACAGATCTCCACATGGTCGGCGAGCATGTGGCCCTGCACGCCCGGACGCGGGACCTCTGCCTCGTTCCGATGATGGACCGTCAGGACGGCCAGCGTTCGGTCGCCGAAGCGGTGGTGTTCGGTTCGGGGCGGCCGGTGCTGCTCTTCCGGCCCGGCGTGGCCGACCTGCCGAGCGGCGGGCTCGGCACGATCGTGGTCGCCTGGGACGGCAGCCGAACCGCAGCTCGGGCGCTCGCCGCCGCGCTTCCGCTGCTGCCGAAGGCCAAGCAGGTCCGCGTGCTCACCGTGGTCAACGAGAAGGCGGAGGCGCGTCCTGGTCTCGGAGACGAGGTGATCCGCCACCTGGAGGTTCACGGCGTCCATGCTGTCGCCGATGAGGTCGACGCGGCGCGCCGGAAGGTCGGGCAGGTGTTCTCCGACTATGTCACGGAGCACCACTCTGATCTGCTGGTCATGGGCGCATACGGCCGCTCCCGTGTGCGCGAATTCATCCTCGGCGGAGCCACAGAGTACATGCTCGAAGACCCCAGGACGGCAATCCTTCTGTCGCACTAGGGCCGGCGGCGCGGATGGCCCGACAGGCAGACGGGCTGCCGTGATCCTAAGGGGGAGGGTGCGCGGGGCGCGCGGATGCCGGTGTGGCGGGTCCTCGTCCGGCGCGGCGCCGGTGGGTCCCGGATGAGCCGCTGGCGCGGCTCTCCGGGATGACACGGGTGGCGGGAAGCTGTTACGGCCGGCCGCCAGCGGTAGAGGGGTAGCTCCATGCTCACGGGACGGTGTCACTGCGGGGCCATCGCGTTCCAGACGCCGGACGAGGCGGTCCACAGCACGCTCTGCTATTGTGGCGACTGCCGCAGGCAGTCCGGCGCGCCGGTCCTCGCCTGGGCGATGTTCCCCAGGGCGGCGGTGGCGATCCAGGGGGAGCCGGCGGCCTATCAGTCGTCGGCGAGCGGCCGTCGCTTCTTCTGCGGGGCCTGCGGCGCGGGCCTGTTCTTCACCAATGCGCCGCTCGAGCAGATGGGCATGATGCAGGTGCGGATCGCCGCGCTGGATGACCCGGACGCGATCGCGCCGAAGATGCAGGTGCAGACGGCCGAGCGTCCGGACTGGATGGCGACGGCCCATGCGCTTCCCGCGTTCGAGCGGTTCCCGGGCTGACGCGGCGGGTTCCGCCCCGGATCAGGGCCGGGGGCGGCGGCTCACCCTAGGGTGTCATCCCCGTTTCGCGAGGCGAAGACCGGGACCCATGAACACGGAAGGCTCCTGGCGAGGCGCGGCTGCGCGGCTGCGAGTGTCTCGGCGGGCGCGGCGCCCGGATAAGCCGCTCCCGCGACTTTCCGGGATGACACGAGGGAAGGCGGCCCCCTTTCCCCGGGGCGACGGCCGCGACAGGATCAGGGTCCGAGGACACGGAGGGCCTGCGCCATGGGCGGGGTGATCATCTGGACCTACGACTGGGTTCCGGAGGGGCCGCGGGGGTTCGTGCGGGACCTGAGGCTGCGGTGGGCGTGCGAGGAGGCGGGGCTCGACTACGAGGTCCGCACGGCGCCGTTCGAGGGGCGCGAGACCAACCACCTGGAGCGCCAGCCGTTCGGCCAGGTCCCGTTCCTCGACGACGGCGGGGTGCAGGTCTTCGAGAGCGGGGCGGGGCTGCTGCACCTGGCGCGGAAGAGCGAGGCCCTGATGCCGAGGGACCCGGCCGGCGAGGCGGAGACCCTGCAGTGGACGATCGCGGCGCTGAACTCGATCGAGATGGTCGCCGTGCCTTGGTGGTTCCTGACGATCTCCGGCGAGGCGGACAACAGGCTCGGCGGCTGGCTCGGCCAGCGCCTCACCCAGCTCGAAGCCGTGCTGGGCGGGCGCGAATGGCTGGCGGCCGGCCGCTTCACGGTCGCCGACCTGCTGATGGCCGACGTGC
>NZ_DAISJG010000062.1:0-12294 GCF_036821595.1 Phenylobacterium sp.
GAGGCCAGGTCATCACCTCCAGCCAGTACGGCGACACCCTCACCGGCGGCGCGGGCGACGACACCCTGAACGCGGGCCAGGGACCCGACCAGCTGACCGGCGCCGGCGGGGCCGACCGCTTCGTCTTCGCCAATGCGCCGTGGAACCCCGGCCGGATCACCGACTTCACGCCGGGGACCGACGTGATCGACCTCAGGGCCATCTTCGACCAGACCGCCTATGCCGGGACCGATCCGGTGGGCGACCGCTGGGTGATCCTCGAGGCGGTGGACGGCGGCACGCGGGTGCTGGTCGACCTCGACGGACCCAACCAGAACGGCGACTGGCCGGTGACCATCACCACCCTGAACGGCGTCACTCCGGCCTCGCTCGGGGCCGGCGACTGGATCGTCCAGTAGGGTCAGCCGGCGCGATAGACCCGGGGCCGCATGGGCCTGACGCGCACCGTCAGCCCGGGGGCGACCCCGGTCGGCATGGTGGGCCCGTGGGCCTCCAACTCGAAGACCCGGCCCTCGACGGCGCACGCGATGCGCACGTCGGGGCCGCGCTGGGCGACGGCGCGCACCTCGGCCGCCAGCCCGGCCCCGTCGGCCGGCGCAAAGGCCACCTCGTCGGGGCGGAAGAAGACCTCGACCGCGCCCTCGACCGCGCCCTTCGGCGCCCGGGTCTCCCAGTCGGCCACCAGCAGGCGGCCGCCATCGACACGGCCCGGCAGGCGGCAGGCCGCGCCCAGGAAGTCGTAGACGAAGGGCGTCGCCGGATCCTCGTAGACCTCGTCGGGCGTGCCGAGCTGGACGAGTTCCCCGTCCTTCAGGATCGCCACCCGGTCGGCGAGGTCGAGGGCCTCCTCCTGGTCGTGGGTGACGAAGACGGTGGTCACGCCGGTCCGCTCGTGCAGCTCGCGAAGCCAGCGGCGCAGCTCGCGGCGCACCTGGGCGTCCAGCGCCCCGAACGGCTCGTCCAGCAGCAGCATCCGCGGCTCGATGGCCAGCGCCCGGGCCAGCGCCACGCGCTGCCGCTGGCCGCCGGAGAGCTGGGCCGGATAGCGCTTGTCGAGTCCCTCGAGCTGCACGAGCGAGAGCAGGTCGCGCACGCGCTCGGCTGTCTCGGCCCTGCCAGGCCGCTCGCGCCTGGGCCGCACCGTCAGGCCGAACGCGATGTTCTGGGCCACCGTCATGTGGCGGAACAGGGCGTAGTGCTGGAAGACCATCCCCACGCGCCGCTTGCGCACCGGCAGGGCCAGGAAGTCGCCGCCCCCGAAGCTGACCTCGCCGGCGTCCGGCTGCTCCAGCCCCGCCAGCACGCGCAGCAGGGTCGTCTTGCCCGAGCCCGAGGGGCCGAGCAGCGCCAGGAATTCCTTGTCCCTGGCCTGCAGCGACACGCCCTTCAGCGCCGGGAAGCGGCCGAAGGACTTGGAGACCCCGCGGATCTCGAGCGACAGGGCGCTAGTGTCGGCGGCTGGCTGCGAGTTCACTGGAATACCGCCATTCGAGAAGGGTCTTGAGGACCAGGGTGACGAGCCCGAGGCTGGCCAGGAGGCTGGCGGCCGCGAAGGCGCCGACGAAGTCGTAGTCATTGTAGAGAACCTCGACGTGCAGCGGCAGGGTCGTGGTCTGGCCGCGGATGTGGCCCGAGACCACCGAGACCGCGCCGAACTCCCCCATCGCCCGCGCATTGCAGAGCAGGACGCCATAGAGCAGCGCCCACTTGATGTTGGGCAGGGTGATCCGGAAGAAGGTGGTGAAGCCGCCGGCCCCCAGCGTCAGCGCCGCCGCCTCCTCGTCCGAGCCCTGGTCCTGCATCAGCGGGATCAGCTCGCGCGCCACGAACGGCAGGGTGACCAGCACCGTCGCCAGCACCAGGCCGGAGGTGGCGAAGATGATCTTCACGTCGTGCGCCACCAGCCAGGCGCCGAACCAGCCCTGGGCGCCGAACAGCAGCACCCAGACCAGGCCCGAGACCACCGGCGAGATCGAGAACGGCAGGTCGATGAGGGTGAGCAGGACGCTCTTTCCCCGGAACTCGAACTTGGTCACCGCCCAGGCCGCCGCCACGCCGAACACGGCGTTCAGCGGCACCGAGATCGCCGCCACCGTCAGGGTCAGCCGGATTGCAGCCAGGGCGTCCGGCTCGCGCACGGCCGCCAGGTAAGCGCCCACGCCCTTCGAGAAGGCGTCGTGGAAGACGGTGTAGAGCGGCAGCAGCACCAGCACGCCCATCACCGCCACCGAGGCGGCCACGAACAGCGGGGCCAGGCCCGGCAGGCGGAGGCTTCCGTTGGCCTTGCTCATCGCCGCCCCCGCCCGGCCAGGAAGATCTGAGCGGCATTGATCGCCACCAGCGCCCCGAACGAGATCGCCACCATGGCCAGGCCCACGGCCGCGGCGCCGGCGTAGTCGTACTGCTCCAGCTTGATGACGATCAGCAGCGGCGCGATCTCGGTCTTCAGCGGCATGTTGCCGGCGATGAACACCACCGAGCCGTACTCGCCCACGGCCCGGGCGAAGGCCAGGCTGACGCCGCTGATCATCGCCGGCGCCACGGCCGGCAGGACCACATGGACCATGCGCTGCAGATCGCTGGCGCCGAGCGTCTGGGCCGCCTCCTCCACCTCCCGGTCGAGGTCCTGCAGCACCGGCTGGATGGCGCGGACCACGAACGGCAGGCCGATGAAGACCAGGGCGATGAAGATCCCCACGGGCGAATAGGCGGTCTTGATCCCCAGCTTCGCGAACTGGGCGCCGAGCGGGCCCGTGGGCGCATAGATGGCGGTCAGCGCGATGCCGGCCACCGCCGTCGGCAGGGCGAACGGCAGGTCCACCAGGGCGTCCAGCAGCCGGCGGCCCGGGAAGGCGTAGCGGGTGAGCGTCCAGGCAAGCAGCAGGCCCAGCGGCGCGTTCACCAGCGCCGCCAGGGCCGAGACGCCGAACGACAGCTTCAGCGCCGCCGCCACCCGGGGCTCGTTCAGGGCGTCCCAGACGCCGGAGACGCCCAGCTCCCACGGCTTCACCGCCAGCGCCGCGAGCGGCAGGACGACGATCGCGCCCAGGTAGGCGAGCGTGATGCCGAGCGCGAGCGGGAAGCCCGGCAGGATCGAGCGCTCGGCGAGCCTGGACAGCCGGAACCGCCCGAGGACCCTGTGGGGTCCCCGGTCCGGCCCGAGCACGCTCGGGATCGAGAGGGGCTCGGTCACGTCGGCTGGTAGATCTGGTCGAAGACGGCGCCGTCGGCGAAGTGGGCCGCGTGCGCCTTCGCCCAGCCGCCGAACGCCTGGTCGATGGTCACCAGCGGCAGCGTCTGGAAGCTCGCCGCATACTTGGCCTGGGCCGCGGCGTCCCGCGGACGGAAGTGGTGCTTGCCGATGATGTCCTGCGCCGCCGGCGTGTAGAGGAACTCCAGGTAGGCCTGCGCCGCGGCCCGCGTGCCGTGCTTGTCGACATTGGCGTCGACGAGCGCCACCGGCGGCTCGGCCAGGATCGAGCTCGACGGATAGACCACGTCGAAGTTCGGCCCGAACTCCTCGATGGTCAGCCGCGCCTCGTTCTCCCAGGAGAGCAGGACATCGCCGATGCCGCGCTGGGCGAAGGTGGTGGTGGAGCCCCGCGCGCCGGTGTCCAGCACCGGCACGTTCCTGAACAGCCCCGCGACATAGGCCCGTGCGGCCGGCTCTCCGCCGCCCTTCAGCCCGTGCGCCCACGCCGCCAAATAGGCCCAGCGGGCGCCGCCCGAGGTCTTCGGATTGGGGGTGATGATCCCGACGCCCGGCTTCACCAGGTCGGCCCAGTCGCGGATCGCCTTCGGATTGCCCTTCCGGACCAGGAAGACGATCGTCGAGGTGTAGGGCGCGGAGTTGTTCGGCAGCCGGCTCTGCCAGTCGGCCGGCAGGAGCTTGGCCCGCGTGGCGATCTCGTCGATGTCGCCGCCGAGCGCCAGGGTGACCACGTCGGCCTGCAGGCCGTCGATCACCGCCCGGGCCTGCTTGCCCGAGCCGCCGTGGCTCTGCTCGACCTCCACCTTCTGGCCGCCGTGCTTGCCGGCCCAGTCCGCGGCGAAGGCGGCGTTGATCTCCTTGTAGAGCTCACGAGTCGGATCGTAGCTGACGTTCAGGAGCCTGACGTTCCCTCCACCCGGGCTCCCGGCCGCGTCCCCCTTTGGCGAGCAGGCGGCGAGGCCTGCGGCGGCGGCGGATGCGATCAGCCCACGGCGTGAGAGCTGGGTGGAGGTCATGTCAGGTCCCCATGGCTAGAAGGAGTACTGCGTCCGGATCGACCAGATGTTCAGGTCCTGGCCCACCTGTGCGCCGGCCGGCGGCGTGAGCGCCCCGGCCCCGAAAGCCGTGCCGCCCGGCGACAGCCGGTCGACTTCGACGTGCTGGAAGTCGGCCATGAACTTGACGACCTGGTTCGGGTACCAGTTCAGGCCGAGGGTCACGATCTCCTGCTCGCCGCCGCGGATCGCCGAGGCGACCGGGCCCGTGAGGCCGTAGTTCAGGTCGAGGGTGGAGTAGCGGGCCGCCAGCTCCCAGACGCCCCAGGCGCCGGACTTCAGGTTGAACGGCTTGTCCACCTTCGGCGCGTCGAAGCCGCCGGTCCCCGGGTTGTAGCGGCGCGGCTGGCCGGTGAGCGTCCAGGCGCCCTGCACGTACCAGCCGGAGAAGTCCGGATCGGCCAGCGGGCTCGCGCGGCGCTCGACGTCGATCCAGAAGTGCTCGCCGGCGAGCATGAGGTTCCGGTACTGCCAGGCGCCTTCCAGGGCGAGCGCGGTCACGCCGTCGGCGTCGATGCTGCCGGTGTCCACCAGGCGGGTGGGGTCGACGCGGTTCTCGGGCCGCTCGCGCAGGCGCACGGGCTGGGCCGCGCCGAGGCCGGAGACATCCGGGCCCGTGGCCGCCGGATTGATGATGATGTTGGCGTTGGCGCCGAAGTGGGTCGTCCAGTTCTCGCCGTGCAGCGGGGAGAAGGTCACCCGGCCCACGAAGCCCAGGGCCTCGTCGTAGGTCTGGGTCCCGACGACGTTGCCGGTGACCGTGGCGTGCGCCGACCAGCGCTCGCCGCCGGTGATCGCCGCCAGGCCCACGCGGCCGTCGCCGCCGGCCAGGCCGCGGACCAGCTCGGCCACCGCCGGCCGCTCCAGGAACAGCGAGGACGGGTGCGGGGTGGCGTCTTCCAGGCTGGTGGTGGTGGCGAAGGCGCCGCCGCGCAGCCGCACCTTCTTCAGGCCGGTGTATTCGATGTAGGCGGCGTTGATCTTGCCGGCCTCTTCCGTGCCCGAGCCGCCGAAGTCGAGCAGCAGGTTGTAGTTCCAGTCGCCGAAGGCCTTGCCCTCGATGCCGAGGCGGGCCCGGCGGAAGTTGAAGCCGTCGGAGAGGTCGCGGGCGCGCTCCGCCTCGGCGGCGTCGCCGAACGAGCCGCGGCGGAAGTCCGACGCCAGCGGGCGGGCCTCGTCCTGGTCGTAGCGGGCGCCGTCGAGCTGGAAGACGCCGCGCAGGCTGGCCGTGAACTGGCCGTCGGCGCTGGTCACCGTCGGCCGGGCGTTGGCGAGCGTCGTCTTCGCGTTGCCCGACTGGTCCTTCACCGCCTTGGCGGTCGTGCCGACGTCGGCCTTCAGCCCGGCGATCTGGGCCTCCAGCTCCTGGTTGCGCCGCTCCAGGGCGTCCAGGCGCGCGGTCAGCGAGAGCGCCTGTTCCTGGCTGATGCCGCCGCCCTGGGTGGGCGCGGTGGACACGGCCTGGGCCAGGGCGGCCGGGGCGACGCTGCTGAGGAGCGCCGCGACAGCGGCCGCTCGGATCGTCCGGTTGGTCATCTTCATCCCCTGTCAGCAGCAGGGGTGAAGCTACCCCTGCTAATTCCTACTAGACGAGTAGGTATAAACTAGAGGTATGAAGAGTTTTTCTATCTCGGGCGATAAGTCGCGGTTTTTCTTCGCATTTTAGCTTATCTAGATAACGATGAGCGTCCAGGGCGCGGGGTCTCGTCCAATCGCGCCCGAAGCCTGGCGGCGATGGCGGCCGCGGCCTCCTGCGGCATGGGAAAGACCGAGCTCGCATTGATCTCGCACAGGACGTAGCCGTCCTGCCCGGCCGGATCGCGCGGGCCCAGCAGGAAGTCGGCGTCCCAGATCGCCGGCAGGTCCTGCGGCGCGAGATCCAGCAGCGCCGCCATCTGCGGCGTCCACTCGGTCTCCATCAGCCGGCGCAGGCGCTGGAAACGCGGATCCTCCGGCCCGGAATAGAGCCGCGGCGCGCCCGGCGTCCCCGGGGCGGCCAGCGCCCGCACCTGCTGCGCGCCGAACCCGGCCAGCCGGTCGCCCGCCATGTAGCAGCGGACCATCCCCTCGCCGATCCGGGACTGGAAGGCGTGGTCCACGAACCCGTCGCAGTCCGCCAGTTCCGCGCGCCGCGCGCCCATGAAGCCCGCCAGGGGCAGGGTCCGTACGACGTCGTCCTCCGCCGACTGGACCCGCACCTCGCCCGCGCCGAGGGCCTCGACCTTCCAGATCCCCTGGCCGCCGTTGCCGCGGTTCGGCTTCAGCACGCGCGGGCCCGCCGCCACGCTGGCCGGAAATCCCGCATCAAACGCCGCGGCGCTCCCGTACAGCCGCACGTCGCCGCCCCAGCCCATGGCGCGGGTGCGCCAGAGCACCGACTTCACGCCCATGCGGTCGACGACGTCGGGATGGGCGCTGACCAGCACGCCGGCCGCCGCCGCTTCCCGGAGCAGGGCGTCGAGCGCCGTGCGCCGGCGGCCGTCCTGCAGCGGGTTGACCCAGACGAGGGCGGCGTCGCTGGCCAGGAGTTGCGCCCGCGCCGCCTCTTCTTCCTCCTCGGCATAGGGACACGGCTCCGGCGCCAGGCCCGCCGCCGCCAGCGCCGCGGCGACGGCCTCGAACCGGCCGAAGCCCTCGGCCGGCCGCGCGCCGCGCCAGACCAGCGCGACCTTCGATCTCCTGGGGGATTGGGCGTCCATTGTCCCGGCTCCTTCCGCCCGCGCACGGGCATCGGAGCGGATGCTTGGACGTCGCCGTCTCACCGGGCGATCCGCGAGGGCCCGGTGGAACGACTATAGCCGCAGGACTACTCGGCCGCCAGAAGCGCACGCCCCGCGGTCAGCGAGGTCTTCGCCGCGAGCTCCGCCTTCGCCGCCTCGTATTCCGCGGCCAACCGGCCCACGAGCTCGGCGACCGGCGGCACGTCCTTCACCGCCCCGATCCCCTGGCCGCAGCCCCAGATGTCGCGCCACGCCTTGGCCTTCTGGTTGCCGCCGGAGCCGAAGTTCATCCGCGACGGGTCCGACTGCGGCAGGTCGTTGGGGTCGAGGCCCGCGGCGATGATCGACGGCTTCAGATAGTTGCCGTGCACGCCTGTGAAGAGGTTGGTGTAGACGATGTCGTCGCCGGCCGAGGCCACGATCATGTCCTTGTAGGCCTGGTCGGCGTTGGCCTCCTGCGTGGCGATGAAGGCCGAGCCGATGTAGGCCAGGTCCGCGCCCATGGCCTGGGCCCCGAGGATGGCGTGGCCGTTGGCGATCGAGCCCGACAGCGCCACCGGCCCGTCGAACCACTCGCGGATCTCCTGCACCAGGGCGAACGGCGAGAGCTGGCCCGCGTGGCCGCCGGCCCCGGCCGCCACCGCGATCAGGCCGTCGGCGCCCTTCTCGACCGCCTTCTGGGCGAAGCGGTTGTTGATGATGTCGTGCAGCACCACCCCGCCGTAGGAGTGGACCGCCGCGTTCACGTCCTCCCGCGCGCCCAGCGAGGTGATCACGATCGGCGCCTTCCACTTGGTCGACATCTCGAGGTCGTGCTCGAGGCGGTCGTTGGTCTTGTGGACGATGTGGTTCACCGCGAACGGCGCCGAGGGCGTGTCCGGGTGGTCCCGGTCCCAGGCGGCCAGCTCCTCGGTGATCCGGTGCAGCCACTCCTCCAGCAGCGACGCCGGCCGGGCGTTCAGCGCCGGGAAGGAGCCCACGATGCCGGCCTTGCACTGGGCGATCACCAAGTCCGGCCCGGAGATGATGAACAGCGGGGAGCCGATCACCGGCAGGCGCAGGCGGTCACGGAGCACGGGCGGCAGGGCCATGGGCGGGTCCTCGGGCGGTTGTTGATTTACAACGTAAGCAAAACTTCAGCGGTCCCGCAAGCCTCATGGCCTGCCGCGACGTCCGGCAAGTCAGATCTTGGGCGCGCGCGGCGGCGGGCGGACCTGCGGCCGGCGGACCGGCGGCTTCGGCTTGGTCTCCGCCTGATGGGTCCACTTCTCCAGCAGCTTGCCGGCCGTCTCACGGCCGCCGATTCCGAAGGCGAGCGCCGCGGCCACCGCCGCCGCGCCCAGCACCAGGCCGAAGGCGAGAATCACGATCTCGTCGGCGATGCCCATGAACTGCAGGCCCATGGCGGTGGCGAGCGCGATGGTCGCCCAGCGCACGATCGTCGAGGCGAAGCTGTCCGCCCCGTTGGTGGAGCGGTCGATCAGGTTGGCCAGGAAGTTCCCGATCAGGACGCCCACGGTGATGATCACCCCGCCGAACAGGACGTGGCCGGCCAGTTCCAGCACCTCGGTCAGCATCACCGCCACCGCGGCGAAGGCGAGCAGGCGGGCGGCCTCCACGGCGGAGAACAGCATGATCGCCACCAGGGCCAGCCGCGCCACCACCTTGGACGGCGTGACCCCGCCCGGCGGCGGCGGCTCGGCCATGTCCTTGGGATCGGCCGCCGAGGGGCCGCCGATGCCCAGCGCCTGCAGGCTGCGGTCGAAGCCGAAGGACGGCAGCACCTGTTCGATCAGGCCCGCCACCCAGCGGCCGATCAGGAAGGCGATGGCCAGGACGATGGCCGCCGCGATCAGCCTGGGCAGGGCGTCGAGCACGGTGGTCAGCACCGCCACCGCCGGCTCCGAGATCGCGCGGATGCCGAGCTGCTGCAGGGCCGCGATGGTCACCGGGATGATGATCAGCACATAGACGAGGGTGCCGAAGGTCCGCGCCAGGCCGGAGGCGCCGGTCAGCTTGGCCAGCCCCGCCCGCTCCAGCCAGCTGTCCACGTGGGCGACGTTCAGCGCCGCCTCCACGACCCGGCGGGCGAGCGTCGCCACCACCAGGCCGACGACGAAGATCACCACCGCCCCGATCAGGTTCGGCACGAAGGCCATGACCTCGATGAGCAGGCCGTTCAGCGGGGTGACGATCTCGGTAAGCCCGAGGACCGACAGCGCGCCCACCACGCCGATCAGCAGCACCAGCCAGTAGCCGAGCTGGCCGAGCTGGTAGCCGGTGGTCTCGCGCGGCGCCGCGCCCTCATTGTGCTTCTTCATCCCCGGCGCGCGGTCCACGATGCGGGCGACGCCCCACTGCACGCCCTTGGCGATGAAGTGGGAGACCACCAGGATGGCGATGGCCGCGGCGAGCGCCGGCCCCCAGTCCCAGGCCATGTCGCGGAAGTAGGTGTAGTCGACGGTCGGCATCGGTCCCCTCGAATCTCGCTTCAGGAGCTTAACCATTAGAGGCCGATTCCGGTTGCCCGCTGCCCCTGCGTGAGCTTGACGCCCCGCGGCCTTCCGGCCCATTTCGCCCCATGGCCGACACCAGCCTTCTCGCGAAAGACTTCCCGCCCGCCACCGAGGACGCCTGGCGCGCCCTCGTCACCAAGACGCTGGGCGAGGCGCCCTTCTCGTCGTTGGAGAGGGCCACCGCCGAGGGCCTGCCGATCGCGCCGCTCTATGCGGCCGCCGAGGCCCCCGCCGCCTTCCCGGCCCGGCCGGTCGACGCCGACCGCGCCTGGGATCTGCGCACGCTCACCGCCCATCCCGACGCCGGCCGCGCCAACGCCGAGATCCTCGCCGACCTGCAGGGCGGGGCCGCCTCGGCCGTGGTGCGGATCGATCCCACGGGTCGGACGGGCGTCGCCGTGGGTTCCGCCGACGGCCTCGCCCGGGTGCTGGAGGGCGTGATCCTCGAGCTGGCCCCCGTCGCCCTCGACGCGGGCTTCCTCGGCCCGAAGGGCGCCGACTGGCTGGGCGCCGTCGCCAAGGCCTCGCCCGGCGCGAAGCTGAACTTCCACCTCGATCCCGTGAGCGCCTTCGCCGAGGCCGGCGCGAGCCCGGGCCCCATCGAGAGCCACCTGGTCAGCGCCGCCACCGTCGGCGTGCGCCTGGCCGAGACCTATCCGCAGGCGCAGCTCTTCCTGGCCTCGGGCCGCGTGGTCCACGAGGCCGGCGGCGGCGAGGCCCAGGAGGTCGCCTTCGCCGCGGCCAGCGCCATCGCCTACGCCAGGGCCCTGGTCCGCGCCGGCATGCCCATGGCCGACGCCTTCGCGCGCATCACGCTCGGGCTCTCGGCCGACGCCGACTACTTCCTCTCCATCGCCAAGCTGCGCGCCGCCCGCGCGGTCTTCGCCCGCGTCGCCACCGCCTGCGACGCCGCGCCCGCCGCCCGCATCGAGGCCCGCACCTCGCGCCGGATGCTGGCCGCGCGCGACGCCTGGACCAACATGATCCGCCTGACCGCCGCGGGCTTCGGCGCAGCCGTCGGCGGCGCCGACGCCGTGGTGCTGGGCAATTTCACCGACGCCATGGGCCTGCCGACCGCCTTCGCCCGGCGCCAGAGCCGCAACACCCAGCTCGTCCTGATGGAGGAGGCCCACGTCGGCCGCGTCGCCGACCCGGCCGCCGGCTCCGGCTATGTCGAGGCGCTCACCGACGGCATCGCCCGCGCCGCCTGGGAGAAGCTGCAGGCCATCGAGGCCGCCGGCGGCGTTCTGGCGGCCCTGACCTCCGGCCTCGTGGCCCGCGACGTCGCCGCCGCCGTCGCCGCCCGGCCCGAGCCGAAGCTGGTCGGCGTCAACGCCTTCCCGCCGGACAAGGACACCCCCGTCGAGATCGAGCGCGCCAAGCCGAAGGCCGTCGAGGCCCCCTCCGCCGCCCTGCCCGGGCCGGACGGCAAGTGCGAGCCGCTCAAGCCCATCCGCCTCGCGGAGGCCTTCGAGAAATGACCAGCTTCCCCGACTTCGCCACCCTGCCCTTCGACTCCGACCTGGCCGCCCCCGCGCCGGCCGCCGGGGAGCCCTGGGCCACGCCGGAGGGCATCGCGGTCAGGCCGTCCTACGCCCCCGCCGACACCGCCGGCCTCGACACCCTGGCCGGCTATCCGGGCCTCGCGCCGTTCCTGCGCGGCCCCTACCCGACCATGTACCTGACCAATCCGTGGACCATCCGCCAGTACGCGGGCTTCTCCACGGCCGAGGACTCCAACGCCTTCTACCGCCGCAACCTCGCGGCCGGTCAGATGGGCCTGTCCATCGCCTTCGACCTGGCGACCCACCGGGGCTACGATTCGGACCATCCCCGCGTGAAGGGCGACGTCGGCATGGCGGGGGTCGCGATCGATAGCATCCTCGACATGCGGACGCTGTTCGACGGCATCCCGCTCGACAAGATGAGCGTCTCGATGACCATGAACGGCGCCGTCCTGCCGATCATGGCGCTCTACATCGTGGCCGGCGAGGAGCAGGGCGTGCCGCACGCCAAGCTCTCCGGCACGATCCAGAACGACATCCTCAAGGAGTTCCTGACCCGGAACACCTACATCTACCCGCCGGTCCCCTCGATGCGGATCGTCTCGGACATCTTCGGCTACACGAGCCGCGAGATGCCGAGGTTCAACTCGATCTCGATCAGCGGCTACCACATGCAGGAAGCCGGGGCGACGCTCGACCTGGAGCTCGCCTACACCCTGGCCGACGGGATCGAGTACGTCCGCGCCGGCGTCGCCGCCGGCCTGCCGGTGGACAGCTTCGCCCCGCGCCTGTCGTTCTTCTGGAACGCCGGCATGAACGCCTTCATGGAGATCGCCAAGCAGCGCGCCGCGCGCCTGCTCTGGGCCCGGCTCATGAAACAGGAGTTCGACCCGAAGGACGCCCGCTCCCTCTCCCTGCGCGCCCACACCCAGACCTCCGGCTGGTCGCTGGCCGCCCACGACGTGTTCAACAACGTCGCCCGCACCGCCATCGAGGCCATGGCCGCGGTCGGCGGCCAGACCCAGAGCCTGCACACCAACTCGCTGGACGAGGCCCTGGCCCTGCCCACCGACTTCTCCGCCCGCATCAGCCGCAACACCCAGCTCTTCCTGCAGCTCGAGAGCGGCCAGACCCGGGTCATCGACCCCTGGGGCGGCAGCTACTACGTGGAGCGCCTGACCGCCGACCTCGCCGCCCGCGCGCTCGAGCACATCGCCGAGGTCGAGGCCCTCGGCGGCATGGCCCGCGCCATCGAGGACGGCCTGCCCAAGCGCCGCATCGAGGAGG
>NZ_DAISJG010000063.1:0-11470 GCF_036821595.1 Phenylobacterium sp.
TCCAGTACGGCAACACCCACGGCTCCAACTCGCTGCTCGGCGACACCAGCCTGGCCCGCATCCAGCAGGGCCTGCTGCTGAACGCCGCCGGCACGGGTTGCTCCGATCCGTCGAACGGCTGCGTTCCCGTCAACCTGTTCGGGGAAGGCCGCCTGAGCCCCGCCGCAGCGAACTTCATCTCCACGCGGATCAACTCCTCGCAGGACTACGAGCAGATCGTCGCGTCCGCCTTCCTGAGCGGCAACACGTCGAACTTCTTCAGCCTGCCGGCCGGCGGTATCGGCTTCGCCATCGGCGCCGAGTATCGCTCCGAGGAGTTCGAGTTCCGTCCCAGCCAGGACCTCGCGGTCGGCAACCTGACCGGCTTCAACGCCTCCCCGCCGGTGGCGGGTGGCTTCGACGTCTACGACCTCTACGGCGAACTGCTGATCCCGGTGCTCAAGGACCTGCCCTTCGTCCGCGAGCTGAACCTGGAAGTGGCTGGCCGTCTCTCCGACTACTCGTCGCAGAGCGACATGACCAAGACCTACAAGGTCGCCGGCGACTGGCGTGTGTTCGAGGACCTGCGCCTGCGGGCCTCCTACAACCGCGCGGTGCGGGCGCCGTCTGTGGGTGAACTGTTCCGCCCGGCGGGCAACAGCTTCCCGACCGCCACGGACCCTTGCTCGTTCCAGGCGAACCCGAACGCCCAGGTTCGCCAGGCCTGTATCGCGTCCGGCGTCCCGGCGAACCTCGTCGGCGTCATCCAGGCGAACCAGCAGACCCAGACCCTGTCGGGCGGCAACCCGGACCTCGAGCCGGAAGTCGCCGACACCTTCACCGGCGGCGTGGTGTGGACCCCGAGCTTCGTGCCCGGGCTGCAGATCACCGCGGACTACTTCGACATCGAGATCAACGACCTGATCACCAGCTTCGGCGGCTCGACTTCGAACGTCCTGAACGTCTGCTACGGCTCGATCGTGCAGGGCAACCCGGCCTCGCCGTACTGCCAGGCGGTGCGCCGCCTCGCCAACGGCTCGATCGAGTTCGTGTCGCTGCAGGACCGCAACGTCGCCACCCTGACGGCGAAGGGCGTCGACATCGACGTCTCCTACACCTTCGCCCTGGAGGACGTGGGTCTGCCGGACTGGGGCAACATCCAGATCCGCAGCCTCTACACCAACACCTGGGAAAACACCCTGAAGCCGGACGAGATCTCCACGCCGATCAAGTGCGCCGACAAGTTCGGTACGCGGTGCAACAGCGGCGGCACCGGGATCATCCCGCGCCACAAGATCAACAGCCGGGTGAAGTGGACCATGGGTGACTGGGGCGCGACCCTGGTCTGGAACCACATCGACGACGTGAACGACGACAACCCCAACACCAACTACGTCGTCGAGCACATCGACGCGAAGAACTACTGGGACCTGTCGGCCGACTGGCGGGCGACCGAGAACATCGAGTTCACGGTCGGCGTGCGCAACCTGACCCAGGAGGCCTATCCGATCCTCGGCGGCAACGCCTCGCCGTCGAACAGCGGCTACCCGAACACCTATGACGTTCTGGGCCGCGTGTTCTTCGCCAACGTCGGCTTCCGCTTCTAGGCGCGAGCCGGCCGGCCGGGCGTGTCCCGGCCGGTCCCGCGAAGACATCGAGGAGCGCCGCAGCCCGCTGCGGCGCTCCTTTCTCTTTCGGGTTACCTGACCAGCTTCAGCTCGGCCTCGATGTCCAGCTCGACCTCGTCGCCGACGCCCGGCAGGTAGGCGGTCATGCCGAAGTCGCTGCGCTTGATCTTCGCCTCGGCGTCGAAGCCCAGGGAATAGGTCTTGTCGACCGGGTTGATCCCCGCCTGGTTGAACTCGGCCTCCAGGGTCACCGGGCGGGTGACGCCGTGCAGGGTCAGGTCGCCGGTGATGTCGGCGCTGCGCTCGCCGCTCAACCGGATGCGCGTCGCCTTGAAGGTGGCGGTCGGGAACTTCGCCGTGTCCAGGAAGTCGGCGGTCTTCAGGTGCTTGTCGAGCTCGTCGTTGAGCGTGCCGACGGAATTGGCGTCCACGGTCACGGCGAGCTGGCTGGCCTCGGGCCGGCGCGGATCGAGCGTGAGCTGGCCCTCCACCTTGGCGAACTGGCCGACATAGGTGGAGAAGCCCATGTGGTTCACCGACCAGGTGATCTTCGAGTGCGCGGGATCGAGGGTGTAGACGCCGGCCCGCACCTCGGCCGGCGCTCGGGTGAACGGATCCTGGGCGATGGCCGCGCCGGCGAGCGCGAGGGTGGCGGCGAGGCCGGCGGCGACGAAGAAGGGCTTGTGGGACATGGGGACCTTTCGGGCGTGGTAAGGGGATGACGGCGCGGCCGCCGCGCCATCGTCCCTTTCAGATGGCGCCCCCTGCCCGCCGTGGGAATGCCCCCGGTCCGGAGCACACTGCTTCCATTGAGGAAACAATCCCGTGAAGGGGGTCAGAACGTCCGCTTCACGCCGACCCTCACGGTCCGGGGCTCCAGCACCCGGCTCAGCCGGCCCTCCACCGGGGCGACATCGAAGCCCGGGATGTAGGATTCGTAGAAGTAGGCCATGTCCTTGTCGCGACTGTCGAAGGCGTTGAGCAGTTCGGCGTAGACCTGGACCGCCTCGCCCTTCCAGGCCCCGCGCAGGTTGACCACGGTGCTGCCGGGGTCGCGCTCGGAATCGTCCTCCACCAGCGGATAGGGCCCCAGGTGGCGCAGGCGGACGCTGGCTTCCCAGCGGTCCGACACCGCCGAGACGCCCACCTGGGCGGCGTTCTCGAAGGCGTTCGGGATGTGGTCGCCGTTGACGTAGCGGGCCCGGCTGGCCGTGTAGTTGGCGTCGAGCGCCAGCCACGGCAGCGGCCGCCAGAAGCCGACCAGCTCGTAGCCGCGCCGCTCGCTGGCGCCGGTGGGCTCCACCGCGTTGGAATCGCCGACGAACTTCAGCTCGCTGTCCACGTCCAGCCACCACCAGGTCGCCGTCAGCGTCAAGTCCGCGGCCTGATAGCGCGCACCGACCTCGCGCCCCTCCCCTTCGATCAACAGCGGCACCGGGGTGACGTTCACCGCCCCGCGCGCGTCATTCGAATGGAAGCCCCGCCCCCAGCCGGCATAGAGCTCAAGCCGCTCGTGCAGCGCATAGGCGAGGCTCAGCTTCGGCGAAACCAGGGTGTCGTCCGTCCGCCCCTGCCCCAGGGCCCGGGCCGGGTCGTCGAGCGCCCGCACGTCCGCCCGGAAGCCGTCGACCCGCGCCCCGGCGATCACCCTGAGGCCCTGGAGCGGTCGCCATAGCGCCTCCGCGTAGGCCGCGGCGGACGCCTCCTCCACCGCATAGGCGCCGAGCGAGGCCACGGGGAGGCGGCCGGCCGTATTGGCCACGCCCACCTCGTCGATATCGTCCAGCCGGGCCTCGCCCCCGAGCGTCAGCTCCAGCGCCGGCGACACCGTCCAGCGCCGCTCGGCCCGGCCGCCCACCACCCAGCGGCGGTCGAACTGGCGGATCTGGGCGCTCGAGCCGTCGGGATTGGCGAACGTCGGGTTGGAGTACATCTCCCAGTCGTAGTGCTGGACGTAGGCCGTCGCCCGCCAGCCGTCGCCCGAGAGGCGGGCCGCGCCGACCACCCGCTCGGTCTCGCCGGTGGCCGTGGGATCCGGGGGGCAGAAGACGTCGGGGCAGGCCGCAGAGCCGATGATCCGCTCGGGGATCTGCTCGGTGGGCTTCCAGCGGCCACGGTCGGCGTGAAGCGACAGTTCCAGGTCGCCCAGGCGCGTCGGCGCCGCGTACTTGCCGAACAGGGCGTAGTGGCGCAGGTCCTCGGCCCGCGCCCAGGGTCCGTCGTAGGTCTTGGCCTGGCCGACCAGGGTCAGGGCGCCGGCGCCGACGTCGGCCGTGCCGCCCGCCGCCGCCCGCCGCCATCCGTAGGAGCCCGCCTCGGCCGCGGCCCAGGGCGCATCGAACCGGTCCAGGGTCGTCATATAGGCCGCCCCGGCGAGCGCGAAGTCGCCGCCGTCGGCCCGGTATGGCCCCTTCCGGTAGTCCTCACGCTCGACGATCTCCGGGATCAGGCCGTTGAGGTCGAGGTAGCCATGCCCGTGCCCGTGCGTGCGCAGGTTCATCTGCACGTCGTCGACGTAGGCGGTGAAGTCCGACCCGTGGTCGAGGTTGAACCCGCGCAGGAAGTACTGGTTGGCCTTGCCCGAGCCGGAGTGCTGGGCGGCGACCATGCCCGGAACGGCCTCCAGCAGCTCGGCCACCCGCAGCAGCGGCCGCACAAGCAGGTCGTGGCCCGCGACGCTGCCCTCGCTGGCGGCGTGCGCCACGCCCAGCTTGGCCTCGCCGCGCCCGAACACCACCACCTCGTCGATGGGCGCCGGCGCCTCCTCGGCCATAGCGGCCGGCGCGACGGCGACAAGGGCCGACGCCATGGGCGCGGCCATCCGGATCCAGTGCGGCATCTATTCCCCCCGAGGTGCTGCCGCCGCGCTTACTTTGCTTCCGCCAGCCGAGAGCGGTTATGAACGGTCTCCCGGGGGTTACCGGAGGTTACAGAGGGGGGCGGCTTGGCGGACGCCGGGACCATCGCGGGACAGGCCGAGCGCCTGCGGGCGGCAGGCGCGCTGGGGCGCTCGGGCCTGCTCGTGCGGCTGTTCGACTACCTGGCCGAGGGCGCGGCCTCCGGGGCGCGGCCCAAGGAGGTGGAGATCGCCCTGCAGGTGTTCGGCCGCGACGCCGCCTTCGACGGGGCCCAGGACGCCTCGGTGCGCGTCGCCATGCACCGCCTGCGCAAGAAACTCGACGAGTACTACGCCGGCCCGGCCCGGGCCGAGCCGGTCCGGCTGGCGATCCCCGTGGGCGAGTACCGCCTCGTCCTGCGTGACCACGCCGCCGAGGTCCCGTCCCGGCCGCCTCGGCGGCGATGGCCGTGGATCGCCGCGGGGCTGCTGGCCGCCGTGAACCTGCTGGTCCTGGGGATCGTCTGGCAGGGCGCGCAAGGCGCTCCCGGCGCCGCGGCGGCGCGGCGCGAGCCCTGGGCCGGCCTGTTGCGTTCCGACCGGCCGCTGGTCGTCGTCGTGGGCGACTACTACATCTTCGGCGAAACCGACCCGGCGACCGGCGCGGGGCGCCTGGTGCGCGAGTACGGCGTCGATTCTCACGAGGATCTCGAGGCCTTCCGCCGGGCCAGTCCGGAAGCGGCCGAGCGCCTGCGCGACCTCGACCTGTACTACCTGCCGGTGGGCGCGGCGCACGCCCTGGCCTCCGTGCTCCCGGTGCTCGCCCGCGGCGGCGAGACGCCCCGCATCGTCATGGCCTCGGACCTCACCTCGGAGATGCTGCGCGGCAGCGACATCGTCTACCTGGGCTACCTGAGCGGCCTGGGGCCCCTCCGCGACGCGACCTTCTCCGCCTCGCGATTCCGGCCGGGCGACACCTGGGACGAGCTCGCCGACACCCGCAGCCGGCGGGTCTTCCTCAGCCAGGAGGGCGGGCCGGGCCGGACCGCCGGAACCCAGCGCGACTACGGATACCTGACCGCCTTCCCAGGCCCTGAGGGCGGGCGAATCCTGGTCATCGCCGGCATGCGCGACGTCGGCCTGATGGAGGCTGCCGAGGCGGCGGTGCGGCCGGCGACCCTGGTCCAACTGGGCAGGGCCCAGGGTGCGGCCGGCGGCTTCGAGGCCCTGGTGGAGGCGGACGGCATGCGGCGCTCGAACATCGCCGGGCGGCTGGTGGTCGCCGCGCCGCTCGAGGTCGGGGGGATCTGGACCCGGCCGCGGCGCGACCTGCTGTTCCCGGCCGGCTAAGCCTCCAGTTCGATGTCCCAGTAGAGGTAGTCGAGCCAGCTTTCGTGCAGGTGGTGCGGCGGAAATCTCCGGCCGCGCTCCTGCAGCTCATAGGCGGTCGGCCGGCGGGGCTTCACGTGCGGATGCATGTGCGCCTCCGCAGGCGTCCGCCCCCCCTTGGTCAGGTTGCAGCGCGCGCAGGCGGTGACGATGTTCTCCCACGTGGTCCGCCCGCCCCGGGAGCGCGGGATGACGTGGTCGAAGGTCAGGTCCTCCGACACCGAGCAGTACTGGCAGCTGAAGCCGTCGCGCAGGAACAGGTTGAAGCGGGTGAAGGCGGGCGGCCGGTCCTGGGCCACATAACTCTTGAGCGCCACCACGCTGGGCAGGCGCATCTCGAAGGAGGGAGAGTGGACCTTCTGGTCGTAGGTGGAGACCACGTCCACCCGATCCAGGAACACCGCCTTGATCACCTCCTGCCACGGCCAGAGGGACAGCGGGTAGTAGCTGAGCGGCCGGAAGTCGGCGTTCAGCACGAGGGCGGGCCAGCCGGAGGGCGGGTGGCTAAGCACCTGCATCGCCGGACCTCCCGCGGCGCCGATCCGCGCCTATGACGTACGCCTGTGGACTGAAGACCGAGCCCCTGTCTTGCGAACGCGCCAGCCAATCCGGCTGCGTGGACGACGTTACCCGAGATTCGGAGACATCTCCATGACGCCGGGCCTCCCGAAACGCCGTGCGCCTCGCCCGCGAGGTCTGACGCGGGCGAGGCTTACCGGCGCGACATGCGTCAGGCGCCGAGGACGGCGGTGGCGCCGGCGAGCGTGAGGCCGAGGGCCACGATCGCGTAGGAGGCCACGACGTCGAGGATCCGGTTCATCAGGATCGACATTGCCTTGTTCCTTCTTTCGGTTGCGAGGGTGGGCGATCCCGCCCCCGGCCCATCTGGACAATGTTCAGATAGCACGTATCTTAACGTTGCCTAGATGCAAAATTCCGGCGCACTGCTATGCATTTCTGAATGCGCTCGAAGATGCAGCCGGAATGAAAAAGGGCCCCGGGGAGGGGGCCCTTCTCCGGTTCGACCTTCGGTCTGGGGATCAGACCCCGAGGGCCGCCGTGGCGCCCGCGGCGGTGAGACCGAGGAACAGCAGGAGGGCGGGAGCGATCCGGTCGAAGAAGCGCTCGAACTTGGTGATCGCGAGAGACATGGGGACACACACCTTTCAGTTTGAACCCCGGGGGAGCGGGGGCGTTTCTTATTTGAACATTGCTAAGATAGCGCCTATCTGAGCGGCGTCAAGATCATCTTTACGGCGATCAGATTGAGTTTTACAGTGGAGCTGATGAGAGAATCTCACGCCGCCGAAGCCCGCCCCTACCACCACGGCGACCTGCGCCGTGCGCTCGTCGACGCCGCGCGCCGGCTGCTGGAATCCGAGGGGCCCAGCGCGCTCTCGCTCCGCGCCGTCGCCCGCGAGGCCGGCGTCAGCCCGGCGGCGCCCTATCACCACTTCAAGGACAAGGGCGAGCTGCTGGACGCCGTGGCCGAGGAGGGGTGGGAGATGCTCGACGAGGCGCTGGCCCGGGCCAAGGCCGGTGCGCCCTCGCCGAAGGCGAAGATGTCGGAGCTCGGCGTGGCCTACGTCTGCTTCGCGCGCGACAATCCCGCCCTCTACCGGATCATGTACGACACCGCCCGGGACAAGGAAGCCCTGCCCGAGGCGGTCCAGGGCAAGGACGACGGCGCCTACTGCAAGGTGCGCGACACCCTCCTGGAGGCCGGCGCCGACCCGGCCGCGGCCCTGGACCTGGAGCTCGCCACCGTGGCTGCCTGGTGCGCCGCCCACGGCCTGGCGGAAATGCGCGGCTTCAAGCAGTTCGAGCCGCTGAAGGACGCCATGGGCGGGGAGACCCCGTTCCTGCGCGCGGTCTTCAACCACATGGGCCTGTTCCCGCGGCACCTGGAAGACTAGACCGGTCCGGGTGAGCCGGACCTTCGTCACCCGTTTCGCCCCCTCGCCCACAGGCTACCTGCACCGCGGGCACGCCTTCTCGGCGCTCACCGCACACGACGCCGCGCGCGCGGCGGACGGCCGCTTCATCCTGCGCATCGAGGACATCGACCGCACCCGCTGCCGGCCCGAGTACGAGGCCGCCGTCTACGAGGACCTCGCCTGGCTGGGTCTTCGGTGGGAAACGCCGGTGCGCCGGCAGTCGGAGCACATGGCGGACTACGCGCGGGCGCTGCGCGAGCTCGCCGAGCGCGGCCTGCTCTACCGCTGCTTCCGGACCCGCCGCGAGATCGCCGAGGAGATCGAGCGCGCCCCCCATGGCGCCATGGAGGTGTTCCGCGGCGCGCCCCTCCCGGCTGACGAGGAGGAGCGCCGCGTCGAGGCCGGCGAGCCCTTCGCCTGGCGGCTCTCCCTCGACGCCGCGGAACGCGCCCTGGGCGGGTTCGGCGCCCTGACCTTCGTCGAGGAGGGGGAGGGCCCGGCCGGCGAGCGCGGCGTCCTCCCGGCCCGCCCCGAGCTGGGCGGCGACGTGGTGCTGGCCCGCAAGGACGTCGGCGTGGCCTACCACCTGGCCGTGGTGGTGGACGACGCCCTGCAGGAGATCACCCACGTGATCCGCGGCCAGGACCTGTTCGAGGCGACCCACGTCCAGCGCCTCCTGCAGGCCCTGCTGGCCCTGCCGACCCCGGTCTACCGCCACCACCGCCTGCTCGCCGGCCCGGACGGCAGGCGCTTCGCCAAGCGCGACCGCGCCGAGACCCTGCGCGAGCTGCGGGCCGGCGGTGTCTCGCCGGCCGACCTGCGCCGGGAGATGGGGCTTTGACCGAGGCGGCCCAGCGGTGGCGCGCGCTGGCGGTGCTGGTGTTCGGCGCCACGGTGATCGGACTGTCGCCGATCTTCGTGCGGCTGGCCGACGCCGGGCCCGCGGCGGCCGGCATGTGGCGCCTGGCCTTCGCCCTGCCCTTCCTGTGGCTGATGGTCCAGCGGACGCCGGGCGGCCCCGGACGTCCCTCGCGCATGGGCCTGATCGCCGGCGTGATGTTCTGCCTGGACCTCGGCTTCTGGCACTATGGCGTCAGCCTGACCTCGGTGGCCAAGGCGACCGTGCTCACCAACCTGACGCCGGTGCTGGTGACCGCCTTCTCCTGGATCTTCCTGCGCGAGCGGCCCCGCGCCCTCTTCCTGGTGGCCGTGGCGCTGGCGGTCGGCGGAGCCTGGACCATGGCCGCGGCGAAGGGCGTGGGCGCCCAGGGGCCGAACCCGGCGCTGGGCGACGCCTTCTCGCTCACCACCGCCCTCTGGTACGCCCTCTACATGCTGGCCATCGGCCAGGGCCGGAAGACGGAGACCACCGGGCGGCTGATGTTCTGGTCGGGCGTGATCGGGACCCCGTTGATGCTGATCGCCGCCCTTGTGCTGGGCGAGCGGCTGCTGCCCGCCACCCTCGGCGGCTGGGGCGCCTGCATGGGGCTGGGCCTGATGCACGTGGTCGGCCAGGGGTCCATCGCCTGGGCCATGGGCCGCCTGCCGGCTTCGACCGCTTCTGTGGTGGTGCTGATGCAGCCGGTGGTCGCCGCCTGGCTGGGCTGGGTGCTGTTCGCCGAGGCGCTGGGGCCCTGGCAGGGCGTCGGCGCCGCCATCGCCCTTTTCGGCGTCGTGCTGGCCCAGTGGGCGTCGCGGCCGAAGCCCGTCGCCTACGACGAACTCGCCAGCAGCCCGAAGACGTAGATCAC
The DNA here is from genome assembly GCF_036821595.1 of Phenylobacterium sp. Taxonomy (GTDB): domain Bacteria; phylum Pseudomonadota; class Alphaproteobacteria; order Caulobacterales; family Caulobacteraceae; genus Phenylobacterium. Next base: position 9,521 of record NZ_DAISJG010000063.1, read on the forward strand.
AACGAGCATCGGCAGCGGCACCAGGGCGAACCAGCGGAGGACGCCGCGCATGGCAGGTCTCCCAAACGCGCCCCCTGGAGCGAACGGAGCCTCGCGCCCTCAGGTTCCCTGAGCGGGCAGGTCCCACGCCAGGCGGGCCGCCTCGAGGCGGCCGAGCTTGGCCTCGAAGGCTGACCAGTCGTCGGCGTCGGCGATCGGCGCCCAGATGGCCTCGATCTCGTCGTAGAGCAGCTCCTCGGGTTCCGCGCCGGCGAAGTAGGGATGCTCCAGCCGCCCGGCCCCCTTGGCGGCGTAGGGCTGGAGCAGCCGCCGGAATTCCTCGAAGCCTTCGCCGCGGTAGACCTCCGCCCGTAGCCCAGAGAGCGCGCGATCGTCCGACCTGCAGAACCAGTCGAAGAAGAACGGCTCCCACCGCAGGTCGTCGTCGCTCTCAGCCAGCGCCTTGAAGGCCGACTGCACGAGCGTTGCGTCCTCGTCCTCCCCGCGCGGTGCGAGCCCCAGGCGCTCCAGCATGGCGGCCACCAGTTCGCGCCGGTAGGACGGGCCGAAGCCGTTCAGCACCTCGATCAGCGCTTCGTCGCCTGCCACATAGGTCAGGCAGCCGCCGAGCTGCTGCAGGTTCCAGAACACCGCCTCCGGCTGGCGGCCGAAGGCGTAGAGCCCCTGCTGGTCGAAATAGGCCGCCGTGAAGGCCGGGTTCGACTTCGGCAGGAAGCGGTAGGGGCCATAGTCGAAGCTCTCGCCGGTCAGGCTCATGTTGTCGGTGTTGAGCACCCCGTGCACGAAGCCCGCCGCCATCCAGCGGGCGGTGAGCCGCGCCATCCTCGCCGTGACCTCGCGCAGCAGGGCCACGGGCCTGTCGTCCGAGCCCTCCAGGGCCGGGTAGTAGTTCGCGATCACATGGTCCACGAGCGCGCCGACCCGGTCCGGCCGCTCGAAGAAGGCGTGGCGCTGGAAGGTCCCGAAGCGGATGTGGCTGTGCGACAGGCGCACGAGCACCGAGGATCGCGTCGGGCTGGGCTCGTCGCCGCGGACGAGCGCCTCGCCGGTCTCCACCAGCGAGAACGACCGGGAGGTCGGCACGCCGAGCGCCTCCAGCATGGCGGTGGCCAGCACCTCGCGCACCCCGCCCTTGAGCGTCAGCCGGCCGTCGCCGGAGCGCGACCAGGGCGTGCGGCCGGAGCCCTTGGTGCCCAGGTCCAGCAGCCGGCCGGTCCCCGCCTCGCGCATCTGCGCGAACAGGAAACCGCGGCCGTCGCCGAGCTCGGGGTTGTAAACGCGGAACTGGTGGCCGTGGTAGCGCTGGGCCAGCGGCGGATCGAGATTGTCGGGCAGCGGCTCGAACCGCCCGAAGTGGGCGATCCACTCGTCGTCGCTCAGGGTGTCGAGCCCCACGCTCGCCGCCGCCCGGTCGTTGCGGTAGCGCAGGGTCGTCCTCGGGAACGCCTCCGCCTGCACGGGATCGGCGAACTCGGGCCCCAGCGCCTGGAACTGCGGGTCGGGGCGGTAGGCAGGAGACGGAGGCATCCGAGCCAGATGGCGGTTCGCCCCGCCCGGGGCAACCCACGACGGGTCGCGCGCGGGCCTTCACAGAACTGTCACAAAAGCCTAGAGGCCTGATCCACGACCGGGCCGAGGTGGATTCCCCCATGCTGAGATGGTTCCAGGCGCTCCTGCCGCGCGAGGAGGGCTTCTTCGACCTCTTCGAGGAGCACGCGCGCACCCTCTGCGCCGGCGCGCGTGCGCTGCGCCAGATGCTGGACGGCGGCGACGAGGTTCCTCATTTCTGCGCCGAGGTGGCCCGCCACGAGGAGGCCGCCGACGCCATCACCCGCCAGGTGATGCTGGCCGTGGGCCGGACCTTCATCACCCCCTTCGACCGCAGCGACATCCGGGAGCTGATCAGCTCCATGGACGACGCCATCGACCAGATGCACAAGACCGCCAAGG
>NZ_DAISJG010000064.1:0-10893 GCF_036821595.1 Phenylobacterium sp.
GCGATCCGGCGCAGGTGGGTGATGCCGCCGGCGTGCACCACGGTGGCGCGGATGTAGTCGATCAGCTGCTCCTCGATGAGCTGCTTGCAGTCCCAGACCGAGTTGAACACCTCGCCCACGGCCAGCGGCGTGGTGGTGTGCTGGCGGATCAGGCGGAAGCGCGCCTGGTTCTCGGCGGGCGTGGCGTCCTCCAGCCAGAAGGGACGCCAGGGCTCCAGGTCGCGGCCCAGCCGGCCGGCCTCGATAGGGGTCAGGCGATGGTGGGCGTCGTGCAGCAGGTGGACGTCCCAGCCCAGGGCCTCGCGCGCGGCGGCGAACAGCTCGGGGACCACCCGCATGTACTTCTCGGTGGACCAGACGGTCTCCTTGGGCAGGTCGGAGTCGGCCGGCTCGTAGAACAGCTTGTCCTTGGAGACGCCGTAGGCGCCGGCCATGCCGGGTACGCCGGCCTGCAGGCGGATCGCCTTGTAGCCCTGGGCCTTGTAGTCGCGGGCCGCGGCGACGGTGTCCTCGATGGTCTCGCCGTTGGCGTGGCCGTAGACCATGACGCCGGTCCGGCAGGCGCCGCCCAGCAGCTGGTAGACCGGCAGGCCGGCGACCTTTCCCTTGATGTCCCAGAGCGCCATGTCGACGGCGGCGATGGCCGACATGGTCACCGGGCCCCGCCGCCAATAGGCGCCGCGGTAGAGGTACTGCCAGATGTCCTCGATCCGGTGGGCGTCGCGGCCAATAAGGCAGGGGATGACATGGTCGGACAGGTAGCTGGCGACGGCCAGCTCGCGGCCGTTCAGGGTGGCGTCCCCGACGCCGGTGACGCCGTCGGCGGTCTCGATCTTCAGGGTGACGAAGTTCCGCCCGGGACAGGTGACGATGACTTTGGCGGCGGTGATCTTCGGCATCGGACGCTTTCGTGAGGGCATGGGATCGCGCGCGCCCGGCCGGCAGCGGCAGCCGGTCCAACTTAGCCGGGGCGGGGAGGTTGTCAATCAGGTGGTCAGACCAATACAACTGTCGTGTCTCGACCAGATGGAGCGGTCATGAAGCGGCCCGGCCTGATGCGCGCGCTCGTCGCGCTGTTCGCCCTGATCACGGCCACGGCCGCGCATGCGGAGGACGGCTACGATCTGTGGCTGCGCTACCGGCCTGCGCCCGCAGCGGAGGCGGCGCCCTACCGCGCCGCCCTGGGTGAGGTAGTGGTGGAGGGCCGCTCGCCCACCCTGGCCATCGCCGGCGACGAGCTGCGGCGGGGGCTCGGCGGAACGCTGGGCGCGCCGGCCGCGGACGCCCCGCCGGTGATCCTGGGCACGCCGGGCTCCTCGCCCCGGATCGCCGCCCTGCGCCTGCCGCTGCAGGCCGCGGGCGCCGAGGGCTACCTGATCCGCAGCGTCACCGTGGACGGGCGGCCCGCCACCGTCGTGGCGGCCAACAGCGAAGCCGGCGTGCTCTACGGCGCCTTTCACCTGTTGCGCCTGGTGCAGACGCGGCGGCCGATCGCACGGCTCGACGTCGCCGAGGCACCGAAGGTCAAGGTCCGCGTCCTCAACCACTGGGACAACCTCGACCGCACGGTGGAGCGCGGCTACGCCGGCTTCTCGCTGTGGGACTGGCACAAGCTGCCGGACTGGAAGGACAGCCGCTACGTCGACTACGCCCGGGCCAATGCGTCGCTGGGGATCAACGGCACGGTCCTGAACAACGTCAACGCCAAGGCCGACAGCCTGACCGCGCCCTATATCGAGAAGGCCGCCGCGCTGGCCGACACCTTCCGGCCCTATGGCATCAAGGTCTACCTCTCGGCCCGCTTCTCGTCCCCGATCGAGATCGGCGGGCTGAAGACCGCCGACCCGCTGGATCCGACCGTGCGCGCCTTCTGGAAGGCCAAGGCCGACGAGATCTACAGGGCCATCCCGGACTTCGGCGGCTTCCTGGTGAAGGCCAATTCCGAGGGCCAGCCCGGGCCGCAGGACTATGGCCGCAGCCACGCCGACGGCGCCAACATGCTGGCCGAGGCCGTCGGGCCGCACGGCGGCATCGTCATGTGGCGGGCCTTCGTCTACTCCAACGAGCAGCCGGAGGACCGGGCCAAGCAGGCCTACAACGAGTTCGTGCCGCTGGACGGCCGGTTCGCGCCCAACGTCATTGTGCAGGTGAAGAACGGGGCCATAGACTTCCAGCCGCGTGAGCCCTTCCACCCGCTGTTCGGCGCCACGCCGAAGACGCCGCTGATGCTCGAGGTGCAGATCACCAAGGAGTACCTCGGCTTCGCCACCCACCTGGCCTACTTGGGGCCGATGTACGAGGAGACTCTGGACGCCGACACCTGGCGCCGCGGCAAGGGCTCCACGGTCGCCAGGGTGGTGGACGGCTCCCTGTTCGGCCACCGGCTCACCGGCATGGCGGGGGTCGCCAACATCGGGACGGACCGCAACTGGTCGGGATCCCAGTTCGACCAGGCCAACTGGTACGTCTTCGGCCGCATGGCCTGGGACCCCTACTTGTCCTCGCGCGACATCGCCGGGGAGTGGGCGCGGATGACCTTCTCCAACGACCCGCGGTTCCTCGGGCCGGTGGTGGACATGATGATGGGCAGCCGCGAGGCGGTGGTGGACTACATGACCCCGCTCGGGCTCCACCACCTGATGGGCACCAGCCACCACTACGGCCCCGCCCCCTGGGTGGACGACCTGGGCCGCGCCGACTGGACCCCGGTCTACTACCATCGCGCGGACGCCGCCGGCATCGGCTTCGACCGGACGAAGACCGGCAGCGACGCCATCTCCCAGTACGCGCCCCGCGCCGCGGCCGAGCTGCTGGCGGACGAGAAGAACCTGCTGTGGTTCCGGCATGTGGCCTGGGACCGGAAGGTCAGCTCCGGCCGCACCCTGTGGGACGAACTGGTGGTGCGCTACACCGACGGGGTCCGGCAGGTCTCGCAGATGCGCCGCACCTGGGCGGCCATGGCGCCCCACGTCGACGCCGAGCGCCACGCGGAAGTCGCCGCCTTCCTGGCCATCCAGGAGCAGGAGGCCCAGTGGTGGCGGGACGCCTGCCTCGCCTACTTCCAGACCTTCTCGAAGCGTCCCCTGCCGGCCGGCTACGCCCCGCCGGCCCATCCGCTGGCCCACTACAAGGCCCTGAGGTTCCCCTACGCGCCGGGGATCTGAGGCGCGTTCCGCCCAAGAAAAAGGGCGGCGCCGAAGCGCCGCCCAGTCGACCTTTTCTCGGGGGGAGTGGAGAAAAGAACCGTTGTCAGAACCGGCCGCGGATCCCCACGAGGATGGTGCGGCTGCCCTCGTAGTAGGACTGGGTCGCGTTGGGCCAGGCGAAGTAGGTCCGCTGGTCCTCCTTGGTCAGATTGATCACGTCGAGGGTGAGCCTGGGCGACGTCGGCAGGTTCTCGAACTCGTAGCTGGCCGACAGGTCCCACTGGCCGCGGGCGTCGTTGTAGAACCGGGCGGGGATCGGCGCGCCGCCGGCGACCGGAATCTGCACCCCGTTCTCCGGCCCGGCCGAGCCGATCTGCCTGGCGTTGTAGACATAGGACACCCGCAGGGAGGCCGGGCCCCGGTCGTAGTAGCCGGTGACGTTGTAGGTGTAGGGCGAGACCCCCACCGCCACGGCCGGCGCGCCCGGGCCGGACGCGCTCTGGTAGATGCGTGTGTAGTTGGCCTGGAACCCGATCCCCTCGAACACGAATGTGAGCGGCTGCACCCAGTTCAGCTCGTAGCCGCGGATGGTGAGCACGCCGCCGACGTTGATCTGCTGGCGGACGTTGACCGTGGCGGCGCTGGGCCCGCCGCGGTTGTTGATGGCGGTCTGCTGGGTGGCGTTCAGCGCCTCGAACGGGATGCCCAGCTGGGCGAAGGGGATGGTGGTGATCCCCGTCTGGGTCCAGCCGGTGATCTGCTTGTTGAAGCCGACCACGCCGACGTAGCCCTCGGCGCCGGTGTACCATTCGCCGCCGAGGTCGAAGTTGTTGGAGAAGAACGGCGTCAGGTTCGGATTGCCCTGGCTGGCCTCCTGCGCCGAGGGGTCGGAGAAGGTGGTGCCGGGCAGCATGTCGGCCGGGTTCGGCCGGGTGAGGGTGCGCGACGCCGACAGGCGCAGGTTCACGTCGTCGCGCACCTGCAGCACCGCGTTGAACGAGGGCAGGTAGGCGTCGTAGCGGGAGTCCCGCGTCTGGAACTCGGTGGTCTGGACGCCGCCGACCGTGAAGGTCACCGGGCCGGTGATCTCCTGGTCGGTGGAGACGTAACGGACGCCGCCGTTGAACCGCAGCTCCCAGGGGCCGACGTCGGTCCGGCCGTTCAGCTCCACATAGGCGCCGCGGGTCCGTTCGTCGATGACGCCCGAGCGGGCGCCGGTGTTGGAGGAGGCGGAGAACGGCGCGGTGGACGAGAACTCCGAGTAGTTGGTGTCGCCGAAGAAGCGGTCGTAGTCGACGGCGATGAAGCCGGCGGGACCCGGCCGCAGATAGCCGCCGAGCTGGGCGTTGGTGACCGCCGAGCCGGCCTGCCCGTTGCACGGCGGCTGCGGGGCAGGGGCGGGCTGGAAGGTGCCGCCGCCACCGCAGACGGCCTGCTGCCAGCGGGCGCTGTTGTCGAGGGCCATGATGCTGCGGCTGGCCTGGTCCCAGGCGACGCCGGCGCGGACGTTGACGCCGTCCTCCTGGCCGAACAGGGCGTCCAGGTGGGCCGCCTTGGTCTTGGTGACCCGCCGCTCGTTCTGGATGTTCACCCGCCCGCCGCCGAGCCAGGTCCAGCCCAGGTTCGGGTCGTTCAGGTCGGCGTTGGTGTTCATGTTCGGGAACGGCTTCCCGGGGTTGTCGTACTCAACGTTGATGCCCACCCCCAGCGGGGTGTTGATCAGGATCGTCGGGGCCTCCCGCAGGAACTGGCTCTTCGACATGTTGAACTGGCCGTCGAGCCGGATGAAGTCGCTGAACTGGTAGGAGAACCCGGGGTTCAGGTTAAAGAAGTTGACCTTCTCGTGGTACGGCCGGGCCTCCAGGAAGAACTGCGAATTCAGGAAGGTCCCCTCGGTGACGACGAAGTTCTCGTCCACCTGCAGGCCGGTCGGGACCATGAAGTTCGAGTTCCGGCCCACCCAGTTCATGTCCACCCGGTCGAACTTGCGGATGCCGCGGCCGAGCAGGGTGTCGACGTAGAGGTTGAGGTTCTCCATCGGCTTGAACTCGAAGGAGACCAGGGCCGAATAGCGGTCGCGTGTGCCTTCGGCGTAGTGCGGGCGGCCCAGCCGCGGGATCATGGCGTCGGAGAGCTGCTGGAGGGTCAGCCCCGGGTTCAGCGCCAGCAGGGTGTCGTTGGTGATCGGTGCGCCGACGGTCAGGCCAGGGCGGCTTACGCCGGCCGGCACGGCGCCGGCCCAGTTGAAGTTGTTGCTGCCGTAGAGGTTGCAGCCGGCGCAGCTCATGTTGGCGTTCGACCAGCCGATCGACTCGAAGCCGCGGGTCTGCATGTGCGTCCGCGCGGCCGAGAGGCCGATGAGGACGCCGAACTCCCCCATGCCGGTCTCGAAGGTGTCGCTGGCCAGCAGCGATCCGCGCGGGCCCCATTCCTCGGAGAGCGTGTTGGTGCTGCCCTGCAGGGAGTAGGTCAGCTGGCGGCCGTTGAAGTCGAACGGCCGGGCGCTTCGCATGTTGACGGTGCCCGAGACGCCGCCTTCGAGCATGCTGGCGGTGGGCGTCTTGTTGACGTCGAGCCGGCTGAACAGCTCGGTCGGGAACATGTCGAGATCGACCTCCCGGTTCTGGCTCTGGGAGTCCAGCCGTCCGGTGGAGGCTACGGCGATCTGGTTTCCGTTCAGCAGTATCTTGGTGAAGTTGGTGCCCAGCCCGCGGATGGCGATCTGCAGGCCCTCGCCGGTCACCTCCCGGGAGAGCTGGACGCCCGGCACGCGGTTCAGCGACTCGGCCAGGTTGGTGTCCGGGAACTTGCCGATGTCCTCGGCGAAGATCGAATCCTGGATGATGGTGGCTTCGCGCTTGGCCTCGGTGGACTGCTGCAGGCTGCGGCGGTAGCCGGTGACGACGACCTCTTCCACATCCGCCGACTGAGCGTAGGCCTCAGTCGCGACCATCCCCGAGAGGAAGGTTGCGCCGAGCAGTAGCGCTCGGAGATGCACGGACGTCTTCTGGCTCGAAGATTTCATGGTTCCTTCCCCTTGTGTATGCTCGCGCACACTTTTTGATTATTTGCGCAGAGGAGCGGCCGACGGGCGGTTTCGCCATGTCGTCCTGATCAATCCGGTTGGGCCCGCTCAAAATACTCTGCAATGATAGCGGTCACATTGACATTGGTAGTAGGTCAGTTCTTTGCTGTCAATACGGTCTGACCCATTCCCTCGATTGAGGTCAGACCAATGTGGGTGGGACTGTTCCGCAGCGGCAAGCGGGCTTGAGATGGCGGCCGGGGCGGGTAAAGACGTAGGCGGGCCCTGGGGCCCTGGAGGTCGTGCTTGGAGACGAAACCCGCTCGGCGCCAGCGGAGCGCGCTGACGATCCACGACGTCGCCCGCTATGCGGGGGTGTCGCCGATGACCGTCTCACGGGTGATCAATGGCGAGAAGAACGTCCGCGACTCGACGCGCGAGGCGGTGCTGTCGGCCATCCGCGACCTGAACTACCAGCCCAATCCCGCGGCGCGCAGCCTGGCGGGCGCCGATCTGATCCGCATCGGCCTGCTCTACTCCAACCCGAGCGCCGCCTACCTCAGCGAGTTTCTGGTCGGCAGCCTCGACCAGTCGAGCCGCAGCAACATCCAGCTGATCGTCGAAAAGTGCGACGTGGAGGGCGGCGAGAAGGCGGCCGCCGAGAAGCTCGTCGCCTCGGGGATCGACGGGCTGATCCTCCCGCCGCCGCTGTGCGATTCCGAGGTGATCGTGCGGGTCGTGGCAGCCAGCAAGATCCCCGCCGTCGCCGTGGCCACCGGCCGCCCGCCGCCGGACGCCTCGGCGGTCCGCATCGACGACTTCGAGGCCGCCCGGGCCATGACCCGGCACATCCTGGAGCTCGGCCATCGCCGGATCGGCTTCGTCAAGGGCCACCCGAACCAGACGGCGAGCGGCCAGCGCCTCGAGGGCTATCTCGCCGCGCTGAAGGAGGCCGGCGTGTCGCCGGACGCCGCGCTCATCGTCCAGGGCTACTTCACCTACCGCTCGGGTCTCGACGCCGCCGACCGGCTGCTGTCGCTCGCCGAACCGCCCACCGCCATCTTCGCCAGCAACGACGACATGGCGGCCGCCACGGTGGCCGTCGCCCACCGCCGCCACCTGGACGTGCCCGGCGACCTCACCGTCTGCGGCTATGACGACACCGCGCTCGCCACCACCATCTGGCCGGAGCTCACCACCATCCGCCAGCCGGTGGCGGAAATGTCCCGCGAGGCGGTGAACCTGCTGGTGGACGAGATTCGCAGCCGGCGGGCGGGCGAGACGGCCAAGCACCCGCACGCGGTCCTCGACTTCGCCCTGATCCGCCGGGAGTCCGACGGGCCGCCGAAGCGCTAGCGGCAGACCTTGTCCAGCTCCGGGCCCAGGTAGGGATCGGGCGGCGCCGTGAGGCCCTTCGCTTCGGCGGCGTCCTCCAGGGTGGCCGGCCGGGCCGAGGCCTTCGCCTGCAGGTCCTCCCAGTAGAAGGGGTCGGCCATGGCCGCCTCCAGCGTCACGAAGCGCACGCCGCGCTCGCGGTAGAGGGCGAGCAGCCGGGGCAGCATGCGCGCGTCGAAGGCTCCCACGTGCATCAGCAGCACCAGCGGGATCTCCCGGCCGGCGACCTGCCGCGAGAGCGCCTTCGCCCGGGCGAGGCTCTGGTCGGCGGCGGCGAGGAAGCTCGCCTCCAGCCCGGCGATCGCCGCCTGGTCGCCCTGCGCCGCGCAGCGGGCGTAGGGGCCGTTCCAGGCGTAGTCGTGGAAGCTGAGGGTGACGCTGGCGACCCTGTAGCCGCGCTTCGCCAGGATGCGCCGCCCGGCGGCGCGCATCTCCGGCGTCGCGCCCTCGTCGAGGAACGGATAGCGGAACCAGCGCCAGTCGCCGCCCAGGCCCTGCAGCGCGGGCTCGTTGCGGACCACCTCGGCCTCGAAGGCGGCGGGGTCCTCCAGCCGCCGATGCGACCAGGTGTGGTTGCCCACCGGATGGCCCGCCGCGCGCCAGACCCGCAGCGCCTCCGCGCCGCCGGCCTCGGCCTCGCCGGCCGCGTTGACGAAGCCATAGCTGGGCGGCGCGCCGGCGTCGGCGAGGCCGCCCACCAGGCGCGCGATGACGCCGAGCCGCGTCTCCCCCGGCGGCAGGTCGCTGTGGACCGGCAGGTCGTCGAAGGTCAGCGCCATGTCCTGGGCGGCGGCGGGGCCGGCGAGCAGCGCCGCGGCCAGCGCGATCCAGGCCCTCATCGGATGAACAGGGACAGCGGCACGGCCGCGGCCATGGCCCGGTAGCCGGCGATGGAGGGGTGCAGGCCGTCGCCCACGTCGTACTCGGCGCGCAGCCGGTCCGGCCGGGCGGGATCGCGCATCACCGCGTCGAAGTCGATCACCGCGTCGAAGTTCCCGGGCGCGCGGATCCAGGCGTTGACCGCCTGGCGCGAGGACTCCGTCGCCGGCGGCGGGTGGTAATAGCCGGAGCCGGCGAAGGGCATGATGGTGGCCCCGATCACCTTGATGCCGCGGACCCGGGCCCGCGCGATCATCTGCCGGTAGGCGCCGGTCAGGTCCTGGACCATGGCGGCCTGCGCGTCTGCCGAAGCCGGCCCGTCGCGGGTGAGCACGCCCAGGTCGTTGACGCCCTCGAGGATGACGAGGTGGGTGACGCCGGTCTGGGCAAGCACGTCGCGGTCGAAACGGGCCAGCGCATTGGGCCCGGTCCCGTCGCGCAGCAGGCGGTTGCCGCCGATGCCGTGGTTCAGGACGCTGAGGTGGCGGGTGCGGGGATCGGCCTGCAGCCGCTCGGCGAGGAAGTCAGGCCAGCGCTCGTCACGGTCGGGCCCGACCCCGTAGCCGTCGGTGATCGAGTCGCCGAAGGTGACGATGGCCCCGCTGCGCCGGGCCGCGGGCACGTCGACGCCGGAGAGCTGGTACCAGTGGGCGACGCCCTTCGCGCCCGGCAGGTCCGCGGCGGCCGCGTGCCGCCCGCGCAGGGTCCAGGAGGTGGTCCGAGAGCCCGGGTGGCTGGTCTGGCGGGCCGGCGCCTCCGGCAACTCGACGCTGACGGCGATCCGCTCCAGCGGCCGCACGGCGAAGGTCACGGGGTCGGAAAGGTAGTCGGCGCCGGCCGGCACGGTCACGTCCCGGCGACCGCCGAAGGTCACGGCCCGGTCGGTGGCCGGGTCGATGCGCGGAGAGCCCACGGCCACCGGGCGCGCCACGTGCACGGCGCGGAACCTGAGCGGCTCGGTCCCGAAGGCGTTGGACAGCCGCACCCGGATCTGCGGACCCCCGGCGGTCACCCGCACCACCTGGCGCAGGGTCGCCTCGGTGAGTTCCGCCGGATCCAGCGCATTGTGCGGCTCGGGGATCTGTTGCGAGGCGGCCCAGGCGCCGACCCAGCGCCCGGGCGCCGGGCCCGCGCCGCCCAGCGAAACGGCGAGGGCCAGGGCCGCGCCGACGCGCAGCATGCCGGACATCGCCGTGCGGCGTGTGGGGTGCATTGGTTTCCTCCGGTCGGCGTCTTCGCCTTGACAGGTCGGCACTCTGATTGATAGCGCTACCAAAAATCAAGGGGAGGCGATGCTCATGGGAGGCGAGACCGCAGGCGCGGCGGCGTTTCTGCCTGTCGACTGGAACACGGCCCTCCTTGTGGGGCGCATCCAGACGGCGGCTGGCCCGACCCCTGTGATCGTGCGCGACGGCCGTCTCACCGATGTCTCCCGCGCCTTTCCGACCGTCTCGCAGCTGCTCAACGCCTGGACCGGCGACGTCCCGGCGGGCGTCGACCTTGGGCCCGTTGAGGAGTTCGACTTCGCCGCCTCGCCGCTGCTCGCGCCGGTGGACCTGCAGTGCCTGAAGGCGGCCGGGGTCACCTTCGCGGTCTCGGCGGTGGAGCGGGTCATCGAGGAGCGCGCGCGCGGCGACGCCGCCAGGGCCGAGGAGATCCGCGGCGACCTGCGCGACAAGGTGGGCGCCGACATCCGCGCGGTTCGGCCGGGCTCCGAGGAGGCCGCCCGGCTGAAGGCGGCGCTGATCGCCGACGGCCTCTGGTCGCAGTACCTCGAGGTCGCCATCGGGCCCGACGCCGAGATCTTCACCAAGGGGCCGGTGCTGTCGGCCATGGGACATGGCGCCCAGATCGGGGTGCGCTCCGACTCGGCCTGGAACAATCCCGAGCCCGAGGTGGTGCTGGTCTGCGACGCACAGGGGCGGGCGCTGGGCGCCACCCTCGGCAACGACGTGAACCTGCGCGACTTCGAGGGCCGCTCGGCGCTTCTGCTCGGCAAGGCCAAGGACAACAACGCCTCCTGCGCGCTGGGTCCCTTCATCCGGCTGTTCGATGGCGGGTTCACCGTCGATGACGTGCGCCGCGCCGAGGTGGAGCTCACCATCGAGGGGCGCGACAACTACCGGCTCGAGGGCCGCAGCTTCATGAGCGAGATCAGCCGCGATCCGCTCGAACTCGTCCGCCAGGCGATGAGCGAGCACCAGTACCCGGACGGCTTCGTGCTGTTCTGCGGCACCCTGTTCGCGCCGACCCAGGACCGGGACGCCCCGGGCCTCGGCTTCACCCACAAGGTCGGCGACGTGGTCCGCGTCGCGAGCCCCCGCCTGGGCGTTCTTCAGAACGAGGTGACGACCTCGAAGGCGGCCCCGCCCTGGGCCTTCGGCATCGCCGGGCTGATGCGTAACCTGGCCGGACGCGGCCTGCTTTCGGCGGAGGCCGCACGATGAC
>NZ_DAISJG010000065.1:0-10824 GCF_036821595.1 Phenylobacterium sp.
GCGGTAGCGCATCTCCACCTCGCCCTCGAGCACGACGAACACCTCCGCGCCGTCATTGACGTGCCAGCGGTAGGGCTGGTCGGTCCAGTGCAGGCGGACGGTTGCGCCCTCCACTTCGGCCAGGTCGCGCGCGCCCCAGGCGCGGTCGGCGGTGAAGGTGCGGGCGTCGGTGACGATCTTCATGTGGGAGCCTTAGCCGACGCCGGCGCCCGCGCCAAAGCCCGCAGGCCGAAGAGGGCGCCCCACCCGATCACGATGGCGCCGCAGACCAGGAAGGCGGTGCGGTAGTCGCTGACCTGCGCCACGCCCGCGAAGCCGAGGATCAGGCTCGTGTAGGTGAGCTGCATCGCCAGCCCCTTCACCGAGGCCACGGTGGCGCGGGTCTCGGGCGCGAGCGCGTGCTGGAATCGGGCGTCGGCGCTGACGTCGATCACCCGGCTGAGCCCGCCCACCCCGATCAGCAGGACCACGACCCAGGGCCGGAAGACCATCGACGCAGCCAGGATCGCCAGCCCGGCCAGGACCAGCAGGCCGTAGAGCGACTTCAGCCCAAGGCCGTCAAGCCGGTGGGCGAGCACGCTGCCCACCGCCTGGGCCCCGCTCATGGCGGCAATGAACAGGGCGATCTGCGCCGGCCCCAGTCCCACCTCCCGGCCGAAGAGCTGCCAGTAGTCCTCCAGCGCGAGCAGCACGCCCTGGACGCCGGCGATGAACACCAGCAGCGGCAGCACGCCCGGCAGCCGCACCGCGTCGAGCGCGCCCCGCCGCAGGTGCGCGAGGTATTGCGGCGTCTCGGTGGTGGCGGCCCTGGGGACCTTCGGCAGGGAGAGCGCCACGCCCGCCGAGGCGAGCACCGCCACGGCGCTGCCGGCGATCAGCAGGGGATAGCCGAGCCCCACCAGCCCCGCCGCGCCGAGCGAGGCCAGCAACAGACCCGCATACCGGCTGGCCCATGCGCGGCCCATCACCCGGGCGTAGTCGCCGGCCCGGCCGGCGGCCTTCAGCTCGTCGTAGACCAGGGCCTCGAATGTGCCGCTCATCAGCGCGCTCTTCACGCCCCACAGCGTCAACCCGGCCAGGAAGCCCCAGAAGGTCGGGAAGAGGATCCAGATCCCGAATCCGGTCGCCCGGGCGAGCTGGGCGGCGGCCAGCAGCCAGCGGCGCGGCAGGTGGTCGGCCAGCACCCCGGAGGGCACCTCCAGCAGCACGCCGGTGAGCGACCAGGCGGCGAGCGCCACGCCGATCTGCGCCGGCGACAGGCCGGCGTCGGCGAACATCACCGCCGTCAGCGGATAGATCAGGACGAAGGTGTCGAGGAAACGGTAGGCGCAGACCTTGAGGAGGAAGCCGCGCAACCCCGCCTAGGCCAGGAAGCCCGCCTCGGCGAAGTCCAGCATGCGCCGCAGCAGGGCCGCCACGTCGCCTTCTCGGGTGAGGCCGCCTGACAGGTGGTGCAGCCGGTCGAACTCCACGAAGCGGTTGTTGTGGACCATGCCCAGGCAGAAGTGCAGCCGCCAGTAGACCTCCTCGCGCGGCAGGTCCGGCCGGGCGGCGAGCAGGGCGTTCGAGAAGCGCTCCAGGTGCGAGACGTCGTTGCGGATCGCCTCGCGCATCTCCTCCGTGCCCTCCGAGCGGGCGCGGATGATGAACTGCACGGAGATGCGCCGGTCGTTGTCGGGCGCCGCCCACTTCAGGGGCGGGGCGAAATAGGCCTCGAGAATCTCGCGCACGGGCGGCTTGCCCTGGTGGCGGTCGCTGGCCTCGTGGAGCATCCGTGCGCGCTCGCGGTTCAGCTCGCTGGTGCGCCGGCGGAAGATCTCGAAGAGCAGGGCGTCCTTGGAGCCGAAGTGGTAGTTCACGGACGCCAGGTTGACCCCGGCCTCGGCCGTGATGTCGCGCACCGACACGTTCTGGAAGCCGTGCAGGGCGAACAGCCGCTCGGCGGCGTTGAACACCGCCTGCTTGGTGGCGGCCTGGGCCTCTTCGGTCTCGGCCGCGTCGTGAGTGATGGGATCGGTCATGCGAATCCCCGTGAACTTCCCATGACAGTAGGCCTCTTGTGAACGGTCACAAGCGCCGCACCGTCAGCGGGCCAGCTCCTTCATCGCCTTTTCCAGCCCCTCGATGGTCAGCGGGTACATCCGGTCGTTGACCAGCTGCTTGATGACGCCGATCGAGGGCGTGTAGTCCCAGTGCCGCTCGGCGGTGGGGTTCAGCCACACCATGTGCTCGTAGATCTGGGCCACGCGGTCCATCCACACGGCGCCGGCCTCCTCGTTCCAGTGCTCCACCGAGCCGCCCGGATAGGTGATCTCGTAGGGGCTCATGGTGGCGTCGCCGACGAAGATCACCTTGTAGTCGTGCGGGAACTTGTGGAGCACGTCCCAGGTCGGGATCTTCTCGGCGTGGCGGCGGCGGTTGTCCTTCCACACGGCCTCGTAGAGGCAGTTGTGGAAGTAGTAGAATTCCATGTTCTTGAACTCGGACCGCGCGGCGCTGAACAGCTCCTCGCAGACCTTGATGTGGGAATCCATCGAGCCGCCGATGTCGAAGAAGATCAGTACGCTGATCTTGTTGCGGCGCTCCGGGCGCATCTGGATGTCGAGGTAGCCCTTCTCGGCGGTGCCCTTGATGGTGCCGGGCATGTCCAGTTCGTCGGCGGCGCCGTCCCGCACCCACTTGCGCAGCCGGCGCAGCGCCACCTTGATGTTGCGGGTGCCGAGCTCGACCTGGTCGTCCAGGTTCTTGTACTCGCGCTTGTCCCACACCTTGATGGCCTTGCCGTGCCGGCCCTTGTCCTGGCCGATGCGGATGCCCTCGGGGTGGTAGCCGTTGGCGCCGAACGGGGAGGTCCCGCCGGTGCCGATCATCTTGTTGCCGCCCTCGTGGCGCTCCTTCTGCTCCTTGATGCGCTCGGCCAGCGCCTCCATGAGCTTGTCGAAGCCGCCCATGGCCTCGATCTGCGCCTTCTCCTCCTCGGTGAGGAACTTCTCGGAGATCTTCTTCAGCCACTCGGCGGGGATGTCGGCGGCGATGCCCTCGTCCATCCGCTCCAGGCCCTTGAAGACGTGGCCGAAGACCTGGTCGAACTTGTCGAGGTTCTTCTCGTCCTTCACCAGGGCCGAGCGCGACAGGTAGTAGAAGTCGTCGACCGAGCGGTCGATGACGCCCTTGTCGAGCCCCTCCATGAGCATGAGGTACTCTTTCAGCGTCACCGGCACGCGGGCCTGGCGCAGCTCGGTGAAGAAACGCATGAACATGCGGGGTCTCGCGGGACGAACGTTCGTTTGAACGCGAAGGATGGGGCCGCGGGTCCCCGATGTCCAGTGGAAGGGGCTAGCCGACCGGCCCCCGGCAGGCGATGGCGAAGGCCGCCGCCGTGCGGGCGTCCGGCGCCCCGTGCGGTCCGTCGGCGCGCCGGCCGAGGCTGACGGTGACCGGTCCGCCCGCCATCAGCGCCGCGGGCAGGCGGTCGGGCCAGGGCGCGGCGGCGCTCAGGCCGACCGCGTCCGGAAGCGCCGTGAGCGGAAAGTTCTCCTCGCCGATCGTGAGCCGGACCGGTCCGGCGCCGCGCAGCCAGGCGCTGGCGACGAACAGGTCCTGCGGATTGCGACGGCAGGCGATGCGCAGGACCTCGCGGCCCTCGGCGTCGGCGTGCACAAGCGCCGCGCCGGCGGTGGCCGAGGCCTGCATGGTCCAGCGCGCGGCCTCGTCCGGCGGCTCGGGCGGGACGGTGGCGCAGGCGCAGAGCGCGATCGCGAGGAGGGGGGCTGCGGCTCTCATCCCCGCCCGAACGCCTGGCGGCAGAGTTCGGTGGCGAAGGCGTCGCTGATCATCAGCTGGCGGTCGGCCAGCAGGGCCTCCACGGGTCCGCCGGCGTCCACCACCACGTGGATCGGATAGCGGCCGACGACGGCGCGGGTCTTCGGGTCGACGAACTCGGCCACGCCGGCGATCTCATGCTCCCCGCCTCCGTTCAGCAGCTGGGCGAGCCGGCCCTCCCGGTGGGTGCGCGAGACGTGCAGCCGCAGGTCCAGCTTTTCCGGGCCGCGGGCGCAGTCGGCCATGTTCTCGTGCACCGCGTCGGTGAAGGTGTCGGGAAAGTCGGGATTTCCGCTGACCCAGTCGCTGGTCATGCGCACGACGTTGATGTGGCTGCGGGCGGCGACCTCGGGCGCCATCGGCACGGGCGCGACGCCCGTGGTGGCGGTCGCGCAGGCGGCGAGCGACAGGGCCGCAGCGGCGGCGAGTATCGGACGGAGGGTCATCGGGCGGTCTCTATGGTCAAGGTTGTTCTCCAACAGCCACGCCCGACCTGACGCCCGGATGAACGGCGAAGCCTGTTTCCGTTCAGGCCTCCACCGCGCGGAGCTTGCGCCAGACGGTCATGCGGGAGACGCCGAGGCGGCGGGCGATCTCCACGGGGCCGACGCCGGCGCGTTGGAGGTCGCGGATCTCCTGGGCCGCGGCGGGCCTGCGGCGACGGGAGAAGCTCACGGGTTCCAGGCTCGCCACCGCCTGCAGGGCCGCGCGCAGGGCGGGGCCGCCGGCGCCCTCGGTGCTGAGCTGCGCCTCCAGGACGTAGAGGCTCGCGCCGCGCTGCCCCAGGCGCTCCACCACGTCGAGGATGGCGCGGCCACCCGGACCAAGCTGGCCCAGCCGGGTCACCACCAGCTGGTCGCCGGAACCTATGAAATCGAGGATCGAGTCGAGCACGGCGAAGTCGTCCGTCCCGGGAAGGCCTGGCTCTTCCGCGCGCACCACGTGGCAGCCCATCGCCTTCAGGGCCGCCGTCTCACCGGCCGACTCCTCGTCCCTCAGCCGGACATATCCGATCCGCAGCATCCCGCACGCTCCCAGCAACTTTGCCGATTGAGGCGAAGGTTTCAAAAGAGCGGCCACTCGCCAAGGGGGGATTTCTTAAATCGCGGCAATATTCGCCGCTCGATGGCATCAAATTAGGCAAAATTGTGTTCCCGCCCAGCGTCTCTGGCGGGTTCTGTAGAAAAACTCACCGCAGCTTTGCGTAGGATGAATTCGCGGTCGACTGTGCCTCCCACGGGGAAGCCGTATTCGCCGACCTGCGTGAATCCGTGCCGGCCGTAGAACCGCTGGGCCCCGTGGTTCTCGGACCAGACGCCGATCCACACGTCGCGGGGGCCGGCGCGCAGCAGCCAGGCCATCGTCTCGCCGAACAGCCGCCGTCCGAGGCCGCCGTTCTGCCAGGTCTTCAGGAGGTACAAGCGCTTGAGCTCGCCGCACGACGGCGTCACCTCCGGGTGCGGCAGGCCGCAGGGACCCGCCTCGGCGTAGCCGACGACCTCCCCGCCGGCTTCCACCAGCCAGGCCGCCTTCGCCGGATCGGCGAGGGTGCCGCGGGTCCGTTCGAGGCCGTAGGCCTCCTCGAGGAACTGCGCGAGGTCCTCCGGCGGATAAAGGTGGCCGAAGGTCTCGGTGAAGGTGAGGGCGCCGATCCCGGCGAGCGCCTCGGCGTCGTCCGGGCCGGCGCGGCGGATGATGGGTTCAGGCATCGGCGGCGGAGAGAGTTGGGTTAGGATCACGGGATGACCATCGCCCTCTACACCCATACCGACATGCTCGACCACCGTCCGGGCGACTGGCACCCGGAGCGGCCGGAACGGCTGCGGTCGGTGATCGACGCCCTGCAGGACGCGTCGGACCTGGACCTCGCCCCGGCCGACGCGCCGCTGGCGGAGGAGGCGGACCTCGCCCTGGTGCACCCCCAGGCCTACATCGACCGGATCCTGGCGCTGCGCCCCGGGACCCATCCCCTCGAGCTCGACCCGGACACCTACATGTCGGCCGGCAGCGTCGCGGCCGCGCGTCGGGCGGCCGGCGCGGCGGTCTGCGCCGTGCGCGACGTCGCCGCGGGGCGCACCCAGCGGGCCTTCTGCGCGGTGCGCCCGCCCGGCCACCACGCGGAGCCCTCCACGCCGATGGGGTTCTGCATCTTCTCCAACGTCGCCATCGCCGCCCGCGCGGCCCAGGCGGCGGGGCTGCATAGGGTGGCGGTGGTGGACTTCGACATCCACCACGGGAACGGCACCCAGGCGGCGTTCGCCGGCCGCGAGGGCCTGTTCTTCGCCTCGATCCACCAGTGGCCCATGTGGCCCGGCACTGGCCACCCGTCGCAGGCCGCGCCGCCGAACATCGTCAACACCGTCGCCCCGCCCAACGCCCCGCCGGAGGTATGGCGCCAGGCCTTCGAGCGGCTGATGGAGAAGGTGGACGCCTTCGCGCCCGACCTGATCATCGTGTCGGCCGGCTTCGACGCCCATCGCCGAGATCCCATCGGCGAGGCCGGCCAGAACCTGGAGGAGGCCGACTTCGCCTGGGCCACCCGCGCCATCGCCTCGGTGGCGAACCGGCGCGCCAAGGGGCGGGTTGTGTCCTCGCTTGAGGGCGGCTACGACCTTGAGGCTCTGGGCCAGTCGGCGCTTGCGCACGTCAGGGCTCTGTCAGAGGGGTGAGGGAACGCGGCGCGGGGTGTGAATCCGACGTCGACCGGATGGAATGGCCAGCGTCTTGACCGCCGAGGTTCCTGTCGCATCCGCGAACACCCGTCCGGGCGCCATCATCCTGGCGCGCCACGGGGAGCCCGCGCTGTCGCGCAAGGTCAGGCTCACCGCCGAGGAGTACCGCACCTTCTGGGAGAGCTACGAGGTCCTGGGCCTGCTGCCGGGCCAGACGCCGCCCGAAACCCTCCTGCGGTTCGTCGAGCGCTGCGGCGCCCTTGTCGCCTCGACCCGGCTGCGTTCCATCGAGAGCGCCGAGGCCCTCGCCCGGGGCCGGGAGTTCACGCGCCACGACATGCTGATCGAGGCTCCACTTCCTCCGCCGAAGTGGCCCGGCTGGGTGCGGATGTCGCCGAAGATGTGGGGTTTCTGGGCCCGCGTCTGGTGGTGGTTCTTCGACCACCACGAGGGGGGCGAGACCCGCCGGGAGGCCGAGGCGCGG
Organism: Phenylobacterium sp.; assembly: GCF_036821595.1. Lineage (GTDB taxonomy): Bacteria > Pseudomonadota > Alphaproteobacteria > Caulobacterales > Caulobacteraceae > Phenylobacterium. The sequence goes on from NZ_DAISJG010000065.1 coordinate 6,979, forward strand.
GCCGACGAGGCCGCCGCCATGCTCGTCGACCTGGCCGAGCGCGGCGAGGACGTCGTCGTGCTCGCCCACGGCTTCTTCAACTTCATGATCGGCCGGGCGCTCAAGCGGCGCGGCTGGCGGCTCGCCTGGAGCGAGGGCTACAAGTACTGGTCCATGCGCCGCTTCGAGCGGGGACGCTGAGGCCCTAGGCCTTCAGCGATTGCCAGGGCCCGGTGATCGCGATCGTCGTCCCCGGGAAGTAGATGTTCAGGAACAGGGTGGAGCCGTCCGGCGAGAAGCAGGCGCCGGCGAGTTCGGTGTTCGGCGCGTTCTTCAGCGGCGGTGTCGTGGCGTTGCGGCCGACGGTGTAGACCTGCCCCTTCGGCGTCACCGCCTTCAGGGCGTTCTGGCCCATGTACTTGTCCTCGCAGACGAACAGGTGGCCCCAGGGCGAGACCGAGATGTTGTCGCACATGGACATCACCTCCTTGTCGGTGGGCTCCAGGAAGAGCTCCAGCTCGCCCGGCCGGTCCTTCTCGCCGGGCCGGCCCTCCTGCGGGCTCGGCCGGTAGCGGAGGATCTGGCCGTTACGGCTCGGGCCGCCCGTCGTGCAGGTGAAGAAGAACTCCCCGTCGCCGAAGTGGATTCCCTCGCCACGCGCGAACCAGGCCGCGCCCTTGGCATGGCCGCGATGGCGCAGGTCGTTGTGCGGGTTGTCGACGCCGTCGAGGTCGATCCAGACCACCTTCCTGCGGTCGCCGACCTTCCAGGCCGGGCGGTCCCAGTTGCGCAGGTCGAAGTCCGCCCCGTCGCGGAAGCCCAGCGCCTGCAGCCGCCCGCCGGCCTGGAGCTTCGCCGGGTCGGCCGGCAGATAGCGGTAGAACAGGCAGAAGCCGTCGGCGAAGTCCTCGGTCAGGTAGACGATGCCGGTGCGCGGGTCGGTGGCCGTCGCCTCGTGCTTGAAGCGGCCCATGCCGGTGATCGGGACCGGGTCGGCCAAGCCGCGCAGGTCGGCCGGCACCTCGAACACCCAGCCGTGATCCTTCGTCCCCCCTTCGCCGGCCTTGATCTCGGTCTCCTCGCAGGAGAGCCAGGAGCGCTGCGGCGTGCGGCCGCCGGCGCAGTTCACGATGGTGCCGGTCAGGCTGAGGTGGTGGGTGACGAGGCGCTGCTGCCTGAGGTCCCACACCAGGGTGGTCGTGCCGCCGTCCATCGGAACGCCCGAGGCGGTACGGTCCCAGGCCTTGTCGCCCGGCACCTTGGAGGCGAGCGCGCCGTCCTTGCCGAAAGCCGAGCGGTCGGGCTCGGACGGCCGCTGCTCGTGGTTGCGGACCAGGATCACGCGGTTCGGGTCCGAGGCGTCCGGGAAGCAGCCCATGCCGTCGTGCTTGCCCGGCGTCAGCAGGCCGTCGTCCATCGGCTGCCCGGCCCGGGAGACGATCCTGTAGGAGAAGCCCTCCGGCAGGTCGAAGATCCCCGCCGGGTCCGGAACCAGCGGGCCGTAGCCGGTGATCTCGTTGCGGTAGCCCGCGGCAGGCTGGGCGACGGCGCGCGACAGGCCCCCGAAGGCGGCGGAGGTGGCGGCGAGCGCCAGGAAGTTGCGGCGGCTGACGGACATCTGAAGGTTCCCCGACTTGGATCCGACCTATCGCGCTGCAAGGTCACAGTCCAATGACGGATGTGCGGCCCAATGACGGTTGTGCCGGGCAGGCGCGGGCCTTAACGGTTGGGCGCTGTCTGGTTCGCCCGCCGCGGGAAAGGTGACATGTCCGAAGCCGCCGACATCGAGGCCCTGTCGTTCGAACAGGCGCTCGCCGAGCTGGAGCAGATCGTGGCGCGCCTGGAGTCGGGCCAGGCGCCGCTGGAGGACTCCATCCGCATGTACGAGCGCGGCGCGGCGCTGAAGGCCCATTGCGAGAAGCGCCTGGAGGCCGCGCGGCTGCGCGTCGAGAAGATCGTCATGGGCGCCGGCGGAGCCGCCGAAGGGCCCCGGGGGGTCGAACCGGCCGAGTTCAGCTGATGACGGACCTCGGCAGGCGCGTCGCCGAGGCGGCGGACCTCGTGACGGTGGCGCTGGACGAGCTGCTGCCGCGCGGGGAGGGGCCGGAGTCCCGGCTGACGGAGGCGATGCGCTACGCCGCGCTGGGCCCCGGCAAGCGCCTGCGCACCTATTTCGCCCTCGAGACCGGCCGGATGTTCGGGCTGGCCGAGCGCTCGGTGCTCCGCTCGGCCTGCGCGCTCGAATGCATCCAGGCCTACAGCCTGATCCACGACGACCTGCCGTGCATGGACGATGACGACATGCGCCGCGGCCGGCCGACCGTGCACAAGGCCTATGACGAGGCCACCGCCGTCCTGGCCGGCGACGCCCTGCAGACCGCCGCCTTTGAGATCCTGGCCCACCCCGACACCCATCCGGACGGCGCGATCCGCGCCGAGCTGGTGACGAAGCTCGCCCTCGCCTCGGGCGCGAAAGGCATGTGCGGCGGCCAGATGATCGACATCCTGGGGGTCCGCGACGACATCGGCGGGGTCGCGCGCATGCAGCGGCTGAAGACCGGCGCGCTGATCGCCTGCGCCTTCGAGCTGCCGCTGGTCATGGCCCGCGCGAAGGAGGCCGAGCGTCACGCGCTGCTGGCCTTCGCCCACGACCTTGGCCTGGCCTACCAGATCGTCGACGATCTGCTGGACGCCGAGGGCGACCCCGAGAAGATGGGCAAGGCGGCCGGCAAGGACGCAGCCAAGGGCAAGGCGAATTTCGTCACCCTGCTGGGCGTCGACGCCGCGCGCGAGCGCCTGGGCCTCCTTCAGGAGCAGACGAAAGATCACCTGGAACCGTTCGGCAAACAGGCCGAATTCCTGCGGGCCAGCGTCGATTTCGTGCTAGAGCGCCGCCACTAGTTCGTCAGCCGACCCGCGTTCCATGTCCCCAGCCACACCGCTCCTCGATACGGTCTCCACGCCCGCCGACACGCGCGCGATGACCATCCCGCAGCTCCGCCAGCTGGCCGACGAACTGCGCGCGGAGACCATCGACGCCGTCTCCCAGACGGGCGGCCATCTGGGCGCCGGGCTTGGCGTGGTCGAGCTGACCGTCGCCCTGCACCACGTCTACGAGACGCCCCGGGACATCCTGATCTGGGACGTCGGCCACCAGGCCTATCCGCACAAGATCCTCACCGGCCGCCGCGACCGGATCCGCACCCTGCGCCAGGGCGGCGGCCTCTCCGGCTTCACCAAGCGCGCCGAGAGCGAGTACGACCCGTTCGGCGCGGCCCACGCCGCCACCTCGATCTCGGCGGCGCTCGGTTTCGCCGCCGGCCGGGACCAGCGCGGCGACGACAACCGGGTCGTGGCCGTCATCGGCGACGGCTCGATGAGCGCGGGCATGGCCTACGAGGCCATGAACAACGCCATGGAGACGACGAAGCAACTCACCGTCATCCTGAACGACAACGACATGTCGATCGCGCCCCCGGTGGGCGGGATGAGCGCCTACATGGCCCGCCTGGTCTCGGGCGGGGGCTACCAGTCGATCCGCAACCTCGGCAAGGCGGTCACCAAGGCCTTCCCGCGGCCGCTGCAGGAGGCCGCCCGCAAGGCGGAGGAGTACGCCCGCGGCATGGTCACCGGCGGGACCTTCTTCGAGGAGCTGGGCTTCTACTACGTGGGCCCGATCGACGGCCACGACATGGACGCCCTGGTCCACGTCCTGCAGAACGCCCGCAACATCACCGACAAGCCCGTCCTGGTCCACGTGGTGACCCAGAAGGGCAAGGGCTATGCGCCCGCCGAGAACGCCGCCGACAAGTACCACGGCGTGGTCAAGTTCGACGTGGTCACCGGCGCCCAGGCCAAGAGCCAGAC
>NZ_DAISJG010000066.1:0-10521 GCF_036821595.1 Phenylobacterium sp.
AGCGGCGGCGTCGCCTGGGCGATGGAGGGGCTCGTCATCGAGCCGGTCCGGGGGCCGCGAACGCCGTTGTCCTGGGCCTGACCGGAAGGAGGCCCCCGCCCGTCGCCCCCGTCACGCTGTGTGCGACGGTCGCGCTGCGGATTTCATGCTGCAGCGCAAAAAGCCGGCGCCGGCCGCCCCGGCTGACCGATCTTCAGGCGCCGGCGAGCGACCGGTCGAAAAGATCGGGGGCGAAGACGCCTGCGGCGGCCGCGTCGGCCTGCGCCCCGGCCTGGCGCCAGCGCCGCATCTGGCCGGCCACCCAGGCGGCGTCCTCCGGCGTGGGCCGATTCTCGCCGAGCGACATCCCGGCCAGGCTCCGCTCGAGAAGCTCCGCCGGCCGGTCGAGGTGTTCAGGGCGGGCCAGCAGCTCCGCCAGGGCGGGGCGGTTCTCCACCGTGTCCGCCCAGGCCGAGGCGCGGGCCAGGGCCCGGAGGAGGGCGGCGAGAACGTCCGGACGGGCGGCGGCCCAGGCCTGGGTGACGCCCAGCGCCTTGTCGGGCTTGTGGCCGTGGAGGTCCGCCGCCCGGGCGACGACGCGGCCGGCGCCGGCGGCCTCGGCCAGCAGGTTCCACGGCTCGCCGGCGCAGAATCCCTCGATCACACCCTCGGCCAGGAGCTCGGCCGTGCGCGGCGGCGGGACCACCGTCAGGCGCACGTCCCGGTCCGGGTCGAGCCCGGCGTCCGCCATCCAGCCGCGCAGCAGGTAGGCGTGGGCGGAGTAGGGGAAGACGACGGCGAAGGTGAGGGGACTGGCGCCCTCCTCGCGCCGCCGCGCGACCAGCCGGGCCAACCCCCGGGCGCCGTCGGCGCCGAACACGCCGGCCAGCCGGCTGGCGACCGTGATCGCCGGGCCGTCGCGGCTGAGGATCAGCGGGGCGGCCATGGCCACCGGATCGCTGCCGACGCCAAGGGTGGCGGCGAGCGCCATGGGGGCGAGCACCTGGGCGGCGTCCAGCGCGCCGACCGCCAGCTTGTCCCGCACCGTCGCCCAGGAGGCCTCGCGGCTCAGGACGACGTCCAGCCCCTCGTCGGCGAAGAAGCCCATGGCCCGGCCGGCCAGGAGGGCGGCGCTGTCGTTGAGCGGCATGAAGCCCAGGCGCAGCGTCCGCTCACCGCTCATGGCGCGTCCCCCTTCAGTACGCCGGCGAAGGCCAGCAGGTCGGCGGCCACCGCGCCCAGCGGCCGGCCGGTGTCCATGGAGAGTTTGCGCAGCAGGCGGTAGGCGGCGTCCTCGTCGAGGCCGCGCTCCTTGATCAGCAGGGCCTTCGCCCGCTCGATGGTCTTGCGCGAGGCGAGGTCGGCCTTGGCCTTCTCCAGGTCCTGGCGGAGCTGGTTCATCAGCTGGAAGCGGCTCATGGCCACCTCCAGCACGGAGCGCACTCGCGCCGGCGAGAGGCCGTCCACGACATAGGCCGCGACGCCGGCGCGGACGGCCGCCTCGGCGAGGCCGGGCTCGGACCGGTCGACGAACATCACCACCGGGCGCGGGTTGGCGCCGGTCGCCTCGCGCAGGCTCTCGATGGTGTCGCGATCCGGGCTGTCGGAGGCCACGACGATGCAGTCCGGCTCGAAGACCGCGGCTTCCACCGCGTCGAACACCGCCGCCCGGCGCACCTCCAGCGGCTCGACGCCAGCGAGCCCTTCCGCCACGAGGGCGGCCCGGGCCGGGTCGGGATCGATGACGAGGACGCGCATGCCCCCTGACTAGGCAGGGTCAGGGACGCGGGGGCGGACGCAATGCCGCCTGCGAGGCTCAACTTGGCGTCCGCGCCTGTCTGGCGATCAGTCGGCGCCGCCTTCTTGGGCGCCGGCGGGGGCGGCGTTCAGTTCGCGGCGCGGACCAGGGCGACGACGCCGGCCACGGCGGCCCAGAAGACCGTGCCTCCGACGAGGGCGATGGCCATGCCCTTCTGCCGGGCGGCCTTGTCGCGCGTCTCGGGCGCCTCGGGACCCGGCGCGACCTGCACCAGCCGCCATCCGTCAGCCCGGTGTTCGGCGGCGTCCTGCCGCGGCAGATCGGTGGTCGTGACTTCCGGCGGTTGGCTCATCTGACGCGTCCCTCGTCCGATGCCTAATGACTCAGCGAAGCTGGCGGATCAATTGGGCTTTTCAGCGGCCGTAGTAGTCCAGGTACCAGTCCACGAAGCGGCCCACGCCAACCTCGAGCGGCGTGTTCGGAGCGTACCCCAGGGCGGACATGGTCTCGGTCACGTCGGCGTCGGTGTTGGTCACGTCGCCCGGCTGCATGGGCATCATGTTGAGCACCGCCTTTCTGCCGAGCTTCTGCTCGAAGACCTCGATGTAGCGCATCAGGTCCACCGGCTGGCTGTTGCCCAGGTTGAGGATCCGCCAAGGCGCGACGCCGCTGGTGGCCGGGTCCGTGTCCTTGGGGTCCCAGGCGGGATTGGGCGAGGGCGGCCGGTCCAGGGAGGCCACCAGCCCCTCGACGATGTCGTCCACATAGGTGAAGTCGCGCTTCATCTGGCCCTGGCCGTAGAGGTCCAGCGGCGTCCCGGCCAGGATCGCGCGGATGAACTTGAACGGCGACATATCCGGGCGGCCCCAGGGGCCGTAGACGGTGAAGAACCGGAAGCCGGTGCAGGGAATGCCGTACAGGTGAGCGTAGGCGTGGGCCATGGCCTCGTTGGCCACCTTGGTCGCGGCATACAGGGTGATCGGGTGGACGGCGTGGTCATGCACGCTGAACGGCAGCTTGCCGTTGGCGCCATAGACCGAGCTGGTCGAAGCGTAGACGAGGTGCTTCGGCTGCACCGCGCGGCAGCCCTCGAGCACGTTCATGAAGCCCACGAGGTTGGAGTCCACGTAGGCGTGCGGATTCTCCAGACTGTAGCGGACGCCTGCCTGCGCCGCGAGATTGACGACGTGGGTCGGCCTCGTCCCGGCGAAGAGGGCCGCCATGCCCTCACGAACGGCGAGGTCCAGGCGCACGTGACGGTAGCGGGGATTGGCCTCCAGCAGCTTGAGGCGGGCCTCCTTGAGGGACGGCTCGTAGTAGGCGTTCAGGTTGTCGACGCCCACCACCTCGTCGCCGCGCTCCAAGAGCCGGCGGGCCAGGTGGAAGCCGATGAAGCCGGCCGAGCCGGTGACCAGAATCGCCATCAGGCGCCCTCGCTGCGCCGCGGCGGAGTCGCGGCCGCCGCCGGATAGCATGTTTGGAGGCCGCTGGGACGGACGGGCGTCACCGGCGGTTGGGATAGAGATCGTAGGTGCGCCCGGCGACGGTCAGCCGCTCGGTCTTCATCTCCAGGCGCCCGGCATTGCGATGACGGTGGCCGTGGGCGGTGACGCGGGCGCCCTTCGGAACGGCGCGGGTCGTGAGGCCGGCGCGCTGGATGGCGGCGAGCGGCGAGAGCACCACGTCCCAGGTCCCGCCCTGGGCGCGCACCCGGATGCGGCCGTGCGGCTGGACGAGCTCGGCCGCCTCGACCACGCCGGTGAGCTGGAACTCTTCGTCGTGATAGTCCGCCCAGCCGTGGTGGGCGCCGGCCGGCAGGGGCGCGGCGCAGAGGGCAATGACCGAGAGGAAGGCAGGCAGGCGGACCATGGCGGGCTCCCAGCGTGAGGCCCGATCCTAGCAGACCTGAGGCTGGCCCGCAGCGGCCGGCGCTCAGCGCGTGGCGACCTTCAGCAGTTCGGGCGCCGCCGCGGCGCCGGCCGTGCGTCGGCGGGTCTCGAGGATCTCGCGCGCCCGCAGATGGGTCAGGACGGGATGCAGGCCGGCCAGCAGGGCGATCAGGAAGCCCAGGCGACCCTCGCGCCAGCCGGCGCGGCCGACGTAGCTGCCCAGGAAGTGGCCGAGGCCATGGACGGCGCCGTAGCCGCCCGCGTGACCCGCCTCCGCGCGATCCTCGGCTGCCAGCGCGGTGAGGCGGTTGAGCCGCTCCACCAGTCCGCCCACGTCCTCGGCCACCTGGCGACGCAACGCGCCCTTGAGAGCGCCCCCCGACGCTCCCGAGAGCACGCCGCCGCCGAACCGGCGTGGCGGCCAGCGCTTGGCGCCGCGTCGGAACAGTCGGGCGTCCCGGACCGAGCCCAGGACACCGCCCCAGCCGCGCTCGACCAGCGCGCCGGCCACGTAGTTGGCCACCGGGACCTCGAACCAATCGCCTTGAGGGCGCATCTGCAGCGTCGCGCGGATCTCCCAGGCGAGCGCCGAGTCGACCTGCTCGTCGGGCTCGACCTCCAGGATCCAGTCGCCGCCGCAGGCCTCGGCGCCGGCGGTGCGCCGCTGGCTATCGAGGGGGAAGATGCCGGCTACGAGCTGTGCGCCGTGCCGGCGGGCGATCTCCTGCGTGCGCTGGGTCGGGCGGTCGGCCACGAGCACGATCTCGTCACAGAAGGCGAGACGGCGAAGGGCGTCACCCAACAATGGCTCCTCGCCCCGTATCGAGACGAGCGCAGACAACTTGACCACGGCGACTCCCCAGCCTCCCGCGCGGGCCCGTCTTACGGCCCGTTCACCTGTTATGACGCCGCCGTCACCCAACGCCCCCCAGTGGCCATGGCCAAGTTTTCAGGTGAGGCGCCTAGAAGGCCCCGGCGAGACGGACGCCGATGGTCCGCGGCCGCTGGGGCGTCACCTGCCGCAGTCCGTCCCGGCGGAAGCTGAAGGGATTGCCGTAGGCGAAGGTGTCGCCGGCGTCGTTGGTGGGATTGGAGACGAAGACCCCGGCGGCCCAGCGGTCGGAGGCCACCTCGGCCGCGAGGCGGGCGCGGAGGTAGTCGCCCATCCGCGAGGCCCTCGCCGCGTCGAACGAGACGGCGGAGCGGCCGACGTAGCTGGCCTCGCCCGTGAGACGAAGGGTGAGTGCCCCCAAGGGCCGCTCGTAGATCGCCAGGACGCCGCCGGACACCTCGGGCACTCCCGGCAGTTCCCCGACGAGCTCCGCGGCGAAATCCATGTTGGGCCGCGTGATCTCCGAGGCGGAGAGCAGGGTGTTGGCCTGGAGCGAGAGGCCGAAGTCGAACTCGTAGGCGACCTCCGCCTCCAGACCGACGATCCAGGCGTCGGTGACGTTGGCGGTGTAGGCGAGCCCCGAGGGCCGGTACTGGTCGCTCTGGATGTTCGTCCAGCGGTCGTAGAACAGCGCGCTGCGCACGGCGAGGCGGCGCTCGGCCAGCCGCAGCTTCGCGCCCAGTTCGTAGTTCCTCAGCCGGTCGGGAACGAAGGTCGTGCGGCTGGGCCGGATGGGGCCCAGGAAGCCGCCGGTGTTGAAGCCGCCGGGGCGGAAGCCTTCGGAGTAGAGCGCATAGACCAGGTCCCCTGAGGCGAACTCCCGCTGCACCGAAAACGTCGGCAGGATGTCCTGGAAGGTCCGTTCGCCCTCGAACATGCGCGAGTAGCCGGGCGGGGCGGCGGTGACGTCGGCGAGGGTGCGGACGCGGGTCTCGAACAGCCGCCCGCCGGCCACGGCGGTCCAGCCGTCCCCGAAGCGGTAGGACGCCTCCCCGTAGAGGGCGAGTTCGCGCACACGATCGCGCCGGTTCTCACGGTAGATGGTCTCCAGCCGGCCGGCCGCCTCGTTCCGCACCCCGAGGGAGGACGGGGTCTTCTCCAGTGTGCTGGCGGCGTAGGCGCCCACCAGCCAGGCGAAGGGGCCGGGCCCGGAAGAGCGCAGCACGAGGTCCTCCACCAGCATGCTGACCCGGGCGGACTCGTAGAAGAGGCCGAGGTCGGCGACGTCGTTGGCGAAGAAGTCCTCCAGCGCCTCGGACGCGTCGTACTGGCTGGCGTAGGTGTGCTGGACGTAGGCCACCGACGAGCTGACGCTGGCCCAGCCGAGCTCGCCCCGCAGCGTCACGGCGCCCTCGGCGAAGTCGTTCTTGTGGGTCTCGCGCAACTGGTTGACGCGGCCACGACCGATATCCGGCGTGGTGTACTGGGTGTCGTTCGAACGGAGGCGCTGGCCCGTGGCCGCGAAGTCGGCCTGCCAGGCGTCGGACATCTGCACGCGCAGGGCCAGGCGGCCGCCGTCGCGCGTGGTGCGGTCGACGTTGGAGACCCGCAGGCTGGTGTTGTCCAGGTAGCCGCCCTGGACGTCGTGATAGGCGACCGCGCGCAGGCCCGCCTGGCCTCGCACCAGGGGCAGGTTGACGTGGCCTTCCAGGACCCGGCTTGCCGAACCGCCCTTGGTCGAGGCGAGCTGGCTGGAGACGCCGCCGCCCACGGTCTCGAGATCCGGCTTGCGGGTGACGATCCGGTAGATGCCGGTGAGCGCCCCGGAGCCGTAGAGCGCCCCCTGCGGTCCGCGGACGACCTCCACGCGCTCCACGTCGGTGAGCCTCAGGTCCGGGTCCGGGGCGTTGTAGTTGATCGGGGCGTCGTCGAGGTAGGTGGAGACCGTCGAGCGGGCGCGGCCGGTGAAGGCGCCGTCGGAGAGGCCGCGGATCATCAGCTTATCCCGGCCGGGCCCGAGGTTGGTGGTCAGGACGCCCGCCAGCTGTCCGGTCGTGCGGCCGATGTCGGCGGCGCCAGTGAGCTCGAGCTGCGGGCCGGGGATGGCGCTGACCCCGGCGGCGATGCGTCCGAGGCCGGCGGGGCGCTTGGTGGCGGTGACCATCAGCTCGGCCACGAGGGTGGGGACCCGGATCGGCTCCTCCGGCACAGGGGCGGGCGGCGCGATGCGGACGGTGCGGGGATCGACGATCCTGTAGCTGCAGGGGGCGCCGGCCAACAGGCGGCGCAGCGCGTCGTCGAGTGCGTAGGAGCCTGAGAGGCTGGCGGGGCCCCCGGCGCCGCAGGCCGAGGTGCCCACCACCGAGACGTTCGCCTGCATGCCGAGGTCGATCAGGGCGTCGGCGTAGGACTTCGGCGGAATGGAGAAGCGGTAGCGGGCCTCGGCCGCGTCAGCGCGCGTCGCCAGCAGGCCGAGGCCCGCGGCGCCCACCGCCCACGCCACATGCACGCCCCGCGTGGAAATCGCCCCTGATCCCCATCAGCGCCTCGCGTCGTCGCGTCGCAAGGTCACGCCGTCGCCGGAACGTACTGCGCTCACCGAAACCAGCAAGGCCAGGCGACGAATGACCGCGTCCTGGTCGTCGAGGATGAGCACGCCGGAGATCGGCGTCGCCGCCAGCGAAGGGTCCTCCAGGCGGATCGGGGTGGGGAACTGCTGGTTCAGGTCGGCCACGACTTCGCCGAGGGGCCGGTCCCGGTAGACCAGGCGGCCGGCGCGCCAGCCCAGCACCTCTTCGGGCGCGGCGGCGACGACGCGGGCGTCCGGCGAGCCTTCCACATGATCAAGCCGCTGGCCCGGGCGCAGCCGGAAGGCGCGGCCGGCGGCCTCCCCGGCGGGGCGGACCTCCACCACGCCTTCGGCGACCGTGACCGACAGGCGCCCGTCGCGACGCCGGACGTCGAACTGGGTGCCGACCACGCGCACCATCCGGTCGCCGGCGGCGATGACGAACGGGCGACGGGGATCGGCGGCGACGTCGAACACCGCCTGGCCTTCGTCGAGGACCACGCGCCGCTCATGGCGGCCGAGGGCGACGCTCAGGCGGGTGCCGGCGTTGAGCTCGATCGTCGACCCGTCGGCGAGGGCTATGGTCCGATGTTCGCCGTTGGCGGTCATGTATCCGGCCGGTGGAGGCTCGGGTCGCCATCCGGGCGCCACGACGACGGCGACTGCGGCGGCGGCGGCCATGGCCCCTGCGGCGAGGTAGAAGCGGCGGCTGGGCTGGGGGCGGACGCGAGCAGGCTTCAGCGCCCGTTCCACCTCGGCGCCCCCGGCGCCGAACTCATCCCACACGGCAAGCGCGGCGTCATAGGCGCGGACATGGGCGGAAGAGGCCCGCAGCCAGGCGTCGAAGGCCAGGGCGTCGGCCTCCGTGAGGTCGTCGGCCTGCAGCCGGACGATCCAGTCGGCCGCCTCCGACCGCGCCGCGTCTCCGCCGTATGCCCAGGGCTCGTTCATCGTCCTTCCCGGCGCGCCCCCCGGCGCACTCCGTCACCGACATTGACGGCGCCGAGCGGTCTCACCCCCCGGTCGTCGGATTCAATTCGGGGTAGAATCATCAGCCGAGCCTCGCGGTGAGGGTCCTGAGGGCGGCGCTGATGTGCTTTTCCACGGACTTGACCGACAGTCCCATCGCCCGGGCGGTCTCGGCGTGGCTGAGGCCCTCCAGCTTGTGCAGGCGGAAGGCGCGCTGCATCTGGGGCGGCAGCTCGGCCACGGCGTCCACCAGCTGGCGCAGGCGCTGGCGGGAGGCGGCGGCCTCGTCGGGCGCCGGCTCGTCGGCCACGTCCTCGCCGCCCATGGAAAGGTGCGCGGCCTGCCGCCACGCCCCCTCGCGGGCTGCCGACCGGCGCTCGCCGCGAACACGGTCGAGCATGAGGTTGGTGGCGATCCGGTAGAGCAGGGCGAGCGGATTATCGGCTTCCACTGTCTCGCTGCGGGACGCCAGCTTCAGATAGAGCTCCTGGGCGAGATCCTCGGCCGCCCGCCGGCCCACGCGGGCGGCGAAGAAGCGGATCAGGGTATCGCGGCGCGCAAGGTAGATGCGGACGAGGGCGTCCTCGCCGCTGCTGAGATTCGGCCCGTTGGGTTGGGTTTCCGACACGGATTCGGTGTGCCCCAAACCCGGCGCGCCGCCAAGCGCCGGCTCGCCAGGGGCCGAATGGGGCCGATTCCGGCATTGCTACCGGTGTCATTACGAATGTCGCGTCTAAGGCGCTGGCGGAACGTTGCGTCAGGGCTGTATGCAGCGGAAGCGTGTGCCGCTTTGTGATCCCAAGCGACTGATCCAAAGGCGTTTTCATACGTTGTGGGGCGACCCGGCGCTGTAGCTGGGCCGCAACTTGCAGGACGAGGGCCTGCGAGCTGCGTTAGTTCAATGCGTTGATCGCGCGGGGGACCCGTCGGTTCCGGCAGATCATGGGGCCAGGGAGTTGTTTTGAATGAGCCTTAGGACCATCCCGGGACTTGAGCCCGCGCCGACGAAACATTTGAAACTCGTCCAGTGGGTCCGCGAGATCGCCGAGATGACGCAGCCCGACCGGGTGGTCTGGTGCGATGGCTCGGACGAGGAATGGGAGCGACTGACGAGCGAACTCGTCGCGGCCGGGACGCTGAAGCGCCTCAACCCCGAAAAGCGCCCGAACTCCTTCTACGCCGCCTCCGACCCCCGCGACGTGGCGCGGGTGGAGAGCCGCACCTTCATCTGCTCGGAGAAGGAAGCGGACGCCGGCCCGACCAACAACTGGCTCGACCCTGCCGAGATGCGGGCCGACCTGAAGGACCTGTTCAAGGGCTGCATGAAGGGCCGCACCCTCTATGTGGTGCCGTTCTGCATGGGGCCGCTCGGCTCGAAGATCTCGGCCATCGGCGTGGAGCTGACCGACTCGGCCTATGTGGCCGTATCGATGCGGATCATGACCCGGATGGGCAAGGCCGCCCTCGACCAGCTCGGCGAGAACGGCTTTTTTGTTCCCGCCGTCCACTCGGTGGGCATGCCGCTCGCGGAAGGCCAGGCCGACGTCGCGTGGCCCTGCAACGAGATCAAGTACATCGTCCACTTCCCGGAGACCCGGGAGATCTGGTCCTACGGTTCGGGCTACGGCGGCAACGCCCTGCTCGGGAAGAAGTGCTTCGCCCTGCGCATCGCCTCGGTCATGGCCCGCGACGAGGGCTGGTTCGCCGAGCACATGCTGATCCTGAAGCTGACTTCGCCGGACAACGACGTGCGCTATGTGGCCGCCGCGTTCCCGAGCGCCTGCGGCAAGACCAACATGGCCATGCTGCACCCGACGCTCGAGGGCTGGAAGGCCGAGACCATCGGCGACGACATCTGCTGGATGCGGTTCGGCGACGACGGCCGGCTCTATGCGGTGAACCCCGAGGCGGGCTTCTTCGGCGTGGCGCCCGGCACGGGCGTCGAGACCAACGGCAATGCGATCGACGCCCTGCACGGCAACTGCATCTTCACCAACGTGGCGCTGACCGACGACGGCGACGTGTGGTGGGAGGGCCTGACCCGCGAACCGCCGGCGCACCTGATCGACTGGCGCGGCCGCGACTGGACGCCGGAGAGCGGCGAGCCCGCCGCGCACCCGAACGCCCGCTTCACGGTCCCGGCGGCCCAGTGCCCGGTGATCGCCGACGAGTGGGAAGACCCGGCCGGCGTGCCGATCTCGGCCATCCTGTTCGGCGGCCGCCGCGCCTCGGCCGTGCCGCTGGTCAATGAGGCCCGCGACTGGCGCCAGGGCGTGTTCATGGCCTCCAACGTGGCCTCGGAAGGCACCGCGGCGGCCGAGAACGCGATCGGCGAGCTGCGCCGCGACCCGTTCGCGATGCTGCCGTTCTGCGGCTACAACATGGGCGACTACTTCGCCCACTGGCTGAAGATGGGCGAGGGGAAGGACCCGGCGAAGCTGCCGCGGATCTACTTCGTCAACTGGTTCCGCAAGGACGAGCGCGGCAAGTTCGTCTGGCCGGGCTACGGCGAGAACATCCGCGT